>JAEWRL010000142.1 GCA_023398955.1 Pseudomonadota bacterium
CGTCTGCTCTGCTCGGCGCACAACGCGCTCGAAGCCCGGCGTCGCCTCGGGCCAGCCGCGAGGGCTCGTGAAGCACGCCCACGAAGTCCGGGAAGGCTACCCGGGACATGACGCCACCACGTACCCAGTGGTAAAGCCACGAAACACCCTTCAGTGTGCTCGTCGAGGTCGAGTTCAGGTTGCATCTCAATCTGCGCAAAAACCTGCTCGCGGTGGCGGGTCACTTTTGCCGAGCGAAACTGGGTCAGTTCTGCCAAGCGCCGAAGGATCGAGCTTCTGGCAACTCCTCCGAAGCTCGCACCGAGCCGGACATTTCAGTTCGTCAACGTGGGCTCACTCAAGCCTCGGAACGCCTGGCAGATGCAGCCCAACGGAAAGCTGAGGCTGCTCTCCACCACGCTCAAATCCACCAACGAGAACTCGTGGTTTCCCTTCCATGCAATGTGGTTGATCTGAACGGTCACCAGGAGACGAGCCCGGCCCTCGTACACGGCTGCGATTCGGTGACGACGAAGGGTACGCGATGGCGGGCAGCCTCGCCGCCTCACGGCTTCTCACGGCATGTAGACGCTTTAGCCGTCCGAGGAGGGGCAGTCGTTCTGTTCGTCGTGGTACGCGGGGTGCGCTCGGGTTCTCCGTCGCGGGCCTGCATTCGTGAGAGCATGGCAACGATCGAACGCACGTGCTGGGCGAGCGCGGCGACGGTCTGCCGCACGCACCCAAGGCTGGGTCCATCAGTGATTCCACCCGGAATCGCGTGGCTCGACTCGGGTGGCTCCGGCGCCCCACCTGAGTCGTGATGCCGACAGGAACTCTCGCCGGCCGCGTGGTTGTCGTGCGCCGTCCCCGCAGAGGGGGTGCTTGTCTGGTCGCGCCCGGCAGGCTCACGAGGGAGTCGGAAGGTTACGGCCGGTGGAAACATGGTGTTACGGATTCGTTCATCGAAGGCAATGGGCCCTTGGCCGGGATTGAGCGTGTGGCTCAGCCGGTTCCGCTCGAGAAACGCCCGGTAGTTCGCCAGGAGCGCAGGATATCGCGCCTTGGTGTCGTCGAGATCCACGCTGTCGTAGAGCTGGGCGACGGTTCGTATCTTCGGCAGATTCGTGCGCTCCACGTATGGCACGCCCAAGAACTGGGCGAGCTCGAGAGTGCGCGCGTCATGGGCGATGAGGCACGCTGGGATCCCTGCTTGCAGCGCGGCAATGGTGCCGTGAACTCGCGATCCGTAGCAGAAGTCCAGGTGGTGCAGGAAATCAATCCATGGGGCAGGGTCGACGAAGAAGCGGGCGGCGTTCCGTTCAAAGAAAGGGTTCGTGGCGGAGTGCAGATCCCGGACACCGCCCTCCTGTCCTTCACCCTTCCACATCACTCGGAGGGATTCGATGTCCTGAGGGATGTATGTGGTGTTGGGAAAGCGATTGAGGTTCTTGACCGCAAACTGCCACACGTCACGCAGACCCTCCGTAATCGTCACTGCGATCCTTGCAGTCGAGCCGAGCCTTGGGCTGCGCTTTCGAGGATTGAAGCGTGCACCCTGGAGGAACATGGATGGGCATCCGATCACGACGACGTCGTTGAAACCAAGGCTCTTGACGTACTCCGCCGTCCGAGCGCCGCGGACACCGACAGCCTCCGAGCGATTCAGGACCGCCTTGAGAAACCTAGTCACCACTGGATGGAGCGCGGAATCGGTAGCGACCCCGCCTCGGAGTGGCGCCTGCAACCCCACGCCAACCACCGTCACGGGGATTCGGAGTTTTTCGATCAGCGATGTATACCGCCTGAGTTGTGGGATGAATCTCGGACGGAATGCATTGGCCAGGGGCAGGACGAAGTGGTCGAACTCCGAGTTGATGCGCTCCGCATCCAACCTCGACGGGTGATACCCGTCGACCTCGAAGACAGTGCCAGGGACCGACAGATGCCGCTCTACGGCATAGGCGAACAGCGCGTTTCCGGAATTATTACCGATGAGATTGGCTTCCAAGGTTTCTGCGACCGACACGGCCGTGGCCGCGGGCTTTCCAGCCCTGATAAGGATCCTTATCATGGGTGTTCCTCAGATTTCGGTGCGGAACCAACGCGTGTCGACAGTGCACCAGCGTCCGACCCGCTCACTCCCGCTGAGACGAGTTGAGGTTTCGGTGAAGTCGCCGCCGGTACGGCGTTTGAGCGATTCGACGGGCATGCGCCGGCCTCGAGACTCGTGTTGTGCCCGGTGCCCCGAACCGAGTTGCCAGGTGTGGAGCCAGTGATGGACCCACCGTCTGGCGCGGCTTTGCCGTCGCCACAGACGACGCTGTAGAAGCGGGCCATGGATGCCCTCGTGTAGGCATCCGGATCGAAGTCCGGCGTCGCGACCCTTCCCTCGACGAACTCGAGCATGCCCCACACGAGACCATCGACGCTGTTGGGCACGAGCAGGCCATATCGGTCGCCAAGGACGCTGCGCGAGCCGACGATGTCCGTGGCGACGGCCGGAACGCCGAGGGTCAGCGCCTCCAGCAGGACCATGGGTTGACCCTCGTGGTCCGATGCGAGAACCAGACAATCACATTGGCACAAGAGCGCGTAGGGGTTCTGGACGTGCCCAATGAACGTAACGTGCCGCGAGAGGCCCAGTTCCTGCGCGAGCTTGGTGACGTCCTTGAGCAGCACGCCGTCACCTACGAGATAGAGGTGGGTGTGCGAGACCTTCTTCAGAACTTGGCCAAAGGCTTCAAGAAGTTTGTCGTGGCGCTTCTCCGGACTGAAGCGCCCGATGTGAACGAAGTTCACCGCGCCGCGGTTCGGGAGAGGGAATAATCTGAGCGTGGCGCTTCCGTCCTGCTGCCTCTCCACGCTATCCCACCAGAACTCCTGGCTCTCGATGGTGAGCCGACGACCGGAGGCTCGCTCCCTGATGGCTGCGACAGCGAGCGGATTGTTGACGTAGTCAAAGCTCGACTTGCTCTCGTCCATGAAGGTGCGGAGCGACCGGTAGTTGAGATCGCGCGTGGGCTGGGATACGGCGACGATCTTGTCGAAGAAGCGGTATGCGTCGAAGATGACCTTGAAGTTGGCGCGGTGCTTGTATTTGCCGCTCACTATCTTGTCGTTCTCGGCCATCATGTCGTTGTGCTGATAGACGACCCGTCGAGGGAAGCGCCCCAGTCCGAACATCAAGGTCCAGAACTTCACGTACCCGCTGAAGTCTATGGCTACGTCTACCTCGATCTCACCGAAGAGGCGCCTCCGCTCACGGTGATAGTGGTCCCGAAGCTGCCGCTCCGACGCCTGGTCGAGCTTTCC
Organism: Pseudomonadota bacterium; assembly: GCA_023398955.1. Taxonomy (GTDB): domain Bacteria; phylum Myxococcota_A; class Polyangia; order Polyangiales; family Polyangiaceae; genus JAEWRL01. Next base: position 3,292 of record JAEWRL010000142.1, read on the forward strand.
CGAGGCGTAATACCGAGAGATGACGGCTGCCTCCTTCGGCAGGGTATTGCAGCGCCCCGTGTGGAAGAACATGCGGACCTCACGCGGTAGTCGCGAGAGGTTCCGCACGCGCTCGGGGTTCGTCTCGGCACTCTCGACGAGGATCACGTTGTAGGCATCGTAGTCAATCTGGGAGAGCAGACTGAGCGCCGAGGTGGTAACGCCGTTGTTGCTGAAACCACCGCAGTACATGAGGAGGGTCTTCTTCGTCGTGTCGAGGCTGCGGACGGACCACGTATCGTCACCATTCAGGAACGCCTCGATGACCCGCTCCGTGGCGTGTCCGTCCTCCACTGGCAGGTACTCATGGCAGAACTGCACCTGAGCTTCCCCGAATCGCGCAGCCCAGTCGTCTTCCTGGATGGCGGCGATCAGTCGGTCGAGGCTGGTGCAGAGCTCCGCTGGAATCTCGGACGCTGGGAAGTAGAGTCCTCGTTGGTCCGCATAGGCCTCGAAGTCATACGCATACAGGTAGAGGGGGCGACCGAGACGGAGGTAGTCGAAGAGAATGCTTGAGTAGTCGGTCACCAGGCCATCGACGGCTGCGAGCAGCTCGTTCGTATCGAGGTTGTCCGGCACGACCCGGCATGGGAGCTTCACTGCGAGCAACTGCTTCTGTTCCAGCACGTGACCCCGGAAGAAGATCTCGTAGCGGCTGGAAAGCGCAGCGCAGAGGCGGTCGATGTCGGAGAGGAAGCTCGCGCTGACGTTTGTGACTCGCCCAACTTCTCCGCGCCAAGTCGGCGCGATCAGCAGCACGGGTTTGTCGGATGTGATGTCGAGCCGCCTCCGCACGAGCTCCCTCGGCGCCGCCATGGTGAGGTCGACCCGCGGGTAGCCCGCCTGGATGACCTTTCCCGGATAGATACCGTGGAGGTCATGCGACCGGAGGACGGCGTCCGTCATGTAGCGGCTCTGGGAGAGGAGGTGAGTCGACTGGACGAGGTTCCGTTGGATGTTCTTGTGCTGGCCTGCCGACCCTCTCATGTCGCGCCCGAGAGTCTTCCAAGGCGTCCCATGCCACGTGTTCAGATACAGCTGCCCTTCTCTCCGCTGGAAGTACGGAGGAAAGGAGGTGTTGTTGATGAGGTATTGGGCTGTCGCAAGGTGCTTCAGGTACTCGGCGCTGTGAGGCGCCACGAACTGCACGCCCTGGAGCATCTCGCTCTCGACGGTGCAGGAGAGCCGGTCCTTCAGGACCCAGACGTGGCGGAAGTCGGCAAACCGTGGATCTTGACGGATACCCTTGAAGAGGGCCAACGGATTGCAGGACATGGTGGTGCCGTGAAAGCTCTCATAGAGGACCGTCTTCTCCGCGATCGGCTTGGCCTCGAGCAACGCGGCGTAGTTTCTCGCCAAGGCTGTCGAGTTGCCGCTACTGGGATCACGTTGCTGGCGCGCGCGGCGCTCCGACGCGCTTCTCGGGTTGAGCCACGAATCGCGCAGGAACGCGCCAGGGGTGCGAATGAGTTTCGAAAGCTTGCTCATGGTAAGACAATGGCCGGCCGGGGGGGTTCGCCCGCGAGCCGTTGCCTGCACGAACCCTGTGTGTCGAGGGGAGCGGTTGCCCTGTGGCTCCCCCGACCACCCGAGCGCGTCAAGCGAAAACGGCGACCCACGTGTCCTGGCGCTGAGCCAAGCGAGTTGGCGGCCAGAGTTCCTGTCGCGATTCGGCTCAAGGGTCAGTCGTGTCAAGAATTCGCCCACGCCGTGGTTATTGAAGTATGCGCCGCTTGTGACCGCCGTAAGCTCCTCCACTTCTGAAAAAGCGCTTCGCTCTGGGGATTTGGCGCTCCTGCAGTTGGCGCTGCCCTATGCGCTTCCGCAATGGCTCCGCGATTGGCTGGAAAGCTCTGAGCTTCTTGGCTGCGGGTTGGAATTGTCGGAGACGGCCGAGCCGCGCGTCGACGCGGCTCCGGGGACCGGCCAGGGCGTCTCGTCGAAGCCGGGCGTTTTGCCGCGGCGGATGAAGGTGTTCGGCAGAGGGCGTCTGCTCGACGAAGCGCTGCTGTTCTCCCCGGCGCGTGAATTGGTACACGACGGTTGGTTCCCCATCGCGGGCTGCGGGCGCAGAGGACTCGAAGTTTACTTCGTCAACGTTCGCCATACCCCCGGCGGCAAAGTTGGGTTGCTCTACGTCTGGGCTCCCGATGTCGGAGGGCTTCGGCCCCTGAACCTCACCCTCGATGAGCTTGCCTCGTACGAACGGCAGGACGCGGCGGTCCTGCGGCTGCGCATGCCGGGAACCGTCCGCCGTGTGCGCCACGACGCAGCGGTGCCGCCGCCGAAAGCGACTCCGAACCGTTGCCGCCAACGGCGGCTCTCTGCTGCCGCCAGGACGCTTCCCCTCTTCCCCACCTGACGGCGAATCGGGTGATGAGGCTCTCTCTCCGACTCTGCGAGAAGGCCCCCGGATGCCACGTCTCGGGGGCGCCCCATGTAAGATGGTGGCATGGCGCCCGTCGTCCCTGACAAGAACAAGATCCGAGGCTTTCGTACCGAGCGCGAGTTCGAAGGCTGGCTATCGAAGCACCACGCTCGGGAGACGGAGCTGTGGCTCCGGATCTACAAGAAGGGCTCTGGAGTGCCGACCGTTACCTACGCCCAGGCGCTGGACGTCGCCCTGTGCTGGGGTTGGATCGACGGTATCAGGAAAGCCTTCGATGAATCCTCCTTCTTGCAGCGATTCTCTCCCCGCAGACCGAAGAGCGTCTGGAGTCAGATCAACCGCGAGCACGTCGCTCGCTTGACAGCCGCTGGGCGTATGACCCCTCACGGCCAGCTCCATGTCGACGCTGCCAAGGCTGATGGCCGCTGGGACGCGGCGTATGCGCCGGTCAGCCATGCAACAAAGGAGTCGGTGCCAGCCGATCTTCGCGCTGCTATCGAGGCAAACCCGAGAGCGCAAAAGACGTTTCAGACCCTCGGGCGGCAGAATCTCTTCGCCCTGATGGTCTGTACCAACAACATGAAGACAGCCGCGGGTCGAGCCAGGAAGGTCATCGAGCTCGTCGACATGTTGGCGCGCGGGGAAACCATCGTGCCAGAGAAGCCCAAACGGCCCAAACCGACGCCAGCAAAGAAGAAGCGAGCGCGCTGACGGAGCTGCCGCCAGCGCGAGCCGTTGTGGCACGTTCCCGTCGGCGATGTTGTGCGCCAGCGCGGTGGCGAGGGGCGTCGCTCGTGTTCACGGGGGATGCGCTCACTGTTCGTCGAGTTCGATTCCGTCGTAGAGTTCATCGACCGCCAAGCTGACGGAGGGACCTCTCATCTGTACCGTCTCGCCCGCGCGGAAATCTCTCTGCTGCCACCCAGCTTCGCCGCGCTCGACGAGGGTCACCTGGGGCCTCCGATGCGAGACGAACAGTACGGCGCGAATGCTCGGGCATTGCTTGTAGTGGCTCAGCTTCTCCCCGCGGTCATAGTCCTCCGTCGAGCGGCTCGTGACCTCGACGAGCAAGGTCGGGTTGGTGACGGCGTGCTTGTCGACATCGGAGAGGCGGCGCTCTCCGCAGACGACGGTGACGTCCGGGAAGGTGGAGAGGTCCGTGGCCTCGATGCGAACCTTGAGGTCAGAGGATGACACGCGACACGTGCCGAGTAGCTGGTTTCCGAGAAGGCGAATGGCGGTCGCGGCGAGATCCGCATGCGCCGGGGTGCTGCCCGCCATCGCGTATATCTCGCCGTCGCAGTACTCGAGCTTGACGCCGCTCCGCTCGAGTAGCTCAAGGTACTCCGCATAGGTGTAGTGAAGGCGTCGTGCTGTTGTCACTCACCGAGTGTACGTACGGCGGGTTGATGGCACCAGCGAGCTCGGGAGCGCGCTGGTCGACGGATGCTCGAGCTCCCCGGGGTCGGAGAGGGATATGCGCTGCTGCGGGCTTTGGGGCCGGAATGGGCGTCGCTGTTGGATGAAGCGGGAGGCGGTGTTAATGGTGATTCATTGTGATGAGCGCGGCGAGCAAGAGACGATGGACGACAACGGCTGTTCTGGGGATCATGGCCGCCACCTGCATTCAGTGCGGGGAGAGCGAGAGCAGAGACGACGGCGAGAGTCCAAACGACGAGGCCGACCCTGACGGCGATGCGGGCGCTGGGGACAGCTCCACGTCCAATGGTTGCGGCAGGGAGGCGACCCGTCCGGATCCCGACGTCCAGCAGACCATCACGATAGACGGGACGACCCGCTACTACCTGCTCGATGTCCCGGAAGATGCCGATAGCGAGACGCCGTTGATGCTGATCATCGCGCTCCACGGGTACGACATGAACAACGTTGCCGTGGTGGACCAGTTCAACTTCACCTCGCGCTCGAAGGGGACGGCCATCACAGCGTATCCGCAGGGCGAGGGGCCGCCACCAGGCGACGAGGAACACTGGGGAGACCAGGTTCTCAAATCGACGTGGGCGAGCAACGAAGCCAACTATGCCTTCATCAGGGCTCTGAAAGAGGAGCTCCTGGGTCGCTTCTGCATCGACGAAAACCGCGTGTTTCTCACGGGTTTCAGCATGGGTGGCTTCTTTACGAACAGCCTCGCTTGTAAGCACAACGACTGGTTCCGCGCCTATGCACCAGTGGCCGGCGGCGTGCCCGAATCCTGCGAAGACCCCGACGCCGAGTCGGCCATTATGGTCATTCATGGATCGGAGGACAACATCGTCGATCCGGAAGTCGGCGAGAATAGCCGCGACTTCTGGGTTACGCAGAACGGATGCGAGGAGACCCGCACCGAGAGCTACAGTGGCTGCGAGACCAATGATGGTTGCCCGGACGCAAAGCCCGTCACTTACTGTGTCGGCGCGTGGGACCACTGGGTCCATCCAACAGCCACGGGAAACATCTGGGAGTTCTTCAGCGGGCTGGAGTAAGGCAAGCAATGGGGGCAGCGAGGGCAGTCCCGTCCGGGATCGTCTGCGACGCAGAGCTCCCCGAGCTCGATCTGCCTTCGCTGCTCGGCTGAGACGGGAGCCGAGCAAGGGGCCGAACGCCTTGGCGGGGAGCTAGAACACCTGGGTTGCGTCAAAGTTCCAGCCTCTTGGTTCCCGTTTCTGCAGCCCAAACGCCACCGATCAACGGTCCCCTTCGGAAAGTGCGACGGTGTGGAACAACTCGTCAGCAGTTCGGACAATTGAGATGGCAGAGCCCCACTCGCCAGCAGAGCCACCGGCTCGGCGCACCTGCTGCTCCGGGCTCGAGAGGAAGCAACGCGCGCATGAACACAACGTGGAACCAAGGAAGGACGGCTCTCTCGGCGCTGTCGCTGGGAATCGTCACGATGCTTCCTTCCCCTGCGTGGGCGGACAACCCCATCGTGCAGACTAGCTACACGGCCGATCCCGCTCCAATGGTGCACGAAGGCACCTTGTACCTCTACACCTCGCACGACGAGGATGTCACCGTCGACAGTTTCTACACGATGAACGAATGGAGGCTGTACTCCACCGAGGACATGGTCAACTGGACGGATCATGGCTCCCCCGCGAGCCTACGCACCTTCAGCTGGGGAACCGACAACGCCTGGGCCCCGCAGGGTATCGCCAGAAATGGACAATACTATCTCTACGTACCGCTGAACAACAACACCGGCGCGAGGATCGGCGTGAGCGTCTCGGGCAACCCAGCAGGCCCGTTCACGGACCCGTTGGGAAAGGCGCTGGCCGCATCCGGATCGGGCAACATCGACCCGACGGTGTTCATCGACGACGATGATCAGGCCTACATGTACTGGGGGAACGGGACCCTCCGCTATGTGTTGCTGAACGAGGACATGATCAGCTACTCGGGACGCGTCACAGAGGTAGCGCTGGACGGATTCACTGAGGGGCCGTGGTTCTACAAGCGGGAGTCGCTCTATTACCTCGTCTATGCTGGCATGGACGGCAGGAGCGAGAAGATCAGCTACGCGACCAGCGACAGCCCGACGGGGCCCTGGAACCGTCGGGGCGACATCATGGAGGCCGGCTCGACCTTCACCAACCACGCTGGCGTCGTCGACTACAAAGGACGTTCGTACTTCTTCTATCACAACAGCGCATTGCCGGGCGGCAATGATTTCAAGCGCTCAGTGTGCGTGGAGGAGTTCACCTACGGCGCAGACGGCAGCATCCCGCAGCTCACGATGACCACGGAAGGCCCCTCCGCCGTCGCCACGTTGAATCCCTCCGAGCTAGTCGAGGCCGAGACCATCGCCTTCTCGTCCGGCCTCGAGACAGAGGTGTGCACCGACGCTGGCGGAGGCATGAACGTCACTTCCATCAGCGACGGCGACTACATCAAGGTGAAGAACGTCGAATTCCTGGACGGCATCACCTCCTTCGATGCTCGGGTATCGTCCTCGGGCAGCGACGCGACCATCGAGCTCCATCTCGACAGTCGGACCGGCACTCTGCTCGGGACCTGTGATGTGTCAGGCGCCTCATCATGGACCACGAAGACCTGCTCCGTCAGCGGAGCAAGCGGGACGCACGACCTTTTCCTGACGTTCACCGGCAGCGGCGATAATCTCTTCAAATTCAATTGGTGGAAGTTCACCGGACCGACAGTGCCGAGTGGAGACGGCGATGAGGGCGCCGGAGGCGTGGATGGCGCGGGTGGCGATACCGGTTCAGACGGTGGATCTTGCTCGTGCCGAGTGCCTGCAAGTCACGCCAGCCGCGGAGTATCGGCGACACTCTGGCTTGTCGCTTCCGCACTGCTTCTGTGTCGTCGGGGACGTCGACGCCCGACTTGAACGAGGAAGACGACCAGATCTCTATACCTGGTACAAGACCACGGTCCTGGCTGCGTACCGCGAGTGCGGCTAGTCGACGGCGGCTGGAGCTTCCGGGTCGGGGGCAGCTCCGTGACAAGTGGAAACGTCATCGACGGCTCTGGCGGAGCGACGATTGCGGGCTTCGATGCGGCCCATGACGCATGGCACAGTATCGCCGTCGCGGTCGTTGCCGCGCCAATCCGTTGATCTGAGGGCCGCGTCACCGCGTCGCTGTGACATTCCGAGCTCCCTTCGCCTCGCGGTTGCCTGACGAGCTCTCCTGACCCCTGACGCAATGGCGCACACCCGTGGCGGAATCACGAGTGTTCGATCGGTGATGCCGGTGAGGGGCTATGGCGTGGAATCGCGATTTTAGACGTGGCACGACGCGTTTCTGAGGAGGAAGAGCCGTACTGTTCTTGCTGCAAGCGCGCAGGATAGGAGAGCAACATGGGCAACGAGAAACGCCAGATGGAATGTACTGGGACGACCAACCCAATGCCCTGCTCCGGGGCGAGACACCTCGGTCAATCCCTCCTCTGCTCTCGAGATCCACGCACTCGTCTCCGCCGCAGGTGACTGTTCAACGAGCGGGATGGGAACGCCTCTATGCGTAGACGGTGTGTGCGCTTCGACGTGCCGGGGGGTAGAGACGTGGCAGATCGGTACGATAGACACGGATGTGATAAGGAATGGATCGATGGCTATCGATAGCTCCAGTAATCCCGCTGTCGCGTATGAAGTGCTCGGGCAGCGTCTAACTTATGCCTCCTGGACAGGTGCCGATTGGACTATCAGAGAAGAAAGGATCAGTCTGGATATGGGTACCACCAGCGCATCACTGGCTCTCGATAGTAATGACGTGCCGCATATCAGATACGCGGCGTCCAGTGTTGCCGATTCCTCGGCTAGGTATGCCTATTGGTGGCCCAGCGACTCGTGGTGGTCAACTTCGCACGAAGTGGCCGGGTATGGTTCTCTTGACATAAGCTCCGATGGTGCTGTTCATGTTTAGCTATTACGATGAGGAGAGTCAAACTATCGAGCACACGTACTTGCCTCCGGCTACCAATGATTGGGAGACGCACGGTGTTTCTGTAGATGTGGAGCCAGTGAGCCAGTCTCACACTTCACTGAAGCTCGACGCTGCTGGTCGGCCACGTGTTAGTTATGATAAGAGCAACTATCTGTACCAGGCGCGTTGTCCACGACCTGCCCGAGCACGCAGCTCGTCTCCCCCGCGGCAGCGCACCGACCCACTCCACAAGACGTCTGGACCGGAACGAGGCGGGAACTCCGGCAGCTGCCGACCCGAGCTGCGATGGTGTCGACGACGACTGCGATGGAGTGACCGATGAAGACTTCCTGGCCTCGTGCGCAGGGACGAGCGCCCAGCGCTGCGGCAGCGGTCAGCTCGTCAGCGTCGAGTGCAGCGACGGCGATGCCTGCAATGGATCGGAGGCTTGCGTAGGGGCTGGGCAGTGCGAAGCTGGCACACCCCCGGTCGTGGACGACGGCGATCCGTGCACCGCCGACGGCTGCTCGCCGAGCAGCGGCGTGGCCCACGCGCCTCTGCCCGAGGGGACGAGCTGCGGCCAGAACCTCGTTTGCGACGCAAGCGGCGCGTGCGTCACCGAATACGAGCCGCCCGTCATCGTCGAGCACCCCTCCGGCTTGACGGTATCGGTGGGGCAATCCTTCGAGCTATACTGCGCTGCGACCGGAACGCAGCTCAGCTATCGCTGGCAGCGCTTCGGGGCTGATATCCCCGGCGCGTCGGCTGCCACCTACGCCTCACAGGGCCGCTTCGAGCTTGATGGTAGCCTCTATAGCTGCGTGGTTTCCAACCCCGTGGGCACCGTGACGAGTGAGCCGGCGCTTTTGACGGTCATCGACGACGTGTCGCCGGAGCTCTCCGTAGAAGGGCCGGTGGTCCGCGGGTCGCAGATCGATGTGGCTAGGCTCAGCGGTACCGCGACGGACTCCGGCTCTGGCGTCGAGAGCGTGTATTTGACGAGCAGTCGCTACGGCGCCCAGACCTTCGGCACGATCGCCGGGGAGGCCGGCGCCTTCTCCGCCGAGGCACCGCTGTTTGCCGGCGAGAACGTGATCACCGTCTTCGCGCGCGACCGGGCTGGAAACATGGCGCAGCAGGCTATCACCGTGCACTTCGAGCTGCCGTCGGTTCCGATCGTGAGGATCACGGCGCCAGCGGACGGCTCCATAGTGACGACGACCTCGACGACAGTCGCTGGGACCGTGCGCTCGACCCTTCCCGCCGAGGAGATCCGCCTGACGCTCGGTAGTCAGGTCGCTTTCCCGACCGGGAGCGATGGCGAGTACGCTTTCGAGTTCGAGGAAGTCCCCTTGTCGCTCGGTCTGAACTCCCTCGTGGTGCGGGCCGAGACGACGCACGGCGTCGTGGCTGCCGAAGCTCGAGTCACCCTCCAAGAGCAGCCAGACGAGCCAGCAGAGCTGCCACCTCAGATCCGCGTGGACAACGTCGATCTCGAGATTACCGGAGATACCGTGCCGGTGAGCGGTACCGCTTCGGCCGAGCCGTGCGTGGATTCAGTGCTGGTCAATGGGCTGTCAGCGGACGTGACTGGCAGTGGAGCGAGCGTCTCCTTCGACGCCCTGGTCGAGTTCATCCCAGGGGACGACGCAGTGGACATCCTTGTCGAGGCAATCGGCTGCAATGGATTGGTTGCCGACCTCACCTACACCGTCCAGAGGGACACGACCGCGCCGGAGATCGCGGTCTCAGGCCTCGAGCTCGCTCCCAGCGTCAATGCCGTGGCCGAGACTCCATACACGGTGCGCGGCACCGTCACCGAGACTCGCCTGGCCGGGTTCACGACGAACGACCAGAGCGTCGGGGTGCTCGCGGGCGCGACAGCCAACGAGTGGGACTTCAGCTTCGACGTCGCCCTCGCACGCGGCCAGGGATTCCCGCTCGTGCTGGAAGCGTGGGATTTCGCTGGGAATCGGAGCAACCTCGAGATCACCCTCCAGCTCGATTCCAGCGTGGGCATCGAGATTGTCGCGCCGCGGCCGAATGCCGAGTTCGTGGCCTCGGGAGGGGTCACCTCCGTGACGGTGACAGCGCAAGCCTCGGGCCTGGCGGCGGACGATATCCTTGCCGCCAGCGTCGATGGGGCGCTGCCCTTGGTGCTCACGCGCAGTGGGAGCTCCGCGAGCGGTACTCTGGAGGTCACTGGTCCAGGGTCGAAGCGTAAGCTCACTGTCGAAGCGCAGTCCTCCACGGGGACGCTGCTCGCCCGCGCCAGCACGAGCTTCAGCGTCGTTTCCTCGGACGACGTGCTCCTCGAGCTCGTGCGGCAAGACCCAGCCAACGGTGCCGTGAACGTGGAACCCAACGCTCCCATCACCTTCTACTTCAACAAGCCGATCGATCCGGCGTACCTCTCGCTGGACGTGACCGAGACGGTCCATGGCAAGATCTATGCGGAGGCGGAGCCCGGTGCGGACTTCCGGCAGCTGACGCAGGTCCGGATGATGGAGATTCATCGCGACAACGAGCCAGTTGCGGGGAGCGCGGCGCTCCTTCCTGGAGACAGCATGGTCGCCTTCTATCCGGGACGCGACTATGGATATGGCGGGCAGGTGCTCGTGACGGTGGCTCACGATGGAGTAGAGATAAGCCGCGCGGCCTTCGGGATTCGGCCCACGCCGACCCTCATCGAGGGCTTCGTCACGGACTCCGAGCTAGTCCCGCTCCCGGGGATCCAGGTGAGCCTGCCCGCCCTCGGACGGACGACGGTCACCGATTCGAATGGTCAATACAGCTTCGGGTTTGGCGACTTCGAAGACGCCATCGTCGGCGGCCGCTATCGCACGGTCATCAACCCGGGGCAGAAGCACGCGCGCTTCGGCACGGTGGAGCGCTGGATCGCCGCCGCAGATCAACGCCTCACGAACGCCGGCGCAACCCGGCTCCTCACCATCGGAGCCAGCGAGCCCTACGAGGATATCGGCAGTGGTCTGCCCCAGGGTGTCCTAGCCGACGGTCTGCTCCGCTTGGATCTCTCCGAGGCCGAGTTGACCTTCCCGAACGGCGCCCCCTACGGGCCGGTGCACGCCAGGTTCGCCTATTTCAACGAAGTGCCTTACCCGCTCTTCGTCGGAATCGGGGCCGCGTGATTTCGGATAGTTAGCGTGGAGACCGCGGGAAACAGAGCGGATCGTGGAAAGTGTGCTGGCCCATCGACACCGCGCCATTGCGGCGCTCAAACTCTC
>JAEWRL010000143.1 GCA_023398955.1 Pseudomonadota bacterium
TATGGCGGGGAAGAGTTCCTCGTCATTCTGCGGAACGCGAATCTCGACAAGGCGGCCCTCGTCGCCGAGCGTATCCGCCAGATCATCAGCGCCCTGAGCGTGGAGCACGACGGGGATGAGATCCGGGCGACGGTGAGCATCGGCGTCGCATCCGACCACTGCTGTGACCCTTTGGTTCGGGCTCGCCTCATCGATCGTATGATGACTCTGAAGTACCCTCGAACACCGCCAGCACATGCTAGACTGGCTGTGAGGTTATCATGACAGCCGACAATGGGCGCTCTGCTTGTCCACGCCTCGAGCAATGCGCACTCCACAGGCAGTACAACACCACCGCATTGATCGACACCTTCGTCGCCCTCTACTGCGAGGCCGACTTCTCGCGTTGCGAACGCTATCGTCTGCTCCAGTTGGAAGGCACCGTGCCAGACACACTCCTCCCGAACGGGCGCTTCGCGAAGAGCGAGCGGTAGAGGCGTGGGGCGTGGGGTTCGGACCCGGTGCAACCGGACGAGCCGGGCCGTAGAGGCCAGGCTCGTCGTCCCGTCCGCGCCGCCGCTTCCTCCATGCCACGGCGGTGGTTCAAGCGGCACATCGCAGACGACGTCCCACCAGAACTCGACGCCTGTGAATCCTGTAGGGTTGCAGACTGCACAGAAGAACGCTGGCAACGCTGCGAGTGGAGGTTGTTCGTTGCGCGTATTGCGAGGAGCAAGGACGAGTGGAGGGGCCCTCGGGTCGTGGTCACGTCACGTATACGTCGTGCAGGAACAGTGTCGGGTCCGGTCTCCGCCACGACCTACCCCTTTCGGGCTACTACTGCCTCGCTGAGCAAATCACCTTCCACAGGCGCCATCTGTTCCACCCTGGGTCGTACCCCGCTCATGGCATGCGCAGGACGTGGCATGTGCACCTCTTCGTTTGCTTGAGCTTCCGTGGGGCGCTCGCGATACTTCGTGAGATACAAGACGACCTCGATGTCGCCTTTCAGGTCAATACTGGTTTCTTGTGGCGTCGTGAGCCAGCCATCAGCGTTGAGACAGCGATCCCCGAACCCTGGCGCCCGAGCGATTTCCAGAACGTGCCGCAACACGCCTCGGGCAAGCTCGACCGAACAGCGACCAAGCTCCACGCTCTCGATTCCCATGCGTTCTCCAGCATCGAGCCCCGACGTCGAGCGAATGCGGGTCCACTGCGCGCCTCCCATGACGCCAACTCGAAAGCGAAACCCGCTCGAAGCCGTGAGGGTCATGAGGGCCAGCACCGCATCGTATGCGGCGACGATCTCTGCTCGTTCACTCTCTTGCATGGCTCACCATCCGTTCCTGCGCGCCGGATTTGCCGTCATCGCGTCGCTGACGACGAATTGTCCGGAATCCGAGGTCAACTCCACGAAGCGAGCCGGAAACACCCTGGCGTCGCGAAAGGCCTCGCCGACCAGGCCGGCGACCCCTTCCCTACGGCAGACGTGGGCAGGTAGTAAGAGTGCCAGACCTCCGGGTCCGCGCCGCACCTGGCGCTGACTTGTGAGCCTTCGTGGGCCTTCCAGCCTTCTGTCTTTGGCCCGCTCCGGAAAGCTCATGAATTGTCGACGTGTTCGATCGCTTCGCTACGGAATCTGCCGTTGCGAGAGGTTTGCGCTGCTGTGAAACGGAGCAGGAAACGAGAACCCGCGAAGTCTCACCACGCAAACCTTGCAGTCAGGCCTGGGGAAGCCAGAATATGGCGGTCCCAAGAACATCGTTTCGAATCGGAGGCAACAATGGCTAGAGGGAGTTCTGGCGGGCGCGGTGGCGGCAAGGGAGGTAGTGGCGGAGGAAAGGGAGGCGGAGCAAGCGGCGGCAAGGGCGGAGGAGGATCCCAGAGCGGTCAGGGTGGACGACCCGCCAATGCGCCGAGCACGACGGGTAATCCCTCTGGGGGCGGGCGCGGCAACAACGCGCCGAAGTAGTACTCGTCGAGTACGCCTGTGATCGTTCGGGGGTTCGGTCCAAGGCGGGAAATTCCCCGGCGCGAGGCGTTCTTACGCGTGCTTGCCCCATCTTCGGACCCGTGTCAGTCGAGACATGCCAGAAGCCTCTCGCAGCACGACTGCAGCGTGTTCCGAGAGCGCTTCGGGCACCAGGGAGAGACGAGTGGCGGTTCGGTAGGCGCGTCATCGATCGATGCGCTCGCGATCCGCATCAAGGGATCAAGGCGCAGGCACTGCGCTGCGCCTTGATCAGGCCGACCGTTGTCCTGCGCATCACGGTAGCCTCCGCCGCTACCACCGCATCGTGTTCTCCGGTCAGCCGCACCGCTCCGTGTCCGATTCTCGCGTCACCTGTTACCCCAACCACTGGCAGACATAGGGAACACCTCGTAATCTACGCTTCGGATGGATCCAGTAATACGCGGTACATGCCCGTTTTGTCTAACAACGGACTCGGTTCTCATCAACAGCCATATTCTGCCAAAGTGGGCATATAAGCGGGCCAGACAGACGAATACCCCAGGCAATCCGAATCCGGTCGTCGTCGACGTTAGAAAGGGAAAGATCATCCGGACTAGCAGACAAACAAGTGAAGCCATGCTGTGCGCCAAATGCGACCAGAACTTGGGGCGGTGCGACAGATGGGCAGCAGAAGCGCTCTACCAGCGCAATGGTACGGCGCCCCTTCTAGCGCGTGGAACTCGGGTCGCACGAGGGTACATCATCCTTCCTGAGGCGGAAGCTGGAAAGCTTGCCCTGTTTTGCTTAAGCGTGTTCTGGCGTGCGCACCTCAGCCGAAGCATGGACGTATCGCTGGGAACATACGCAGAAGGCATTCGGGGCTTCTTGCATGATTCTGCGCCACTACCGCCAGAAGTTGCACTAGTGACCTTTTTCCATGAGAGCGCCCCTAACGCGGGATCAATTCTAGATACTTTCTTCGCCCAACCAGTATCTTCCAAGAATCGCGGATTCTTTCACCACAGATTCGTGCTATTCGGATTGGATGCGGTTCTTGGGGTCGGGAAACTGCTACGTCCAGAGTACCACAGCCTGTGTATTGTTAAGTCGAACCCACGGCGGCTGGTTCTGGAACACACCGAAGAACTCATTAATTGGATGGCGGAACCAGTCGCAGGGGTAATCAGGCGCAGACGCGCACGGGGGCTCCCGGAGGTGTAGTGCGCATCTCCACGTTGGGCCTTGCTAAGCTCTTCCTCATCGCGAGTCTCGTTCCTGGCACGGCGTGGCGGTTCCACCTGAGTAGTTCGTTTTCGCCCACTTCGCTCCCAGGCTCATGAACGCGTACAACACACAGGCTCCACCGCGCCTCGTCAGGGCAAGTCTGCGCGGCCCCTCGGGCAAGAGGACACCTAGCCTCAGCTCGCCCTAGAGCGGCCCATCGTGCGCATCGGTGCATTGCACCGTGCCATGACCCATCGTCGTGCAGAAGTCCGTCGTGCATGGGTTGCATCCCGGCTGACACAAGCCGTGATGCTCACAGCAGCCGCGGGCAGCGTCAGGGCTCTCCCTCGCTCGGCTTCCGAGATCGCTGGGACCGAAAAGAGGCCGCACATTGAGGCATCGGCTTCTTCCGACGAGTCATCTCCAACAGAAAGCTCCCCAGGCGCTGAACGGCCCGGCAACCTCTCTCTTCGCGGAGGACTCGGCGGCGGAATGGGGTGGGTTACGTCGGAAGGCGGGGGGATGCGAGTGCAGTCCACCTGGTTCCCGGCACAGGTCTCCATGCAGGTGGGCTTGTCGGAATTGGTCGGATTGGTTCGAGGGATGGCGACGGAAAACGGCCGGTTGCTTTCTCCTCTGCGGTGCTCGTGGGACACGACATGCCGTTCGAAGGTGGAGGGAACCTCGGGTTGGATTTGCGCTGCTGAATGCGGTGCATTCGGCGTGGGAGATCGTCTCTCTCGGTATGCGAACACGCATGATTCGTGCGGTCGCTAGGAAGGCTTGGCAGGAGTCCGGCAGGAACTCGCGCGACTGCAGTCGCAGGGTGAACGGCAAATTCCAGCGAGGAGCGGGTCACCCGCTCCTTCAGCGGAGCAGGCCCTCGGAGAGCGGGTCACCCGCTCTTTTGAGGTGCCGCCGGACAATTCTGAGCGGGTCACCCGCTCGAAATTATAGCTACACTGGATTGAATAGTGGCAATCTGCCCGCTGAGAGCCCGAGATGTGCAGTTTTGCGCGGGTCACCCGCTCTTCAGGGGTGTGCGGGCCTTCCAGGGAGCGGGTGACCCGCTCCCCGCGAAACGATTCCGGCAGTTTTCGCGCGGTGTACCCGCTCCTTGGAGCTCGCCGAGACGACTCAGAGAGCGGGTGATCCGCTCCCGAGCGACGATAGTGCGGGGCGGCCGGCGGGAAGCCCGGTGCTAGGTCCCGTCCGGCTGATGACAGCGCGGCGTCGAGAACGCTACTCGATGGTGACGGAGCCCGCGTCGAGGGAGATCTCGTAGTAGCCGTGGTCGTTCCACGCGACGGGCTCGCCGTCCTGGACCGGGGTCCCGCCGTCGACAGTCACGCGGAGGCACTTGCCACTTGGGAAGTTCGCGGGGAGGTCCCACGAGTAGGACGTTCCCGAGCCGGTCACGAGCTTCTGCCCCATCCAATAGCTACCGATGTTGACGACGCTGTCTACCCACGCGCCCCCTGACTTCGCCTGCTCCACCGCAGTGGTGAACGAGTCGAAGGAGATGGGCTGATAGGCACCATCGTTTCCCCCCGTGAAGCCGTGGATGCAATAGACCTTCCACTTCCCGCCAGTGGTCTCCAGGCCCCCTGGGATATAGGAAGGAATCCATGCCGGGTTCGTGTTGTCCTCCGGGCTGATGTCGCCGCCGGAGACGCTCCGGATCATGAAGAACTTCGACGCACTGCCCTGGCACGCCGTATCGCCATTGGGCGCAGCCATGGTGTAGGCCGTCACGCCGAACTGCTGCCTGATGAAGTCCTGGGCCGAGTCCACGTCGGACGAGCCACAGGTGTGGTTCTGCGTATGGTTTCCGAGCTCGTGACCGTCTTCCAGCGCCCGCTGCCAGACGGAGTTCGTCGACTCGGACTTGCCTGTTTGCAGATAGAACGTGTAGCGCACGCCCAGCGCGTTCATCTGATCGTAGTGATTGATCTGCGACGAGTTGGAGTCGTCGAAGGTGTAGGAGACAGCGCTGCTGAAACCTGCCCAATCGATCACCTCGAGACCACCGGGGCTCCCCGAAGGCCTGGCGACCCCGGGCGAGCCCGCGTCGGGGAGGCCGCAGTCGAAGGTCACTCCCGTGGAACCACCAGTTCCCGTCGTGCCGCCCGTGCCGGGATCCCCGCCCGTGTTCCCGATGCCACCCGTGTCGGAAGTCTCACCGGCGGCTCCTCCACCGCCCATGCTCGGGGCTCCCCCGCTGTCCGAGGCGCCGCCAGCGCTGGTGCCACCACCCATGCCCCCGAATCTGCCGCCCGTCGTCGCTTCCCCGCCCGTGTTCCCAATGCCACCCGTCGTCATGGCGCCGCCAATGTTCGGGAATCCTCCCATGTTCGTGGACCCGCCGGTGTTCATGAAGCCGCCGCTGCTCGGCACACCGCCACTATTCGAGTTGCCGCCGCTGCTGATGATGCCACCCGTATTCGCGTTCCCGCCGGTTGTCGCTCCCCCAGAGCCGACGAAGGAACCCCCGGTGTTCACGACACCAGTTCCGCCCGTGCCCGCGATGCCGCTCCCGGTCCCACCGGTGAACCCGTCGGCGCCGCCCGTTGGGGTGACAGCGCCGGCCCCCCCGGTCGAGCCTGTGCCCTCAGAATCAGAGGAGCACCCAAGGGCAATCAAAGCGAGTACTGAGAATGAATAGGTAGCAGCGTGCTGGAGCTTCATGGGTCTTGTCGCACTTTGGGCAATCAGCGGGGGTATTGGCAAGAGGAGCCGGGATCCTGCAACCTGGTACCAGTCGCTTTGGTTGCAAGCTTTTGCCTCAACCAGAATCTCGACTCTGACCGGTCCATTTGCACCATCGCGTTACGACGAGCATGGCGCAGGAAGAGCAACGGTGCCACGCACAGGTAGGAAGCAGGAGCGCTCCTACAATTCCCATGCTGGCGCCAAGAGATCGTCGAGATGTTCATCGAAGCGCGCGGCTGGGCCATTGGCGTTCCCATCGGCTGGACGGGGGACAGCACAAGCGTCAAGAATAATTCACCCTCGCAGTACTCGAGCCGAACCCGCTCCTCTCGGGAACGCGCTGGTGCTCGTCTCGGCTGTGGGGCACCTGTCGAAGCTGGCGACTAGCTGCAGGGTCGCCGCATCATCACTGTCTCGAGCCCAGCGGGGTTGGGCCCGGCCCTCCGCGCATCCACGAAGCCGTTGCGGAGGTAGAGGTGCCGCGCGGCGCTTCCTGCTGAGACCTCGGGTGCAAATGTCTGGACCTGAACATCGCTGTCGGCCGCCAGCTCCTCGAGGGCGGCCTTGACGAGCTGGTCGCCGTAGCCGCATCCACGGTAGCTCGCGCCGACTGCTAGCCAGGTGATCTCGTTCTCCACCCGATCGATCGCGATGATGCCACCGATTGCGTCTTGGACCTCCAGCCCTAGCGCGTTGCCCTGGGCGATGGTCTCACGCAGCGCGACTCGGAAGCCCGTGTCGCTGACCATCGCACCAAAGAGCGGCTCGACCTCGGCGGCGAGCTCGAGCCAGCGTTCGTAGTCTTGGGATGTGAGCGGTCTGATCATCGGTCGCAGCACCTCTACCCGCTGGAGGGCACCAAGACCACCTTCGAGGTCAGCGCAATCGTCGAAACCTTCCCGCACGGGCGCTTCACCTGGCGGGATACCCGCTGCGCCTGTTGCCCCGTCTCGCCATCGGGCGCGCCCGTCCCGCTCGCCTGATCGGCACCCCCGGGCACCCTGGTCAGGCCCGGCTCTCTGGAGAGCTTCGGGCCCGCGCGTTTTGTGTGCGTCACGTCGCAGAGTCAGGTGTCTGTTCGGAGGAAAGGGCCCGCGGGGCTCCGGCCAGGGAGCACTCTGGCTCACCTCGGCGTGCTTTCGCGATGGAGGTCGGGGCCTGGCGCGGATGCTCGCCGAGTTCATTCACGGCGAACCTCGCTGTGGAGATCGAAGCAAATAAGAAAGGATCGTAGTATGGTAACGAGTTCGCATTTCCGTAGTCTGAGTCTGCTGGGCGTCACAACGTTCGCGCTCTTCGCCAGCGCTTGCAGCAGTGCCGAGCTCGACTCGGAACCGCTCGATGAGGGCAAGGCTCAAGCGATGGCCGAGGACTTCGAGTTCGCGCCCGACGAGGCGGATTCCACCGATGCACCTGTGAACGACATGGAAGGACCCGGCAAGGACGAGGGCCTGGTCGGGAAGGGCAGCGACAACGTGACGCGCGGCTTCACCTGGTACGAACAGGTGAGCATCCCGGCTGGGACAACAGTGACCTACAGGACGGAGGGGGGAGCCTGGAACGGCGTAGATCCTGTCCTAGTCTTGTTCATGCGGACGAGTCCCTGGAACAGCACGGATTGGGTCGCGTCCCCGTGGACGCAGAAGGTTGGGCTAAGGACCCTCGCGCAGAACGACGACTCGAGCGGGGCCGACTCCAGTATCACCTGGACCAACAACGAAGCGCAGCCGATCAACGCTTGGGTGATGGGCTTTGCCTGGGAGAACCGTACCGGCAGCTTGAGGGTCTACAAGGATGGAGCTGACCTCGGCTACAAGGCGTTTGCCTCCGGAAGCGTCAGAAGAAGCAGCAACGCGGGTGAGGTGTACACGACGGGCGGCGGAGATCCGGTGCTGTTCGCCTTCGAGACATCCCTCGATCAGCAGGACAACGGTGCCTGGAACGACGATGACCCGACGGGCGGCACTGACTCGCGCATCCAGGGCTTTACCAACAGGTTGATGTGGCTCGTTCCCGTGGTCTACTACTCGCAAGTCACGCGAAACGCGGGGACGTCGACCATTTACTACTAAATGGGCGAGCGCGATTGTCGAGTCACCTCGACGACGCGCGAGCCCCATTGGGACGGGCGCCTCGCGCAAAGCGCGGGGGGAGGGATCTAGGAAACGATCCCTCGAAAACAACAGGAATGGGGCCGAGCAGAACGCGGCCTTCGGCTGATTGCCCAGCCCTCGTCCCGTCAGGGGCTAGGTAATCAGCGTCCGAGAATCGCTCGCGCTCAGTCAGAGCAGGCCACCGCCTTGGCGCACTGTCGTCAGCAAAGGGCCGGGACCAGTGACCGAGCAGCGAACGCCTCGGTCATCATCTCCTACACACCTCGTCGCTTATCCCGAGCGCCCCGAGGCCGTTATCTCTACAGGGCGCCAGTATCGAGCGTAGAGATGAACAGCCATGGCAGAGCAGGACTTCGAGGAACTCGACGGTTTTTGCATGGACGACCTCGTGTCCGTGCGGTGCGGGAAGATCGACGAGATGCACCGCGACCTCCTCATGGGCTTCATCGAATGCAGACGCACGCTCGGACGAGGATCAGCGACGGAGCTCGCCGCGGTCTGTCACCGTCTGAGGGCCTTGCTCGACGACCTCGAGCAACACTGCGCCAGAGAGGAGTGGCTCCTTCGAGCGGCTGGGTATGCGCAACTCGAGCAGCACCGAGAGGCGCACGAAGCGCTGTGCACCTACCTGAGGCAGGCCGCGATGCGCCTCGAACGGGGTGGGACCCCCGAAGAGGCCGAGATCATTCTGGAGCAGGCCTTCACGCGTCTTCTGACCCACTTCAACACGACGGACATACTCTACGCTGGGGTCATCTCCGACCAGTCGTCCCCGCCAGGACCATGGACGACCGGTGATCCATGAGAGCGCATTCGGCGATCCTTGGCGCGCGCTGATCCTCGCCTCGCTCGCGGCGGTGCTCAGCGTTCCCAAGCGTCGAAGGCCGACGGATTCTGCACGGTGAGCGTGCCGTAACCCGGCACGGTGATGGTCCTGCCAGCCGAGAGCTGGGCTTGGATCGTCTCGCCGTCGGCCGTCACCGTGAAGCTACCGTTGGGGCCGCCGCTGAAGCTACCGCTGATCGGAATCACCTCGCCATCCAGAGCGTCGATGGCCCGGCCACTGACGGCGCCGTGTCCAGGCTGTTGGGAACCAGTATTGGTGAATCGCACGGAGATGGTGAGCACCTGCTTGGGTTTCGGGCCGTAGCGGTGCACTCCGGTGGCGGTTACCTGGATCGGCACGACGCGGATCTCTTCGGGCATGAGCCCCTTGCTGCGCAGAAACTCCAGAGCTTCTTCCTTGGAGCCGATCCACTTGCGCATCGCCTGCGTCAGGTCGTTGTCGGAGATGAAATCCCCGTAGGAGTCGCCGCTGAAGTTGATGCGCTTGCCTGTGAGGCCGAGAATGCTCTTGCTTATCTGGTGATAGCGGTGGAGGCGCTGCTCGTAGGTCAGCGCAGAAAAGGAGTCGCGGCGCATGGCCGTAGCGTCCAGATCGACGTCCTCGAACTCGTCGAGCAGCCGATCGTAGAAGCGCTTCATCTCGGCGATCTGGCTCTCCTCGGCGCGTCGCGCTTCGAAGCTCGCCCGCAGCCGTTCGATGGCTCGGCGCTTGATGCTCTCGAGCTGCAGTGCCGACAGCTCCGACTCGCCGACGGCGTGTACGCGGCAGTACTCGGCGACGGCGTCGAGGCGCACCTGACGTTCGACGGCAGCTGACTGCTCGAGCACTGTGGCGAAGTCGCCCGCCGTGACGTCGAACCCGTAGAGTCCGTTGGCGCCCTCCTTGTAAGCCTGGTACATCTCCTCGATACCGTTGCGCTTCCACGCGGCGATCGAGACCTCGGTCACCTTGGTGGCCGCCAGGACGAGCTTGCCGAGGGCGGTCGTCCCGATCACACCCTTGGCAAGCTCCTTGGCAGCCATCTCGTAGTTGCCCATGCCGCCCGCGGTACCCCCCTGGACGAGAGCGGCAGCCATCCCCACCTCGCCACCGAAGTCGGCCTCGACATTGCCCGCCTTGCGCGCGAGGTAGTTGAGCGAAACCTCGGCGAGCTTGGTGGCGAGCTCCGCCTCGGCGGCGGTGCGGTTGCGACCGTCGAGATATGCTTCGGCGCCGGATTTGAGCAGACTGGTGACGGCAGTGGTGCCGGCTGCCTCATCGACGATCGCCTTGATCACGGAGGGATCCCGCACGCCCGTCATCTTGACGATGAGCTGCTCGATCGGGCCGTGCATCGCCTGGGTGAAGGCCTTCTTGTTGTGCTGCTGCTCCCAGAGACCGGTAGCGATGTCTTGAGAGACTTCGCTGCGTATCTCCTTCTTCTTGGCCGCGGCCGGCGAGATCTCACTGAAGTGGCGCAGGCGCGTCGAGGCGACGCCCACCTCCAGATCCACATGATCCATTCGCTGCAGATGCCACTCCCCCGCGAAACGGTATGCGAGCCGAAGCGCATCGGGGTCCTCCAGCTGTTCTCGCAGACCAGAGGGAAGCCTGAAACTCACTGTCACGGGCTCATCGGTCCGGGTGAAGGCGCGGCCATCGAGGCTCACGTCGATTGGTGTTCCGACAAGCGCGAAGCGCTCGCTATCGACGCCCTCGCTAACGTCGCCCTCCTCCTTGCTCAATGTGACGCGCCCCGAGCTCGCGAACGCACCGGCGGGAAGCTCGACTCGCACGCCGTGCTGCTCGAGGGAACCGAGCGTCGCTGGCGCCTTAGCGGAAACACCAACCGCGCCGATCGGCGTCTTGGTCACCCCGCGACTCGAGAAATACCAAAACCCCAACGATCCGAGGACCCCCAGACCGCCAACGAAGCCGCCAAGCACGAGGCAGCCCAGGCCGAGCAGGCGCGCCATGCTGCGCCGGGGACGCGGCGCGGGCGCGAACGGTCGGTGCGGTCCCCCACAGGCAGGGCAGATCACGCCTCGATCAGCGACGGGACGACCACATGCGGTGCAGAAGGGCATGGCAAACGAGCTCCGTAGTTGCTCGAGACGACACGTTCGTCCGCTGGCTGAAGGGGAAAGGCGTGCAGACTCGCTGCCCCGGTGGGGCCTTCCAGCTTCTTGCCCAGCCCTCGCCCCGTCAGGGGCTGAGCAAGAAGCGACCGAGAATTGCGCTCGCTCATTTAGCCCTGGCGTGCGGACTTGGCGACGGCAAGAGCCTGCGCAGCGACTTCCTTCGACGCGCTCGGTGTGAGCACGACGACGACGAGGAACTCCGCGGACCCAGCCGTGAAAACGATCGCGTAGAGCTTGGCGGGCTCGTTCTCGAGGGTGCCGGTCCCTTCGGACACCCGCGCCGAGAGGTGAGCCTCGCCGAACCGCCCGGCCTCCCAGGGGCCGTAGCTCTGGCGCCGCACGTCAAGACTCTGCGTCCAAACCTTGCGCACGGCGTCGTTGACTTTCCACGAATTGGTGACGAACAGCACGATCGCTTGGCTGTCGGGGGAAACGATCTGGAGCACGTCGTCGAGGCGCTCCTCGTCGGAGGTATCCCAACCTGGGGGCGCCCAGATCACCAGCTTCTTCGGCAGCGTGCGGTTGAGCGGCACCCACCGGGTCAGCTCGTAACCCGAGGGTGCGCCATCGAACAGGGTCGCGAGCGCGGAGGTGCTCGCCGGGGCCTCCGCAGCGGGGACCGCTGCCGTCGTCGCCGCAGCGGTCGTCGCGGTCCCAGTCTCCGTCTCGGACGCCGCAGCTGCCGTCCCCCTCGTTCCGCGGGGAGCCGCCGTCTTTTCCTCATCGGGCGCCGCCGTCGGGACGCTCGCCGCGTGCGTGGACGGCAAGGTCACACCATCGCCCGGAGCGGGCTTCGACTCCAACGCCACACGCGCAGCGGCGCTGGTAAAAGCAGCAGCTAGACGCGCTCGCCACAAGTACGCTGCCACTGCGAAGCCGCCAATGCCGACTAGCACCACCGCCAGCGCAACGACGATCACTGGCACCCTCGACTTCTTGGGGCGTCCCTGCGAGGACCCAGGATCACCCCTAGGCCAAGCTCCTGACGACTGCTGCGTGGACGGCACCATCGGCATCGGCTGCATGCCGGGTGGCACCATCGGGTGAGCGGCCTGCGCGACAGTGCCGCCCCGACCACCAGCCGCCCCGACTAGTCCCGTGAAGGTGACGCGGTGCTGTCCAAGTTGCACGCTCATGCCGGGCACGAGTTCCAGCTGCGAGATGCGTTGCCCGTTGAGCCAGGTCCCGTTCGTGCTCTGCAGATCGAGCAGCCAGACTCGCTGTCCGTCGAAACGGAGCTCGGCGTGCGCCGTCGAGATGAGGGCATCCGGCAAGACAAGGTCTCCCTCGTCGCGACCAATCAGGATCCGCTCCGCGGAGAAGGTCTCGGTGCGCGAGGCTCTCCCTTGGTGCTCGACGAACAGACGAAAGCTTGTCATGGGGTCTCCACTGACTGTCGCGTCAGGGTCTCAATGGTTTTCGGCGGCCATGCGCTCCGTCAACCCGCGCCTTGCGAACGCTTCGCTTTTGTCGGTTTCGAGGAGCCGACTCCTCCGCACACCCGACGCGCACGCACATCCACGGCAGCGCCATGACCAGCCTGCGCGTGCGCCGAGCTGGGCGACTGCTGCAGCTCAACGCAACGGCAAGATGCTCACCTCGACGCCGAGGTGACGCGGAGCCCGCGATGGGGCCTCGGTGGATGCGATAGCCCTGAGCAGGCGCGACGTCGAAAAGGTACTGAGTTGGCTCCTCGACGGGGAAACTGTGGCATCAACGGAAGTTTTCAGTGCCCTGAAGGGAGGATGTCCGCGCTCCCTTTTGGCACCGTTCGACAATCGTGCCCGGTCCTCTAGACTCTCGCGTGTCATCGAGCCCCGAGCCGGCGGCTCGAACCGTGAACCGAGGACGTGCCTTGCGTGCCCTCACCTACCCCAACTTACTTGGCTACAATGATTAAGACTCGTTTGCTCATCGGTCTCGCGCCGCTCCTGGTGTTCCTCACCGCTTGCGGTAACGACGGATCCGGGAGCACCGACGGCAGCGGGGGTACCTCGGGACTCGGCGGTTCACCTGCGGCGGGCAGCGGCGGACAGGTGCCCGGCGCCGGGGGAAGCGGGGGCTCCGGTACGGGGAGCGGGGGTCGCGACTTCGCCAGCGATAACCCAACTTGCCAGGGGAATTTCCCCGTGACGGATGTCGCAAACGCCAACCACTCCATCGCCGTCGAGGCGGACGGCTCTTGGGGCGCGCTGCCCCATTTCTGGGACACCTTCGGCACCGGTCACCTGGGCCTCTACCTCCGAGAGGAGAACCAAAACCAATGGGGCGAGCAGTGGGGACAACTCCTGCAAGAGCACACGCGAGACGGTGTCCAGAACCTTGGCATGAAGCGCATCCGCTCCCATGGACTCTTTCACGACGACCTCGGGATCTACGACGAGGTGGACGGGCAGCCCGTCTTCGACTTCGCTCAGGCGGACCGGGTCTTCGATTTCCTCGTCGAGGTCGGGATCGCGCCCATCATCGAGCTGGCTCCCATGCCGTCAAAGCTGGCGGCCGACCCCAGCCGGACCGTCTTCGATTGGGGCATGGGGATTTCCCCTCCGAAGGATTACACGATCTGGCAGGAGCTGGTGCGAAGCTTCGTCGCTCATAGCGTCGAACGCTACGGCGAAGGCGTCGTCAGTCAGTGGGATTGGGAGGTCTGGAACGAACCGGAGTGCTGCAGGAACAAGTTCTGGGCAGGAACCCTCGAGGAGTACTTCATGCTCTACGACCACGCCGCGGCGGCCGTGCGAAGCGTGCTCCCCCAGGGCCGCGTCGGCGGGCCCGTGACGAGCCAACCCCTCGAGCTGGAAGAGAACTCGCGCGCTGGCGTGCTGTTCCTGGACCACGTCACTACCGACAACTACGTCAATCCCGGAAGCCCGGGTGTACTCGACTTCTTCTCGTATCATAGCTGGAGCTTCGTCGGCGGAGCGGTAGGCGGCTACTTCCAGGGGCTCGACCTACTCGACAGGTACGGGCTCACCACTGTGCCCATCGCCATCACGGAGTTCGGTCCCACGTGGGAGTTCAACCTCTACGACGAACCCCAGGAGATGCACCAAGGAGCGGCTTTCGTCGCCCAAACGTTCTCGGATATATCCCGTCGCTGCGCGCAGGAGAACAAGCGCTTCCCCCTTGCCTATTCCTGGTGGGTGCTCTCGGACGTCTTCGAGGAGGAGCAGTACCGCGAAGACGAGCCATTCATCGGTTGCATGGGCCTCATCAGCAGGGAAGGCATCAAGAAGCCTGCATATAACGCCTATAAGTTCCTAGCGCAGATGGGAGCCGAACAGCTGCCGCTCCAGGTCACGGGCCAGGGCGGCGTGGGCGGGATGGCGGCCCGCGACGAGGCAGGGGGCATCCAGATCATCCTCTACAACGGGCAGAACCCCGGTCAGGGCCCCCGGGACGACACTTACTACTCCGAAACCGCAGCCCACAGCATCGGCGTCACGTTGCGGGGTCTCGACCCGATGAAGACCTACGACGTCACCACCTATCGGGTAGACGAAACCCACGGCAACGCCTACGCGGTATGGGAACAATGGGGGCGCCCCACGATGGGGGCGATGTCCGCGGAAGACTGGACCAACCTGCGGAGCGTCATGGAATCGGCCCCCGAACCCCTGGGCGCGGCGCTCTGTGGGGACACCTTCTCTCAGACCTTCAGCCTCACCTCACCGGGCGTTCTCTTCGTCACACTCACACCGATGGCGGGTTAGGGCCTGTCCCTGAATGCGTGCCCGTGCCCGTGCCCGTGCCCGGCGCTGTACGCCGAAAACTCTTCCATGGTGCTTGAGGCATGCTCCAGGGAGCGCAGCATGCTTCGACTTCAACTGAACGACGGTCAGTGGCCAAAGTTGGCTCTTGTGCTGGAAGGCCAGCGCGGAGCGGGGCGCCGGGGGCGCACCAGCATGCGGCGGGCGGTAAAGGGGGGCCTCGACGCAGGGGATAGGTCGTTCGCGGGGCGGCCTTTCCACGA
>JAEWRL010000169.1 GCA_023398955.1 Pseudomonadota bacterium
CCGTGCTGATTGGCGGCCGCCGCGGGCTACTTTCTCGGCGAGTGCGCCGAGTGACGGCGCTTTGCTCCCGGAAGCCGTCAACCGAAATCGACGTCCCGAGCACCAATGCACGACGCTTCGTACCCGCCGGCGCAGGCGCGGGCGCGGGCGCGGGCGCGGGCGCAGGCGCGGTGCCGCGACGGCTCTGTCCGCCGAGCGTCTGCGCCAGGGCCGCGCTTTGACTCTCGAGCGTGCCCGTTCCTCTGGGGCGCCCTAACTCGGTCCCAGGTTGTGCGCTACCCACAGCCGCCTCACCGGGTAGCGGGCTGTTGGCACGCGCCAAGCCTGGGTCATTTCTCGCGAGCATACCCGGGCCATTTCTCCCGAGCGCTGAAGGGCGTCGGTTGGCAAGAGCCTGACTAGCCTGACGAACTCGCGGATGAGCGGTTCCGGAGTCCTCGGCGAAACGGGAGAACTCAGTTCAAAGGCATGAACGCAGCGAGCTCGGCGGGTATAGTGTGAATCGCCAAGCCGCATGCGCGGGTTGGAAGCCGACGTCGGCATTGTGGATTGCCATATGCCCTGAGCTAGCTCCGAAAGGGTCGGGCCCCGCCGATGGTTGGGCGCCTGGCTCCCCCCCCACGATCAGGACTGCAGCTTCACTGAGACGCCCTCACTTCTCGTACTTCGCCAACCGTGCCTCGAGCGCTGCGAGGCGCGCCAAGGCCTCCTCTTTGGCCCGGCGCTCTGCCTCCCTGGCCCGGCGCTCTGCCTCCTTGGCCTGGCGCTCCGCTTCCTCAGCAGTCGGGAAGAGCACTGAGTCTTTCCCCTCTGCGAGCCGGAGCCGCAGCTGTTGCCCGACGCCAACCGCGCGCACCACGCATCCCAGAACGCTAGAGCCTATGGCGCGCCCGTCGGT
Source organism: Pseudomonadota bacterium (assembly GCA_023398955.1). Classification (GTDB taxonomy): domain Bacteria; phylum Myxococcota_A; class Polyangia; order Polyangiales; family Polyangiaceae; genus JAEWRL01. The sequence goes on from JAEWRL010000169.1 coordinate 899, forward strand.
GCGTTCGACGAGCACCAGCCGCCCCGCCTCGTTGCGCGCAAACCGTTGCCAGCGAGCCCCATCTCGACGCTCAGCATACTCAGGGTCGAAGATCAGCAGTTCGGCCGTGCCCAGGTCGTCATGGTCCACGGGAGCCTGGCAGTAGTCTTTCTCCCAATTGCTCGAGACGACTTCCAGCGCGAGGCTGGGCACCACTCCGGTTTCCCACACCTTCCAGGACCGCACCGGAGTGTCCGGCGGCACACCTGGTAACACGTACACGTCCGGTGCCACGCGACGATGGGAATTGTACTGCTCGAAGTAGATGAACTGGTCGGCGCCCACGAAACCCTGCTCGCCTCGTTCCTCCAACCAGCGCTGGATCAAAGGGCGCAACAGCTCGACGATCAGGCGCTGCAGGAAATCCTCGCCCACTCGCTCCTCCACCGGATACACCGTGAGATCTTCGGCCTTCGGCGCCAACGAACCCATGGCGACTTCATACCACACCCCTCGGCGGCTGGCACGCGAGCCGCACTAGCGGCTGGCCAAGCCTGGCGGGGTTCACAGTAGGGGCTGCTGGTCCACTCCCAGACGTTCCCGGCCACACCCAGAACGCCAAGGGGAGTCGCTCCTGCCTTGAAGGAGTCTGCCTCCCATGTCCCCTCGTCATTGGCTCTATTCCAGCACAGCAGCGCGTCCCTGGGCGCCGGCCGGTCACCCCAGGGATAGGCTCCATTCTTTCTGCCCCTTGCGAATGGAGCCGCCGCGCCGGAAGCTGGCCGTGGAGGCCACCGTCTCGATGGATCGCGCTTTCCGAAGCTCCTTGCATCTCAGCCAGGCGCTGCTGACTCAGCTCACGCTCAGCGGCGCTGTCGCCGCCCTGCCGCTCGAGGATACCGGTGATCGTCAGGTCACCTGCCCTGACGTCGCTATCGAGGACGTCGAACCGGCAAACACTGAGTGGGGTTACTGGGCCCTTGCGGGCGCTCTGCGGCGACTGGAGGATCGCACCTGGCACCCCAGCATCGGTGTTGGCTCAGAGGTCACCTGGGGCGTAGCCCGCTACGTTGGGTTTCCAGCCGATGGCTCTCCCTGGGCCGGGCGCGCCGAGATCCGGAGCGGCCCGTGGGGCACAGCACTCCTGCAAGGGACCCATGGTATCCTGGAGGGTGGACTCAAACTGCACATAGGTGGAATCTATAATCCCAAGTGGGGAACTCTCGATACTCGCGCTGGAGTGGGCACTGGAACTCGCCCCGGGAGTCGGGATCCCCACGCAACGCTCACGTTCCTCTGGGGGCTGCGCTTAGTCCCCGGGCGCACGACGTATCGTAGTGTCTGCGCTCCGCCCACGACGCCCAAGGCTTTCGCACAGAGTCAGGTTCTCCGTTTGTTCGTAACCGGACGGCGCCTTCTCGTCTCCGACAAGGGTTATCAGCTCGCTGTCGGCGTGGAGCTCGGCCCCGGGCTTCTGTTCTCCGCTTGCAACTGACGAGCCCGGGAGCGCTCCTTGCCGCGAGCCCCAATCTGGGCGTTTGGTTTTCTGAGGCCTCTTCCGTGAGCAGGTAGCTCCCTCCAGTTCCGAGTCCGTCGTCGCGATGTAGGCTGCTTGGCAGCGCGGTCGTGGCACCGGCCTGCAACGCACCCTCCGGCCATCAACACGCGCAAGGCTTCCTGCATAGCACCAGCGCTTTCCCAGCGGGCCTCAGGATCATACGCCAGCGATTTGTCGACGAAGGCAGCGATGCCTTCGGACAGATGGGGCGCGACGGCGCGCAACGAGCGAGCCGGCCTCGTCATCCCCAGACCGAGCATCTCGTTCGACGTCCGGCCTTCATGAACGCATTCGCCTGTGAGTGACGCGAACAGGACAGCACCCAGGGACCATGGGTCGCTCCGCGCGTCGACCCTTTCCCAATCACCGCGAGCCTGCTCGGGAGGCATGAAAGCCGGCGTTCCGAGCAGAGACCCAATCCCCGTTCTCAACGTGGAGTTCGGGTGGGAAGGGCGACTGCCCACGCCGAAGTCGAGGACACGCAGCAGGCCCCTCGTTTCAAGATAGAGGTTGGCTGGCGTTGGGTCGCGATGGAGGACGCCCATCGCGTGAGCCGCCACCACTCCCCGATGACCGATGGCGTTTGCCAGCCGAGCCTCACGCACGAAGCGCCGAACGACCTGTTGGTCGGAGGCCAGCGCCCTACGCGAGATCCTAGAAATCACTGTCGGCACGTGCGGGGGAGTTCCTCTGGGGGCCGCGCCTAGTCCCCCAGCGCACGACGTATCGTCGTGCCTGCCCTCCGCCCACCAGAACGCCCAGCCCACGAGAACGCCCAGGAACCTGCCTCGCACCGCTGCCAGCCTGGGCCCGCGTCTACACGATCTGGCGCGCCAGAACATCGGCACCGTTGCTCGTCATCCTGGCTTCGCGAAGCGTGGCGCGCGCCGCCTGATCGTCGAGACGGCGCGCAAACGGGTAGAAATGCGTTCGCCTGGCATAGCCCATCCACTGCGCTTCCCAGAAGGCATTGTAGCCTGCGCCGGTGTGGATCTCGTTCGCGTCCCCGAGCCACTCCGCAGCCGGGAAGAGTGAGCTCGCGCTGAACATGTCCAGCACAAGCCGGTGCGGGGCCGAGCAGGCTTGTTCCGCAATGGAGGCGCCCTCTCCACGCAGGCCCGCTTGGAGCACGACGGAGAGGTAGTCGTCGCTCCCATAGCCGAACCTTCGACGCAGCGCCCCGGTTGGGCGGCGCTCGTCGGGGTTCGCGACGACAACGGGCGGCACATGCTCGAAACTTACGTCATCGCTGAGCACCTCAGCATCGAAGGGCTCGATGGTGATCACCCGCGAGAACTGGCTCGCGTCGAAGCGTGCGTCCACAGGGCCACGGAGCCAGCTCCGCGGACACTTGCGAAGCAACAGCCACGCCTCAGCCGACATATCCGGGAGGACCCAACGCAGCGGTGCCCAAAACAAATCGACGATAACGAGATCTGGGTCGAGCAAGCGCAATACCTGACTCAGGCGGCTCTGGGGTGCAGTCTCTTGCCGCCGCAGGCACAGGTCTTGCTCGATCGGTACCGTCACATGGCCGGTCACCGTAACGCAGGGAAAGGCAATCGGTGGACCAACGAAATGATACTCGCCATGCCACCCCATGCGGGACAAGGCCCGTCTCAGAGCCACGCCCCGCACCAAGTGACCGGCCCCCACCGAACCAGCGGTGAAGTAGACGACTCGGGTCATTCCACGTCATCTCCCGAGCAGCTTACGCTCTGGGGCCGCAGCGAGAATCTCACGAGCCGCAGTAGAAGTCCACCACGCCCAAGTCTTCACAATCCGAGGCCTCGCCACACGTGCCTGCCGTGTCGCTGGCCACGCTGAAGGAAGCCTGGCACGTCCGCGGATAGGGCAGAGAAACGGCCCTCGAGATAACAAACTCCGTGCCCTGCGCTCCAACGCAGAAGGAGCCGTCGTCGCCAGGGGTGATCGTCTCTATGTGCTCCCAGGTTCCATTGCTCCTCAAGACACTGACATCTACTGGCTCAACGACAGCGCCATCGTGGACGAGGGTCCAGTCTTCGTAGACGAGCCTCCCCGTGGCGCAGCGCTCACCTGGCTGCACTACAGAGGCGGGGCTGGCGCAGATGAACGGCTCGGTCCAGCTACAGCTCAGGTCGTTCCAACGCCCATCAGTGCTGCCGAAGATGCCGCAGCTCTCGCGTTCGCCTCCGTTTGGTTCGTAGGTGGCCCACGCGGCGTAGCCAGCCGCAACCGAAGCGCCGTCGACCCACACCCACGACCCTTCCTGGTCATTGTCGTCCAGACCGAGCCAGCCATTGAGGGCGGCAGGGACAGTCCGCAAAAAGTCGTTCTCCGCACTGTCCCGCACGGTCGCCAAGTCGAGCCCCATCGACTGACAGATTTCCCTAGCGGACTCCCAAGACCGCCGCTCAGTACAGAACAGGTAGTCGCGATCCATGCGCGTGGCGCGGGTGCACCCACAAGCTTCGGCCTCATCGTCCATGCCGTCGTTGCCGTCGTCCACCCCATTGCAGTGTTCAGCCGCCTCGAGCTCGACCTCCGAGGCGCACACGAAGGGCTCGGTCCAAGCGCAGTTCAGATCGTTCCAGGTACCTCCGGGCCAGATGGTGCCGCAGCTTTCTCTCGTGTACCCGTTGGGCTCGTGCTCGGACCAATTGTCGTATCGCCCTGCAAGGAACAGCCTTGATTCCGGATCGCTGGACACCCACTCCCAGCTGCCCTCCGTCCGCTCGTCGCTGAGACCCAGCCAGCCCGAGCTGTTGGGCAGGTGACCAAGCCAGCTCGTCAGCTGGGCGTTCTCCTGCGCGTCTCGTATAGTCGCGAGATCCAATCCGACCGATTCACAGTACGACCGGGCAGTGCTCCACGGGACCCGCTCGGAGCAGAGTTGGAAGACTCGAGCGTCCCTCCCCTGGCGGGTAACGCAGCCACACGCACCGGGCTCGTCGTCCATGCCGTCGTGGTCGTCGTCCACGCCGTTGCACGTTTCACGCGCCGTGATCCAGACAAGGGCGGTATCCTCGATCCCGAAGGCGCCCCGGACGCGAATTAGGTATCCGCCTGGTGCTAGATCAACAGGAATGCTCCACTGAAACGAACCGTGTTCATCGGGCTTGCCGATGAACGAACAATCCATAGAATCGACAGACTTGGCGCCCAACTCGGCACCAAATCCGTAGTCACAGAGAGATACAGTAGGCTCTACATCGTCATAATACAGCCATTGAATAACCTGGGTAGTGCCTGTTTGCCATGATACCTGTGGCTCTGGCTTCGTGATCGTGATGCCGTTGCTGCTCGTGTATGGATTGGTGTCGGTAACATCAACGAGGTCTGTCGTACCTGGCTCGCCATCCTCGCCAACGACCCAAACTGATCCAATCTTGTAAGACTGGAAGTCATCCGCCCTCTCGCCGTTGGGACACCACACACCGCACTCCTGACCAACAGGGCAGTTGCCGTCGTTCTCGCACGTCTGATCGGTCGGCAGAGCGTTCTCAGCTTTGCATGTTTGTTCTCGCCCAACAGAGCACGAGCCGGGCAGGCACCCATCGAACCGCTTTCCGCACCTAGACCGGAACGTGCTGGGCGTGCCCGTCTCGGATTTGGCGACCGCCACTCGGAAACCGAAGTGGAGGTGCGGGTCCACGCCTCCAGTGCCCCCAGCGAGGCCGATGTCTTGTCCAGCGAACACCTGCTGTCCTGTTATCACGTCCACACGCGACAGATGCCCGTAGGTCGTGCGAACCTGAGCCTTCCGCTTTGGATCATTGGGGAGTTCGATCGTGGTCTCCTCGTGGTCGATGCGAACGAAGCAGCCCAAACTAGTTCCACACTCCGGCGTAGAGACCTCAGATACCGTACCCGCTTCGACCGCGAGAATCCTCGAACCCTCGGTGCTTTCTTCGGGGACCCGGATCCAGTCAGTGGCGTAATAGTCGTTGATGGTGCGACCGTCGATGAAGTGCCGGTGGAAGCCCTCACCAAAGAAGCTTCCTCCCGTCCACCACTGCGTTCCCGCTGCAAACGGTAGCCGAATGGCGGACGGCCAATTCGGCGCTTTCTCGTCACTGAAAGCCATACTGATTGACGCCTTGGGTGAAGTGTCCTCCTTGGCGGTCCCACATCCTGATGCGGCAACCCCCACAACGCAGGTTCCCAGCAACAGAGCCGACTGACTTGAACGCAGATGAATCATGAATTCCTCGCTATCCTGGCTTCGGCTCCGATAACGACGCCCCCAACTAAGGCTCCGATAACGACGCCCCCAACTAATTAGGGAATACGTCCTTGGGGCAGCGCGTGTCAACACTTTCAAGGCAACGTTAAGGGTAGTCCGTTGAGGAGCGGCAGCGCGCCAGCGCCCTCTGACAAACTGCTGACACCGGGGGGAACCGCACCCCAACGTCGTGGCGCGTCGAGCCGCGCCTAGTCCCCGAGCGCACGACGTATCGCGATCTCTGCGCTGCGCTCACCACGCCCAAGGCTTTCGCACAGAGTCAGGTTCTCCGTTTGTTCGTAACCGGACGGCGCCTTCTCGTCTCCGACGAGGGTTATCAGCTCCCTGTCGGCGTGGAGCTCGGCACCGGGCTTCTGTTCTCCGCTTGCAACTGACGAGCCCGGGAGCGCTCCTTGCTGCGAGCCCCAACCGGGGTGCCTTCGGATTGATGAGCGCTCCATCACAGTTTCGGAGCGACACGTCAAATGGAGCACGATCGTGCATGTCTCAGAGCAGTCGACATCATGAGGCAGCACGCTTCGGGGCAGAACTCAGAGTGTCCACGCTCGTCTCCTGATAGCCTACGAGGCAGGCGCGCGTTGCCTTCTGCAATGCCTCCGTGTGCGCCGCGGCCGCGGGGTTTCGGTGCGCGATCAACCCCAGCGTGAGATAGGCGTGCGGTGCACACCCCGGGACGGCGGGGACGTCGCAGAAGAAGGCCCGGCCCCGTTCGCGCAAGAAGCGCAAATGCCGAAGTGTACTCGGCAAGCTCGTGTAGCGACCGAAGGGCACAGAATGGCCGAAAAGGTGGGTCACTTCGAAGCCGCGCGCTGCCACCCGGGACAGGAACGTGATGGGATCGGTGATGGACCCGAAGAGCAGCGCCACGGCGCGTGCGCCCGAAGGCACGTGATCGATGATGCTGTCCAGCAGCGATGTGCCATAGAAGCCCCCGTCCACGGCCCGACCACTCCCGCCGGGAACGTAAGGGGGATTGGACACCAAGAGGTCGGGGCAAGTGGGGAAGCGTCCGAAGCGCACGTCTTCCCAGCTTGCGAAGTGGGCTGATGCGTGCGCCGTCAGTCCGGCGCGCCGAATGTTGGCGCGCGCGATCTCGACACTCGTGCGCTCAGCATCGATGCCCACCACTTCCCGTGCCCCCGCCCGCACCGCCTCGAGCGTCGCGATGCCTGCGCCGCAGCCGACGTCGAGCACACGCTGCGCGCGGGTGCTCGTAACGGCTAGACGCACCAGCTCTGCGTGGAGCTGGGTCTCAGTGGGGTCCTCAAACGTGTGCGTGATGCCCGCTCGCGCAGAGAACTCGAGAACGCTGGGCGTCATTGCCTGCCCTCGCTCGCGGCACGACAGGCGCGCGCCACAGCGGCCCCAGCCATGTTCTCGACGCTGCGCTGCTCGGCATAGCCAAATAGCATGTCGCGGCGCCGTTCGGGAAACTGCTCGAGCAGAGGCAGCGCCACCCGTTCCAGCATCCAGGGACCGTGGCGCGCGTCCTCACGCACGTGGAGCGCCCAGTAGTCGGAGTGTCCATCCGTGAAGCCGAGCCGAGCCGCTGCCCGCGCATACCCGGCGAAACTCACGGGCGTAGACAGCTCCGTGTAGGTGAAAGCGCCGCAGAAGCGCAGGTAGAAGCGCTTGTTCTCAGCGAGATAGAAGGCTTGGTTGATCGAGGAGAGCACCTCCCAGGGTACCCGCAGGAAATAGGCCTCGGGCTTCGTACTCATCCCTTGCGCCTCGAGCATGCGCGCGAAGTAGGTAGAGTGTTTCTTCTCAAGCCGACCCGCGCCGTACTCCTCCATCAGAATGCGGAACATCATGGACTGCGCGGGGCTGGCGGCTCCCCCCACGGCCCGTGAGAGCTGACTCGATTCGGCGAGCGCATTGAGCGACACGATCTCGAGCAGCCGTCGGTAGCCGTCCCCGCTCATCTCCTCGGCGATCCAGCCTCCCTCGGGAGTCGGGTGCGGAGTCAGATCGCGCTCGGCCCAGTTGCGTAGGGTGCTCTCAGCATTGACCGGCTCGAGCTCATCCGTGGACACGCGCTCTGCCAACCAGCGTTGCCAAGGAGCTTCCAGGAGATCCTGGAAGTCAGCGAGCACGCGCGAACGCTCGTTGTCGTAGGCGCCCGGGTCGTCACACCAGTACAACCGTAGGCGGTTGATGGCGTAGAGAGCTCGTTGCGTATCGAGCCGCAACGCCGCGCGCGAAGCGTCAACATCAGGGCTTTGTACCGCCCAGGCCTGCTCGCTTGCTCGAGTCAATTGCATCCGCAGCTTATCCACCCACTCTGGGTCACGCGACGCGCGCTCGTCCAACCCCGCCTGACGTACACAGCGGTTCACCGCTGCGTGAAGCTCGTCTGAATCCCTGCTCTCGGTCGTCTGCATCGTTTGCCGCTCAGCAAGCGGCATACCAGGATCGACTTCCGTCAGGGCTGTTATGAGAATGAGCCTTCCAGGAAGTCTGCGGCGCGACTTGGTGCCACATGTGTGGCGAATCTGTTCCCGGCCATGACTACGAGCTATCCGCCCAGCCAATGGATGCGATGCTGCACTGGAAGTACACAAACCTCGGACCTGGTTTTCTGGACTGCGGCGCATGGCAGAACTGACCCAGTTTCGCTCGGCAGAAGGTAGCCTTCCCGGACTTCGTGGGCGTGCTTCACGAGCCCTCGCGGCTGGCCCAAGCCGACGCCGGGCTTCGAGCGCGTTGTGCGCCGAGCAGAGCAGACGCAGGTTCGAGAGGTCCCGCTGGCCGCCGAGGCAATGGGGCTCGATGTGATCGATTTGGAGAAAG
>JAEWRL010000229.1 GCA_023398955.1 Pseudomonadota bacterium
TAGTCTCCGCGCCTCACGGAGCCCGCAGCGGGCCCCGTGAGCTTATCGATTGGGACATCGATTCGATTCGGAATCGGTGTCCGCTTGGTTGCCAAGGTGCTCCGTCCCGGTGGTTGCACACGACGCCGGAGGGGACAGAGCGATTCCCTCATTTCCTTGGCGGACTGGCAAGAGAATACTCCATGGTCGTTGCCGTTCCGCTGAGCCCCGGACAAAGCTCCACTCCAGGGAACTCCGCGGAAACGTCGCAGAGTTCCTCCTGCTCCTAGCTGCACCGGCGTGCTTCTGACCACCCTTCTCATGCCTCGCTCCACCTACGATCATCGCCTCAGGCAGCTCGTTCGAGCTACCGGGCATATCTCACTAGCGCTCCGCGCTGGCGTCCCTCTGCTTTGCGGCAGGATCGTGAGCTGCGGCGCTCCGATCATTGCCAAGTGACGTTTCCTCCGGGGATTCTGCTCCGGGCAGTTGCGTTACTATAGGCCCATCGCGTCCCAATTTCCGGAACGGTTGCGGTCTCGTGATCCATCGGTCTCGGCGCAGCTCCCGAAGCCACTCAGGCTGTGCTTCGATCGCATCAAACATGCCAACCGACAGGATCGGCCGCGAGATGGCGATATCCACAGCCTGCACCTGCCCGGCGGCATCCTCCTGAATGTGGGGCGTCTCCCCCCCCCTCGTTAGCCTCTGGGCTACCGGGCGCACCAAACGTCTGCCTCCCCCAAATTCCTTGCCGATTTGGGCGGCGGGACCTGGGGGCTCACGATAACTGGGTGCCGCCGTGGCTTACTGGTTCCGATAGGCTTCCTTGTCCGCATTCATCGCCGCAACGACCCGAACGTGATTGATCAGACTCCACTCACTCACGTACTCGCTAGCGTAATTGAGCCCGTATGGCCAGAAGTGCATGGCATCCGCGGTGATGTAGTCTGCGGCATCGGGATCCGTCTGTTCTGGCGTCAGAGAGGCCATGAACTCGACCACGTTCCGTCCTATCCAGTGTCCGTCTTCGGCGAGTTCGTCACGCCACGGCCAATAGCCAACCCCCATTGTATGGCCAATTTCGTGCATTGCGGTTGGCAGAACCATGTAGGCGGGGTTGGGACCGAACGTCATCCACCCGTCGACGTTGGCTTGCGCAGTCAAGTCGGGGTTGGTGCGGTAGTCCACCGTGAGGTAATGGCTGAGGTTCGAGTAGCAGTTGTAGTACCAAACAGCTTCGTCCATGGCGGCGGTGATTCGCGTCACGACGTCTTGCGGCCACGTTTCTGCGCCGCTGAGAACGTATACCACCGAGCCCGATGCTGGACAGCCATCAGCGCCAGCGCTTCCCGCCACTCCGGCGCTTCCAGAACCCGCCGTTCCATGTCCCCCGCTGCCCCCGGGACCGCTTCCCGCTGGGGCTTTGTCCCATCCTGCTTGACCCGCGGCTCCCACGCCGCCGGCCCATTGGGCTGTGCCACCCGGGACGTCGGAGCCAACGCCACCGGCGACCGAGCCTCCGGCGCCGGTAACTGTGGAGCTTCCGGCGTTGCCTCCACCGATGCCGGGGAGCATTCCACCCGTGGGCGCACCTGCGCTCGACAGCCCGCTGCCTCCCAGATCTGAGGAGGAGTGGCCCCCCGTGATCGAGCCGCCAGCACCCAATGCAGCTCCGCCCGAGGCCGTCCCATGGAATGAACCCGTTGAGCCGCCTGCTGCGAGTATGGTCTGTGACTGAACACCGGTCGCTGTACCGCCGGTTGTAGAGGTAACGTCGAACTGACCACTGCTAGTAGCATTGCCGGGTTGGCCGCCGATGCCGAACTGACCTCTCGAACCCGAGCCGCTGGCGCCTTCCCCCGAGGCCGTCGTGCTCGGAGCCCCAGTGGTCTTGTCACTTGAGCTGCCGCAGCCGACGAAGCATGCTGCCAGTGCTGCAGCGACGAATTGAGGTCTGCCTAACACTCCGTGAGTCCTTTGCGGCTGTGCCCAGCACGAGCTAGCAGCGGATGGCAGGGAAGCCTCCACGACTGCAGGACCCGGCTGACGCGAGAATCGGCACTATAGCAGCTGTCCTGGTGGGTCACGGGTGTTCTCTCGCACGACGGAGCAAGGTCGATTCGGACTCATCGCGTGGAGAGCACCAAGTTGAAACTCAAAGTGAGCACACTTGCTTGTCTCCGAAGGAAACGACGACTTGATGCTCCGGCGGAGTAGCTCCGAGGTGGGCACCCTGAGGGCCGCGAATAGCCACGGGCCAGGCGGAGCTCAACGCCTCGCACCGATCTGGCAAGTGCCCACGACGGAAGGGACTCTCTGGCCCCGGCGGACCGAACGCAGCGTCGACTGTGGGACAGGGCGATTCGCTGGATTGGGAAGGCGCAGCGCAGTGCACGGCCGCGAACCGATCATTCCGCCACGCTCCTCGCGCAGCGCACTCCAGCTTTGTCATAGTGATTATCAGGCGGAAGCTCATCGCGGGCGGTTGCCATCAGTGCCTCCCCCAGCCAAGCGAAGTTGCCGCCTCGAAGGACTCGTCCCACGCCGACGAGATTGTTGGCGCAGTTGATACAGCCTTCGACGGTGGCGTCGTAGTAGTCAGCCATATACCAGTCCAGGGTCCACTCGGCGAGGCTTCCAGCGAGATCAGAGTGTCCCCACCGGCCATTCCATTGACCATCGATGCCCTGGTAGCTTCCCACATCGGCGAATGGTGAGGAGGCTGACCCGTACCAATTGGCGTTGTTGTGACTGGGCTGCTCCTGTCCCCACGGATAGAGCCGGTTCTCATCGCCTCCTGTCGCGGCGTACTCCCACTCCGCCTCCGTCGGAAGCCGTCCCCCGTCCCAAATGCAGAAGGCGAAAGCGTGGTACCAGGTGATGCAGTTCATCGGAAATGTGCCACGCGATTCTTGCCAGGTGTTCAGAGGCCAGCCGGTGCAAGTGATTTCGCTCTCGATCTCGTCGAGCTCCGCATCCCACGAACTGTTCCAGCCGGAGCCTGCTATCTGTGGATGCTTTCCATCGCCCGGTCCCGGCCTCCATCCGGCGCCACACGCTGCTACGAATGGCTCGAACCGGCCCACAGTCACTTCGAACTTGTCCAGCTCGAAAGCGTCTACTGTCGCGGGATGCTCGGGTTGTGAGCTCGCTAAACACGTGACGTCTGGCGGGCACCCTTCGACACAGCCATCGCACTGCTCTGTTCCTCGGCCCATGTAGAACGTGCCCGCAGGCACGGTAATGGTGTCGCAGCAACCGTCGCCTTGGCACTCGATTCCCAGCAACCCAGCGCAGGAGGGGCCTTCACACGCACCGTTGCGGCATTCTCTTGGCTCAGCGCATCTCGCTTCGCATGACGGCTCAACTGCGCCTCCTGCTCCGCCGTGATTTCCACCGGCTGTGCCGGTGACGTCAGAACCTCCGGCTCCCTGCTCGCCCGCGGTGGTTGCGGCACCCGCTTCGCCTCCCGACAGGTTGGTACCAGCAGAACCGCCCCAATCTCCGGCGGCGACATTGTCCGCACCTCCGACAGCAGAAGGGGCGCCGCCGGTGTTCTCCGCTCCTGCAGTGGCACCGGAGCTCCCGTTGCCTGTCGAGCTGCCCGTATTCGTGTTGCCGGCGGAACTCGCCGTGTTCGCGACGCCAGCACTGCCTGAGGTCGCAGCTGAGCCGGCGAAACCAGCTGAGCCACCAGCGCCGACGGTGCTTGCAGCGCCCGCGCTGGCCGAACCGCTTCCTCCGATTGCGCCAGCGGTGCCGGTCTCAGTTTGGGCTGAGCCAGCATTTGGCTCCCCCGCAGAGCCGATCGAATTGGCTCCAGCGTCGGAGGATCCGCCGACTGCCTCGGAGCACCCGTCTGGTCCGTCCTTGCATTCTACGACACCGAACGACTCGCCCCCACAGTTGGCGCACGCGAGAAGCCCGAGAAGGCCCAGTCTCAGGGAATTCGCTCCGAGTCGCATGTGCACGGATCTTTGCATGCTTTCCACGGCCATAAGCCGCGGCGGTCAGACGCCGCGATTCCAGGCCGAATTATGGGCGGAACGGCGCGCTGGCGCAACAAGCTCCGACATGTTGGGAAGTCTTGAGGTAAATTTCGCGGCGCGGAGCGACCTTCACAGCCACCACCGCTGGGCGACGTTTCCTCGGCAAATTCTGCTTCGCGCAGTTGCGTCACTTCCAGTCCATGAGGTCTTGATTTGCGGCCCGGCCGAGAGCCACATCTTCGGACCCGCAAGCAATTGCCCCGCTACGACGCCTCCATCACGGTTCGTATCGGGGGCTCCAGCGCGCCTTTGCGCCAGCTCCAGGCCGTCGGCTCTTGATCGGCGCTACTGCCAGAAGTCGGGGAGCGGTACCCGCGAGGCGTTTCGTCTCAACACGTCGATGCTGTTGCCGTCCGCGTGCTCCCACCAGTAGCCTCCCCCCGCAGCACCCTGTTCTGGCTCCAGGCGGACGAGGCGACAGCGCCCGCCAAGCGCCTCCCGCAACCAGAAATCCAGAAACTCCACCAAGTTCGGAAATGCCGCGAAGTGTTCGTTCTCGTCCCGCCCAAAGTTGATCACCTGCCCCAACCTCCCCACTTCGGCGGGGGACAGATCGATGCCGATGTAGTCCGCCCTCCAGCCTTCCTTGAAGAGAGGCAACCATCCCGCGTGCGTGTACACATCCAGCACTCGACCATCTACGCTGCGACAGTAGTCATCAAACGTTTCCAGTCCTTCCTCTCCCTCGTCCTCTCTAAGCTTCTCCCACTGCCGCCACTCCTTCAGAATCCGCTGCGATGACAGGAACTCGAGCCCCGGCAAGACACAGCATTGCGTGGAAGAGAGCTGCCCATCGTTGAGCGCGAGCAACTCCAACAGCTCCAGGGGAAGCGTTCTACCAAGCCCGGTTTGAAGCTCGGCCAGGACCGTATCGCTCGCGGACGGCGCCAGATTCTCGAATGCGCTCGAAGCGTGCTCTCTTAGCCAAGCTCGGTACCGTAACCACACCTGACCAATGTCACCTACCACGACTTTGTCCTCCACGAGACGCAGATAGGCGACTGCCTTGAGCCTGCTGCCCCCCGCACGCGCCCTTGGCTCAGCGAACTCGCGCTCCTATGGATAATCGTACTCCATCACCATCCCCCAAGTCTCATCGGGTTTCTCCGTGAATTCGCAGGTGAACCCCCGCAGCGGATCACCGCCAGATTCGTACAGAATGAAGATCTCCTTCAGCGTCGCTTCTGCTTCGTCGTTGAGCACGAAGGGAGGCCGCGCCTGGACCTCGTACTTCAGCGAGTTCCCATTGTCCTTCGCAACGATCGCGAATTTTGAAACATTCGGCGGGCACGTCTCCAGCGCATTCGACGCCAGCTTGCGCTGCAGCAGCGTCAGCTTTCCCGTATCTACACTCATAGGCTGTACCGCATCCAGGCGTTGTGTCCCTCTCGAAGCCTAGACTTCGGTTTCTGGAGAGTGAACCTTGCCTGGTAGATGTGCTTCACGCCGCAGCTCGTCAAGTACTCGACGTAGTCTTGCCAGAGACGAGCCAAGTCATCGTCCATATCTAGGAAGTCGATCGCGTCGCCACGATCCAACTCCAACTTGGGCCCAGGATCTTTCCACCTGCGAAGTCCATATTCGAGTTCCACCTGCTCGACACCGGGCTGAAAGTGCCTCCGGAGAGCTTCAGTCAGCCGCTCATCAAGTACTTTCCGTCCCTTGATGAGATTCAGGTACTGCTGCTGGGTTTCGATCGAATACCCGCCGCCCCACTCGCCATCTTCAGACCTATCGTAGCGGAAGTTGATCAACCGAGGCCCGTCCGGTGACGGCGCGTGCTTCGTCATGACCGCTGCACAGACCTTCATCGGCAATTTGTCGTCCGCGAACTCTTGATCAGGCACCTGTTGCACGCTCGCGTGGTCACGTAGATACATCAGGAAAGCGTCACCGCGACTGCGTACGCGCGGGGCTTCTGGATTGCGGTCGATGTCCAGGGCTTCATGCCAGAATAGCCCGCTATTCGTGGCAGGCTCGGGATCGGCCCGCAACGCCCGCAGGAACTCCTCGTCGATCTCATCTAACTCGGGATAGGGATACGTGACCGGCATCCTCCACCTCACTGCTCCGACCAGAGTACGGTATCGCTCGCGCTCGAGTCATTTGGTATGGGACCAGTATCGTAGGCCGGATCCCGAACACCGTCAACCTCCACTCCGTGGCTCGACGAGACCGGACGCGAGCTTCTGGGGTCTCCGGGTGGGTAAGTCCCTTCCGGCGGATACTCGTGCTCGGTCACGTGTGTGATGTCACTGTCGGGGTTCTTCTTCTGGGCACTGGGCAACGTATTCTCGTGTCGCTTCTTCGGGCCCAGATTCGATTGGCTCGCCTGTGGAGCAATGTTCTCGGGCACGTTCGCTGCTCGTTGATCCGCTGCGTGCCGTTCCGGTGCGTTGTGCCCGCGGTGGTCCCCATCTTCCATGCCCTCCGGCGTTGGTCGCGAGCTAGCCTTCTTGCGTGAAGCAGGTGAATTAATCGGCACCTCCGATCGCAGCGTTCGGTTGCTATTCTTCGGGTCGACGAAGTGCGTCCCGACCAGGTTCTCCTGTTCGTCGAGATAGCGAACGCGACGTGTACCCTGTGGCATCTTGCTGCCGTTGGACATGCGAGCGCTACTCGGAGCATCGTCCTCGATGCGCACGAGCCCATTGTCCAGCTTCGCTTTGGTTACTTTGCCCTTCGTCGTCGGTGTATTCGCGTCACTCTCACCGGGCTTCTTCTTCCCCCCCTGCCCATCCGCATCGGCCCCCTTCGCCTTCTTCGCCTTGTGCGCTAACCCCCTGAGATCCACCTCCACCAGCGGGTTCGACGAATACGCAAACAGGTTGATCCCCCCCGCGTGTCCCAAGGGGTCCGGCTGCAAGTATCGACCCAGCTCCGGGTCGTAGTCGCGGAACCTAT
>JAEWRL010000235.1 GCA_023398955.1 Pseudomonadota bacterium
GCGTCAGCACGGCGTCCGCGTCGGCGTCAGCGTCAGCGTCAGCATCGGCGTCAGCTTCTGCATCGGCATCGGCGTCAGCGTCAGCATCTGCATCGGCATCAGCATCTGCATCGGCGTCAGCATCTGCATCGGCGTCAGCATCTGCATCGGCGTCAGCTTCAGCTTCAGCTTCGGTGCCGGGGGCTGCTCTGAGGCTCGAAGATCCGCTCGTCTAAGCAGTCGGACGCGAGGCTCGCCTGCCGTTTCGCACAGTGCTGGGGTCGTTCCGTCCTGCCCGTTCGAAGTCGCAAGCCGATGTGTGCCGAAGTGCTCGCAGCGCGCATGCGCTGTGCGACAGGAGGCAGCGGATTCAGAGCAAAACGGCGAGGCGTCGTTGGGGATGTCATTGGATACCCCAAACCGAGTACGACGGTGCAACGAGAGCCACGACAGGCGGCGCCTGGAGACGAAGCATCGGGTGTGGTCGAGTGGGCTGACTACGGAAAAGCGTCCGTCTTGTGGTGACGGAGAGATCGGGGGTAGGATTTGCGCATGCAGTCAAGAGGGAGCCGAGTGAGTCGATCCGAATGGGTTGTGGCGTGCGTTATCGCGGGTCTTGTCTCGGCCTGCGGAGAGGCGGGGGATGACCCGGGGACAGCCGCCACGGGGGGCGCTGCCGACGCGGGCGCTAGTAGTGAAGACGGAACGAGCGGAGCAAGCCTTGGAAGGGCCGGTCGCGATTCGGGCAGCAGCGGCAGCTCCGACGCGCCAGCGCAGGGCGGCGACGGCGGCTCGAGCGGAGCAACCCTGGGAAGGGCCGGTCGCGATTCGGGCAGCAGCGGCAGCTCCGACGCGCCAGCGCAGGGCGGTGACGGCGGCTCGAGCGGAGCAACCCTAGGAGGGGCCGGTGGTTCTGGCGGTGGCGCCGGCACGGATGCCCCAGCGGCGGGAGGCGACGGCGATGGCGGCTCGAGCAGTCCGACGTTTGGCTATCCAGTCTATACGCAGGCCGAGATCGACGCTTGGGATACTAGCTCCGCGGAGTACACACGTCTCGCGAACTCGTGGGCAGGCCGCGTCGACCGAGCGCACACGTCCTACGGCACCGAGATTAGCAGCAGCGAGCGCGATGTGCTCAAGGACGAAGCCGTCTTCATCAAGGTTCAGGCTGTCTTATGGGCGGCAGACGGCGACGCCGAGCGGCACGCCAAGGTTACGGCGATGCTCGACGAGCTACGGAGCGTCACGTCCTGGGAGTGGGACGCTGGCGAACAGTATCGATTGGTGGCCGGTTGGGTGTGCACGAATCTGGCGCAAGCGGCCGCGATCATCGACTATCGGGATCCGGAATTCGTCAGCTTCCTGGTCGACGAATGCTACCCCATCCTCGACTGGACCAATGGCCCCAACTGGCACGCGAGCTTTGCCGATTCAAAAGTGGCGATCGCCGCCTACGTCGGCGACTCAGATCTGTGGGAGGACGCGAAGGAGTACTTCTATGCGCGCATTGGCCAATCCATCTACCACTCGGCCTACGATGGGGACACGGTCCTGCCTTTGCTGAACGACAACGGTCGTCCCAACGTCGGTCTCACCACCTTGCACTGGGGTGGCGGCGTGGATGCGTCGCAGATCAACGACGACTTCACAGCGGTCAACCCCGCACAGTTTCCCGATGGGGTGAACGCCGAGCGGATGCGCGACCTCGGACACGTATCGATGGGACTCGGCGCATTCATGCACGCGGCGCGTACCGTCCTGGCGCAGGGCGACATGCTCGAGCCCCATGCGTACACGCGCCTCCGCGAGGCGTACGCACACCACGGCTTCCGCGTGCTCACCTACTTGAATACGGGGACCATCCCGGAGCCGGAACCTATCCAAGGCGACGGTGGCAGCGCCCTGAAGCAAGGTTGGCTTGGCGCCTGTAAACTGTTCGGCGACGACACTCCCACCGACGTGCTCACCCTGTGCAGCCACGAGGAAGTCACCGGTTTCGCCGCGGCAGGCGCGAACCATCTCGTCGCCGAGGCCTTCGCCGACCAGTGACGGGGAACGCGCGCTGAGCCCTCTCCCGGGGCAACCGTCGGTAAGTGAGGACCTTGGAGAGACCACGATGCCGAGCAAAGAACGGAGAAGAAGCCACCTGCCAAGAGGTCGCCCCTGCCCCAACCAAACAACCAGCCGACCCACTGAACAACATGCCGGCGTTACGGTGTCCGCGGGCTGTGAAACGCGGTTCGAGTCCTACGGCTCTCGATGGCCGGCTACCGTCACCACGGGTATACGCTAGCATCTCTTCACAAGGACCACTTCCTCGCTTCGAGGATGACCGTCATGACAGCCTCCAGCCCATACCAGCATCTCCCCGAACGCTCCTTCTGGAGGCCTGCGGTAGCGGCTCGTCACTGGCACGACATTCGCGAGATATGGAGTCTCGCGCCGCTTCGCGCGGACGACAAGCTGGCCACCGCCGGCAGTTGTTTTGCGCAGCATATCGGCCGGCACTTGCGTCGCCGCGGCGCGTGTTACCTGGATTTGGAGCCGCCACCTGCCTTTCTGCCGGACGAAGTGGCGCGACGTCATGGGTTTCTTATCTACTCCTGCCGATATGGCAACATCTACACGGCTCGGCAGCTCCATCAGCTAGCATTGGAAGCACTGGGCAGGCGAACTCCAGACGATCGCGTGTGGTCGAAGGACCACCGTTTCTATGACGCTCTCCGCCCTTCGGTCGACCCGGTGGGCCACGATCGCCCCGACGATGTGCTGCGAATGCGCGATCATCACCTCTCGTGTGTGCGAAGGCTCCTAGAACAGGTCGACGTCTTCGTATTCACTCTCGGGCTCACTGAAGCATGGGAGTCCAGCGGCGATTGCACGGTCTACCCGACGGCACCCGGCACCATCGCTGGCTCCTTTGACGCCAGCCGTTACAGGTTTCGGAACTTCCGTTATCCCGAGGTCATGGCCGACCTGCAAGGGTTCTGGGGCCTTCTCCGAGAGTGCAACCCCTCCGCGCGCATGATCCTGACCGTTTCACCTGTCCCGCTTACGGCCACCGCTTCGGATGACCATGTCGTCGTGGCCACGACGCAGTCGAAGGCGACGCTGCGCGCCGTCGCAGGCGATATGGCCGCCCTCGAAGAGGACGTGGCGTACTTCCCCTCTTTCGAGCTGATCAGCGCGCATCCGGCCCGGGCCATGTTCTTCAACCCCGACCTCAGGACGGTTAACTCGGTCGGAGTGGACTACGTCATGTCTCACTTCTTCGGAGACCTGCCGGAAGCACGGCTCGAGCGGTCCTCACTGGCCCCCGCGCCCCGCGTTGCGGCGAGCGGGCCCCAGCGCCCCGAGGACGACGTTTTGATTTGCGACGAGGAGCTCCTGGAGGAGTACGCCTCATCAGAGGAGGACGAAGCGTCCGCGGCAGCGTCCCGCTGAACTGGCGCTCAATGGGATGCGAGCGGGATGCCGATCAGTTGCCTTCCTGCAGCGCGGGACCGGGCAGCTGCGCGACGTGAGCTCCTGCGTCCGAATCCGATCTCTCACGGCACTACACGCGCCGTCGGCGTGTCAAGCTCCGCTGTTGAGCCACGCGACGAGCTGGCGGGCATAGCGGCAGTCGTCTGGGTCGAGGCCTGGAGCGACAGGGGGCGCAGCGGCTGCCAGCGATTGTGCCTCAAGATCCGGGTACTTGAGCATCTCTACAAGGGTTGCGGTCTTCGCATGGAGCGCAGCTCTGACCCACGGTGTCCAGGCAGACTTCGGGATCGAAGCGCTATGCCCTGTGATCCCCCAGAACCCAACCCGCAACGCGACGCGGCGGAGTAGCTTGGTCGGCAGCGATGCGATGAACGGTGCCATGTGGTCGCGAACGTGAGCGAAGTCCGCACAGTTCTGGAGATAGACGATCGAGTTCGAGAACGACTGCGCGTAGAGTGAGCAGAGGTCGCTCACCACCACATCGGAGAGCTGCCGGTCCTCGAGGTTCGGCCAGCAGGTCCCAATGTAGTGCTGCCTCCACCGTGCCATATAGCGATCGATGGAGGTCTGCGGATTCACGGCGACGGCTACACTCCCCTCGATCCGGTGGGAAAAGTAGAGTGCCGCGAACCCCCCCGAGCTCCCACCGACGAAGACCGGGCGTGTCGCGCAGAGAGCTTGCTGAATCTCCAGAAAGAGCTCGGTGAGGTGAGTCTGTGCCGGATAACCCTGATGCCCCGCGTACCAGCCGACGGACAGATCGGGTGCCAGGTTGAGCGTCGGATCTGCGACGCCTACCACGGTAGCATCCACTCCGAACACATCGGCGAACTGCGGTATGCGCTTCCTGTCCCGTGCGACGGCACCGTGAAACACGAAGACAAGCCGTGAGGATGGATGAGGAAGCACCTTGAGGTGCACTCGCTCGCCTGCGAGACGCACCTTCAAGTGGGTCTCATGCTTCAGGCCACGAATCATTCGACCTGCATTGGTGGCCTTGACAGAGACGTACTCAGGTTTGCTCATCGGGGGCGTCCTCGCCAGACTACAGCTCCGGCATAGCGCATTCCTGGAAGAGAGCACCACGCGACGAAAGGATCGAGCGCTGGCTCCAGCGCAGGTCCGGTTCGGCCGCAGGCCCAGGCTGCGTTCGACACGCTGTGTGTCTAACGAGTCGTGCAGCACGCTCGACCCGATTTCATCCAGAGTCGTGGAGGGGCTCGTCCAGCGGCCAGCCCGGACGCGCACGATGGTGCTGGTGACCCAATGTACTGGCTTCGTGAGGAAGAGCCCTCCGGCCTCGGATGCGGCCATTCCAACGAGCGTCCTCATCCCTGCAGGCGCCGGCCACAGGAGCGCTCGTCGCTCTGTCGAGTGGCAACCCTTCGCTGCTTGCGGTGCCCAGCACAGTGTTGGTTACCGCAGGGCGAACGAGCGCGACCTTCCCCGTGACGACTCAGCCCGTGCCCTCAGCCGCCAATGTGCCCATCAGTGCCTCGTATGCACGCGGGGTGACCAAGTCAACAACCGTCCGGATCTCCCCCTAGGCAGCCGTAGCTCATCCTGTGGGCTGCTCAGGAAGCGGCTCATCAAGAATGCTCGTGGTCTACTTGAACGGACGTGCGCTGCTCTGGTCTCCGGCCGATGCTCACGCTTGGACTGGGCGCGAACACCTCCACCAATCTTTCCTGGCCATGTCTGCCTACTACGCCGCAGCTAGTCTGATTTGTTTCGCTGTGCTCCACGCTTGCCGGCACGTCGTATGGAAGCACTGTGGCCAATGGTTATCCGTGGTGCCCTCGCGCTGTTTGCCGTTGTTGTGGGCGGGCTCCGTCAGGCGAGGCATAGCGTCATGTCCACTCCCCCCTCGATCCCGGTCTCGGTCTCGAGCCCGGTTTGATCTCGGGCGAGTGATTCCGCCTCAGGGGTGCCCGCGGACCGTCGGGCTCAATCGCCCATACCGGAGCTGGCGCTGACATGACTCGGGGAGTCTGCTGTCCCGGTCGCCCTTGGACCAGGGCGAGAAAGGTTGGCGAGCCAGGCTTCCAAGTTCAATCGGAGCCCTATCGTCGACGACCAGAAGTGCAGCCAATTGGACGTATAGCCATCACCAGGACCGCGCTCATCGCTCGTCCCCTCGGCGCCTCCCCCAATGTATCGGGCATTCAGGAACACCCCTAGAGGCTCCGCGACTTGGTAGCCAAGCCGAACGCTGAAATCGAGGATAGCCCCTTCCACGTCGCTCTTGCCGCCATTGAAGTACTTCACGGGGGCGTAGATGCCATCCGCCTCGACGCCCAACCACCACGTGTCGTTCAAGCTTTTCTGGAGCCTCGACTTCAGGAGGGGCACCGGACCTACCCCTCGGTTCGAGCGATGAAGGGAGCCGTCGATGCTCGTGAAGTCGATGACGGCATCCCTCAGCTGAAGCCCTGCTCCGAAGCTCAGCTCCTCGCTGGCATCCTCATCCCATAGATCATAGAGATAGCTGGCGCGATAGAAGTCGAAGCCGTAGCGGAAGTCCATAGGCGCCCCCTCCGGGAATAGGACCTCGTCGACGACGAGATCCCTGCGAAGCGTCTCCCGGGTGCGGATGTCTATCGGCTGATACAGGAAGATGAAGGTGTGGGCTCCCCCGAGCTCCACCTCCGCGCTCAGGCGCATCGTCGGGAAGAGAATGTCCTGCCCACCGTCGTCAACGTAGTCGAACTTCGTCCCAGACTGACCGAATTGCACCGTGTGCGAGATCGGATCGACGAACCCCATCTCAGCCACCAGCGTCGTGCTGACCCGTCCGGGTCGCGATGGCCGAAGGGTCGACGCCTGCTCCTGAGCTGATTGGGAGGCCGCGCGGCTTGGCGACACCTCGATGCCGGGGGAAACTGTCGCGCTGCTTGCTGCGGCGATGGTGGCGACGACCAGGGTGGCGATGGTGGCTAACGAGAAGAGAGGGGTCTTCATGGCTGTCTCCTGCCCATGCAAGTCGAGCGCATGGCCCGAGAATCGTCAAGGTTGACATCGTCTTGAGCCTTGAGCCGCCGAGACCGCCCATGCGTTGGACATACGAGATCGGGCGCGGCCTCGCCGCGGATGGGTAGCGCTACTCAGGTCGCGCTCATCGCTCGAGAGCTCACCCTCTGTCGCCCTGCACCTGTTCCAGGGTCACCCTGTGCAGCGGACCCGCTCCCTTCTCGAAGGCCGTGGCGTTGGACAGAGTCGTCTCGGCGATGCGTTGCAGAGCTTCCCTCGTGAAGAAGCCTTGATGTCCAGTAATGAGCACGTTGGGGAACGTCAAGAGGCGCGCAAAGACGTCGTCCTGGATGACGGTGCTCGATAGATCCTCGAAGAAGAGATCTGCCTCCTCTTCATAGACGTCCAACCCCAGAGAACCGATGCGCCCACTCTTCAGCCCCGAGATTACCGCTCGAGTGTCCACGAGGGCGCCGCGGCTGGTGTTGATCAGCATGACACCTGTCTTCATACGCTCGACCGCTGCAGCGTCGATGATGTGACGCGTCTCGGGCGTGAGCGGGAGGTGAAGGGCGACCACATCAGCGGCAGCCAGGACCTCCTCCAGGGCAGCGTACTCCACGCCCAGCTCCTCGACCTCGGCGCTGGGATAGACATCGTGGGCGACGACGCGACAGCCAAAACCGATCGCGATGCGGCAGAACGCGGCCCCAATCTTTCCCGTTCCCGCGACGCCGATGGTCTTGCCACACAAGTCGAACCCCAAGAGCCCGTCTAGCGAGAAGTTACCTTCGCGAACTCGGGCGTAGGCGCGGTGAAACTTTCGATTCAGCGTGAGGATCATGCCCATCGCGTGTTCGGCCACTGCGTGTGGGGAATAGGCCGGCACGCGCGCCACCACCAGCTGGTTGTGAGCCGCTGCTCTCAAATCCACGTGATTGAATCCCGCCGAGCGCAACGTCAGGAGTCGCACCCCGTTCGCGGCGATGCTTTCGATGACAGGTCCCGAGAGGTCGTCGTTGACAAATGGACAGATAGCATCGAATCCACGGCCCAGAGATGCGGTCGCCAGGCTGAGGCGTGGCTCGAAGTACACAAGAGCGTGTTCGTGAGCCTCGTTGGCCCGCTCTAGAGCCTCGCGGTCATACGGCTTGGTGCTGAAGACGGCTATCTTCATGGTCATTCCTTCTGATGCGGCACTCACGCGTCACGCCTGCACGGCCCACTCACGCAGCGATGTCAGCAGCTGGCCCCACCAGCGCCCCATGGCGCCGATGAAAACAGCTGGCGGCTGCCCGTGCCGCACAGGGTGATCGGGCCGGAGCTGGCTCCAACCCCGATGCGTCACAGTGACGCGCGTACCATTTGCTGTGCGCTCGAAATCCACTTCAACCTCGGTCTTCTCTCCCGGCTTGAAGTTCACGGCCCGCCACTCGAGCATCAGGCGGGTCGGCGGTTCCCACACGGTAACGCGCCCCATCTCCACCGTGCGGGGGCCGCTCGGCGTATCGTACGACTCGAACAGGCGTCCACCCAGCGCTGGCTCTAGCACCAGGAGCCCACCGCGGGTGCCCACCGCGCGAAATTTGGGGCTCCTGCCCCACCATTGATCGATTTCTTCGGTGAGGACCCGAAAGGCCTGGCCCGGCTCGAGGTTCACGAGGACGCTCGCTCGGGCCTGGTCACCACGAGGCGTGCTCAACGCACCCTCCTCTTAGGCGGTAAACGACCGCGCTCGGCGTGCTGTTTGAACGCGTTGAGCTGATCCGCCCAGAACCCTTCCACTTCATCCAACCAGCCCTTGAGTTCGACGAAAGGCTCCTGCCGCAGTTCGTACAGGCGCTGACGCGCGTCGCTGGCCTGGACGGTTTCGGTAACCAGCCCCGCTCCGCGCAGCACCCGCAGGTGACGACTGATCGCCGGACGACTCGTGGCAAGAGCTTGCGCCAGACCGCTCGGCAGCTGTGGGCCCCTGCTTAGCAGAGTGACCACCGCGCGGCGCGTGGGATCGGCAAGGGCCGCGAACGTCGCATCAATGGGCTGCATGCCCTTGACCCAGGCCGAGCTCAGGATTCATTGGACGCTTGCATCGCCCGCATGAACCACCAATGATGACCTTCGAGATCGCGCGCGCCGTACGAGCGATGAGCCCCGTAATCCTCACCGTAATCGTCCGTCTTGGGTTCCCGCACGACCTCGGCCCCCGCGGCCCGTGCCCGTGCGCAGTGGGCATCCACATCGTCCACGTATAGGCACAAGGACTGCGTGTTCGCGCCGTCCAGCGCCCGCGGCGACCGTGCCTTCGCGCCACCCTCGGAAAGCTGCTTGTCCGTAGATGCAATCATGATGACTCCACCTCCGTAGGTCAGCTCCGAGTGCTCGATGCGTCCGTCCTCCCCTTCGACCTTGAGACGCACTTCGAACCCAAACGCTTCGCACAACCAATCAATCGCCGCGGCTGGCTTCTCGTAGTACACGGCGCTGGAAATCCAGGGCCAGCTGGGATGGGGAGAGGGTCGCATTGGAACTCCTTTTGTTAGGTTACGTTCTCTACTTTCGAATCCGTCGGCGCAGTGTCGCCCCTCGCCAGTTAGTTAACGCTATGCGCAACTATCGTCAAGCCCATCGCCTGACGGTCTTGCGCGATATCGAAGCCACTGTGCTCGCCACGGCGAGGTCATCGTTCGACGACTCGGTCACCGTGTCATGAATTGGACGCTCTGCGGTCCCCGAGCAGAGCCCGCCCAGCTTCGCCGTCGATGCCGACCATTGCAGGAAAGAGCCCAGCACCTGAACGTGAACGCCGCTCGACCATTTTGCCTGCGAGAAACCGCCACGACGAACACGGCGCTAGCACCTGGAAAACGAGCGGCACTCGCATCTGGCGAGCCCCCTTGCGCTGGGCGACTTTCCGCGGAGTCCTCTACGAAGCCGACGGGGCAAGAGCACGCCTGGATTCGCGACCTTGTACGGCGCTTTGGGAGCACCCTTGATCCCTGAACGGCCGGCACAACCTGACGGGAGTGCCGCGCTCGCACCTAGAGGTGCTTCTCGAGGCCGTAGCGCTCGGCGAGCTCGGCGCGCTTCTCGGCGCTGACCGAGGCCATATATTGCTTCCAGCCAGGGCACCAACCAGCATGCCAGCGCCAGAGGCGCCCCAGCAACGCTCTCGGGTTCTCATCGTACTTGGCGCGGAACCGACAGTTTTCGCAGTTCTTGCTTTCGCTCATCGTGGCTTTGCCTTTCGTTCGGCGGCGGTGTTCTTGCCGCGAGACGTCACGCGGCGCACCGCATCCGGTGTCGGTGCGCCCCCAGTGGGTGGAAAGGACCGCAGCTGCGAGCAAACTCGTCACGCGGGAGAGGTGGCGCGCTTGCTTCGGAGGAGCTCGGGGATTCGTCGATAGCAGTCCATGCCTATGGCCGCTTGTGCCTGTGCGCATGCGAGGAGCTGATCGCGGGTCGCTTCCGCGCCATCCCAAGCGTCGTCGATTGCCTTGGTGAGGAAAGCTTCGGCCTCTGGTTGATCCAAGGCGACCCACGTCACCCCTCCTGGGAACTGGTCAGCGAGACCGCGGAACTTCGCGGCGTAGTAGGGGCTGTTGACGAGTCCCACGATGGGAACACCCTGGCTCAAGGCGAATACGCCGCCGTGATAGCTACCCGTCACGACGACGCGGCACCGGCTGACCGTCTCCAATACCGCCGCGGGAGTCCCCGCCCCAAAGCCTCCCCGCTCGGGCGGCACCAAAGCGGTACTGTCGGGTTCGCCGCTCTGCGGAAGAGCCTTCGCATCAGCTTCCTCCGGATAGAAAGATATCGGGACGCCGCAGATCGAGGCTGCTCGGCGCTCGGCAGCGGCCGTCACCACCTTCCGGATCCAACCCGCGGTCGCCTCCGAGAGACCAGAGTATGAAGACATTCTCATGTTGAAGCCCAGGGCGTGCCCAAGCTCGGGTGGGCGGTGCCGCAGCGCCTCCTCGATGGCCTCGTCACCCGTGATCCGCATGCGACCCTCGTCGATGCCGAGCGTCCGCAGCAGACTGGCTCCATGGGGTTCACGCAGCCCAATGAACCCAGCCCTGCGTAACACCCTACCTGCAAGCCGTGACAGTTCCGGCTTCTCGAGTGGTCCGATACCTTGCCCGAAGAGAGCAGTCGGGATGCCGAGGGACTGAGCCGTCTCAAAGGTTCGCAGAAGGTAGGTCGCTTGGGGCGCGAAAGCATCGGCAATGTACCCGCCGCCGCTCGCCACGACGAGGTCCGTAGAGCGTATGAGCTCCAAGAAGCGCTTGGCACCCCAGGCATCCTTTCCTCGTCGCCCCTGGCGCGCCCCTATCCAGGACAACGCGGGGACTGGCAACGAGAGTCGTAGTCTTTGCTCGAGAGCGTAGGCGAGGTGTTCGTAGGAGCGCGGCACCAGGTGCGACAGCGGGCCCAGCACGTTCCATGCCTCGAGGAACAGCGGCCGACCGCAATCCACCGCATGCACGGGAACCGCCGCGGGACATAAGAGCCGCAGGCGTTCGGGCCGCGTCGTGAAGACGTGCATTTCTGCACCTGGAAGGACCTGGAGCAACCGGCGGATGGCACACTGGAGCATCACGACGTCCCCGACGTTGAGCAGGTCGTACGTGCCATTGTCGATCACCACCTTGAGGCGTCCCGACGTGGATTCCTTCTCCCGAGCCACGCCACCGAACGCTTCGACACTACCCGCCATCTGGGGCCAATATGGTCTCCATCGTGCACCATCGGCAAGCCCTTTGCCGCCGCGCGGCGGGGGCCAGGCAGACTGGAAGCGGGCCAAACCTTCAGGCAACCACGTTGTGTGCGGGGCGATCGGTTTCGGTCAGTCAGCTAGTAGCGCAAGGCAAGCAGGCAACCGCCGAGCATTCACGCCAGGCTCCGGTCATGCTACACGGCGGGACTCGATGGACGGGGAGCATCAGCGTCGTCGCGGGGCAGTTTCCTCCGCGCCGGCAGACCCGACGAACACGTAATCGCGATGCAGCGGGAAGTTCCAAAGGAGGTAGACGAGCGCTCGCACGGGCCACCAAACGGCCGCGTAAGGCAAGGCGGGGAGAATCAGCGCAAAGACGAGGCCGGAGTTCAATCCCGCGCTCGTGGCCCAGACGAGGCCGTACCGGAGCGCCGTACCCAGCGCGGGACCGCGAAGTTGAAAGGTCCAACAGCGGTTCACGGAGAAGTTGATCGCGCCGCCGAGCGCGCATCCGACGAGCGTCGCAACGGCGGGATGAAGTCCCACGACCTCCACGAGAGCGAGCACGGCGCCGAAGTCTCCTGCCGTGGCGACAGCTCCGGCGAGGGCACTGCGCAGCAGGCTCCCTCGACCGACGAGCGTCGGAGGCGGGGTAGTCGGCAAAGAGAGCTCACGCCGCGCGTGACGAACCCTTTGGATTGCCGAGAATCCAGTCGTCAGCGCCACCACGATGATGCCGCCCGCGAGCACTCGATGCGGGACGGCAGCCCGCGCTGACGGTGTCATGGCCTCGAAGAGCGGGCTCAGGAGTAGGCTCGTTCCGAGTATCGCGAAGCGCTCCGGACGCTGTACGAGGCCGACGTTCGTGAACACTACGCCCAGCCCCTCTCCGCGGGCACGAACATAGGGAACGAGGGAGGAGCCCGCCATGGCTGCGAGCACCGGGACGAGCACCCAGGATCCGCGATAGTACCAAGCAAGACCCGCGAAGACGACCACCTCGACGTAGCGGTCCACCACGGAATCGAGCAGGGCGCCTCCCGGTCCGGCCACGCGCCGCTCTCGCGCCAGGCGACCATCGAGGCAGTCGCAGGTTCCAGAAGCAAGGAAGAGCAGGGTACCCCAACTCAGCCGACCCGCTGCGAATGCCGCACCAGCGCCGATGGC
Organism: Pseudomonadota bacterium; assembly: GCA_023398955.1. Taxonomy (GTDB): domain Bacteria; phylum Myxococcota_A; class Polyangia; order Polyangiales; family Polyangiaceae; genus JAEWRL01. The sequence continues at coordinate 12,323 of JAEWRL010000235.1, forward strand.
CAGGAGCAAGGCAAGCGTCGTCACGGCCGCGGGTGGCAAGCCGAGCCAGAGGAGAAGGCGAACCAGCGGCCCCTGTCCCCAGGCAAAGCATTGTCGAAACCACATCCCGAGTAGGGGCGTCGAACCACGGCTGGCTACCTGAGCGTCGTGATAGTCCCCTATGACGACATTCCGAATCGCGAAGGCAACAATCAGTGAAGCGGCCCCGAAGAGGGTGAGCAGAGCGGGAAGAGAGTCACCCGGCATGGCGTCCGATAGCATGGTCGAGGTCTAGGGCTGCGATTTGCCGCGAGATGGCTGCATTCACTTGCTGTAGGGACGCCTTGATAAGGTCGTCCTCGGCAGCGATCACTTCCGTTGTCGTCGCCCTCCCCGCCCGGTGAAGCTCGCGGGATACACGGTACGCCTCTCGAGCCGCCGCCTCGGCCTCCTCCGCCACTCCAACGGCCAACGCTGCCCGCTCTGCTTCGAGGTACGCTCGGGTCACTTCGAGACGAAATGCCGTGCTCAAACTCTCTACGCTGTGCTTCCAGCTCCGCGCGCTGAGCTGCGAGCTCTCGAGAATTCGCCCCCTTCGCAAACGTGTCGCTGATCGTATAGCTGAGACGCAGCCCCACGGCCCAGCTGGGGTGCCATGTGTCGGCATCCAGCATGTAGCGCTGATTCGGCTTCGCGTAGCTCAGCTGTCCGAAGCCATCGAGACGCGGCAGACGCGCCGCATTGCTCGCGCTCTCTGCGCGGAGCAACGAGCTCATCGACTCGTCGAGGGCCCGCAGCTCCAGCCGGTGGGTCAGTGCCTCAGCGACGAGCCGCGCCAGCGCCGCGTCACCGGTCGACGGTTGCGCCGGGCCCGAGGGTCCGGACTCCCCACGTCTGACGGGCACCCCCTGACCGGGAGAATAGTCGCGAACGGGCTCGTCCATGAGGATCGCAAGCCGCGCAGCGGCAAGCTGTCGCATCTTGGACGCTTGAATCACCTGAAGCTTGCTGCTGGAAACGAGCGCTTCGACTCGAAGCACGTCGGCGTGCGTCGCTGCCCCGGCGGTGCTGGCCGCCTCCGTGTCCCTGCGCAGGGCGTCCGTGCGGGCAAGCGCACTTTCGGTCACCGAGGCGGCGGCTACCGCACGGAGCCAGTCGAAATAGGCGACGCGGGCCTCGTGCTGAACGTCGCGCTCGGCTACTGCTGCCCCGAGTTCGCTCGAGCGCGCCTGAGCGCGGGTGGCAGCGAGGGCGTTCGGCATCGACAACAGGTAGTCAGAAATTGGAACACTCACATCGACGGCGGCCTCGTAGGAGTCCCGCGGAGAGGCGATCTCGAAGCCGGCAGCACCGAGAGGCTGACCCTGGCTGTCGAGTAGGCAGGTCGCCCCGTCGGGCGCCCCGAGATCGGCCGGGCAAGCGCCCGTCGTGACGAGGCCCGGGCTCTGGGCTCCAACGAGGGCTCCGCCCATTGAGTTGTCGGTCGCCGAGAGTCGCGTGTAGGTCGCCGAAAGGGTGACTCGCGGGAAGAATTGCGCCGTAACCTCATCGACCTGGGCGCGCGCGGCCTCGATGCGGGCTCGCCTTGCCGCCAGAGAGGGGCTCGCCAAAGTGGCACGCCGTGCCACGTCGTCCGCTGTGAGTCCCCCGGCGCGCGGTTGGACCAGCGACACGGCAGCGACGGATGTCGCGAGAGTGGGCTGCGCGCGCGGGGCTTGTGCCTGCACGACGTCGACCCAGGCGACGAACGCGCCGGAGCTGACTGAAATAAGAAGGGCAAGGACGGGGACTCGACCGAGACTCATTGTCGCTCGCGGAATGGATGGAAGGGCAACGGGGGGTATTTGGGTGAGCAGGGTGGTCCGGTGCGGGTTCAGGAACTTCGGCCCCAGGTACCGGAGAGTGTTTGGATCTCCGCGGGGGCTGGCGGGGGGCCGGCACCACCTGCTCGAGCTCGGGCGATTGCACGTGTCGTGCCGAAGCATGAGCGGCCCAGAGCCAAGCCCTTCCTAAGACGGAACGACAATTGGGGACCAAATATGGCACGAGGGGGACCAAATGGCGTTCAGGCCTGCTACGTAAGGCGTGTTCCGCGGCTGCGCTCATGGTCTCCCCCTCCTTCCCTTCTGCCAACGATGATGAGCTGTTCCGCCAGATTACCGAGCACGTCTGCGGTTCCTTGGACCTCAGCGACGGCTTGACCAAGGCCCTACCGCTCCTCGGCCAACGGATGCCGGTGGACGCCCTGCATCTCACCGTGATCGACACGGAGAGGTGCTGCCTTCGCTCGGTGGCCTGGGCTACGAGACCTCACGCTCTCAGTAGCCTGGCAAGCAAGCTGATGGTCACCTTGCGCTCGGAAGACGCGGATCCATCGAGGTGGCCTGCCCAGTGGCTCGACCCGGACGTGCCGAAGATCCTCAACCGCCCTGGCAATGATCCTGTCCTCTTCAGTAAGTTCAAAGAGTTCGGACTCCCCACAGACATCTCCGTGCTGAGCATTCTCCTCGATCCGGTCGACGAGTTCGCCGGGCGCCTCGGCGTTTTCGCGGAAGGAAATGATCGCTACACCGAGGCGCACGCGAGACTCCTCAAGCTCCTTCGGGTGCCCTTCAACATCGCCCTTGCCAACGCCATGCGCTACGAGCAAGCCATCGAGCTGCGGGATCGCTTGCAGGAGGACAACCTGGCGCTGCGCCGCAGCCTGCAGAAGACGAGAGGCCTGGTCATCGGGGCGCAACATGGGCTGCGCCACGTGATGGACCTCGCCGAGCGGGTGGCTCCGACGCTCAGCCCTGTACTGCTCGAAGGGGAGACCGGGGCCGGCAAGGAGGTCGTCGCGGCTGCCGTGCACGACATGTCGCCGCGTCGCGGCCGTCCCATGGTGAGCATCAACTGTGGTGCGATCCCGGAAGCCCTCGTCAACAGCGAACTCTTTGGGCATGAGCGGGGCGCCTTCACCGATGCTTCGAGCGCGCGGGTCGGTCTCTTCGAACGCGCCGACGGCTCCACCATCTTCCTCGACGAGATCGGGGAGCTTCCCGTGGCGGCGCAAGTAAAGCTCTTGCGAGTGCTGCAGACGAAGGAGTTCGAGCGAGTAGGTGGCACCAGCACCCATAAGGCGGACGTGCGGGTGATCGCGGCCACCCATCGCAACCTCGACGAGATGGTGTCAGCCGGCACATTTCGCGAGGATCTGCTGTACCGGCTCAACGTCTTCCCCATCTACGTCCCGCCGCTTCGACAGCGCCTGGACGACATCCCTCTGCTCGTCGCTTACTTCATGGAGTCCCGGGCTACGGAGATGAACCTGTCCAAACACCCACGACTGGCCGAGGGCGCCATGGAGCAACTGCTCGGCTATTCATGGCCAGGCAACGTCCGCGAGTTGAGAAACGTCATCGAACGCGCGCTGATTCTCTACCAGGACGAGCCGCTCCAGTTCCCCGACTTGGCCGTCCTCCCCCCGGAAGAGCGGGGGACCACGGGGGAAGGTGCGGGGGCGCTGAGCACCTTGGCCGACGCTGAACGCACCGCGATCCTACGTGCCCTGGACGCCTCCGGAGGCAAGCTGAAGGGTACAGGGGGCGCCGCGGAGCTTCTGGACCTGCACCCGAGCACGCTCCGCAACAAAATCCTGCGACTCGGCATCGAGATCCCTTGATGCCTGCCAACCGTGGCTCCGATGACCGCCTCTTTCGAGAGCTAACCCAGTGCCTCTGCGGATCTCTGGAGCTCCAATCCAACATGAAGAACGCTGTCGGCATCCTGCAGCGCTGCATGCCCGCGGACGGACTTTACATGGGCGAGCTCGACCATGTGGCTTGCTGCATCAGGCCCATCGCGTGGCACTCGAGCTTCCCCTACGCCCCCCTCACCGAGGGCAGCGTCATCCAGCTCCCACGCCGGTTGGTGACTCAGCTCACCGGAACCCCACACGTCGTGGGCTCGATCTTCAACCACGTCCGGGACGATGCGTTCATCGCGGACATGCACGCACGCTACGGCATCCCGACGGAGACCTCGGAGATGGAGCTCGAACTCTACCGCGACGAGCGTCACATGGGCTACGCCGTCGTCAAGACCTCAGGCGTCGACCGCTACACGGACGCCCACCTACAGCAGTTCGAAGCACTGCGAGTCCCCTTCACCATCGCCCTCCAGAATGCACTGAAGTATGAGCAGGTCCAGCAGCTGCGTGCACAGTGGGAAGCCGACAACGAACAACTCCGGGACGAGCTCCGACACGGGAAACACTCCTTGATCGGCGAACGTATGGGCCTTCGGCGCGTCATGGATATGGTCGCGCGCGTCGCCCCGACGGACAGCCCCGTGGTGCTGTTGGGGGAGACGGGTTCCGGGAAGGAGGTGATCGCCAATGCCGTTCACGAGCGGTCCAAGCGGGCTTCCAAGCCAGTGCTCCGCGTCAACTGCGGCGCGATCCCTGATGCCCTGATCGAGAGCGAGCTCTTCGGCCATGAGCGCGGGGCCTTCACCGGCGCTTCCACCACGAGGATAGGCCTGTTCGAGCGGGCAGGCGGTGGGACCCTCTTCCTCGACGAGGTCGGGGAGCTCTCCCCGGCCGCGCAAGTGAAGCTCCTACGTGTGCTTCAGACGTCCCAGTTCGAGCGCGTGGGAGGCAGCCGCAGCCTTCACGCGAACGTCCGCCTCGTCGCCGCCACGCACCGCGACCTCCCGCAGATGGTCCGGCAGGGTCGCTTCCGCGAGGACCTCCTGTACCGCCTCAATGTCTTCCCAATCTCCATCCCCCCGCTGCGCGAACGGCGCGAGGACATCCCTAGCCTGACGCGGCATTTCATGCAGCAACACGCTCGCGAGATGGGCCTCCGCTTCGAGCCCGTACTCGGCGCCCATGCCTTGGAGCAGCTGCTCGAGTACGTTTGGCCCGGCAACGTTCGCGAGCTGCGCAACGTCCTGGAGCGCGCCCTGATCCTTTGTCGCGGCGAGCCGTTGACGTTCCCTTTGCTGGGGCGGTCTCCCCGCTGCACCTCGACGGCCATGAGCGGCACGCCAGGCGGTCGAGTGCCGACCTTCGAGGAGGCAACCGCTGCGCACATCCGGCGGGTGCTTGCCGCCACTGGCGCGAGGCTCAAGGGACCCGGGGGTGCCGCCGAGGTCCTCGGACTACCGGCGAGCACCCTCCGCAACAAGATGAAGCGCTTGGGACTGTAGAGAGCCAGCCTGTCTGGGGGTGCACTCAACCCATTGCGGGGCCTGCCGAGGCCGCCTCGTGTTCAACCGGGGCGCGGGGAGTCCAGCGCGCGAGCCAGACGCCAACGTGATCGAGCAGGCTGTAGAAGACGGGCACCACCACGAGAGTCAATAGGGTCGAGGTGACCAGGCCACCTATTACGGCGACGGCCATGGGTACACGCGACTCAGCGCCGTCACCGCGAGCCAAGGCGACAGGGACCATGCCAGCGATCATGGCGATGGTCGTCATCAAGATGGGCCGTAGGCGGACCGGCCCTGCATGCATCATCGCCTCGAAAGCGGACCCAGCTTCGGTCCTTACCTGGTTCGCGAACTCGACGATGAGGATGCCGTTCTTAGTGACGAGCCCCATGAGCATGATCATGCCGATCATGCCAAAGAGGGACATGTCCTGGCCTCCGGCGAGCAACCCACCGATGGCGCCAATCACGGCGAGGGGCAAGGCCATCATGATGGAGAGCGGGAGCAGCAGACTCTCGAACTGCGCGGCGAGAATGATGTAGATGAGCACCACGCCGAGGACAATGGCGACCCCGAAGGACTCCAAGCTCTTACCGAGCTCTCCCCCTTGGCCCTCGAAGCTCGTCTCGATGCTCGGCGGGAACTCGCGCTCCGCATACCCCGTGAGCCAGGCAATTCCCTCACTGAGACTTGCACCCTTCAGATCTGCGAGCAGCATGATCTGGCGCATTTGACTGTAGCGGTCGATGCGCGCCGCGCCCTCACCTGGCTCCAGCTTTGCGAAGCTCCTGAGCTCCACCAGGCTCCCGTTGGGAGCGCGCACCTGGACGCTCCCGAGCTTTGCTGGATCGGAGAGCACGTCCGGGGGCAGCGTCGCCACGATATCCGCCGTGTCCCCGTCGGCCCGGAACTTGCCCATGGTGTCCTTGGCCAGCATGGCCCTCAAGGTCGTGCCCAGCTGCCCCGCGGGGATGCCGAGGGCGCTGGCGCGTTCTGCATCGATGCGCACGTCGAGCTGCGGCTTTCCGGGACGGTAGGTGGAATCGACGTTCACGAAGACGGGGTTGGCCTTCATGGCCGTGAGGGTCTTCTCGGCGGTGGCCTGGAGCTCTTGCCAATTCGAGCCACGAAGGGCGAACTGAACGAGCTGTGGGCTGGAGCCACTGATGCTGACCATCGATACGTCGGTCACCGTCATCTGAACGCCGTGCAGGGCTCGCAGGCGCTCTCGAAGGTGCTGCTTGAGCTCGGATTGAGTGTAGGCGCGCTCGGCGATCGGCACCAGGTTGACGAGAAGCTCGCCCTTGTTCACCTCCTGCTGCGCACCGCCGCCAGCGGAAGCGAAGGTCCGCTCCACACCCTCGACCTGCCGCACCTGCCGAGCCAGGTCCTCGAGCTGCGCGCGGGTGTCGGCGAGGCGTGTCCCCGCCGGCAGCTCGACTCCGACGCGCACGAGGGACATGTCCTGCTCCGGGAGAAACCCGAAGTTCATCTTGGTCGCCAAGAAGATGCTCGCCGCGAAGACTCCGCCGGTGAGCACCAGCACGACCCCGCGATGCTGGAGGGACCAGCGGAGGACGCGACGATAGCCAGCTTCGGTACCGAGCAACACCCCCTCGATGGCTCTTGACACGCGCCCATGGCTCTCCTCTTCCCGCAGCACCCGCGCCGACAGGGTGGGGGTGAGCGTCATGGACACGGCGTAAGAGATGAGGACGGCGACAGCGACCGTGGTACCAAACTGGTAGAAGAACCTGCCCACCATACCTTCCATGAACGCCACCGGCACGAATACGGCGACGATCGTGAGGGTCACAGCCAAGACGGCCAGGGCAATCTGCTTGGTTCCCACAGCCGCGGCCTCACGCGCCGTCATCCCCGCCTCCATCTTTCGCACGATATTCTCGATGACGACGATGGCGTCGTCGATGAGCAGCCCAATGGAGAGCGTCAACGCCAGCATGGTGACGATGTTGAACGTGAAGCCGACGGCGTTCATGAAAGCGAAGGTGCCCACGACCGAGGTCGGCAAGGCGACCGCCGAGACGAGGGTGGAGCGCGCGTTGCGTAGGAAGAAGAAGACGACGATCACGGCGAACAAGCCGCCGAGCACCATGTCCACCTTGACCCCGGAGATGGATGCGCGGATGAATCGCGAGTTGTCCTGCACGACCTCCAGCTGGCAACCCTTGGGGAGCCGCGCGCTGAGCTCGCTGAGCGCAGCTGTCACGCGCTCAGCGACGTGCACGGTATTTGCTCCGCTCTGCTTCCTCACCACGAAGCCGATCGCCGGGCGCCCATCGAGCTCCGCGAAGCTGCGCGCCTCCTCCGTCCCGTCGACGACATCGGCGACGTCGCGCAAGCGCACTGGCACCGCTTCCGGACTGGCGATGACCAGGTCGCGAAGCGCTTCGATAGTCTGAGCCTCCGCGCGCAGCTTGATGGTGCGCTCCCAGAGCGCTTCCGCGGTGCGACCGCTGGGGACGTCCAGGTGCTGCGCCGAGAGCATCTGCGCCACCTCCGGGGCGGTCAGGCCGGCAGCCCGCAAGCGCATGGGATCGAGGCGGACCTGGACCTCGCGCAAGCGGTTGCCCGTGAGCTCCACCGCGCCGACGCCTTCGATCTGCTGCAAGGCGGGCTTGACCTCGTCTTCGGCGATGCGGGACAGCTCACGATCCTCGAGGGGGCCGCTCATGGCGACGGTGATGATCGGTGCGGAGCCCAGGTCCAACTTCTCCACGACGGGGGCCTCGATGTCCGTGGGGAGCTTTCCCAAGGTTGCCTGCACCCGATCCCGCACGTCCTGGGCCGCGACATTGACGTCGACGTCCATCCCGAACATGATGATGATCTGCGAGACGTTCTCCAGGTTGACGGAGCGGAGCTTGTCGAGCCCAGAGACAGTGTTCAGCGCCTCCTCCAGGGGCTCGGTGACGTCACGCTCCACCGACTCCGGATCGGCTCCAGGCAGCACCGTAGTGACGGTCACGACGGGGACGTCCGTCTCGGGATACTGGTCGACGCCGATCTTCGGATAGCTGAACAGACCGAAGACGACGAGGGTCACGATCAACATCAGAGTGAAGATCGGACGTCTGATAAAGAGTCTAATGGGGTCCATACTGGTCCTTCGATTCGGGCACGGCGCGCCCCAACTCGTCAGCCGCCAACGACGCGCACCTTGTCGCCCGCTTGCAAGTCTCCGCCCTCGTCCAGGGCGACGACGGCATTCAACGGCAGACCTACGGGCACGCTATAAATGCCGGGGTTCAGGGCGCGCGCCTCGACGCGCACCTGCTCGAGGCTCTCGCCCTCCACGACCAAGACATAGTGCCCGCGCTCGTCTTTGTGCAGCGCCGCCGCCGGCAGGAAGGGACCTTCGATGCGGGGCGACGTGGAGGCGTCCAGCGATACGAGCATCCCCACGAGCAACTGCTCCAGGTCATGACGAACGACTCGGGCCAGCACCTCGACGGTGCGCGTCCGCTCGTCCACCAGGCTCGAACGAGCCGTCACCTCGACCTCCAGAGCTTTGCCGGAGGGACTCACGGTCCCGCGCAGCTTGTCGCCGGTCTTCACGTAGGGAAGCAGCGACTCGGGCACGTTGAGACGAACCTCCAAAGCGTCGGGGTCGACGAGGGTGATGAGCCGCGAGGGAGGGGTCGCGGTGGCCATCTCCCCTTGGCTCATGTACCTCGCCGACACGACGCCGGCAAAGGGCGCGCGAACAACGGAATCGGCGATGCGCTGCTGCGCCGAGAGAACGGCCGCTTCAGACTGCTCCAGCTGAGCCTGGCCGACGTCGTGCTGAGTCTTCGCGCCATCCAAAGCAGCATCGGCCAGGGCTCCCCTTTCGAAGAGAGTGGCCGTGCGCTCCATCTCCAGCTGAGCGTGGCTTGCATTGGCTTCCGCGAGGCGCTTTGCCGCCCGGGCGCTGCTGAGGGAGGTGCTAGCCTGCGAGACATCGAGCTGCACGAGCACCTGCCCCTTCTTCACGCGATCCCCCACCTCTGCCGAAAGGGCCACGATCTGACCCGACGCCTTCGCGCTGAGGGTGCTCTCGTGCTGTGAGCGGATCGTGCCGGTGAGCTCCGTCGAGCTCGCCGCGATCGTTCGCTGAGGTGTTGTAACGCGAATGGGGGTGGCGAGGGTTTCCTCGACGGAGGGCAGACGCGCCTTGGCCTCGGCGCGTTCGGTACAGCCGGTGCTGCTCCCGAAGAGGAACGCGAGGAACGCGACGCCAGCGAGTTGGACCCCGAACCGAGAGGGATTGATTAGGAAACGGCGCCGACGGCTCCGAGGAGTGCGCGGCGCCGCATTGAGGCTGCCTGTGGGGACGTTCATGGTTCGACTCGGGCATGACAGCACGAGGCATGCCCAGCGCTTCAGACCGTGAAAGTTCGTACATTCGCTGGAACGTAGGCACGTGGGACCAAATACGGACCCTCGAAGTGCCGAATGCGAGCTCGCGGACGGGGCTATCGTGGGGCGTGGGATCGACGAGCCGAGCCTCTGCCTCTCGATGCAGTCTGTTTCGGCGCGTCCAGGAGCCCTGGCGTGATGAAATGAGGGCGTTCCAGCGCCACGAGGTGTGTCGTCAGCAGCATGACGCGTTCGCACGGCTCGGAGCGAGTCACGATCGCTCGCAACCGATCATAGAATTCGCGATAGAGGGTCGCGACTTCGGTGAGGTCTTTCTCGGAGACGTTGAATACGGCGTAGGACGAGCGATGTTCGTGGCCCTGTTCGGTGCGTTCGAGAGCAACCTTGGTCCACCAACGCTTCACTTCGCGGGAGCGCTCCGGATCGGTTCGTGTGTCCACCGTACGAGTCTCGTCGATGACCCAGCGGCGCCCAACGCGCCGGATTTGCTTGGAGCTCGCCAGGAGCTCGAGGCACTTACCTTCCTCCTCGACCGAAATGCCCAGTCGCGCAGCGATCCACCCCGACTGGTGTTGGCGAAGGGACTTGTACTCGGTGAGCTCGAGCACTCGCAATACGGCATGCGCCCAGGGCGCTGCGTAGGCCGCTTCGCGCGCAGCCTGGAGCTCGGACCACGAGGCAGCCGCTGTGGGCAGGGCGCTCGGATCGACGAGTATCTCGACGAAATCCAGGAGCCTCTGGCTGGCCACGTCGACGAGCAGCAAGAGTTCGGGCAGCCTCGGCTCGGCTTCTCCTTTGAGCCAACGAGACACGGCAAAGCGGCTGCGCTCTGCACGTCGCGCCACTTCGCCAATCGGCGTGATCCCAACCAAGTAGCGAATCAGCTCCGTGACGCCATGCGCGGAAGTGGGCTCTACCTTCGCGAGCCACTCGGGCGTGCCCCGAAAGAAGCGCTCGAGCCCGGCGCGCAGGTCGACGCCAAATTTCTCCGCGACTTGCAGACCCTTGGCAGCCGATGGAAAAGCCTTCCCGCTCTCCCACCGATACGCGACGTTGCTCTTGTAGCCGAGGCGACGACTGAAAGCTGGCTGTGAGCGGTGACCTCGCAGCGCACGCAGGATCTCAGAGGCAAGCTGATCGTGGTTCACATAGTCGAGATTCGCACACTCCAGGGCGGATTGGGGCCACGAAATGAGCGTATCGTGCGTTGACCCGCGCGCCCCTGCCCCGGATAATCAACGGCAGCACGATGCGCATCGCTAGCCCCAAGAAACACCTCGGTGGCCGCCTCTGGGTGGTGCTCTGGGCTGCTGCGCTGCCCGGCTGCCTCGGCGGGTTCACGGGCGATATGGGGACCAGTGATCAGGGAGCCCCGGCGTCCGGCGGCGCGCTCCCCTGCGCCACGCGGCTCATCGGTCACTCGGAGCCGACCTCTCTGGGGCAAAGCGCCGCCCAGCTGCTGGCGCCATGGAATAGCGGTCGGACGGGCACTCAGGCGAACATGGGTTCGGGATTCGTGGAGGCCCTCGGCTTCGAAGAGGGAACGAGTCTGCCCACTATCCAGCTCACCCTCGCATACCAAGGAGACTCGATCGTGGACGACGAATGTGGTCGCCGAGTATCCCTGGGTGTGCACATCACCATCGAGTTTGCTGAGACCCTGTCCGCCAGGGAAGGCTCCGCCGTCTTGACCTTCGACTCTGATGGTCCATCGCTCGACTCGTACCTCGAAAGCGCTGCAGCCGACGACAGCGCCACCCTGCGACTCGAGCTCCGGAGACTCGGGGAGCACGACGAAGCCTCGCTCGTGGTCCTCGACGGTGAGCTCGAGCCGCGCGCCACGTATCGCTTCGATTGACGGTGCGCGCGCGATGGCGGGGCACCCCGACGCTCGCGCGCGCCGGTTCGCATGAGCGGTCGGGACCACCTCGATCCGCGGGGTGATGCGTCGAACCCGCGGTGGGGCGTGGGCTCGCCGCTCTGGCCTCCAATCTGACTCTGGCTCGAGCATCCCAGCGCGCATGGAATTGCTGGGGGCGACGGGGACTGAGCTCGATTCGCACATGCCTGGGCCAAACGAGGGGATGGTTTGTGCGTATCGTGCATTGCGTCCCGCCGCGGTCTCGGCATACTGAGCGTCGACATTGCTTCGACACTCGAGCTCATGGGGGCTCGCCTGCCACGTTCGGACACGCTCGGGTTTCGTCGTAGCGACGGCCGTGCCGTGTGCGCCTTTCGGGAGGTCTGATGAACCACAGAAAACGCGATGACGGCTCGCCTCATCGAGGCAGCACGTTGGGACCGACACCTCTGCTTTCTCGGCGCATTACGACGGCCGTAAACAGCTCGCCTCCTTGGAGTGCATCGCTGGCTTTCGTGACGTGCCTGTCGTTCGCGTCCGGGTGCTGCGACCACTTGGAGGGCGAGAGCGAGGCCGGAGCGGTCAGTTCGAGCGCTGACGGCTCATCATCAGGCTCAGAAGTGGCAACGACAGTGGATGTGCGTCGTCCGACGGAGCCGGTGGTCATCGAGGAGAGCGATTTGGTTGGGGTGGACGGCAATTGGATCTATGTCTTGAACGAACACACGGGATTGAACGTCATTGACGCGACCGAGCCCAGCGCGCCGAAGCGAGCGGCACGACTGGGCTCCATGGCGGGCATAGGAGGGGAACTCTACGTGCGGGACGAGGCGCTGTTGGTGCTCGTGGGAGACTCGTCCCTCGAATGCCATGCATTGGCGCCCAAGGGGCTCGACCGTTATCCGTCGACCGGCGTCGCGAGCGTGACTGACCCCACCAACGAGCCAGCTGTGGCCAGCGAACGTTGCGTTCCTGGCGCCCTAGTCTCCAGCCGTCTCGTCGGCGACATCCTCTATGTCGTCACTTCGGCCGCCCCCATCGAGCCGGATCGCGGGTGGCTCTACTCGCTCGATGTGAGCTCGGGAGACGTGATCGAGGTCCTCGCCGATCTTCCGCTCCAAGGTGCTGGTTTCGAGATCCACATGACGAACGAGGCCATCTTCGTCGCAGAGGAAGCAACACCCAGTACGCGAGTTCGCTACATCGACATCTCGCCAGGGGATGGCTCGTTCACCGAGCGGGGCCGAATCCTCGTGAGCGGGCTGCTCCCTGGGCGGTTCCACATGGACGCTCTCGGCAGGACCCTGCGAATGGTAACCCGCAGAGTGGACGTCGACGCGAGCGCGCTCCACGTCCTCGATATTACGAATCCAGATCGCCTGGAGCCGATGGGATCCATCGATGAGTTGGCCCCCGAAGAAGAACTCTTCGCGACCCGCTTCGTCGGGGATCGCGCCTACGTAGTCACCTACCAGCCCGAGATCATCGTCAACGAACAGGTGCTGATCGTGGGGAAGGATCCCCTGTGGGTCATCTCTCTCGAGGCTCCCTCGGCACCGAGAATCCTCGGTGAACTCGAGATCCCGGGCTGGAGTGACTACGTCTTCCCCCGGGGAGACCGGTTATTGGCGGTGGGGCGTGGTGACGCCGGAAGCCAAGTCGCAGCGTCCCTCTTCGACGTCAGTGATCCCAGCGCACCTCGGGAGCTCCGTCGGCTCCAGTTCGGCTCGGAAACGGCGAGCACCGAGGCCTCCAGCGACTTCCGGGCCGTGCGCGTCCTGGAAGGGGATTCGGAGACGCTCCCGTTGGTGGTGGTTCCCTACTCGGACAACGTCGAGACCGGAGAGGGCTGCGTTCCCGAGCACCACGTTCAGCTCATCGAGATGGGACACGAGACTCTAGAGCCGCTGGGTAACCTCCAACAACCCGGGAGGGTCCTGAGGACTCTGCCTGTAGAGGAGAAGCTCTACGCCGTGACGACGAAGGCCGTCACGGCCATCGACGTCGGTGAGCGCGACGCGCCGCGAACCGTGGGAAGCGTGGGTGTCGGAATCGAATCGCTCCCAGACGAGTGCGTTCTCCCTCCCGAAGCGCCGCAGCGTGTCGTGACGATGAGCCGAGGCGAGTTCGGAGACTGGAATGCACCAGGTGTCGACGACGACGGACCCTTCTGTGGGTGCAGCGTCGGTGCGACGCCGGAGCGATGCTCGGGGCGGCTCGCGTGGGGGGCTCTCCTGGGGCTTATGGCACTCGCATTCGGTGTTCGCATCTTGCGCAGGCCGTGACAGCCGGCGGAGCTGGAGGCGAAGAGCGCCGGGGCGAGGCTGCCCCTCGAATGATTGTTGAAACGGAGGAATCCATGAATCGAGTCTGCGAGAATCTGGGCGCCGCGGGAGTCTGCTGCGGCTTATGGGTGAGTGCGTGCGGTTTCGGGTCCATGGAAGGTACCGCAGGGAGCGGCCCTTCGAAGGACGGCGCCATCGGCGATGGCGCGAAGGGACCCGGCTACTATGTGCCGACGGATCTGGGTACGGCTCCCGTCGAGCCCGCTCCGGATGGTCCCGGCTACCATCCCTTCGTCGTCGCTGAGCACGATCCCCTGTCGACCTTCGCTGCGGACGTGGACACGGCCAGCTATGACGGGTTCCGACGGAGCATCGGACGTGGTGTCTTGCCGAGCCCTGAGACAGTGCGCGTCGAAGAGTACGTCAACTACTTTGCCTACGAGTATCCGTTGGTGGCGCACGATGCGAAGGTCCCCTTCGCCATCAATGTTGCTGCCGCGCCCCACCTCTTGGATCGGGGCACCACGCTGATGCGCATTGGTATCCAGGGCAAGTCCGCGCCGCCAGCACATGAGGAGCACGAGGGGACCAACCTCGTCTTCCTCGTCGACACCTCGGGCAGCATGGCCTCGGCGGACAAGCTTCCGCTCGTGCAGCGGGTGCTGTCGGAGGCCCTGACCGTGCTCCAGCCAACAGACTCGGTCTCGCTCGTGACCTACGCCAGCGGTGCAAAGGTCGTGCTCCCACCAACTGCCGTATCCGAGAATGCCACGCTGACGTCCGCGATCGATTCGCTGGAAGCCGGGGGGAGCACAGCGGGTGGAGCCGGGTTGGAGCTGGCTTACGAGCAGGCGGAGAGTGCCTTCGTCGAGGGGGGCCTGAACCACGTCGTCTTGTGCACGGATGGGGACTTCAACATTGGCCCGTCTTCGACGGAAGAGTTGGTCCGGCTCATCGAGGATAGGCGTACAACGGGGATTACTCTCACTGCGCTCGGGTTCGGCTGGGACAACCTCAACGATTCGATGATGGAAGAAGTGAGCAACGCCGGCAATGGGATCTACGCGCTCATCACCGACGAAGACCAGGCGACGAGATATGCCAACCAGCGCCTACTCTCGACGATGACCCACATCGCCAAAGACGTGAAGATTCAGGTCGAGTTCAATCCTGCCCTCGTCTACGCCTACCGGCTCATTGGCTACGACAATCGCTCGCTCGCCGATGGCGATTTCCGCGACGACGTCGTTGACGCTGGGGAGATCGGAGCAGGTCACCAAGTCACTGCGCTGTATGAGCTTGCTCTGGAGAGGGCCGAGCTTCCCCAGCTGGAAAGCGCGCCAGCGCTGGCGGCGGGCGAGCCTTTCGACGGCGACGTGGAGGTGGCTGCTGGAGACTTGGCTCTCGTCAAGGTCCGATACAAGGGCGTCGATGCGGCGGCGACGGACCTGGCGAAGGAGGTGAGAGTCTCCCTCGCGCCGGAGGCTCTCGCCAAGAGCGTGGCAGGCCTGGATAGGGACTTTCGATGGGCAGCCGCGATTGCCACCTTTGCGGAGATCCTCCGCGATAGTCCCTATGTGGAGCCGAGCGCGCTGGCAGAGGTGGACGCCATCGTGATGGCAGAGCAAAGCGATGATCCCGACCGTTCCGAATTCGGTCAACTCTGGCCAGCGGCTCGGAGACTATTCGAGTAGAACCCATTCGGACGGATCCGCTGAGCGTCGTCGCCGATGCTCGCCTCTCTGACGCGGTCATCGACTCCTGCCACCCCGACCGTCCAAGCGGGAGCGTCCAAGGATCAGGGCCGGGAGCCACCCCACGCTGCCTCTCTCGCCACGCCTCGTCCGTCGTGTCGTCGTCGAGGTCCCGCGCCGAGCTCTCGCTTGCCGCTGTCGCCGCGCCCGCTACCGGACCGTCCCCCCGGGTCTCCCCGTCGCTCGTTTCACCGTGCTGAGTGACTGCGTCAGGGGCGTCGGGATCACAGACGACGTCGATGGTTCTGGCAACGTTGGGCGCGGACTCGTTGCCCGCCAAGTCGACGGCTCGGATCTCGAAGGCGGCGCCCGACCCGCAGCTCGGCGTTCGTGGGGACGCCCGTGCTGCCGTCGCGGCGCAGCACCTCCTCGCGCTCGACGAACGGCGTCGGGCCACAGGCCTCGACACTGCGTGGCAGGGCGATGAGGGCTCCCGTCACGCTGGCCCCAAGGGCGGCGAGGTGCACCATGGTCCGAGTTCGGTAGGACGTCCCAGCGCTCGCCGTCAGAGGGGCTTGGCGAACACGACGCAGGCTTCCGTCGCGAGCTCGTCGAAGGCGTCGCGAGGGATCGATGCGTCGAAAGCGAGCGTCATGTCGCGGAGGCGCTGCGGCAAGCGCCAGCGTCTTCCCAGCCCCATCCAGACGAGCTCCTCGAGCTTGTCCGTGAAGGGATGCTCCAAGGAGCTCGTCCCGAAGCAACGCCACGTCGCGCCGTTCTCCTGGGCACACTCCTCGAAGAACGCCCGAGAGAAGGTCCACTTGTCGTCGATCTTCGCGTAATCGAAGCCGCTCCGGTCCTGCGCAGAGAGCACCTCGACCGTGTACATGAACTGTTGGAAGAAGTCTCGGATGTCGTCGGGCAGGAGCGCCGAGAGGTGCTCCTCGCCACAGAACAGTCCCATGAAGTGTCGGACGACGAGGTGCCCGGCCGTCATCGGTTCCAGGAGGACGGCCAAGCCCCCAGGCCGCAAGGACTCGACGAGCTTCCGCAGGAACCGCCTCGGCTCGAGGAGATGGTGGAGCATCGAGAAACCCGCCACCAGATCGAAACTATCGCGTGCCAGGTCCAGAGTCGAAGCGTTCGACACGAGCGGCACGACGCGGTCCATCACACCAAGCGCCTTCGCCCTCGTGACGAGGATCTGCACCATCTGTGGGCTCAGATCCGTGGCCAGCACGCTGCAGGCGGGAAGCAGCTCGAGCAGGGGGAACGTGGCATTGCCGCTGCCGCAGCCGATGTCCAAGACCTCGATGATCTCGCCCGCGTGGCGCATCGGGGAGAGGGAGAGCGCCTTGGTGAACACTTGCTTCTTTGCCGCGAGATCGAAGTAGCGCTCGTCGTGGACGTGCGCCTCTTCTGTGAACTGGCGGGTCAGCCCCTCCCCGAGTTGTCCAACCATGTCCTTCGTCAGCAGGATCTCCGCATCGTAGCCGCGCGCGTGGTCTCCCAACCGTAGTGACTCGTCGGTGAGGTGCTCGAACATCTCGGTTCCTCGGCATTCCTGGGGCGGAGCGAAGCAGGCTTGGGCGCCAACGGTCCGACCGGATCCCCTGGCGCGCAGGGGTACGGCCAGCGCGAGATTCGGATAACCCACGTGGGGGGTCGCGCTCGTTCAACCCACGGTGTGGCTCCAGGGCTTATGCCACATTGCCTCCGTGACGTCACTCGGCCAGCGATGGCGCCCGAACGACCCTCACCGACCCGGTTCGGGGCTGCTGTGCTCTTGCACAGTCCCTTTGGCGCAAACAGCCTCCGCCGCCTCAAGCGGCGCAACTACGCCCGCTACGTGGTGATCCTGCTGGACCAGGGCTCGATGGCCCACAATGCCCCTCTGGAACTGATCATCGAGAGCCCCACGCTTCTCCCTCCAGGCCGCGCACCGCGGGCCGATGCGCTCGAGGGTGACGAAGGAGCTCATCCCGAAGGCCTCCTTGCCCTGGTTCAGCCCTGGTTCGGGGGCGCTGCTCGAGTCTCGTTCCTGGCGAGTGGATCAGCGGAAAGCGAGGCGGGTGCGCCGGAGCTGCTCACCGCAGCAGCGAACCACGGCGCGATGGTCGAGCTGTTCACGGATGGCGCCAGCCTCACCGAGGAGCGCTGCCGGGCCTTCGTAGAGGCCGGCGTCTGCCGAATCCTCATTCCCGTCAGCAGCGCGGATCCGGCGAAGTACCAACACTTCCATGAGCCGGAACCCTTCGCCTTCGCGCGGCTCACGACCTACCTCATGGCCCTGCGCGAGCTCAAGCGTCAGATGAAATGCGCGCTCCCCGCGCTCCGCCTGCGAGCCTTTGCCCTTCGCTCTACGCTGCCCGATCTCGTGCAGCTGGTGGAGTACGCCGCGCGCATGGGCGCCGAGGGCGTTCAACTCGAGCCCTTCGTTCCCGTCGGTGGGAGCCCCCGCTTCGAACACGAGGCGGTCGCCTATGATGCCCACCGCGACGAGCTCCTCCTGCAGCAGGCGGCGCTTCGGGCGCGAGAGCTCGGTGTGGCATTGGTCGTGGAGGCGTTCCGCGCGACGGACAAGCCCTCGTCCGAGCATGCCCCCAGCTCGCCGAGCATGGCGCGGGCGCGCGCGGACCGAGCAACAATCAGCGAAGACGGTCCCTTGCGCCTTGAGCGTCCCTGCCCCCTCGTCTACAGCTCTCTCTACATTGCCGCCAGCGGCGAGACGAGTCCTTGCCGCTTCAGCCCCTGCACCCGTGAGTCGTCCCTGGGCAACGTGATGGAGCTCGGCGTCGAGGCTGTCTGGAACGGGAAACCCTACCACGCGCTCCGCGAAGCCCATGTTCGCGGTGAGGTTCCCCCCTCGTGCGAGCCCTGCGTACGCCGGAGGCTGGCCCCGGTGACGGATCCCACCGCGTCCGTACTGGAGCGGCAGGGCTATCGGGTATTCGACTATCAACGACTGGTGAGCGCCATGTCCGATGCGGGGACCGGGGTTCTAGCCCTATCGGAGGGCACGCGCAGGTGGCTCGCGGAGGACTGTAGACCGGGGCGCCTGCACGGCGTCGTCGAGCAGCTTGGAGAGGCCCAGGCCGCGCTGAGCGCCGTGTCGAGCGAGCTCGAGGCGCTGCGCGACAGACCCGAGCTGGAGAGGTCCCGCCAGCAGATCGCTACCGTGAAGCAGCTCCTGGAAGAGCTCATCACTGCCCTGCACGACCCGGCGGAGCCGCCCACTGCCGCCGAGCTCGCCGACGCCCTGCGCGAGCAGCTGCTGCCGACGTTGGACCTGTGGTCACGGATCGGTGATGACCTGGTGACGGCGTACTACGAATCCCAGCGCGCGACGGGCGAGCTGGACGGCTCGCCCTGACGCAAGCGGATGCGGCCTTCATTCCTCGATCCGGGCCTCCAGGCGAGCTCGCAGCGCCAGAATGAAGCTCCTCAGGCCCGCCGGCAACGCTTCAGAATGCAGCCCAATAACCTGGAGCACCTGGCTGGTCCTCTGCACGCCTTGGGCGATACGGCCCTCCCTCAACACCTCGTCGCATCGACAGGGTACGCGAGCAGGCTCGATGGAGGCCGTGGCGCTGCACGGCTACCCACGATTTCCGCTGAAACGCGCGCGCTCGGGAGTCATTGCCGCGGCTCGAGCGCAGACGCTCGGCGGAGAAAGCCGTCAGGGCCACCGCGCCGGCGCCCGCTTGTACGAAGGCCCGGCGCTGATTCACAGGAGCCGAGCCGGCCTTCTCGCAGCTCGGCTTCAGCCACCTCGAGCCTCGATGAGGTCAGCCATCGCGTCGAACCAATCGGCATCCATGAACCGTCCGGCACCCCGCAACCTCCGCGCATACGCTCGCAGCTCGAGCGACGTCCGGCTCGCTCACCATGGCCCACGTCGTGAACCATGCCGAACGGATGCAGGCGCACCCCGCATACCAGCGCGCCATGAACAAGGACTCTCGTCCGACTGGCGGCGGACTTCTAGCTCTGGGACCGACCTGCCGACCTGCCGACCCATCGCCCGAGGCTGTCGACCCTCGAGGATCTACTTGCCAACCGACCTCCGAAGCCTCCGGAGCACCCCGGATCGGCTTGCCCATCCACCTCCGAAGCCTCCGGAGCATCCCCAAGTCGATTCTGCATTCGTTTTTGGGTGCTCTGGACCTCGCAGAATCGAGCTGCGTATCCACCTCAGGAGGTGCGCGACCCCCAACAATCGACTTGGGTATCGACACTCGGACGCTCCGGAGTATCCCGGATAGGCTTGCGTATCGGCACTCGGACGCTCCGGGGTATCCCGGATGCTTGCGGAGTCACTTGCGAAGGCTGTGGAGTATCCCGAGGCCGGCTTGCCGATTCCGAAGGGTCCGTGGACATGGAGCAAGCGGGCCCTTTGCATATGGGGACTTCGACGCGGCAAGCAGCAAGCACGCGGTCTCATTGCGCAGCCGTCGAGGCCGCAGGCCCCATCCTGGCGCCGGCTCTCGCCCTCGGCCTCGTTGCCCTCATCGGCCTCGGGACGAAGCTCGCGGTCTTCGAGAGGGCCCAAGCTGGCACCATGGAGACGATGCTCCAAGGGCGGCGCGCTCGGCGGCTCGGGGCCGTGGCGCAACTCTTGGGCCCTACCGGGGCACTCGTCGGCACGCTCGTCGTCGTGGGCCTCGGTATCCGGATGCTCCTGCAGCAATCCTAACCCGGCGGAGCCGGAACCAAACAGGGGAACTGGCAACGCCAAATGCAACCGGAGGGCAGGCTATAGCGAGTAGGCCGGGGTTGCCCCCGGCCCCTCTCAGATCCGGACGTGCAGATTTCC
>JAEWRL010000020.1 GCA_023398955.1 Pseudomonadota bacterium
GGAGGCTGCCGTCTCTACGGTCGGTCGCCGAGGCGCAAGCGACACGGAGGGTCACAACGGGAACACGTGTTCAGGCTCGCACCATCGCAGCAGAGCACGACCCCGCCGCGGAGCGGCTTCGTTCAACCCGCCCCAAGACTCTCCGCGCTGAACCCTCTCAGAGAGCCCCCAGATCGCCCCGCTACGGCCCTCCTGGGGCCGTCTCACCCGGGCCTCCGGGTTATGTCCCCCCACCGCCGACAAGAGCGTTCACCGCGCGGAGAAAGCGCCCTCGTGCGCGAAGGCTGACAAAACGAAAAAGGCTCCGGAAGCTTGTCTTCCGGAGCCTTTGGTTGCGCGGGCTGGATTTGAACCAACGACCTTCGGGTTATGAGCCCGACGAGCTACCAGGCTGCTCCACCGCGCGTCAGAGGGCGCAGATGATACCTACCGGAAACCGACTGTCAAAGGGAATCTTTGGACGGCTCCGATATTTCTCGCTTGGGCGGCTTCAAGCGGCGGTTTTCCGGACACCTTGGGGCCAGAAACCGCGGATCGATACGCAGAACCCTATTGGCAGCGTGGGTGAGGCCGCGCATCCTGACGGGCACATGCCCAAGCTCAGCTTCTTCGCCAACGTGATCGAGCAATTCGACCGCGCGGCTGCATATACCTCCCATCCGGCGGGCCTGCTGGAGCAGATCAAGGCGTGCAATGCCGTGTTCCGCATTCGCTTCCCCCTGAAGATGGATGACGGGTCCATCAAGGTCATCGAAGCGTACCGCGCCGAACACAGCCACCATCGAACGCCGACAAAGGGCGGTATCCGCTACAGCCCTGACGTCGATCAGGACGAGGTGATGGCCCTCGCCGCGCTCATGACCTTCAAGTGTGCCCTGGTGAACGTGCCCTTCGGTGGCGCCAAGGGCGCTGTGAAGATCGACGCGCGCGCGTTCAGCTTGCGCGAGCTCGAGAACGTCACGCGACGCTATGCGGCGGAGCTCATCAAGAAGCGGTTCCTCGGCCCCGCCGTCGACGTCCCGGCGCCGGACTACGGCACGGGGGAGCGTGAGATGGCCTGGATAGCAGATACGTACCGGCAGCTCCACCAGGGGGAGCTCAATGCGGACGCTTGCGTGACGGCGAAGCCACTGGCTCTCGGGGGGATCCCGGGGCGCACGGAGGCGACCGGGCTGGGTGTATTCTTCGGGCTGCGTCGCTACCTGGAAGACGTCGAGGAGATGGCTCGATTGGGCCTGACGCCGGGGGTCGCCGGAAAGCGTTGTGTCATCCAGGGTCTGGGGAACGTGGGCTCGCACGCGGCTCGTGCCCTGCAGGCGGCGGGGGCGGTCCTCGTGGGCCTCATCGAGCACGACGGGACGTTGCGGAACGACGAGGGAATCGACCTTCACGCCGTCATGCTCCACAAGCAACAGACCGGCAGCATCCGCAACTATTCGGGTGCTACCACTTTGGACCGGGACATAGGGCTGGAGATCCCGTGCGATATCCTCATCCCAGCGGCGCTCCAGAGGGTCATCGACGACAACAACGCGGGGCGCATCCAGGCGAAGATCGTCGGCGAAGCCGCGAATGGTCCCATTACGATCGAGGGGGAAGAGATCCTGGCCGCACGGGGCATCACGGTGCTTCCGGACCTGTACCTCAACTCTGGTGGCGTCACCGTCTCGTACTTCGAGTGGCTGCGAAACCTGAAGCACGTCAGCTTTGAACGCATGACCACCCGCTGGGAGGCGACGGTCAACGAGCACTTCGCCGACGCGCTGGAACGACTCACGGGCGCGCAGCTCGATCCGGCAGAGCGAAACCTCCTGGTTCGGGGCCCCTCGGAACGGGAGCTCGTCCACACGGCCCTCGAGAACACGATGATCATGGCATTGCGGGCGATGATGGAGGTGCGCAACCGTCTAGGGGTGCAGGATCTGCGGACTGCCGCCTACGTGCTCGCGATTGACCGGGTGGCTCGCGTCTACTCCAGCTATGGGATCTTCCCGTGAGGCCAGCAGTGGGATCTTCCCGTGAGGCCAGCTATGGGAGCTTCCCGTGAGGCGGTGACCTGGTAGCTGTCCTGCGCCAGCTAAAACCGCGGGGTTAGGATCATCTCTTCTCCGTTCGGAGGAGTAACGAATAGCTGCAGGGCGATATTGTCGCGGGGGCCCTGGAAGTAGGACACGAAGAGCCGGTGTTTTCCGGCGGTAAGACGCATGTTGCCATGCTTTACCGCAGGCGGGTGCTGGCCGTCGTTGTCCACGATCAGGTAGTCGTCCACCCAGAGCTTTGCGCCATCATCGCTGACGAGCCTGAAAGCGTATTGCCCCGACCTGCGGACCTCGAAAGTTCCTCTGTAACGGATGGCGAACCACTCGTTACGTGCAGTGACTCCGGGAAACCCGAGCTGGAAACGACGGGGTGGCACGTCCAAGGTGTCCGTGAAGAAGGTGACCTCGCGCGGGCAATTCGTGATAGCGGTCAAGCGCGGAGTTCCCTTGGGAATGAAGCACACATCTGCCCGGAAGGCGCCGCTCGGGCCACCGAAGGGGAATCGCTCGGTGACGACGCGGTTACCCGCGCCCCAGCCGCGCCCCTTCCCGCCGGGGCCGCCGCCGCGTCCGGGGCCGAGACCGCTGTGACGGCTCCACCGAGCCGAGCTGGGGGCCACCAGCGGGGCTGTCGCCGTGGGGCGTCTGGCGGCGAGCAGGTTCTTGCGCATGGGGCCCGGTCGTAGTGTGTCGGGCCACGCCGGGTCGTCCTGGGCTGGGTCAGCGAGCAGCTCGACGGCGCTGGCGGGGGCGGCGTCGGGCTCGGCCTCGGCTTCTGGAGCCACGCTGGCCAAGCGCGAGTCTTCGCGGACCTCCGGCGCGGGGGCGACCGCTGGCGCCTCGGGCGGGGCTGGAACAATGTGCGCCGGGACCATTTCGTCGGCGTCACTGGGGTTCGGCAACAGGGAACCGCCGCCTGGCGCGGGCCCTGGCACCTCCGCCGCAGTGGGGACCGTGACGACCTCCACCAGGGTCGCAGAGCCGTCGCTGGCGGCCGTTGGTGAGAGGATGGCAGACGAGGCGGAGAGAGGCCGGAACGACGCAAGGCCCGCATGGAGCGCGACGGCAGCCGCAAGGCAAAGGAGCCACCGGCGTTGAGGCTCTTTCGCTCCGTCGATGGGGACTGCCTGACCCGAGCTGGTCGTGCGGCTTTCGTTCTTCACCTGGCGGTCTCCCGTCGCGCTGGCCAACGGCCGTCTCACGCGACCCCCCGGGCTGTGAGCCTACCATCGTTGGGCTCGTCCCGCGCGTCGTGGAGTGCCGGCGCGTCGTGGAGTGCCGGCGCGTCGTGGAATGTTACGGGCGGCTTGGTCGTTCTCTCCTGGCGCATGCCTGACCCTTGGTTCCTCTTCGTCAGCTTCATGGCGGCCGTGCTGGGCTTGGCGCTCTTCCGATACGGGCGCCGCCAGTCGCGCTTGCCGCACCTGATTGGGGGTATTGGGCTCATGGCGGTGCCCTGGGCCTTGCCTTCAGCTCTGTGGGTAGCGGTCGTTTCGGTGCTGCTCTGCGGGCTCGTGTTCGCTCTGGTGCGTCTGGGGCTCTGATGCAGATGCCCTGATTGGGGCCTGATTGGGGGAGGGCAGAGGCGCAGAGTAGGGCCTTGTCCCCTTACGTGCCAGCCTGGAAGCCGGGTCGGAAAACTTCATGTTGGTTGGGGTCCCCCTTGGGGCGCTACCAGGAGCCTTCTCGGCGCTTTCCGCGACTGCGGGAGCCCCGTACTCCTCGGGTTGAAGAGCCTCCGCCCACCTGTTGCTCTGGACAGCTTGATCCTTCATAGTGCCCGGAGTTCTGGGTCCCGCTGAGCTCAGTCAACCGTAGCTGGCAGGTCAATCGTAGCTGGCAGTCCGGTGCGGCGGGTTTCAAGTGGTAGGCCCAGGTCGCTCCCCGCGCGCTCACGACTGGGCGCCAGGTCCCCTCGGAGCGCATCTGCGTGCTCCCGAGAGTCTGCAAGGAATCCAAGGTCTGATGAAAGCTATGCACCCGAACACCGCTCTTTGGCTTCTGGTGGTCCCGCTAGCCGTCGCTGGCTGCGGCGGCAGTTCCCAGGAGGCTGCATCGCCCGTGGGAGGCACCGTCGCGGCCAAGGCCAAGATGCAGGTAGGGGACCCCGGAAAGAAGGGCGACTCCCTGCTGCGCAATGGCGCTTTCGACGAGGGAACCACCATCCCGTGGAGTGTGGCCATCACGCCGCCCGCCTCCGGCGAAGGCAAGTTGAGCGACGAAGAATTGTGCGTCGACGTGAAGGCTCCGGGCAAGCAGACCTTCGATATAGTCGTGCGTCAGCGGCCCCTGGTGATCCAACGCGACCACCAATACACCCTGAAGTTCAAAGCTCACTCGACCGCGCAGACCCGTGCGCGGCCTTCCGTTGGGGTGACGTCGCCGAAAAAGGAGTTGTGGTCGGCGATTGTCGACGTAGGTCCCACGCCGCAGGTGTACGGCGCCACCTTCTCCATCAACGAGGACGTGGCCAGTGATGGAGAGGTGATCATCGAGCTGGGAGGCCCCCTTGCTGGTACGGCTCAACCCTTCACGATCTGCTTCGACGATATCGCGCTCGAAGACCCCAAGTTCAAGCGCCTCGAGCCGCGCGTGGGCCCGCCGCGGCCCAAGGTGCGGGTCAACCAGATCGGCTATTTCCCAGGGCTCGACAAGCATGCGACAGTGAAGAACCCGAGCCAGGAGCCCCTCGACTGGAAGCTCCTCGACGCGAGTGGCGAGACGGTGGCTACAGGGAAGACTGAGGTGTTCGGCGAGGATCAGGACGCTGGCGAGTTCGTCCACACGGTGGATTTCTCGAGCGTCCAGAAGAAGGGAGAAGGCTACGTACTGGAGGTCGCTGGAGAGAAGAGCGTGCCCTTCGACATTCGTAACGACATCTACTCGGACGCGAAGTATGACGCCCTCTCATTCTTCTATCACAACCGCAGCGGCATCGCGATCAAGATGCCGTATGCGAAGCACGAGAAGTGGACCCGTCCCGCCGGGCACGTGAGCGACAAGAGTGTGCCGTGCGGGGAGGGGACCGGTTGCGACTACTCCCTGGACGTGAGCGGCGGCTGGTACGACGCTGGTGATCACGGCAAGTATGTGGTGAATGGCGGAATCACCGTCTGGACGCTCCTGAATCTCTGGGAACGCTTCGAACACATCGCCAAGAACACCGCGCCATTCAAGGACAACACAATGCCCATCCCGGAGGCGGGGAATGGCAAACCCGATCTTCTGGATGAGGTGCGTTGGGAGCTCGAGTGGATGCTGAAGATGCAGGTGCCAGGGGGGCAGAAGCTTGCCGGTATGGTGCACCACAAGATGCACGACGTGAAGTGGACGGGTATCCCGACGCGCCCCGACCAGGATCCGGAGAAGCGCACCTTGCGCCGCCCGAGCACGGCCGCGACCCTCAACATGGCTGCCAGCGCCGCACAGGGTGCTCGCATCTGGAAGAGCATCGACGCCGCATTCTCCAAGAAGCTGCTCGCTGCGGCCGAGAAGGCTTGGGCGGCCGCGAAGGCGAACCCAGCAGTCTACGCGCCGGGTGACGACGGGACCGGCGGAGGACCCTACGGCGACATCGACGTCACGGACGAGTTCTATTGGGCGGCGGCCGAGCTGTATCTGACTACGGGCAAGGATGCCTATCTTCAGGAGGCCCGCGCGAGCAAGCACTACCTGGACGTGCCGCTCAGCGCAGGCGGCGGCAATGCCAGCATGGGTTGGCAGAATACGCAGGCCTTGGGAACCATCTCTCTGGCAGTCGTCCCGAGCAACCTGCCCAAGGAGGAGGTCGAGAAGGCCCGGCAGGCCGTCGTCGGCGCTGCCAATGACTACGCATCCGATCGCAAGAAGCTGGGGTACCGGGTACCGTTCCAGGCCACGGGCGGGCGTTTCCCCTGGGGCAGCAATTCCTTCGTTCTGAACAACGCACTAATCCTTGGCCTAGCCTATGATTTTACGAAGGACGCCGACTATCTCAACGCGGTGAGCGACGCCGCAGATTACCTCCTGGGTCGCAATCCGCTGAACCAGAGCTACGTCGCCGGGTACGGGGAGTATCCGCTACTCAACCCACACCACCGCTTCTGGGCCAAGCAGGCGAACCCGGAGTACCCGGAAGCTCCGCCCGGAGTCATCTCTGGAGGGCCCAACTCAGGAGTCGAGGATCCGTGGGCCAAGAAGTATGGCCTGGGTGGCTGCTCGCCACAGCAGTGCTTCTTGGATCACTACGAGAGCTGGTCGACGAATGAGGTAGCCATCAACTGGAACTCGCCGTTTGCCTGGATGCTCTTCTTTCTCGACGCGCAAGCGCCCAAGGTCCAGTAGTAGGATCGCGAAGGGCAGCGACAGAGGCCCGGGGCTGCGCTGAAGATGCCGGCTCCGGGGCTCAAGGCGAGGTTTCTGGACCTCGGCCTGGAGCGCGCAGCCAAAAGGCGTCGCTGCGGCCGTCGTAGTATCCGGCGAGGATGGCGTCGAGTGCCCGAGAGGTGCGGAGAGCGGAGCGGCCCGTGCTGGGGCATGCGCCTCGTTTTCCGTTCAGCTCCGCGACGATGGTCTCGACGAGGTGGCTGTGGATGCCAGCTGGGTTGGTGAACTGGAAGCTCTCGGAGCCCCTGTCGGTCGTCACGACGACAGGGCCGTCACCGAACGTCGATAGGCTGATCCTGCCTCGCTCTCCTGCGATCTCTATCTCGTCGCGGTGTTCGTCTGCCGCGAAGCTCCAGGCTGCGCTAAGCAGCGGGCCCCCTTGAAAGGCCCCGCAGGCCACGACGGTATCCTCGACGCCGGGACCCTCGTCCATGCGACGGGCTTCCCCCGTCACTGTCTCAATCGGGCCGAGCAGGAAGTCGAGGACGTCCAACGTGTGGCTGCCGAGATCCATGAGGAGGCCGCCGCCGGAGCGCTCGGGTTCGAATCGCCACCCGACGTCTTCTCGGCTGCGGTGCCGTGAATAGCGCACTGTGACGGTCAATGGTGTGCCGATGCGCCGTTCTCGGAGCAGCGTTGCCACGTGGAGGAAGCGCGGCAGTGCGCGCCGGTAGTAGGCAACGAACAAGGGTAGGCCAGCCTCACCGAACGCGGTCAGCATGCGCTCGCATTCGGGGGTATGGCGCGCCATCGGCTTCTCCACGTAGCAGGGCTTACCGGCCTCGGCGCACGCGAGCGCGTAGCTTGCGTGGGAATCCGGTGGAGTCGCGACGTAGACCGCGTTGACGGCCGGATCGCTCAGCACGGCGGCTGCGTCGGTCGTCCAACGTCGGACCCCATGCCGGCGAGCGTAATCCTCGGCTTTGGCCGCATCCCGGCGCATGACGACGGCGATCTCGCTACCCGCCACCTGCCGCAGCGGAGGCCCGCTCTTCACCTCACAGACGGAGCCACATCCGAGGATGCCCCAACGCACGGTCATGGCCGGAGGGTAGCAGAGGAACGAGGGGGCAGGGGACCACGTGGCGGAGTGCGCCATCACTGGCAACGCGCCGCGTCAGAGATATTCCTCCGTCAACCAACTCGCCCCATTCGCCCTTGAGGATTGGGAGAACGCCGGCCCCCCCTGGCCAGGTCGCGCTCCGGCACTATCGATCCCTTAGCGGTTGCACGCCCGATAGGGCCCCGCCTCCGTTCGCAGCTCGAGCGCCTATCCAGCGCCTGTTCTGCAGGTCCGGACGCCGGGATTGTACCCCGTAGGGCCAGCTTCCCCATTCCCACATCAGAGGCCCCATTGGCTATCGTCGTTCTCTTGATTGCTCACTGGCAGATCTCGGTCTTCTTCCAGACCTTCTTCTTACATCGCTACGGCGCCCATCGGCAGTTCCAGATGTCCCGCTTCTGGGAGCGCACCTTTCACCTGATGACGTACCTCTCCCAAGGTACGAGCTACCTCTCGCCACGAGCGTACGCGATTTTGCACCGGTCGCATCACGCCTACTCGGACTCCGAGCGGGATCCGCATTCCCCAGCCAACCACCACAACGTGGTCGCGATGATGTGGGCTACCCTGAAGCAGTACCGCGGCTACGTGAAGGGGACGCGGATTCCTGAGGCGCGCTTCGAAGGAGGCTATCCGGAGTGGCCCCTGCTCGACAGGATTGGCGGCTCCTGGGTGGCGTCTCTCGGCTGGGCCGCGGGCTACACGGGCGTCTACATCCTTCTCGCCCCATCCGCGTGGTACTTCCTCCTGCTCCCCATCCACTTTTTGATGGGCCCCATCCACGGTGCCATCGTGAACTGGTGCGGCCACCGTTACGGATACCGCAACTTCGACACCGGGGACCTTTCGCGCAATACGCTGCCGTTCGACCTCGTGACGTGGGGCGAGCTGTTTCAGAACAACCACCACCGGTTTGGCCAGAGCCCCAATTTCGCGGCGCGGCGCTTCGAAATCGACCCGACCTACGGCGTCATCCGCCTCCTCGCGGCGGCAGGAATCATCGAGCTCACCGGCAACCAGCGCGTTCAGTCTCCGAAGAGCTCGGCCCAACCCGCGTGAGGTGTTACAGGCCGCGGGTCAGCTCACGGCTGCGCGACCCGCCAGCGCCAACGGGATAACGTCGCGACGGTGGCCGCAGCAGATCGCCGCGGCCCCGGCTTCGGAGCAGGCCCACCGCGGATCACGGGCCGGTAGGACGTTGCAGCCATCCGTGACCGTCATGGGAAACGGAGGGCGCCGCAGCAGCATGATGCAGCGACGCCTCGTTTTCCATGGTGGTGCCCCCTAGGGCCTCTTCTTGGCGGGTGCCTTCTTGGTAGCGCCCTTCTTGGCGGGTGCCTTCTTGGCAGGTGCCTTCTTGCTAGCGGCCTTCTTGGCAGGAGCCTTCTTGCTGGCGGCCTTCTTTGTTGCCTTCGAGCGGGCCTTCTTTCCCGCGACCGGCGCGATGTCAGCCTCGGAGTCGAGCGCATCCTCGGTGCCCTCTTCCGTGAAGAGAGCTTCAGGTTCCATCGCTTCCTGATCGTCCGTGACGTCCTCGGCCCCAGGAGCAGCGACATCAGCCGTGTCCGTGGTCTCAGGTGCCTTGCGGGCGCCCGCCTTGCCTCGCTTGCCTGCCTTCTTCGACGTTGTCGGACCGAGCTCGTCGAAAGCGGCGCTCTCCGGGGCGAGCTCCACCTCCACCTCGACATCTAGATCCGAGTCCATTGTGGGCTCGACCTCAACGGTCGGAGCATTCGCAGCAGCCCGGCCCTTCTTCGCGCCCGCCTTCTTGGAAGTGGACTTCTTGCCGGCCTTGCTTGCTGGTGACGTCTTGTCGCCACCCTTGCGGGCTGGGCTTTCGGGAGCAGCCTTCTTGGCCTTTCTCCCGCGGGCAGGGCGTTGTGCCGCCTCTACCGCTTCACTCGTCGAGAGCTCCTCGTCGGGAAGCGACGTTTCCGCTGTTTCGTTCGTCGATGCTGAGCTGGAACGCTGGCGAGTCGAGCCTCGCTTCGCGATCCGTGGAGCCTTTCCTTGGGCGGAAGGTTCTCGGGTTACCGCACTCGTCTTCGTCTTCTTCGCTTGGGCGACGCGCTTCTTCATGGCTTTCATCGCTCTCCTTGTGCATGCGAGCTTACTCAGAACGATCGCCGCATGGAAGCAAGGAATGCATTAGTACGAGTTCTATCGTCGACTCCATCCTTGGGGTCGTGCCCGGGGTCTTCCCGATTGGAACCACGCTGCGGAGGTGTCGGGCTACGGGCGCGCTCGTTACCGGCGCTCGGCGCGGGGCGTGGCGCTCACCTCGAGTTTCTACAAAGCGCCGCATTTTCGTGCGGTTCTGCGCCTGCTGCGCGCCTCGCGTGGGCGCGCGAGGGGGCACGCTTCGGGGGCGCTTGCGCTCTAGTGCCGGGTGCGCGTCGTGTCTCGCTCGACGGGAGTCGAGTCGGCGACGGCGGGCGTCGGGGACCGGCGTGGCGATGCGCCTCGCTCGGAACCGCACCACCGGGGTGGGGTAGGAGGCGCTTCGGATCGGCGACCGCCGACGGCTCGCTCGTGGGGTGCGTGGCAGCGGAGTCGAGGACGGCGTGGACTCGGGGGGGGGCCAGCGGGGGCTCCGCGGACTACACGCCCCCCCACCGGCGACGTCCGACGCGGCCGCCGCGTCGACGGCATATCGCTCAATCTTCCACAGCGCGCCATCGCCAGCGGGAGCCTCGCGTCCGCCAGCTCGCGCGCAGCGGCCTGCGCTGTGCCCACGGCAGCGCTGTGCCCACGGCAGCGGTGGGCCCTCGTTGTTGTGGTGAGGGAGCCTTCCGCTACCCGTCCCCTTCCCATCCGCGGCCCCCCCGCCCGGAGCACTGAGCTGCTTCTTACAAACCGAGGTCTTCCAGCACGGCTGCGAAGTCGCGGTCGAGGACGGTCTTGCGTCCGTCGGCAGCGGCGCGTCGTAGGGCGCGAATCGCGAGCTCGCGGAGGTGGTCCGACAGCACCCCCACGACGCGATCGGAGGTGCTCATCCCCGACCGCGCCTTGATGAAGGCTTTCAGCTTCGAGGTCACCACAAGGACGTCGTGCGGCTC
Source organism: Pseudomonadota bacterium (assembly GCA_023398955.1). GTDB lineage: Bacteria > Myxococcota_A > Polyangia > Polyangiales > Polyangiaceae > JAEWRL01. Next base: position 10,527 of record JAEWRL010000020.1, read on the forward strand.
ATCGCCGGCCCCGCCCACCGCTGTCGCCTGCTCCGCTGGTTCGGCGCCCACGATTCGGCGTCGCGCCGAGGCCTGAGTCTCGGCGCGCTCGCTCTCGTAGCTGGCCCTGCTCGGAGACATGGCCTCCTCCGCCCAAGCGTCTCGGTGGCGCATCTCTGGGACGTGCGCCTGCCAACAGCCGACGCTGCAGAAGAACAGGCCAGTCCGCTTCCCGTTACAGGTCGAGACGCTGCAGCGGTAGTACCGCTCTTCGAACCCAATCGGGGTCTTGCAGGTGCTGCAGCGCTTCCAGCTCTCTTTTTCCGTCATCGGTCTAAATGGGCGAGCGCCATTGTCGAGCACCTCGACGATGGCGCGAGCATCGTTGGGGTGGGGTCCTCGCGCGAAGTGCGGGGGAGAGGTGTTGGCAAAGACCCCCCGAAAACGACGGGAATGGATCCGAGCAGCGACCAAGAATTGCGCTCGCCCACCTAGAGCACCACGTCGAGGAGTTGGGCGCGGGTCAGGTGGCGGGTGAGGGTCTCGTCGTACTCCTCGATGAGCTCGTCCAGGAAAATGGCCGCTTCGTTCTCTCCAAGGCGCTCCAGGGCCCCGCTCACGGCTATCTCTTTCTTGTCGAGGAGCAAGACCCCGCTGAGCTCTTGCCCGTGGCTCAGGGTCTCGGGAGGATCACAGAAGTACACCCATTCGTTCGAGATCGCCGTGACGCGGTGCGTTGTCCCGCCATCGAGCCGGATGTGGGTGGGAACCAGCCGAGACGGCTCCACCAGGTAGTGAACCTTGCGGTTTTGCTCGATGAGGGCGTCCAGCTGCTCGAAGAGGGCTGCGTGCAGCGGATTGTCTTCGCTCTCGAGAAGTGCCTCGCGCATCCGCTTCATCGCTTTCTGGGTACTGATGATGTTCTCGCGCATCTCGCGCTGGCGCCGGCGATCTCGTCCGATCTTCCTTGCCGACAGGCGCAACAAATTCCTGTGGAAGGCGAACGCCACGGCCCCGTGCTCCTCCAGAAAGCCCTGTAGGTCGTCGAGGTCGGCGACGAGGAGCGTCGCGCGTTCCGTCACGACGCAGGTCAGGTTGCGCAGCTCTCCCGTCAGGGAGCCGAGCTCGCCGACGGGCGCGGGGGGGCGTATCTCGAAGACCTCGGTGCCGCCGTCGCGGGTCGATAATGCTCCGCCGGTGAGAATGAGGAAGCGCGTTGGTTTCGCTCCTGCCTCGAAGAGCACGTGACCAGGTTCGAAGGTCTCGCTGCGAAATGCCGATATCAGGGCACGGAGCTCCTCGTCGGCGATGTCTGCGAACAGCGGGATCGCTTTCAGATCTGCGGGCTGAACGGGCATGTGGTTTGGCGTCTCCTCTCGAGTAATGGACGCTTCGGCAGTTACCACGGGCCAGCCAATGGCGCGAAGGACCAAGGTGACGATCCGTCTTCCGACCGGCGCTTCGGTCGCGTGGTCCTACAGCAGAGCTCGGCCCTAGACTGCCGAGCTCGGGGCGGCTAGAGCCCTTCGCAGGACTTGGCGAAGGTCGAGATGGTGAACGACGCGGCAAATCAAGGAAGAGTGCTCATCGTTGCTGGCTCGGATTCTGGCGGCGGGGCCGGGATTCAGGCAGATGTCAAGGCGGTGACCGCGCTGGGTGGCTATGCCGCTACGGCGATCACCGCGCTGACGGTCCAGGACACCCTAGGCGTGCACGAGGTCCTGCCAATCGAGCCACGGTTCATAGCGCGGCAAATGGAAGTTGTGCTGTCGGACATTGGCGCAGACGTCATCAAGACAGGGATGCTCCACTCGGCCGAGGTGGTTGCCATGGTGGCCGCTGTCTACGAGCGGCGGGGGCGGGGGGTGCCGCTCATCGTGGATCCCGTGATGGTTGCCAAGGGGGGGGCGCCCCTCTTGGGCTCCGACGCTGCGGTCATGGTCAAGCATCGACTGATCCCTCTCGCCGCGCTGGTCACCCCCAATCTGCCGGAGGCCAGCGTCCTGACTGGGGAAGAGGTCTGCGACGAAGGAGGGATGCGCTGGGCTGCCGATCGTTTGCTCGAAATGGGAGCTGGCGCGGTCTTGATCAAAGGGGGCCATCTCGCTGGTGAGACGATCGTCGACCTCCTACGGACTGCGGACGGCGAGGAGCTGCGGCTCGAAGGTACGCGCGTGGCCTCCACGTCCACGCATGGGACGGGGTGTACCCTCGCCTCCGCCATTGCGGCCGGACTTGCCGACGGCTTGCGCCTGACCGACGCCGTGACGCGTGCGAGGGACTACGTCGTGGAGGCCATTCGTCGAGCGCCCGGGTTTGGAAAGGGCCATGGTCCGCTGAACCATGCCTTCCCGGCGGCGAAGTACCCTGCCACCGACGAATAGCCTCGTCGGTCGGCGTCAGTGATAGAGTTGGAGGTCGGCAAGCTGCGCGCGCGCGTCGTTGATGCGTGGGCTGGACGGGAAACGGCGCAGGAAGGAACGCAGGGTCGCCTTCGCGTCATTCCACGCTTGGATGTCGATCTGGGCCCGCGCTAGAAGCAGAGTGGCTTCGTCCATCACCTCTTTGTCGACGGACGCCTCGGCAAGCTGCATCAACATCGGAATGGCCTCGCGTTGCCGGCCAAGCTCTGTCAGGGCACGCGCCAAATGGTAGGTCGCGCGGGCGCTGTGGGCTGCGTCCTTCTTGTGGCGGAGTGATTCATTCATGGCCTGCTCGGCCTCGTGCCAGCGACCCGTGCGGATGTGGTCGAGCCCGTTCTGATAGGCGATGAGCGACAGCTCGTTCCGAGCTCGCTCGACGGCGTCTTCGAACACGGCCTGCTCGGTCGGAGTGAGCGTCAGTCGGCTGATCTGCTCGTACCCTTCGATGACGGCCTTGCGCTCGTCCGTCTTGATCAACTGGTAGAACTCCGCTGCGGCCCGCCGGCTGCGCCCAGCGGAGGCCTCTCGGTTCTGGACCGTCTTGAGCTCCTTGGTCACCTGCTCGAGTGCTTCGCGGTTGCTGTGGCCTTCTGCGCGAACAGTCTCGAGCTTGGCGTCCCAGGCGAATTTCAGCAGCACGAAGAGCACTGCGATGGTCACCACGTAGGCCGTTGCACTGTTGACGACGAAACGTCGCTCATAGCCCTGCTGACGCTTGGCGATGCTCTTCAGATCCGCGGAGAGCGCGTTGATCAAGTTGTTCGTCTTGATCGTGAGCAGGCGGCTTTCAACAATCTCTCGCTTGATTTCCTCGAGCTCGTACTCGTTCATGGCTGCCGACCGGTATGTGTCGGCGTATTACCGCGGGGCCTGCCATCTGGCGAGCCCCACGTCTGGGAGCGCGCCGGATCGCTCGCGTGCCGCCACCTTCACTCGACGATCCGGCCCAGTGAGCGGGGCCCGCTCCCCAACGATTCCTGTCGAAACCGCCTTGAACGTCAGCGCATCCCTAGCTAGAGCCGGGTGTCCGCGTGGCGCATCACTGCCCATAGGACAGCTGGAGTCTTCACCGCCACGCGCACACCGGGAGCCCATGGATACGAGCGATATTCGCAAAGGCCTGAAGATGATGATGGAAGGTCAACCCTACATCGTCGTCGAGTTTCAGTTCGTCAAGCCGGGCAAAGGCCAGGCATTCACACGAACGAAGATGAAGAACCTGCTGACCGGCGGTGTGATCGAGCGGAACATCAGATCGGGAGAGAAGTTCGAGCCTGCCGACGTCGAGGACCGCAGCCTGACGTTCATCTATCCCGAAGGTGACATGTACAACTTCATGAACGCGGTCAGCGGCGAGCAGCTCAGCGTCCACCGCGATCTTCTGGGAGACGGCGCCGATTTCCTCACCGATGGTATCGAGGTCACGATCACCCTCTACAAGGGCAATCCGGTCAGCGTCGCTCTACCCCCCCACATCGTAGTGCAAGTGACGGAGACAGAGCCCGGCGTAAAGGGCGATACTGCCACGAACGTCACGAAGCCGGCCACGGTCTCGACCGGCGCGGTCGTCAAGGTTCCCCTTTTCATCAATGTCGGCGAGTGGATCAAGGTCGACACAGCAAGCCGGGCATACCTCGAGCGCGCCAAAGAACCCAACGGCTGAGCCTCACTGGGTCACTCGGCACTGCCTCGCATGGGCGCTGGCATCAAGAACAGGGGCGGCAGCTGCGGTCCAGCGCTCTTGGCGTCTACTGCTTCGAGTCCGCAGCTTCGCCCGCATTGTCGGGGCTGATGAGCAGCGCCTTCGTTCCCTGGATACATGCCGCGCGCGAAGCACCATTCGCGATGACGCAGTGGTGTAGGTCCGATGTTGGCCCGAATCGTTCGAGGGTCCAGAGCTCGCTGCGGTGCTCACGGATGACGAGGAGTCCGAGCTCGGTGGCTAGCACGAGGGAGCGGCCGTCGATGGAGAGGGGCGACCCCGCGGGGACGTCGCTTCTGATAGCAGCGAGCGCTCCGAGCTCCACGACGCGCCCCCCGACGAGCGCCGTCAGGCCATCAGCTGACCATCCCAAGGGAGCGGGCGGCCTGCGCATCTCGAAAACGCGTCCCGAGCAGCTGCCAGGCCGTGCCGCGAGGATGCTTGTCGCTACCTGCTGATCGCCATACTGGGATCCGCCAGAGAACAGCAGTGCCACCTCTGAGCGGGCGCAGGCCTGGATGGTGGCCGTCCATCGATCACCGCGCGGTCCCACCGGCTCGAGGCGCCATGGAGTCACAGTGTTGTTCGGCAGCTCGTCGAGAGTCCCAGGCGTTGGCAGCGGCTCGACAGTACTAGACCTAGCCGGCACCCGCCGCAGGACGCCATATGCCGTCTGAAGCCAGAGGGAACCCTCGGCGTCGAAGCTGAGCGGCGAGTACTGCGGTCCCGAAGCCCCTTGCCGCAGCGGGAGGGGCAGCAGTAGGGCGGATGCGTCGCGGGGCGTGACTGCTCTTCGGAGCAGCTGGGACAGCTCGGCGCGCTTCTCCTTGCTCATTGGCCCCCAGTACCACCCATCCCGCTCGAGGACGCTGAAGGCGCGGATCACGTCCCCCTGCTTCAGAGAGGCCTGCAGTTCGGCATGGGACAATCGGTCCACCGCCGAGCCGAGAGGGCCGCAGCGAAGCGGCGCGCCGTCCCACGCCCAGAGCCGCTCAGTGCCGCTCTCCGCGCAAATGGAGGAGTAAAGGCGCCTGACGTTCTCCACCGCGGAAAGCGTGGGCTTGCTCGTGTTCTTGCCGCTCGAGCGTACCTGCTCCACCGATCCGAGGCGCGCGAACGAGCCGGCGGGCTCCTCATCGTCGCGTGATGGACCAGCGGCGCGGTCCAGCCACACCCAGCGCGCGCTGGCCGGGCGCTCGGAACCCGTCGCCGAGACTGTCACGGTGACATCGATATCGTCGAGGCCGTCTCCGTCTCGGTCGATGGAGAGGACGGCCAGCTGCATGGATTCGCCCGGCGCGGGCTCTGCCAATCTCGCGCCCCAGAGCTGAACCTTCGATCGAGCGGGTGCCAGCACCTGCAGCGAGCCCATAGGACTGCGTGGTAGACGCGGTTCGCTGCAGCTCGCCCGGAGCTCGAGGGTCACGGTGGTCGGCCCCGTGTGGGCGAGCGCGGCATTCGCTGTGCAATCACTGCTTGTTGGAATGAAGCCCGGCGGCTCAGCCAGCAGGCGCGGTTCTCCACCGGCGGGATAGTACCAGAGTGCCGCGCCCTGGTGGGGTGCTTCGCCATCACCCGGCGCGCTTCGCATGAGCCACGCGACTGCATCCTCGGTGCCGTTTCCATCGAAGTCTGCGACGACGCCCGAGACGAAGACATAGCCCTGTGGCGCCTGAAGTCGCTCCGTTCCCCGCTGCCAGCTCGTCGGACTCCCTTCGATTCGAAGGCCCGCTTTCGGCTGAAACTCCTGGGTGCCGGCATCGGGGGCCCCAGCGCTCGCCGCAGGACGCGGGGCAGAACTGGACGGGCCCGGGATGGATGAAGCGACGCCAAAAGGTGTATAGGGCCGGTCCTCGTGACAGCTTTGGCAACACGTGGCGCCCAGCCCGGAGAGCGCCAGGAGCGGCCAGGCCGCAAGTTTCGGAGTGGGGGCAGGCATGCGGACCCGGGCCACATAGCACGACGCGCTGCCCGAGGACCAAGGCGTGCAGCGCACCTCGCCGGCGCACCTCGCCGCCGCACACCTGGCCCCACACGGGCTTGTGCGGCGGACACTCGGGAACAACAGGACGGGTGCACCGCCGCTAACCCAAGGGAATCAGTCCCTTACCGGGCTTGTAACCCCCGAGCGTGCAGTCTACTCTCGTCTCCACGCTGGGATTGCAAATGAAGAGATCCCGAAAGGCCGATGGGACGGGACGACATGGATGTTGAGACGATTCGGACGGCGCTTGGTGAGTTGCAGGTCAACCCAGAGTCAACGGAGGCATGGTCGACGTTAGAGGCTTCGGCTCTGGCCATCGACCGGGAGAGCGACCTCCCGGAGCTCCTCCGCCTTACGGGGGCGGCCCGCACTCGGCACCAGGAGCGCGGCGAATGGGAAGCCGTCGTGAGGTTGCTCGAGCTGGAGAGCCGTCTCGTCAGCGACCGCACTCAATCGCTGGCGTTGCTCAGCGAAATCGCTCGGGTGAATCACGACGAGTTGTTGGAGCAGGATGCCGCCGATGCCGCCCTCCGTCGTATCTTGGAGCTAGAGCCCGGCAGCGTGCCGGCCAGAACGGCCCTCGCAGAGAGCCAGTCGAAGCGTGAGCGTTGGAAGGAGCTCTTGGAGAGCTACCAGGCGGAGGCCGATGATGCTCCCGACGACGTCTACAAGAGCTCGATGCTGATGCGAGCCGCGGAGGTGGAGCTCCGCTACGGCGGAGAGGCGATGGACGTCGACGGCACCCTCGAGCGGCTCAGCCAGGCACTCCGCCTCGACCCGAGCAACGCCCAGGCGGGCCGCATGCTCGAGCGCCTCTATAGGCGTGCCGGGCGCAATGAAGAGGCCATGAAGGTCCTGGAGCGACTCGCCACGCGGAGCGAGAGCAGCACCCATCGCGTTCAGGCTGGGCTTCGCCTGGCGCGCATCGCCCTTCGCAGCCTCGGGGAGCCCGAGGTCGCCGTGAACGCGTATGAGCGCGTCCTTGACGATGTCCCCGATCATCAAGAAGCAATGGAGTTCCTCGCCGCCCACTATGCGGAGGCGGAACGGTGGCAGGAGCTCGTCAGCCTCTTCGAGAAGGAGCTGAGGGTGAAGGACATCGGCAACGCCGAACGCTTGGGGGACATGCTGCAGATTGCGATGCTGCATTGGAAGAAGCTCGGTCATCCTCAAGACGCAGAGCCGTGGTTCGAGCGCATTCGTCAGCTCGACCCGGCGCACGACTCCGTGCTCGGGTTCTTTCGCGAGTACTGCGCCTCGCTCGGCGACGACGCTCACCTCATGCAGGTGCTACAGGCCGCGCAGCGCGTCATGGCAGAGGGCCCCGCAAAGACGGCCATCTCCACCGAGCTCGCGCAGCTCGCCGAGGGGCAGGCCAACGCGCAAAAGGCCATCGAGCAGTACAAGTCGGTGCTCCGGCAGGATCCGGACAATGAGGGAGCAAGGACCGCCCTCAAGCGCCTCTACACACAGACGCAAGGATATAATGCCCTCGTCGAGTTGCTGCGCCAGCAATTGGAGCGCACCGAGCCCTCGGCTTACGAGAAGCGTCTAGGGATACTGCGGGAGGTTGCCGCCGTCTATCGGAGCTATCTCAAGAGCGATACGGCTCTGGTGAGCGTCCTAAACCAGATCGTTCAGCTCGACGACAAGCTGGACGAGCATGACGTCGATGAGCTCCGGGAGCTCATCACGCTCTACGATAAGCTCGGCCGTTGGCGTGATCTGCTCACCTATCAGCAGAAGCTCGCGGAGGTCACCCCAGACATCGCGGAGAAGAAGGCACTCTACCGCTCGGCGGCGCGTCGTTGGCTCGATCAGTTCTCGAACTTCCAGCACGCCACCGATGCGTACGAGGCCCTCCTGAGCGTCGAGCCGAAGGACGAAGAAGCGCGCGAGCGCTTGCACGAGCTTTACCGCAAGCGCCGAGCCTGGCCCGCGCTCTATGACCTATTCGAGAGGGACCTCGAACACGCGGATGGCGTCGAGCGCCCGACTCTGATGAAGGACATGGCGCAGCTCGCCGCCGAGCGCTTGGGCCGCACTGATGACGCACTTCGGCTCTACCGTACGATCCTCGAGGAGGATCCGACGCGCAAGGACGTGCTCGACGCGCTCGAGCGCTTCGCGGAGCGTCAGAAGCAGTGGGCAATCCTTGCAGAGACCCTCGAGCGCCGTGTGGAGCTTACGGACGAGCCATCGACGAAGGTAGCGGTCTTGCAGAAGCTTGGCACCGTCTACGCCGAGCACCTCGCTGACAAGAAGGCAGCCGTGCGCGTTTGGGAGCGGGTTCTCGAGCTGCAGCCGGGGCACCATCGGGCCCTCCGCGTGCTCCGTGACTCGCTCCTGGAGGCGTCCGACTATGACGGTCTCGAACGGCTGTATGCATCCCAGAACGACTGGGAGAGCCTCGCTGAGGTGCTCAGCAACGCGGCTGACCGCCAGCCAGATCCCGCCACGAAAATAGACTTGAGCTATCGCGCCGCTCGCGTGTTCGAGCAGGAACTAGGGCAGCCTGACCGTGCCTTCCGCTCTTACGAGCGAGTTCTGTCCGTCGACCCGAGCGACATCCGTGCGGTTCGGGCCCTGGTGCCGCTCTACGAGGAGGACGAGAAATGGGCACGTCTCCCCGTGCTGTACGAGCAGCTCGCTTCGCACGCGGAGGACATCGACGCAAAGCTGGACCTGCTGCAGCGTCTCGTCGACGTCAGCTCGCACAAGCTCGCCGATCGCAGGGCGGGGGTCGCCTATGCGCGGCAAGCTTACGCGCTTGCCCCTTGGTCCCCCGTTGCGTTGGGAATGCTGGAGTCGGCGACCCACCTGGCGAACCTGCCCCAGGAATTGGCCGAGGCGTTCGAAGAGCGCCTCAAGGTGCCCGTGGGTGAAGCCAGCGCCGAGCAGCAGGAGCCGCAGAAGGGTAAGAAGCGTCGGCGGAAGAAGGTTCCCTCGGGTCTGACCACGCCGAGCGCCGAGGAGATCACCCCGCGGGAGGCGCGCGAGCTACGGCTCAGGCTCGCGCGCATCTACGAACAACAACTCGGACGCACGGACGACGCAGTTCTCACCTATAAGGCGATGCTCGAGGCCGAGCCGAACGATTCCGAGGCCATCGAGGAGTTGGAAGCAATCCTGCGCCGCGACTCCCGGCGCGACGACCTGCGTTGGCTCTTCGAGTGGCAAGTCGAGCACGCGCCGCGTGACAGCGCTCGTATCGGGCGGCTACGGGTCTGGGCAGAGCTCGAGGAGACCGCCTTCGGGGCTCCAGAGCGCGCTGTCGTGCTGTTGCAACGCCTCCTCGAAGTGGACGCCGGCGACGATCGCGCCCTGCGCGATCTAGCCCGTCTCCTGCGGCAGCTGGATCGGCTCGCGGACGCCGCGGCCGTGCTCGAGCAGCACCGGGACCTACTGGACGGCGCGGAGCGCTTCGCACGCGAGGTAGAGCTAGCGGAGCTCTATGCGCGCAAGCTCGCGCGTCCACGAGAAGCCCTCGACTCTGCCGTGCGAGCGCTCGAGTTCGATGCCGCCGCCCCTCGCCCCGTAGCCGTGGTAGAGGAGTTGCTGGACAACGAAGAGGTTCGTGCGGACGCTGCGCGGGTGCTCGCCGGGCGCTATGCGAGCGGCGGCGAAGCGCGCCGTGAGGCGCAGGCGCTCGGGATTATCCTGGACCAAGCGACCGATTCCGAGGAGCGGCTGCAGCTCTATCAACGCCTCGCCGGGGTTCAGCGCACCAAGCTGGCGTCCGCCAGCGCTGCACTGGACACGACGCTGCGCGCCGTGCGCGAGTATCCCACGGATTTCGATCTCTGGGATGCGGCGGATGAGCTGGCGGCTGCCTCCGGGCGCCCCCAGGAGCTGGCAGAGGTGCTCAGGGAGGTTCTCCGCATGGACCTCGACGCCGAAACCCGGCTCGCGCTTTCCGAGCGGGCGGCGCGTGTTCACACGGATCGGTTGGGGGACCCGCTCGGAGCCGTCGGCTACCTCGAGAAGGTCCTGGAGCTGAACCCGTCGTCCGATACCGCTTTCGTCCGTCTGAAGGACATCTTGACCGGGGCGGAGCGCTGGAGTGAGCTCGAGAGCCTCTATGAGAGCACCGCCGCAGCGGTGGCGGACGAGGGACGCCGCATCGAGATGCTCACTGAGGTTGCGCTCATTTGTGAGGAGATCATCGAGGATCCCGCAAAGACGACGAAGCACTACGAAAGCATCCTCGCGCTCGATCCGTTGCACGAGGCTGCGTTGGACTCCCTGGACCGCCTCTATTTGGTGCAGGAACGCCATGGGGACCTCGCGACGCTGCTTACAAGGCGGCTCGAGACCCTGAGCGGCGACGACGCGAGCGACCTTTCCCTCCGTATCGCTCGGATTGAGCTCGTGCATCTCCACCGCCCGGAGAGCGCGATGGGCTTGGTCGAGCAGGTGCTCGTGGAGCGCCCCAACGACTACGGCGCACGCGAGCTCGCCGAGCGCTTGCTCGAGATCGGGAGCATGAAGGGCAGAGCGGCGCGCGCGCTGGAGGCAGTTTACGAGGCTCGGGATGAGATACGGGACCTCGTGCGGGTCCTCAAGGCGCGCCGTGCCGCAAGCGCTGAGGCCGTCAAGGAGGGCCTCCCGGTCGATGAGGCAGAGGAAAGGGACGTGCTCCGGCGCATCGCCGCCCTCGAGGACGACCGTCTGCATGATGACAGCGCCGCGTTCGAGTCATTCGCCGAGCTGGTGCCCCTCGATCCGACGGATGAAGGGGCACGCCGGCGGTTCGTCGATATCGGACGCCGCTTGGGTGAACACCGACGCGTGGTCGCGGTGCTGCTGAGCGCCAGCGAGAAGGTCGACGTTCCTGCGAGGCGAGGTGATATCCTGATGCAGGCGGCGGCAATCCAGCTGGATCATATCGAAGACGCGGGGGCTGCCGAGGCGACCTACAGGACGGTGCTCGACCTCGACCCCCATGATGCCACTCTCGTGCTACCCGCTGCCACCGCGCTGCGGAAGATCTACAAGGCTCAGCGTGAGTTCGAGCGGCTCGCAGAAATGCTGCGGGTTCAGGTCCGCCTCGAGAACGACCCCGAGCAACGTCAGGCATTGCTGGGTGAGCTCGGAGAGCTCTGCCAGTCGACCCTCGGTGATCTCGATGGGGCCGTGACCGCGTGGCGGACGCGGCTCGACGAGGACTCGACCGACACGCGCGCGATGGCGGCGCTGGATGAACTCTACACCCAGCTGGAGCGCTGGGCGGAGCTGGTGGGTATTCTCGAGTCGCGCCGCGACTTCAGCGAAACGTCTGAGCAGCGTCGCACGCTGATGTCCCGAATCGCACGAGTCCAGGGAGACAAGCTGGCCAATCTGGAGGCTGCCATTGATGCTTGGCAGGCTCTACAGGCAGAGTTTGGACCAAGCGAAGAGAGCCTGGAGGCGTTGGAGGCTCTCTTCCGTTCGACCGCGCGGTGGGAGGACCTAGCCGAGACCTTGGAGATACATCTGGAGTTCGTGCAGGAGGAGGACAAGCGCCTGGAGCTCTTGGCGGACCTAGGCGACCTGAAGCGCACTCACCTGCACAACCCGATGGGAGCCCTGGAGACCTATCGGCGAGCGCTCACCATCAGTATGGGTCACGGTCGCTCCCGCGAAGCGGTAACGGCGCTGCTCGACGACACCGACCCCCCGACGCGCCGAGAAGCGGCAGAGATTCTGCGCCCGATCCACGAAGCCGAGTCGGACGCTCCCAAGCTTCTTCGCGTCATCGAGGTAGAAATCGATACGGTCGAGGACCCTATCGCGCGAGTGGAGCGTCTCGCGAGCGCCGTAACTGTCGCCGAGGAATCGCTGGGCGATCGGGAGCGCGCATTCGGGTATGCGGCGAGGGCGCTTCGTGAGGCTGCCGGGCACGCAGACCTTGGACCTTGGCTCGAGCAGGTCGATCGTCTTGCGGCGACAATCGGTAAACGACGTGAGCAGGTCGATCTCCTGAGCAGCGTGGTCCCGGATATCTTCGATGGTGACGTGCAGCTCGAAGTCGTCCTGAAGATTGCCGAGCTGGCTCGCTATCAGCTCGGGGATCGTGAGAAGGCGCGCGAGTACTACACTCGCGCCATGGAGCTCCGTATGGACGAACCGCGGGCTCTGGCCGCCCTCGAGTCCCTCTACGACGAGCTGGACGACGTCCCGAGCCTGCTCGATGTGCTCGCGAAGCAGGCGGAGATCGCCCCGAATGACTCCGAACGCAAGCGCCTGCTCTACCGCCGCGCCGAGCTGCTCGCGTCGCGCATGACCGAGCCGCAGAAGGCGATCGAGGTCTACGAGATCATCCTCGATATCGACGTAGAGTCACAGGCTGTCGAAGCCCTCGAGCGGCTCTATGCAGAACAGGCGCGCTGGATTGACCTGATCGAGCTGTACCAACGCCAGCTCGAGCTGCACGGCGCCAACAGGCCGGCCCTCAATGTCAAGATTGCGCTGGTGGCGGCGCGGCACCAGAACGACGTTCCGCGCGCGCTGGACGAGCTCGAGCAGGCGCTCAACCTGGACCGGCAGTACGGCGATGCCGTGACGGCGCTCGAGGGCATCCTAGCGACGTCGGGGAGCTCCGAGAATCGTGCGCGTGCTGCTGCTTTGCTGGAACCGGTGTACTTGCAGCGTGCCGACTATGGGAAGCTCGTGGGCGCTATCGACGCACGCCTCGACTTCAGCACCGACCCTGACGAGCGACGCGAGCTCTTGATGCGCCTCGCCAAGCTGCACGAGGAGCAGAATGAGGATTACGGGGCTGCGCTCGAGACCACCGCCAAGCTCTTCCACGAAGACATCGGCTCCAGTGAGATCCGTCTCGAGCTCGAGCGGTTGGCCAAGGTTGCAGGGGCACAGGAGCGCCTGGCAAACATCTACAGGGCAGAGCTAGAGCAGTTCAGCGTGGACGATGCTCAGACCGCAGAGCTGGCGCGCCGCACTGGGGAGCTCCTGGATCAGGCGGGGAAACCCGAGGACGCCCTCACCTACTATCGACGGGCCCTGGACTTCGAGCCCGAGAGCACCGCGCTCTTTCAGGCCGTCGACGGCCTCCTAGTCCGCGCCCAGCGGCCTCTCGAGCGCATCGACCTGTACCGTCAAGCGCTGGAGCATCGCTTCGAACCCCAGGAGCGCTCGGCCTTGCTCCATACGATGGCCGCGATTCAGCGCGACGAAGCCGGTGCCAAGGCTGACGCTATCGAGACTTACCGCGCCGCGCTCGATGTGGATGAGGCGGATACGCACGCAGCGGAAGCCCTGACGGAGCTCTATCGAGACGCAAAACGCTTCGAGGAGTTGGCCGAGCTGCAGCTCCGGCGAGCGGAGATGGCGGCTTCGCCGGAGGAGTCGGCGAGGTTCCGGCTTGCCCTAGCATTGGTGCTGCGGGAAGAACTCCGAGACGATGCGCGGGCGATCGACCAGCTCGAGGAGATCACGCGAGTGCTGCCTCGCGATCGGGACGCCCTCAAGGCTCTGGAGGAGCTGCGTACAGCGGGTGTCGAGAAGCCGCGCATCATCGAGATCCTTCGACCCCTGTACGAGGCAGCCGATGAGTGGCAGCGCCTCATCGCGCTCAACCAAGATCGATTCGATCTGGCCACTGATTCGCTGGAGCAGGTGGCCGTCCTGCAAGAGACGGCTCAGCTCTTCGAACGCCGCGCGCGAAAGCCGGAGAAGGCGCGCCTTGCGTACGCGGCTGCTGTGGCCATCGAACCAGACGATTCGTCGCTGCGGGCTGAGTACGAGCGCCTCGTCGAAGTGACAGAAGCCTGGGAGGAGCTGGCCGAGCAGTACGAGAAGGTTCTGGAGGATCGGCCCGACCTGGTGAGCAAGCGTGACTTGCTGGCAAAGATCGCCGAGGTCCATGACCTGCGGCGTGACGATCCGCGCAAGGCACTCGAGACGTATGGCCGCCTCCATGCGACTGATGAATCCGATATAGAGCCCTTGCTCAAAATGGAGAGGCTGGCGACCCTGCTGAGCGACTGGTCGGTGCTCGTCGACGTTCTTGGCAAGAAAGCCGAGCTCGTCCTCGATGACGAGGAGCGCGCCAGCACGTGGCGTCGGGTGGGGGAGGCGCGCCGCGATATGTTGGATGATCGCCTCGGCGCGATTCAGGCATACGAACGTGCCTACGAGGTCGAGCCCGACAACGCCTTCACCGTGGACTGCCTCCTGGAGCTTCTTGAGTCGGAAGAGCAGGACGAGCACCTCGTCGAACTCTACCTACGGCGCGTCGAGCTCGCGACGGATGACGACGGTGACCTGAAGTACGAGCTACTGCTTCAGGCGTCACGCGTCGTCGAGGCGAAGCTGGGCGACAACCTGCGGGCGATAGAGGTCTTGAATCAGGCCCTCCTGGTGAGGCCGGACGATTCCCCGGTGCTGGTCGAGCTCTCTCGGCTCTACCGTGCGGAATCGCTGTGGCAAGAGCTCCTGGACAACCTCGGGCATCAGGTGAGCCTGAGCATCGACCCGCTGATGAGGGCGACCCTCCGTCGACAGATGGCGGAGATCCTCAGCGATAAGCTGCAGGCATTCGATGACGCCTTGGACATGTACCGCCTCGTGCTGGAGGATTCTCCAGACGACGAAGCGAGTGTCACGGCTGCGCGTCGCCTCGGTCAGGAGCATGAGGACCTGAGGGAAGCCGTTGCTAGAATACTCGTGCCGGTGCTCGAGCAGGGGCAGCGGTACGAAACGCTCGTCGACGTGCTGGAGATGCGGCTCACCGCCGAGCACGATCCCGAGCAGCGCGTCGCCACCTTGAGCGGAATTGCTCAGGTCCAAGAGCGCCACCTGAATCGACCGGACGCCGCGCTTGGTGCCTTCTTGCGCGCCTTGGGCGAGCGTCCCGATGCCCCTGAGCTTCACGCCGAGATCGAGCGGTTGTGTGTCGCCTCGGGAGACTGGGTCCGCTACGCGGAGTCCCTTGAAGAGAGGGCTCAGTCCACCTTCGAGCCGGACGTCGCGCGGGATCTCTGGCAGCGCCTCGGCAGGCTCGCGGAGGGGCGTCTGGACGACAAGCCCAAGGCTGTCGCCGCCTACGTGCGTGCCCTGGAGCAAGCAGGCGAACAGCCCGAGCTGTTGGCTGCCTTGGATGGGCTGTATGAGGCCCTTGGTGAGCACCGTCTCCTCAGCGAGGTACTCGAACGGAGGGCCATGGCCGAGCTGGACGGTTCTGTGCAGGCCGAGCTGCACTTTCGATTGGCGAAGCTCCAGCTCGAGGAGTTTCAGGAGCCGGCGCGAGCTCTCGCGTCCCTGCGGATGGTCATGGAACGGGCACCGTCCCACGAGCAGGCGGTGGGAGAGCTGGAAAGGCTCACGGAGTACCGAGACCTTTTCGATGAAGCAGCAGAGGTTCTCGAGCAGGTGTTTCGGGCACGAGGCGAGACCATGCGGCTTGCGTCTCTCTATGAGAAGCGCGTCGCGTACGCCGAGACTCCCGCAGAGCGTGCGGACATGCGGCGCGACCTTGCACGCGTCCTGGAGGAGGAGGCGCGGGACCCCGCGGCGGCGCAGCGCGTGATTCAGCAGGGGCTGCAGGACGGGCTCGCCGACGAGGTACTCTTCGACGACATCGAACGCTTGGCAGCCGTGACGGGTGACTGGAAGGGCGCGGCGGCAGCGCTCGGTGAGGCGCTGGACGCATCCGCCGGGTTGCCCTCGGATCTCGGGCGTGACATCAGTTTGCGGCTGGCGGCGTGGCTGCGCGAGCATACCGATGACAGCGTCGGTGCTGAGGCCGCTTTGCGGCGCGCGCTGAGCTTCGAGCCAGGCAGTGATGAGGTACTGATGCAGCTCGAGGACCTGCAGCGCCAAGGGGGGCGCGAGGAGGAGCTCATCGCCACGCTTCGGACTCGCGGAAGGCTGCAGATGGACGAGCTGCGCCGCGCCGAGCTCTATCGTGAGGCCAAGGACCTCGCGGATCGACGCGGCGACAAGGAGCTGGCCGAGGCCATCTTGCGCGAACTGCTCGACCAAGACGAGCTGAACCTGTGGGCGCTCGCGGAGCTGACGACCCTTCGAGAGGCGGCTGGGGCGCAGCAAGAGACCTACGAACTCTTGAACAAGCGGGCGCGTCTGGAGGTAGATGGTCAGGCCATTCGCTCGCTCCGGCGGCGAGCGGCCGACCTTGCCCGTGGGCCTTTGAACCAGCCCGAGAACGCCATCGACTTGTACCTTGCCCTCTACGACGACGATCCAACGGATAGAGAGGCTGCCGAGGCTTTGGATGCCTTGTACACGCAGACCGAGCGATGGCAGGAGCTGAGCGCGCTCTTGGAGCGCCTGGACGATCGTGCCGAGACGAGCATGGAACGTGCGCAGGTTCGGATCCGGCTAGCAACGCTCGCCGCCGAGCGGTTTGGCGACGACGAGCGCGCCATCGACGTGCTCCGCTCGGTTCTCGAGGATGAGCCCGGACATCCGGAGGCAGTCGTGGCATTGAGTGCCCTGCTCGAGAAGACGGAACGGGACCAGGAGCTCGCCGAGCTGCTCGACACACAGATCGCGGGCGCGGCTGAGCGGCGTGACGTCGACGCTGAGCTTCGCTTCAGAGTCCGACTTGGGGAGATCTGCGTATCACGCTTGAAAGCGCCCGAGCGAGCCGTGCAGACGTACAGCGGTGTTCTCGAGCGGGATCCCCATCACGCTGGCGCTCTGGACGCGCTGGCGCGAATCCATATCGAGTCCGGCAATCATCGGGAGGCGACAACAATGCTCGAGCAGCTGGCAGGCGTCGAGGAGGGCCAAGCAAAGCTGCAACGCCTCTTGACCTTGGCAGACTCCTACGGCGCGTTGGATGATGTCCCCGGAGCCATCTCGGCGCTCGAGCGCGCGCTCACCTTGGAGGAACGAAACAGCGCAGTTCGCGAGCGGCTGCGGCGTCTATTCGAAGCGACCGCCGCCTGGGACAAGCTTGCCGACCTGCTTGCCGAGGATGCAACTCTCGAGGAGGACGTCGACCTCAAGGTCGCGAGTTTGCTGAAGGCCGCGCGCATTCACGCCGACAAGCGCCACGATCCGGTGCGCCAAGCGGACCTGCTGGAGCAGGCGAGCGAATTGCGACCCGACGATCGCGAGGTGCTGCTGCAGTTGTGCGACGCTCAGAGCGACTCGGGCCGCGGTGATGCAGCCGTCACGACCCTGCAGAGGATTGTCGATTCCTACGGGACGCGCCGCTCGAAGGAGCTGGTGGACATTCACCGCCGCCTGGCCAACGCCTATCTCGCCACGGGCAACAGCGCCGCGGCGCTCGAGGAGCTGAATCGTGCGTTCCGCATCGAACCCGGCAACGTCGCGGTGTTGAAGCGTCTGGGTGAGGTGGCTCTGGAGGCTGGTGATCTCCCGAAGGCGCAGCAGATGTTCCGGGCTTTGCTTCTGCAGCGCCTGGGCCCTGACAGTCCAATCACCAAGGCGGAGGTGTTCCTAAGGCTTGGTGAGGTGCACGAGCGTCAGGGTGAGAAGGCGAGAGCCATTCAAAACGTCGAGAGGGCGCTCCAACAGGATCCCACGCTCGTGGCGGCGCAGGAGAAGCTCGCGGCGCTGAAGGGCTGAGCTCTCGGAGTTGCATCAATGGCTCGCGATGGAGCGAAAGGTTGGCGCACGCGTGTCGGGGCCACCCTCGTAGCAGTCATCCTTCGCGCTTGGATGTCGACCTGGAGGGTGCGGTGGCTCTCGGGACCAACCGCCCCGCGCCGAATCCTGTGCTTCTGGCACGGCACCCAGTTCCCCCTCTTGCGCTATGAGGGGCGTCGGAACGCCGTCGTCCTCGTGAGCCTTTCGAGAGACGGGGCTCTCCAATCGCACATCCTCCGGAGACTTGGCATGCGCATCGTGCGGGGCTCCTCCTCGCGTCGCGCAGCGGGCGGTCTCCGGGCGTTCATGAGAGCCATGGCGACCGCTCGGGAGGGGGTGTTCGCTGTCGACGGACCTCGCGGCCCGGAGCGGAAGGCCAAAGGGGGTGCGGTCGAGGCGGCGAGGCGATGCGGGGCCATTCTCGTTCCGCTCGGGGTGGCCGCTCGTCCCGCCTTGCGCTTCCGGGCTCGCTGGGAAGCCGTTCTCATCCCGTGGCCTTTCGCTCGCGTTGTCGTTGTCGAAGGCTCAGCGCTCCCGCTGACGGAGAGGGACCCGTTACCGCTCCTGAACGGCGCCCTGGCAGAGACAGAACGACAGGCCGAATGGCTCCTCCGTGGCTGGCAATAACGGCGTAGCTTGCGCGATGGCGCGATATCTGGCAGCGGAGCGCCGTGAAGAGCTTGGTGATGATCGATGGGCGGATAGTGCCTCCAGAGCAGGCAACGGTCAGCGTCTTCGACCGGGGTTTCCTCTACGGCGATTCCGTATTCGAGACGATTGCGACTCGAGGAGGGAAGGCGGTCGACCTCGAGGCGCACGTGGCGCGATTGGCGGGGAGCGCAGCACGGGTCTACATCCCCATGCCCGTCGATGCGGAGGTCATCGAGCGTGAGGTCAGGCTGGCGATCGAGGAAAGCCGGTTTCCGGAGTCTACCATTCGATTGATCCTCACCCGCGGCTCGAGCGCGTTAGGCCTCGAACCCGCGCTTGCCGAGTCTCCCCTTCGGGTCGTGCTGGTACTCCCACAAAAACGTCCCGCCCCCGAGCTCTACGAGCGCGGCATTGCGGTGGTGACGTTTCGGACCCAGCGCGTCGCTGAATCCACGGAGGCTGTGGGAGCCAAGGTGGGCAACTACCTTGTCGCCGTGCTCGCGATGCGGGAAGCGTCCGCTCGGCGCGCTCAGGAGGCGCTCATACTCGACGCTCACGGCAGGGTTGTAGAAGGCGCTAGCTCGAACGTCTTCATCGTCGAGGAGGACCGGCTCCTCACTCCGCCGGAGGAGGCTGGCATCCTCTTGGGCATTACCCGCCAGCGCATCCTGGAGATCGCTCACGATCTCGGTATCTCGCTGACGCTGTGTGAGCTGCCGCTGGAGCGCGTCATGAAAGCGAAGGAGGTGTTCATCTCGTCGAGCGTTCGCGAGATCCTCTCGGTGGTGCGCATCGACGACGTGCCGATTGGCACTGGGCAGCCGGGCCCTATCGCCCAGTTGCTGCTGCGGGAGTACCAGCGCCGCGCGAGCGCTGCCGCGGGGTGAGCTGAGACGCTCGAGCCAAACGGCGCGCCGCTAACCTACGTCGAGCTCGGCCTCGTCGAGGGAGGTCGGTAAGGGTGGCCGGCACCATACCCCACTTCGGGGCTCGCTATTGGCGATGAACCGCACGGTGATGCCGACAGTGGAATGCTGGAGCCTGATCGCCATGGCGTCGAAGAGTTCAAAGAGGCTCAACCTCAACGACTCTGGGGCGTCCAGGTAGGTCACGAGGATCAGCTGCCCGTCGGGACTCAAGCTCCCTGCCAGCGTGGCGGCGAGCTCCTCCGTTTCCGCCGCAATGTCAGGATCCCCCGAATTTATCATGAGCACCGCGCAGTCCACGATGGCGTGGCGAGCGGCAAGGACGGCCAGACGCGCTTCGAGTCGGCGCCTCAGCTCCTCTGGCTCCTCGCCGGGCAGTTGCGAAACTACAGCTTGCGACCGCAGCGTCTCATCGTCGGGCCCAGCATGGGCCGGCTGCCAGGTTGTTCCGGGGGAGAGCACGGCAAGACACACGCGCTCAGCGTCGGAATTCCAAGAATCGAAGGGCCTCACCGTTTCTCCACCGGTCATCACAGTGGTGACGCCAACGACCGGGAGCGTCGTGACTTAATGGTCAGCTCCGCGCAAATGGCAGCGAAAGGCTTCGCAGCAGGATAACCTGCTGAGAGGCCCAATAGCCGGCGTGAATCTTCGCGACACTCAGGCGTCAAACACTGTGTTTTCCTGCTGGGCCGGGTAGCATTGAGGGTCGAGCGCTCAGCCTCCGCGTGGGTGCATCGACATACTCTTCAGGAGCGGCGTAACAACGCATCGAAAGGTGATGGTCATGGGTCGAGCTCGAAACTGTGCCGTGCGGCCAGTGCTTATCGTCAGCGTGTTGGCCTTTGCAGCGGCGTGCACTGTAAAATCGACGAAGTTGTTCGAAGGGAGTCCAGCCACGGAAACGGGGGAGTGGCGCACAGGAGATGAGCTGTGGATACAGAGCCCCAACGGATCCATCGTCGTCGACACGGCGGATGAAGAGCGGATCTCTGCAACTGTGAACCCCTTCGTCCTGCTCGCGCACGATGCCACGGACGAGGAGGCACGGGATGAACTCGAGAAGCTGAACCTCTCGGTTGGCTGGGAAGAGCTTGCGGATGGCGGCACCCGCATTTCCGTCGATCTCGATCGGGAGGGCAAGGTGAGCTCCTCTCTGGGCGGTGACCTCGCCGTGACCATCCCCGAAGCGTTCGACGGCGCTCTGCGCATCTCTCACGAGAATGGCCCGACCGAGATCAAGGATCCCGGCGACGCCGTTTACGTAGAGGTGGCGAGCGAGAATGGGTCTTGTGACCTAAACCTAGGGGCCCCGCGAGGCGTCGACGTGGAGTGTGGCAACGGGAGCCTCGAGGCCACCGTATCGGGGGTCCCCGACAGCTTTGGAGGAGGTCGGATCCGCACGGGCAATGGGGACATCGAGATTGCGTTCCCGAGCAACGGTACCTACCAGGTAATCGCGGAGTCGAAGGGTGGGGGTACGGTTGACGTCGGTAACGCGGCGAGTGTGGACTGCATCGCCCACGTCGACGGAGCAGTGACGGCGGTGCGGTGCAACGGCGCAACGTCGGAGAGCCCAGCGTACAGCGTGACCACGCTAGGCAGCTTGGCGCACGAGATCACTTTGCGCTTCCGATGAGAGGCGCGCCGGTGACGGCTGTTGACGGCCGCTTTGCGCCGCGCGACGGGACTGCGCGGCGCCACGGGCGCCCATGTACTAGGTCGACGTTTCGTTCGTTGGTTCCCACTCCGCATCGATGGCAGCCGTCGCGGCGGGGATTGAGTCGACGTTGACGCGCTGTTCTTCGCCCTGAGGATCCTCGGAGGTGGCGCTGGCCGATTCCGTTCCGGCCCCGTCGTGCTCGTGCGATTCGGTGCTGCCGCTACCCATCTGTTCGGCTTGGGCTGCCGCCGCGCTCCTCGGTACGGGGATTCGCAAGCTGCCGCCGCCCTGCTGTGCAAGGACGCTGATCGCCTTTTCGAAGAAGCTACGCAAGAACCCCACCTCGTGAGGCGGGTCCGTGATGAGGCCGCGATTCTCGATGACCTTGATGGCCGCGACGACCTCGAGGGCCTTCTGTTCACCAAGCCGCGCTAGAACTCCAAGACCAGCATCCTTCATGGCACGGACGAGTGCCGCGCGCCGCTCCGGGGAGAAGTAGCGGTCGGTCGCGGCAAGAACCTGATCGCTCAACTGATCCCTCAAGGATTCCGGAGCGGGCTGTTCGCCCGGATTCAGGTGCTTGCCCACCTCCTTCAGGAGCTCGTCTACCGCCTCGCGGCCTGGAAGCCAGCCGCGGAACTCTTCCACGCGGTGCAGCTCCGAGGAGCGCTGAGCGATCTCCTTGGCGTCCTCGTCATCCAGCACGAGGCCCTCCTCGTCGAAGGGATGCGGCGGGGCCATGGCGGGGATGGGCTCCAGCAGCGAGGCCGCGCTGGCAAAGCCCAGGGGTTCGGGGACTCGTCGCTCGACGTGTCTCCGCCGTGCCTCGGCAATCCTGTAGCGCGCCCACTCGACGGGGACCTCGACTGCTCGCAAAGACTTGTCCGGTGCGGCCTGACGGAGCGATTCCTTGAGCTGCGATTGGCTCAAGCTCCCGTTGTCGACGCGGTGGACCCCAAGGCCGTCGTGCAGGAAGACGAACACGGTACGATAGCGCCGACTCGCCGAGTGCGCGGCCAGTGCGAGGAGGATCGTGCCGTTCGTGTCGGGAGGGAGGAGCCAGGCCTTCACCGTCTCCGCTTCTGGCGTAATCAGTTTCGAGACGTGAGGGCGCTCGGGGATCGGGATGCGGCGCGCCTTCAGGACATTCAGCCCACGTCGAGCCGCCTTTCGCGCGGCACCCGAGGCCGTCTCGGCCGCTTCGACGACGGCAGCGGTGTTCTCCGTGGCGACCCAGGCCTCTACGAGTGCCGCCGCGTCCTTGCCGGCTCGCTCGATTGCCGCCAGGACACCCTCCGGCGGAGTCTGCAGCGTTGGCGCGTCGAAAGCCCACTTCTGTGTTGAATCTGTCATTCGGAAATCTCCAAGGCTCAGCTGTTCGCCATGCCTACTTGTGAGGGCCGATCACCTCTGCGATTGCATCGATCTCGATGTGGGCTCCCTTTGGAAGAGCCGATACCTGCACCGTCGCCCGCGCGGGCGGAGCGCTCGTGAAGAACTCGCCGTATACGGCGTTCACGGCCGCGAAGTCACTCAGGTTGGTGAGATAGATCGTGCTTTTCACGACATGATCGAGGTCGCTTCCCGCTGCATTCAGGACAGCGCCCAGGTTTCTCATGACGCGCCGAGTCTCCGCCTCGATGCCGCCCGTTTCGAGCTGGCCGGTGGTCGGATCGAGCGGTATCTGGCCGCTTACGAAGACCAGGTCACGGCAGCGAATTGCCTGAGAGTAGGGGCCGATTGCCGCGGGGGCATCCTCGGTCGAAATGATTAGCTTCTCCATCGATTCGCGCTTCCAAGACCTGCTCGGGATTCCGCGAATAGTGACCTCCCCCCGCTCTCGAATCAACAGGGGAGCCGAGTCGCGGGTGTCAGTCGGGCGAACGGCGGGCTCACGAGTCGACGGAGCGCCGCCCATCGATGGCGCGGCCCAGTGTCACATGGTCGATGTAGTCGAGCTCGCCGCCGTGCGGGACTCCGCTCGCAATGCGTGAAACGCGAATCGAGAGTTCGGCGAGCTCCCGGGCCAGGAATAGCGCTGTAGCCTCACCATCCACGGACGGTGGGGTTGCCAGGATGACCTCTGTGACCCCTTCGCTGCGAATCCGGGAGGCGAGCGGTCCGAGCGGGAGATCTTCCGGACCGACCCCATCGAGCGGCGAGAGCAAGCCACCCAGCACGAAATAGCGGCCGCGCATGACGCCGCTGCGCTCGATCGCCAGGAGGTCTTGCACGCGACCGACGACGCACAGCAGCGAAGCGTCCCGTCGCGGATCTGCGCAAACACCGCAGAGCGCAGCCCCACCGGGCTCCGCCTCTGCCAAGTTGCCACACTGCTCGCAACTCTTGATTCTCTCGGCGAGAGCGACCAGGGCGTCGGCGATGTGGGTAGCCAGTCCTGGATTCTCCGTCAGCAGGTGCAGCGCGTAGCGCTGTGCCGTTTTCTCCCCAACGCCGGGTAAGCGTGCGAGCAGGTGAATCAGCTTTTGCGCGGGTTTTGGCAGCACTGCGCAGCTTTCATTGAGCCGAATGGCTGCACGTGCAAGCGAAACCGGAGGAAAGGTCCTTTGGGCTCTGGCGTGCGGAGCGCTAGCGGGTCAGGGAAGGGTGCTACTCGCGCAGTCGCACATCCTTGATGCGGCCTCCCAAGAGATCGATGGCCTCCCGGACCAGCGGATGACGACAGGCCCGACTTCGGGCCTCCCGTGCAGCCGCCTCACGAGCCGCCGCCGCTCGCGAGGCAAGTGTTTCAGCGCGTCGGGCTGCTTCGAACTCGAGAACGGGCTCGATAGTAGGTTCCACGCCCAGGACCAGGGTAGCAGCGGTAGCCAGCCGCTTGTTGTTCTCGGCCGAGCAAGCGGTGGGCGCGAGGGGGTGCGAGGGCTCCCATGCGACGCGAATACGCTGCTCGGAGACCTCGAGCGGCACGGCGTGTTCGAGGAGTGCAGCGAGCTGGGGCTCCGCGTCCCGCAGCTTGATGATGACTCGCTCGTACGTCTCCAGTGCCGCCGCGTCGTACGGTCGACGTTTGCCCCCGTCAGCCACCGTGCTGGTTGCGGGCCTATCCTCGCCCGTGTGTGAGGGGACGGGCACTTCTGAGGACTGCCGTGCGGGCTGGCTTAGGGAAGGCTCCGCGCGGCTGTCGTCCTGGCTCGGTGGCGGCTCGCCTGGGTCCTCGTCGTCGGGTCCACCTCCCGGTGCGGCATGGGGCCTTCCCGGCTCGCGGAAGCGAGGTCCCTGGCGGCCGCGGGGATCGCTGTCCGGGGGCTTGGTGGGCGGTGCGGTGGCGGACCGGGGGCGCGTGACGACTGCTCCGAGACGTCGTTCGACCGCAAGGAGCCGCCGCACTAGGTCGTCGATGGGTAGCAGGGGGGGCCGACGTGCGAGCTTCACGAGAAGCATCTCGAGCGCGGCTCGCGGTTGACCGCTCCGCAGAACGTCGTCGAAATTCGACGAGAAGCCTTGATGCATCCGCACCAGGTCATCCGTTGACGTGGCGCCCGCCAGCCGTAGGATGTCCTTGCGCTCGTCCTCGGGGGTGTCGAGGAGCGTTCCGGGTTCTGAACAGACCGACGCGACCACCAGGTCACGGAGGAGCGCCAGGAGGTCCCTGGCCACGTGCCCCATGTCGAAGCCCTGGTCTGCCAGCGATTGCACAATCTGCAGACAGCGGGCCGCAGATCCCTCGACGAGCGCGCGCGCCAAATCATGCAGTACGCTCCGCGAGGCGACGCCGAGTACTCGTGAGACGATTTCCTCGGAGAGTTCACGGTCGCCCCAGGCGATCACCTGGTCGAGCAAGCTCATGGCATCCCGCATGCTGCCCGCGGCTTCGCGGGCGATGATGGAGAGCGCCCCTTCGTCAGCGGAAATCCCTTCCTTCTCGAGCACGTAGGTCAGACGCGCGCTGATTTGTTGGGTTCCGATCAGCTTGAAGTCGAAGCGCTGGACCCTGCTGAGGATGGTGACGGGAACCTTGTGCACCTCCGTGGTGGCGAAGATGAACTTCACGTGCGGCGGCGGCTCCTCCAGCGTCTTCAGAAACGCGTTCCAGGCGTTCTGACTGAGCATGTGGACCTCATCCACGATCACGATCTTATACCGGTCGCGCGATGGACGGTACGGGAGGGAATCCTGGAGCCGGCGGACTTCGTCGACCCCGTTGTATGAAGCGCCATCGATCTCCTGAACGTCGAGATCGCTGCCAACGGCGATTTCCTGACAGGGTGCGCACTGAAGGCACGGGGTCGCGGTCGGTCCCGGATCGACGCCAGGCTCCGTCGTGCCCGGGGGCCGCATGCAGTTGAGGGCTTTCGCGAGGATCCGCGCGCTCGTCGTTTTCCCAACGCCACGAACCCCGGTGAAAAGAAACGCATGAGCGACGCGATTGGACGCAATCGCGCCCGCCAGTGTCCGCGACACGTGGTCTTGGCCCACCAGGTCCCCAAAATCCATCGGTCGCCATTTGCGTGCCAGTACCAAGTAGCTCATCGATCACCTCGAGAGGCAGTATAGCCAGCGCTGGCAGCTTGGGTCATGGCCCATCCTGCCAAGTGGCCGGCTGCAGTGCCACCCTGTTCCATGTCCTGCGCGGCCGTTGCGTCCGCCGAGCGCGGTTCATCCATCGGGCGTTGCCTTAGCAGATGCGGTCGACAGGTTCCATCGGCAGTGGATCTCTCGGGTACTGGACCGGAGCCGGGTGGATATCGGATGGAGTACGACGCTGGAATAGACTCGACAACGGAGGTCTGGATTCGATATCAGGTTCCACGAGAATCGCGAACGAAGGGGCCTCTGCCGCCTCGTTCGGGTGCACGGAGGCTCGTGTCGTCGGTTAGTCTTGGTTTGCCGAAGCAACGAACGCTGTCAGGAGCATCGTCCCGTGTGGCACGAGGCCGTGTTGGCGAGCTGCTCCGTTGGCGCTCCAGCGGCAGGAGAGAGACGCCGTAGAGGATGGCCATGGATGGCGCGCTAGTCACGGGCATGCTCAGCGCCTGGGTCCTCACTCAGCTGGGCTTTGGCGTGTTCTTCATCGTCGCCTACGCCGTTTCGCGGCGGGAGGAAGAGTACCTGCTCTTTGGGTTGCTGTGCACGACCTTGGCCGTCGCAACCGGTGGTGCCGCCTACGCCTATGCGGATGACGGGGAGCATTGGCCTGCCGCCATGCGCATCGTGCACGCCGGAATGATCCTCGCGGCGGCGATGAATCTGCATTTCGTGATGCGCTATGCGCGCGTCCAGCGTGTCGGGCTGTTTGCCGGGCTGGCCTACGTCCTAGCCCTTTTCTATGAGCTCCTCAATGCACTCGACGGCTGGTGGGTGGATGAGGCTTGGCAGGTCCGCAAGATCTCGGCCTTCGGGCTCGAGATCACGCGCTTCAGCGGGCAGCCCACGATCCTCGCTTCGTCGTTCTATCTCGTAGCGCTCGTCGAGGTGGTCGCTGCCGTGTGCGTGCTCTATTATGGGTGGCGCTCTGGGAAGCGGGAGGCGCTGACTGCCCTGGTGGCCATGGTTATGGTCTGCGGAGCCATCGTCAGTGACGTGGGTCTGGTGCTAGGGGCGTGGGACTCGATCATGCTCATGCCGCACGTTGCCTGGATCTACGGACTTGCGGTCGCCGGCACCTTGCTCGTGAGATATCGGGCTACGGCCGGCGAACTGGAGCAGACCGAGTCCCACCTTCGAAAACGCACCGAGCAGTTGAGGAGTTCGTACGCCGAGCTTCGTGAGATGCACGATGAGCTCGCCCGCAAGCAGCAGTTGGCGGCGGTTGGTGAGCTGGCTGCCGCGATTGCTCACGAGGTTCGCAATCCACTGGCGATCATCGTGAACGCAATCTCCGGTCTTCGAAGGACCACACTTGGTGAGGAGGACCGCCAGATGCTGCTGGGCATCATCGACGAAGAGACCGCGCGTCTCGACCGTCTAGTTGCCGATCTGCTGCGGTTTGCTCGGCCCGTGAAGGTGCAGGCATCGAAGATCTCGATGACGGAGCTTGCACAAAGGGTGGAGACCATGGCGGACGACACCCACACCGTCACGGTTCACGTCGAGAACGGCGAAGCCCTGCGTGATGCGCGAGCCGACCCGGGTCTGCTTTGGCTCGTCTTCGACAATCTGGTTTCCAACGCTTTGCAGGCCACGCCGCACGGGGGCGCAGTGGACGTCCGACTGTCTCGCGACTTCGTGGAAGAGATCGACATCGTACGCATCGAGGTCAAGGACAATGGCCAAGGCATGGATGCACGTACTCTCGAGCGCGCGCTGCATCCGTTCTTCACAACGCGTCCGAGCGGTACGGGGCTAGGCCTGCCCATCGTTCAACGCATCGTGGAGGCGCACGGTGGCAGGATAGAGCTGGAGAGCGCGCCCTGCGTAGGGACGACGGTAACGTTGTTGCTGCCGCTGTTCGGTGGGAGCCTGAAGGCGCCGCCGAGCAAGTCCGAGGACTGAGCGGCACGGAGCTACTCGATGAATCGCGATCGAATCGTAAGACTGGACAAGGCATACGTCTGGCACCCGTATACTGCCATGGGGCAGTATATCGCGGAGACCGAGCCTCTCGTCATCGAGCGGGCCGTCGGTGCTCGGCTCTACGACGCCGATGGCCGATCCTTCATCGACGGCAACTCGTCGTGGTGGACTGCCGTGCTCGGCCACGGACACCCTCGGTTGCTGGAGGCTCTCAGGCGGCAATCGGAGCAGCTCTGCCACACGTCGTTGGCTGGGGTCACGCACGAGCCAGCCGCACGGCTTGCCGAGGAGCTCGTCGGCGTGGCGCCGGCCGGGCTCGAGCGTGTGTTCTTCTCCGATGACGGCTCCACTGCCATCGAGGTTGCCGTCAAAATTGCTCTTCAGTACCACCAGCAACGGGGAAGCACTGGCAAAAGACGGTTCGTTGCTCTCAACGATGCCTTCCACGGCGAGACGCTCGCCGCGGCATCTCTCGGCGGGGTAGAGCTCTTCCGGCGGCCGTTCGCGGGCGTCATGATGGAATGCCTCCACGTTCCTACGGGGAGCGAGGGCGGCTACGACGCGGCGTTCTCCGTGCTGGAGCGCCTCCTCGACGAGCACGGCTCCGAGATAGCCGGGATCGTCCTGGAGCCGATGGTGCAAGGGGCAGGTGGCATGCGCATGTACGAGCCACGCTACCTGAGGCACGCGCGCTCGAAGGCATTGCAGCACGACGTGCTGTTGATCCTGGACGAGGTCTTCACGGGCTACGGTCGAACGGGACCGATGTGGGCGAGCGAGCACGCTGGGATCTCTCCCGACATCATGTGCATCGCCAAGGGCTTCTCGGGTGGCATGCTCCCGATGGCAGCGACGCTCGTATCGGGTGGAGTCTTCGACGCATTCCGTGGCGAGCGGGACCGGGCGCTCTACTACGGCCACACCTTCTGCGGCAATCCGCTCGGTGCAGCGGTGGCACGCGAGGTGCTCGCAATCTATCGTGACGAGCGGGTTTTGGAGGGGGTTGCTGCCAAGGCTCCGCGCCTCGCCGCCTGCTTTGCACGGCTCGCGGAGCTCCCTGGTGTGAGCCGCTCGCGATCACTGGGTATGGTGGGAGCCTTGGACCTGGATGCTGGCGAGGGCTACCTGGCGGCGTCGGGATGGCGCGTGTACCAGAGGGCCCTCGAGCTGGGAGCGTACCTGAGGCCATTGGGGAACGTCGTGTACGTAGCCCCGCCGCTGAACATCGCCGACGCGGATCTGGCCGAGCTACTGGACGTGCTCGAGCGCGCCGTGCGCGAAGTCGTGCTCTCGTCCGGGTGGGTGGGGGAGGATTGACGGACCGAGAGGCGGCACCAATGCTCATCGGCAAATGGCCCGCCGCAAACGCTATCTCTTCGTGTGCACGAACCAGCGACCCCCGGGGGCTCCGAAAGGGAGCTGCGGCGAGCGTGGCGCGAGTATGCTGTACCCGAAGTTGAAGGCCCTCCTCCAAGCGCGAGGCTTGGCAGACGTGGACGTTCGCGCTTGCGCCAGCAGCTGCTTGGATCTGTGCTGGCGCGGGCCGGTGATTGCCGTCGAACCGGACGACTACTTCTATGGAGGGGTACAGGAGTCGGACCTCGTGGAGATTGTGGACGCTCTTTGTCGCGGGGAGCGTCTCGAGCGTCTCGTCATCGGACGTGACGAGTTCACTGATCCAGCGGCACGCGCACGCGAGGGGAGCTAGCGGAGAGCGGCTGGAGAACGCGGCGTTTGACAAGTTGCTGACGCGGTGCCAGCTTGGCAAGCGTGGTTGACGATGTGGCAAATGGCCGCCCCAGTGAGATCGAGGCTCGAGAAATCACGGTTCTTGTCGTCGACGACGAACCGAGCAACGTGGCATCGCTCGAAAAGATCTTCACGCGCGAGGGAATGCGAGTGCTGACGGCCGGCGGAGCGCGCGAGGCCCTCGATGTTGCACGCAGGCACCGTGTGCAGGTCGTGCTTACCGACCTCATGATGCCCGGAACGAACGGCGTCGAGCTGTTGCGTGCCATCAAGGAAGTCTCCCCGGACACCGAGGTGGTCTTGATGACGGCGTACGGCACCGTCGAGACGGCGGTTCAGGCCATGCGCGAGGGGGCCTACGATTTCGTGGAGAAGCCGCTGAAGCGCATGTCCATCGTGAAGAGCGTGCAAAAGGCGGCGGAGCGGCATTCGCTCGTCGCGGAGAATCGGTCTTTGCGCAAAGAGCTCCAGATGCTCACGGCTCGTGAGATCATCGGGCAGAGCCCGGCCATTCGGGGAGTGTTGGAGGTCGCGGGGCAGGCGGCTCCATCGAGCGCCACCGTGCTCGTCTTGGGGGAGAGCGGCACGGGTAAGGAGCTCTTGGCTCGGTACATTCACACGAAGAGTGTCCGCTCTGAGAAGAGCTTCGTGGCGGTCAATTGCGCCGCCATCCCCGAGACGATCTTGGAAGCTGAGTTGTTCGGTCACGAGCGCGGCGCGTTCACCGGGGCCGTTGCCAAGCGGGAGGGGCGGTTCGCTCGCGCACGGGGTGGTACCCTCTTTCTAGACGAGATTGGCGAGCTGTCTCCTGCGGTGCAGGTCAAATTGCTCCGCGTGCTGCAGGAAGGGGAGTTCGAGCCGCTTGGCGGCGGCACGGTGAAAGCAGACGTTCGCATCGTGGCCGCAACGAACCGCGATCTGTCGGCGGAGGTCGAGGCAGGGCGGTTTCGCGAGGACCTCTTCTACCGCCTCAACGTGATATCGATCACGGCGCCTCCATTGCGCGCTCGTCGGGAGGATGTCCCGCTGCTGGTAGACCACTTCCTGGGCGTCTACTGTCGCAAGAACGCTCGGCCTCGCCTCGCCGTACCCAGGGAAATCGCGGAGAAGCTCATGGACTACAGCTGGCCGGGGAACGTTCGGGAGCTGCAGAACGTCGTCGAAAGAGCTGCCGTGTTGTGCCGCTCCGACTCCCTGGGGATCGAGGATTTGCCCGAGGCGATCGCCAAGGCCGCGCCTCGCGCGCCCTCATCCATCGGCGTTGCTATCGGGACGCCGCTCCACGAGGTCGAGCTTCGGTTGATCCGGGAAACTCTTGCTCACACGAGCGGGGACAAATCGCTAGCAGCACAGCTGCTGGGGATCTCGACGCGGACCATCTATCGCAAGCTGGGCGAGGTGGAGTGACGCCGGAAGGAGTGAATGGCTCCACGTCGGCGAGAGCGGCCCGTTGGCCGCGGTGGGCACCGCGCCTTGTCAGTTTGTCATGCTCAACGCCCAGTCGGACTGTCTCGTGTCAGGTTGGCGCGCCATGAGGGCGCCGGACTGGTGCTTTTCCGCAGAATGATCCGAAGTGCGGGGTTCCGGTTGACCGTGGCATGCATCTAGCAGTAACGCCTCCAAACAAGTGTCCTTCGATGCCCTCCTCAAGCGGTACTTTCCTCTAGTAGTGGTCGCGCTGATCGCTACGGCGGCCTACCTGCAGGCAGCGGGTCTTACTCAGCTCATTGGCACGATGATCACCATCGCTCCGCAGGCGCCTTCGGTGACCCAGCGCTCGGTTCCGCGTACAGGCAGCGTTGCGGCGGCTCGGGCTTCCAAGGACGCAGAGCCTATCCTGGAGCGGAATGTCTTCGACTCGGTAACGGGACCCATTGGAAAGGACTTCGAGCTCGACCTCGCGGCGGTCGATTCGAAGCCCCGCGATCTGGATCTCTCCGATCCCCTGGGGGCACCGGAATGCTCCGACGTCAAGGTGGCCATCATCACCGAGTCGAGCGACCCGGTGTGGTCCATCGCAGCCCTGCAGGGAAGCGGCGACAGTTCGCCGACGATCCGGCGTGTGGGCGATTCAGTGGGCGACAAGCAGGTGGCGTACATCGGGTATAATCCTAGGTTCGCGACCCCCGCCGTCTGGCTCACGTCTGGGGCCACACTGTGCCAGGGGCTGCTCTTCTCGTTGGCGGAAGCCAAGCCTGCTGCCAAAGCCCCTGAGGCGCCTCAGGAAGAAGAGAAGCGCCCGACTCGGCGTGGGCCGTCGAAGGTGCCCGACGATATTGCCTCCGGAATCCAGAAAGTGGGGCCGACCGAGTTCAACGTCGAGCGCTCGGTCGTCGAGAAGATCCTGGAAAGCCAAGCGGAGCTGATGCGCTCGGCGCGGATCGTTCCAGAGCAGAAGGATGGTCAGGTGGTCGGCATCCGCCTCTTCGGCGTGCGTCCCGACACACTGCTTGGGACTCTGGGCTTCCAGAACGGGGACCGACTCGAGACCATCAACGGGTTCAACATGGCCAGTCCCGAGAAGGCACTCGAGGCTTACGCGAGGCTCCGCACCGCAGACAATCTCGCGGTGAAGATAAGCCGGCGGGGCAAGCCGCAGACGATAGATTTTCACATCAAGTAAACGGGCATGACGAGACTTGTGCGACTCCCCTGGCTCGCTGGGGTGATGGTTTTCTTTCTTGCGGAAGGCGTAATGGCTCAGGCGCAGCCGGCGCCGAGAGCTGGCGCGGCGACGCGTGACCAGGCGGACGATGATGCCGGCGGGGAGCGACAACCGCCCGGTGCCAAAGGGCCGTTACCTGACACCATGGAGGCGATCGCTGAGGCGGCCGACGTCCAGTACAGGCCGAAGCCCCCTGGACACTTGGTCAAGTTCAACCTTCAGGACGCGGATCTGGCGGAGCTCGTCAATCACATCTCGGGAATGACGGGGAAGCGATTCATCTACGGTCCGAAGGTGCGGCAGATCAAGGCAACAGTCGTTTCTCCGGAGCCCGTCACGCTCGAGGAAGCCTATCAGGCCTTTCTGTCCATCCTCGAGCTGAACGGAATGACCGTCATTCCGCAGGGCCGCTTCCTCAAGATCGTCGACAGCGGCGGTGCTGCGTCGCAAGCGACTCCCGTGTACTCTCGCGGGACACCGGTACCGGACACGGACCGGTTCGTCACGCGGCTGTACCGCCTGCAGCACGTCTCTGCAGGTGAAGTGATGGGCATCCTTCAGAAGTTCAAGACGAAGGAGGGGGATATCACCGCCTACGAGCCGGGACAGCTGCTGATCATCACGGACACCGGCTCCAACATCTCGCGCATGATCCGTATCGTCGAGGAGCTCGACGTTGGCGGCGCGGGGCAACAGATGTGGATAGAGCCCGTCTACAACGGCGATGCCGAAGAGATGGCCAAGCAGATCGGCGAGCTCTTCGACCTCGGCAAAGATGGTGGGGCGAAGGCAGGCCTCACCAAGGTTTTCGCGGAGCCACAGACGAACTCGCTCATCATCGTCGGTCAGGAGGATTCCTACCTACGGTTGCTCGAGCTGATGAAGCGGCTCGACGTGAAAGCTGACACCACTGGCAAGGTTCGCGTGCTGCCCTTGCAGCATGCAGACTCCGAAGAGCTTGCCAACACCCTGACGCAGACGCTCGGTGGTGGGGCGCGTGGAAAGCGCGCCGCCACCGAGGACGCGACGGCCGGACTGTTTGAGGGAGAGCTCAAAGTAACGGCCGACAAGTCGACGAACTCCCTCATCATTACCTCGTCGGGGAGAGACTTCGCGACCCTCCGTCTCGTCATCGCCGAGCTCGACAAGCCGCGGCGTCAGGTCTTCATCGAGGCGGTGATCATGGATCTTGCCGTGTCGGATGGCACGCGGCTCGGAACCTCGTGGCATGCGGGAACCACGGCGGCGATCGGAGGTGGAGAGGACACTCTCTTCGCCACTGGGTTGAAGGCATCGAACTCGATGGCGTTCCCGATCAACCAGGAGCTATTGCAGGGGTTCGCTGTCGGTGCTCGCGGCCCAGGGCTCGAGGGCACGGAGGCGCTCTCCGAAACCGGGGTGAGCATCCCTGCCTTTGGCGTAGTCCTTCACGCGCTCACGAACAGCGGCAGCTCGAACGTGCTCGCGACTCCTCACATCATTGCCACCAACAACGTCGCGGCCGAGATCAACATCGGTGAGAACATCCCGCTGCAGGACAACGTGGGCGGTGGGATCAGCAACCTCACTGGTTTGCTGGGCGGTCAGGCGGGCAACCAGGGCGTCAATAGTCTGGCCCTCGGCGCTCTCGGAGGGGGCTTCGGGTTCAGTGCGCCGCGCCAGGACGTCGGCAACAAGATCAAGGTCACTCCGCACATCAACGATAGCAATCAAGTCCGCCTCGAGATCGAGCAGGAGAGCAGCGCCCGCGGTGCTTCTTCTGGAGCGTTGGGGGCAGTCACGATAGTCAAGCGTACGGCGAGCACGACCATTACCGCCGACGATCAGCAGACCGTCGTCATCGGCGGGTTGATGAAGGAGGAGTTCGTCACCCAAGACGAGAAGATCCCGCTCCTCGGCGATATCCCCGTGCTCGGGTTTCTCTTCCGACACAGCACCACGGAGAAGCGCAAGGCGAACCTGCTTCTCATCCTGACACCGCACATCATCCGTGATCAGAACGATCTGCGGAAGATCTTCCAGCGTAAGATGCAGGAGCGGCAGGAGTTCCTCGACCGCTACTTCGTTTTCGGTGCCAAGGACTGGGAGCCGCCTCAGGATTTCTCGCGCGCGAATGGACTCGTCGAGGAGATCCGGCAAGCCTATTTTCGAATCGAGGAACAGCGCCGCCTGGAGCTGGAGAGCCTCCCCGAAGCGATGCCCGAGCATGAGCCGAGCGAGCCCATCGATCTTCCGGCTGAATCCGTAGCGCCGCTCATGCGTGGCCCCGGTGCGGCACCTCCTGCGCGCCGGAAAGCGCCGCCCGCAAAGAAGGCGCCGCCGCGTCGGCCACGCACCGAGGGCGAAGCGCCGCTCAACATCAAGCCTGTCGCGCGGAGCATGGTCGGTTCCGTGGAGCGAGGGGAATGACCGGAGTCGCGGAAGAGCGCGTGCTCGGTAGCATCCTGCTGCGACGGGGTGTCGTCACCCCGGAGGTGCTCGAGCCGCTCTTTGCGCAGCAGCGCGAGAAGGGCGCTGCGCTCACCGACCTCGTCGTGCAGTCCTCTGTCGCGTCCGAGGCGGACATTGGGCGCGCTCTGGCGGAGGAATGCGGCCTCCCGTTCCGCGAACGGATCGAGACCGACGCGATTGATCCGGCAGTGGCAGTGCGCGTGCCCATTGGTTACGCGCGCGCCCACCGCATGCTCCTCACGAGCGAGTCCGAGGATCAGATCCACGTCGTCGTCGCGGATCCGCTAGATACTGACGGGCTCGACGACGTACGTGCCATGTTCGGCAAGCCGGTGGACGCGATCGTCGCGACCGCGCAGGTCGTACTCGACGCGATCAACCGCGTGTACGAACGCCAGGATACCTCCGGAGAGCTCCAGAGCGACGACCAGGCTCAGGAGGACGAGGCGGAGGACATCCTCGAGTCGAACGAGGAAGCCCCGATCATCCGCTGGGTGAACGGCTTGTTCTCGCGGGCGGTGCGTGAGCGAGCGAGCGACATCCACATCGAACCGGAGGAGCGCGAGGTCGTGGTCCGCTACCGAGTCGACGGGCAGCTGTATATCGCTCAGCGAGCGAGCCGCCAGTTCATGCCGTCCGTCGTCGCGCGCGTGAAGATCATGGCAGGTCTGAATATCGCCGAGAAGCGATTGCCGCAGGACGGACGCATCTCCTTGAAGATTGCGGGACGGGGTATCGATGTGCGTGTCTCGACCATTCCGACGAGTCGCGACCAGGAACGCATCGTCATGCGGTTGCTCCACAAGACGAGCGTGCTCCTCGATCTGCAGGACCTCGGTTTCTCCGAGCGTGACTACCTGTTGATGCATCAGCTCATCGTTCGGCCGAATGGGATCATTCTGGTGACGGGGCCAACCGGCAGCGGCAAGACGACGACGCTCTACGCTTGCCTGAACCGCATCAACAGGCCAAACGTCAATATCCTTACCGCCGAGGATCCGGTCGAGTATGAGATTGGCGGCATTCACCAGGTCCCCGTGCAACCGAAGATAGGGCTCACCTTCGCGAGCGCGCTGCGGGCATTTCTCCGTCAGGATCCGGATGTCATCATGGTCGGTGAGATCCGGGATCGCGAAACGGCCGAGATAGCCATCCACGCATCCATGACGGGCCACTTGGTCCTCAGCACCATTCACACGAACGACGCTGCCGGCGCTATCACGCGCCTCGTGGAAATGGAGATTGAGCCGTTCCTGGTGCGGTCCACCGTGATCGGGATGCTGGCGCAGCGGCTTGTGCGCGTGTTGTGCAGCGCCTGCAAGGAGCCATACACAGCGACACCCTACGAGCTGGAGCAGCTGGGTATAGATCCAGAGCGGACTCGCATCAGAGATCGGCGAGTATTGTCCCCTCGCTATCTTCCCCATGGCGCGTCCTACTCCCCCGTGGGCTGGCGTGACGAGAAGATGCCGACCTTCTATCGGGCCCGTGGTTGCGAGCAGTGTGACAACAAGGGCTTCGCGGGCCGGCTCGGCATCTATGAGCTGATGATCGTCGACGACGTGGTAGGCGGATTGGTGCTGAAGAACGCGGACGCGCAGTCCATCAAGCAGGCGGCGCAGTTTCACGGAATGGACTCCCTCCGTGACGACGGAGCTCGAAAGGTCCTCGAGGGCAGGACCACGGTCGAAGAGGTGGTAGCTGCGACCCAGGAAGACGTCGTCATCGACGAGTGAATGCCGCTATGGCTGTCTATGAATTTCGCGGGATTCTGGTTGCGAGCGGGAAGCCCACCAAGGGCATACGCGACGCCGACAACGTGAGAGCGTTGAGGGCCGGCCTTCGCCGCGATGGTATCCTCCTAACCTCGGCACAGGAGGGAAGCGAGAAGGCCAAGCGGTCCAAGCGAGACATCGATTTTGGTGCGTTTCGTAGGCGGGTCAGCGCGGCGGAGATTGCAGTCATGACTCGACAGCTTGCCACGCTCGTTCGCGCGGGCGTGCCCCTCGTGGAGTCGCTTGGGGCCCTCACGGAGCAGGTCGAGAATGAGATGTTGATGCGCATCCTGACGACCGTCCGCGAGAGCGTCAACGAAGGGACCAGCTTCGCGAAGAGCCTCAGCGCCCACCCGAAGGCGTTCTCGACCCTCTACGTGAACATGGTTGCGGCGGGAGAGGCCTCGGGTACCCTCGAGAGCGTCCTCGAGCGACTTGCCGAGTTCATGGAGGGGCAGGCGCGCCTCAAGGGGAAGGTCATGGCAGCGCTGATGTACCCGCTCGTGATGGTGTTCATCGGGAGCGCTCTCGTTGCCTTCCTGATGATCGCAGTGGTGCCGAAGGTGACGAGCATCTTCGAGAACCTCGGTCAGGCCCTCCCTTGGTACACGCAGCTGCTCATCCTGGTGTCGAGTACGCTCGCGGACTATTGGTGGGTCTTCCTCCTGCTGGGTGCTTCCGGTGCTTACGGGTTCCGCCGCTGGAGGAATACGGAGCAGGGACGTTTCACTTGGGATTCCTTCAAACTTCGTGTTCCAATCTTCGGGCGGTTGAATCTGCTCGTTGCCGTGGCTCGGTTCTCGCGCACCCTCTCCACCCTGCTCGCCAGCGGCGTGCAGCTGCTGAGCGCGATGGAGATCGGACGGAATGTTCTCGAGAATTCGCGGTTGCAGAAGG
This sequence comes from Pseudomonadota bacterium, assembly GCA_023398955.1. GTDB lineage: Bacteria > Myxococcota_A > Polyangia > Polyangiales > Polyangiaceae > JAEWRL01. Next base: position 47,446 of record JAEWRL010000020.1, read on the forward strand.
TCGTGAGTGAAGCCATCGGGTCCATTCGCGAAGGTGAGAGCATCGCCGAGCCCCTCAAGCGCAGCGGGGTCTTCCCCCCCATGGTCACCCACATGATCGCCATTGGAGAGAAGAGTGGACAGCTCGAGGAGATGCTGGAGAACGTCAGTCGCGCCTACGAAGCAGATGTCGAAACGAAGGTCGCGGCCCTTACCAGCCTGCTCGAGCCGCTCATGATAGTCATCTTGGGCGTTGCGGTGGGTTTCATCGCCATGGCGATTCTGATGCCGATGGTGCAGATGAATAGCCTGGTGCAGTAGGTGCTGCATGAGGCGCAGGTGGACCAGCGACGCGCGTATACTCTTCCCCTGGGAGGGTCGGCGCGGCTTCAGCCGGCTTCGGGGGCTGGGCAGGTTGCGGCCGGTATTCGTGGGCTTGGCGGTGGTTGGGCTGGTGGTGGTGATTGGCGTTCGCGAGCGGCGCAAGGCGGGAATTCGCCACACGCGCGCGGTGTTGATCGACGTCCGGAGAGCAGTCGATGCCTACCTGGCAGAACACGACGGCGCGTGCCCACCTGCTCTGACGGACGTGTTGCCATTCACGCACATGCAGGAAGTTCCGGCGGACGCGTGGGGGCAACCCCTCAGATTCACTTGCCCTGCCCGGCTCGGCCAGAAGCGCTACCAATTGATGAGTGACGGTCCCGATGGAAAGCCAGGCGGACTCGATCGCGTGGAATGAGAGGAAAACCCATGGAAATCCACATGTGTCCGAAGACTACAACGATTACTGACTCGTCGACCCGGAGTGGTCTTGCTGCTGCAAGGCGTGCCGCGGCGCGTGGCGTTACCCTCGTGGAGGTTCTGATTGTGGTGGCAATCATCGCCATGGTCGCGGGCGGCGTCGCTGTCTTTGCTTTCCCCCGCTTCAAGGATGCGCAGATCAAAACCGCGCAGACCGGGGCGCTGACTGTGCGTCAGGCGGCGCAGACCTGGCAGGCTTCCGGGGGTGACGGGTGCCCGACGGTGGTCCAGCTGGTTCAGGAGAAGTACCTGGACCCTGGCTCCTCCACACAAGACCCGTGGGGCGCCGACTATACGGTGGTATGCACCGACGACGAGGTGATTGTAACCTCGAACGGGCCGGACAAGAAGTCGGGCAGCGCTGACGACATCCAGGTTCCGCAGGGCGTCGAAGCGGAAGACTACTGAGGCTCCCGCCGATGACACGCCGAGGGACGACAGTGAGCGGACGGTCTCGAGGAGTTACTCTCATCGAGGTCCTGATCGCCGTCGTGCTCATCGCCGTGCTGACGGGAACCATCGTGGCAGGTTCGGGGATGCTCGGTGCGAGTCGGCTCCGCGCTGCGGCGTCACTCATAGTGAGCACAGTGCGGTTCGCCTCGACCCGGGCGAACGCTACCGGCAAGCCTGTCCGTGTGGTCTTCGATCTCGAGAAGAATCGACTCATGCTCGAGGAGTCAGCCTCGAACACGATGGTGAGAGACGCGAGCGAAGGGCCCGCAGCGGGCGCTGAAGCGAGCACCGAAGCGGAGCGGGAGGCGCTCCAAGAAGCAGAGCGCCTCGTGCAAGGCCCTTCGAAGCCGCGACCGCGGTTCTCTGCGGTCAAGGATTTCGGCAAGGAGGGCAGACCATTCGAAGGAGACGTGAGGTTCCGGCAGGTCCAGACGGAACACGATGATGAGCCTGTCACCAGTGGGCGGGCGTATCTGTACTTCTGGCCCGGAGGGCAAACGGAGTGGGCGTCCATCCAACTCACCCGGTCCCTGGAGGATGAAGGGCTGAGCGTGCTCGTGAGTCCACTCACGGGGCGGGCGCGCATCGAAAGGGGCCGTGAAGGACTGCCCGAGCGATTGGCGGATTCCGACGAAGGAGAGAGAGAGGAACCTTGAGCCTTCAGGGGCCCTACCGAGAGCAGTCGGCTGGCTTCACCTTGCTGGAGGTGATGGTGGCAATCTCCATCCTGGGGCTTAGCCTGACAGTGATCCTGAGCTCCCAGGCTGGCCTCTTTTCCAGCGCGGCGCGAGCTGGAAACCTCACCTACGCCGTGCCGCTAGCTCGCTGCCGGATGGCCGCAACCGAACTCGAGCTGCAGAAGTTCGGCTATTCGCTCATCGATCAATCAGATTCCGGGAGCTGTTGTGCGGAGAATGATCCACCTGGCTTTGGCTGTGAGTGGAAGGTGGAGACGATCGAGCTTCCCGACGCGAGCCTGGCGGGACTCGACGTAGGCTTTGGAGAGGGAGCCGAAGAGGGCATGTCCGGTGACCTGAGCGGCCCGGCCGCGGATCCTCTCAGCGCCTTGAGCCAGCTCCAGAGCGACCCTTCTGCCTTGCAGGGCGCCGAGGGTCTCGGCGATCTAGCGGGCCTTTTCGGCGGCGGCGAGGCGGGTGGGGGCATGACAGCGATGATCCTGTCCATGGTGTATCCAGACTTGAAGCCAATGCTGGAGGCGAGCATTCGGAAGGTGACCGTGACCGTCAAGTGGAGGGAGGGGAGCAACGACCGCACCCTGGAGCTGGTCCAGTACCTGACGAGCCCGCAGCAGGGTGGGCTCGATCCCAACGCCGCTGAGGGTTTGGACGCCCTCGATCCGTCCAATTTGCTCGATCGTGGTGGTGTCGGCTCGGACGCCACCAAGTCTTCTGGCGAGGTGAAGCCATGAGCCAGCCTTCGTCGACGAGGCGCCGTTGCGTCCCCATTCAGGGGGTCGGGCGAGGTGTGTACCGTCCACGTTCGAGGGGGCTTGCTCTCGTGGAGGTGCTGATCGCCACGGCGGTGCTCGCCTTCATCGCGACCCTCATCTATGGTGCCCTTTCGAACATGCGCACGAGCCGGCAGGCGATCGCGCGGATTACGGACCGTTACCGTGAAGGCCGCCTGGCGATGAGCCGCATGACACGGGAGCTGCAGAGCGCGTTCTTGTCGCTCCACAAGCCGCTCGACCCATCGCTCCTCGTGCAACAGACGATTTTCGTGGGCCACCCGAGCTCACCAGGAGACAGACTGGACTTCACGTCCTTCGCGCACCGGCGCCTCGACGCGAACAGCGCGGAGTCCGACCAGGCGGAGATTTCGTACTTCGTCATGGAGGACCCCGAACAGCCCGGGGTCTACGACCTGGTTCGGCGCGTGGATCCGGTGCTCGATCTGGAACCCGACGGTGGAGGACGGGTCGACGTGTTGGCTACGGACGTGGACCTCTTCAAGCTCGAGTACTTGGATGCCACCACGGGGCTCTGGCAGGAGGAGTGGGACTCGACCCAAGCGACGGGGCAGCTCGACCGCCTGCCACCTCAGGTTCGTATCCTCCTCGTGCTCAACGGCGGGGCGAGACGCGGGTCGGACAGGGCGCGCGAACCCATCAAGCTCTCTACGGCGGTGGTCCTGCCCATGTACAACCCGTTGAGGTTTGCGACCCAATGACCCGGGATGTGCGACTCGTGTGCGCGGCAGCCGGGTCGCGTTGGAAGCATCCGTTGCTCCGGGAGGCCGCGCCGAGCGCGGCAACTCGTTGGCTACGGCGTCGAAGGCAGCGAGGTGTCGCCTTGGTGATGGTGCTCAGCGCCCTTACCGTCATGACGGTCATGCTCGCTGAGTTTCAGGAGGATACCGCGGCCGAACTGGGCAGCGCCCTCTCGGAGCGCGACGCCTTGCGCGCCGAGTTTGCGGCGCGCAGCGCGATCAATCTCTCGCGGCTCTTGATCGCTGCCGAACCGACGATTCGCCGGTCGGTCGCGTTGCTGCTCATGGGCGCCAAGCAGCTGCCCGTTTGGGCGTTCGCGCCCGATGTTCTGGGTGCCTTCAACGGGGACGACGGAAAGCAGCGCTTCGAGGCGATTATGGGCTTGAAAGTGGAGCAGGGGAAAGGACTCGGATTCGACGGCGCATCCTTTGAAGTGGACGTCGTGGACGAGGACGCGAAGATTAACGTCAATTCACCCTCCCGCGGGTCCATCTTCTACAACGAACGCCTCGCGTCCCAGCTGATGGGGCTGCTCATGCCTCCACGCTACGACCCGCTCTTCGAACAGCGAGGTTCCGACGGCAACTACAACGACCGGGCCGCCATCTGTTCGGCCCTCATCGACTGGACGGATCCAGACCAGCAAACGTGGGTATGCGGGTCTGAGGGGAGCGAAAGCCAGCAACAGGCGGCAGCCGAGGATAGCTTCTACCAGCTCCTCGCGAAGCCATACTTCCGCAAGAATGCCGCCTTCGATAGCCTAGAAGAGCTCCACCTGGTGCGCGGCTTCGGCGAGGAGTTCTGGGCGACCTTCGTGGATCCAGAACCGGAGAACCCGCGAAAGCGCCTCCTCACCGTGTGGGGCGGTGACCAGGTCAACGTCAACACCGCGGAACCCCTGAGCCTTTGGGCCCTGATTTGCAGCCGGCATGGGCAGCCCACCCATCCTGTTTGTACCGACATCGAGCAAGCGCGCATGCTCTTCTCGGTATTCTCGATGATTCAGGGCCTGGCGCGCGGCGTACCACTCTTCGGAAGCCCTTCGGCATTCCTCGATACGCTCAAGGGGAAGGGCATGTTTGGGCCCATGCTCGAACAGTTTGGGTTCCCGCCCATGGAGTTTCTGGCCGAGGGTGACCTGAAGAAGTGGCTGACGACGGAGAGTAAGGTTTTCAGTGTCTACGCCACCGGCATCGTGAAGAGCGGGCAACGAGAGACACGCGTCCGCGTGCATGCTGTCGTCGACTTCCGACAAGCTCCCCCACCTGGGCAGGCCCGTCGACTGGACGAGGTCGCGGGGAGTTTGGGCCTATCCGGGTCGGATCTGGATGGACGGCTTGGTGGAGCCGACGGCAGCTCCGGCGATGCCTCCGAGGAGGAGGCGCTGCAGGCTCTGCTTCAACCTAGCCCTGGCGGCGAGATCATCTACTATCGCATCAACTAAGGTTGTACATGGCTCGACTGGTCGGCATCGACATACGCGCAACGCAAATCCGAGTGGCGCTCCTGCGTGTTCGCTACAGGCACGTGGTCCTCGAGCACTTGCTCGAAGCTTCGCGAGATTCCGCCTCGCCACCGGATGCGGCCTTGCAGTCTCTCTTCACGACACTCGGGCAGCCCATCGACGGTATCGCTGCCGCGCTGGATGGTGAGCGCGCCTTCATTCGGCGACTCAAGCTGCCGGCAACTGCAGCTAAACAGCTGGGCGAAATCCTGCCGTATGAGTTGGAAGCCCAGGTGCCTGTCGATCTGGGCGAGCTCATCTACGACTATCGGCTCGTGCGTGCTACGGGCGGGGAGGACCTCGTGGCGCTCGCAGCGGCGGCGCGCACGGAGGACATCAGCGCCGTCTTGGTGACGCTCCGACAAGCGGTGGGGTACGAGCCCGAGCGAGTCAGCTGCGGCGCCCTGCCCCTGGCCAACCTCGCGCGAGTGTGTGCACCCTTGCGGGTTCCTGGCCCGATCGGGATCGTCGATCTGGGGAGCACGACCAGCGACGTCGTGGTGCTCGCCAACGGCGAGCCGATCTTCGCGCGGACGATCTCGCAAGGGGTGATGGGGCTGCCAGACACGGCTGCGACCCTTGCCGCGCGTCTACGCCAGAGCTTCGCGGCTGCCGGGGACGAGCCGGTGCAGGCGGTCTATCTCGTTGGTGCTGGCGTGGACGTGCCCGGTGCGGAGGCGTATCTCGGTTACGAACTCGGCGTGCCGGTCGCCGTGCTGCCGCAGCTCGAGTTGCTGGGGCCAGCTGCCGGTGGCCCCGAGATGGCAGCTCGCTTCGCCAAGGCGCTGGGTATTGCGCTCGCCCTCAGCGGACGAACGGAAGACCTGGATCTCCGCCGCGGGCCGCTCGAGTTTCAGCGGGGATACGTCTTCTTCAAGCAGAAGCTGCCGCTCATGGCAGGGCTCCTCACGGCGATTCTGATAAGCTTCTTGTTCGCGACGTGGGCCGAGCTTCGGAGCCTACGCCGAGAGGCCGAGGTGCTGACCGCAGCTCTCGGAGACCTCAGCGGGGCCGTGCTGGGACAGCGCGTAGTCGGCGCCGAGGAGGCGGCGGAGGTGCTGTCCGCCAGGCTGAGAGTCGCGGAAGAGGATCCAATGCCGCATATGGACGCCTATGACGTTATACTCCACCTGTCGAAGAGCGTGCCCATGGACGTGACGCACGACGTGGAGGAGTTCGACTTCCAACGAAACAAGCTTCGTATTACAGGCATCGTCGGTACCACCGGAGAGGCGCAGCGAGTCTCGACGGCGCTCGGGGAGCACGAGTGCCTCAAGGATACGAAGATCGCCAAGGTGACGCAGGTCATCAACTCGGATCGCCAGAAGTACGTCCTCGAATCCGAGGTGAGTTGTGCGGTAGATCAGAAGAAGAAGTCGGGCACGAAGGAGACGAGTCGATGAGCCTCCAAGACCGGCTCGATCAACTTGCTCCAAGGGAGCGACAGCTGCTCGGCGTGCTGGTCGCTATCGTCGTCGCCTTCGTGGTGCTCGGCGTCCCGGGGGCATTGCTCGCGACCGCGAGTTCTCAACGCACTGAGAACGAAGCCCTGCGCGATGCGGTCAGGTCCATCGAGAAGGCCCAAGCTGCCCTCGCCAAGAGTGAAGAGAAGCGTGAGGCCATCCTCGCGCGGTATCGGACCCCTGCTCCCGAGCTCGCTGCATGGTTGGATCGGCTGGCACGCGCGCAAGAGCTCGAGGCCCTCGAGAGTCAGGACCGCGCCATGGTTCCCCATGGCAAGAAGTACGAGGAGCGCGCCACCAAGGTGCTGTTTCGGCGTGCAGGGCTCGGCAAGCTTGTGCGCTTCATGGAAAGCATCGAGAAGTCACCCTACCCGGTGCTCATCTCGAAGCTCAACATCCGCAAGCGCGGCGCGACCCCCGATTCGTTCGACGTGGAGATGATCGTCAGCGCCTTCGACCGCAAAGAGCCTGCCAAGAAGCCGTTGGCTGACGCTGAGGCGGTGCGCGGCGTCGGTGACGAACGCGAAGACGAAGGCGAGGAGGAGTAGGGCCATGAATATCCACCTGAAGCGGGCGCTGACGTACGCGGGCTATCCGGCCCTTTACCTGGCCGCGATGGGATTGTTCTTTCATGTGACCTTCCCAGACGAGCGTCTCAAGGATCGCATCGAGACCGAGTTCAACTCACGAAAGGTGATGGGGGACGACGTACGGCTCGAGGTGGGGCACGCGAGCCCCTCGTGGTTCAACGGGATCGAGCTCGAAGACGTGCGTCTCATCGATACCAAGGTCGAAGCGGAGCGAGCCCTGGCGTCGAGTACGTCCGGTGACTCGAAGGGCGCGACAACCGGTTCCAAGTCTCCCGCGCCTGCCGCTAGCGCCAGCAAGCCCGGCGCGGGCCTTGCCGTCGTTACCAGCGACGAGATGATGGTCGACGAGCTGACCGTCAGCGTTTCGCTGCTCAGCGCGCTGATGGGCACGGTGGCCGTCAGTTTCGATGCCGAGGCGTTTGGAGGAACGGTCGATGGACGGTTTCGCCGCTCGGAAGAGCAACAGGCGATCCAACTCGAGCTCGAGGAGGTCGGCGTCGGAGGCTTCCCCCTGCTCAAGGATCTGGTGGGGCTGCCGATGCGCGGTAGTCTCTCGGGGACTGTCGACGTCGTGACACCTCAGCAGAAGCTCGCGCTCGCCGAGGGGACGCTTCACTTGACAATCAGCGACCTGCGGGTCGGGGACGGCAAGGCACAGATACTCAAGACTATTGCTCTCCCGATGATCGATGTCGGCACGGTGGAGCTCGAGGCCGAGGTCGCGGCTGGCGTTCTGCGCCTCGTCAAGCTGCAGGCTGGGGGCAAGGACCTCGACGTTGAAGCAGACGGAAGGATCCGACTTCGCGACCCCTTGGAACGTAGCCTTCTGGAGCTCAACGTTCGCTTTCGGTTCTCGGACAGCTACAAGAACCGGAACGATATGACTCGCGGTCTCTTCGGCACGGGTGGGGTGCCGGGTCTGTTGGAGCTGGATCCGAAGGTGAAGCGGTCGAAGCGGGAGGACGGTTACTACGCCTGGCGCGCCTCGGGCTTGCTTACGAGCCCTCACTTCGTTCCAGAGAGTGCAGCGCGCACGCCAGGTGTACGGCGAGGCGCTCGTCCTGCCAGGCGCTAGCAGCCAAGGACGCGGCGCTCGCGGCGGCCCTGGCCAGGCTCCTCGTGCGAAGGCCCGGGAGCGGGGACGGTGGGCCGTGCTAGCAGCGAGGTGAGGCGCACTCCAAGTCCTGCAAGCCAAGCGGATTGGGTGTGGTGCCGTCGCGGCCCCGACGCGCGGTGACGAGCGCAGCCATGGCGGTGCTCAGGCCGACGATGAGCACGAGCATCCCGCCCACCGAGACCCACTGTAGCAGTGCAAAGTCGGTGGGGAGTGCTGCCATGGCGCGCGGCAGCCCGCGGGAGCCGAGAACCAACTGTGGGAAGAACGTAACGTGGACGCCGGCTGCCCACAGCACCGCTGACAAACGCGCCAGAGGCTCCGGCAGAGTGCGCCCGGCGATCCTTGGCCACCAAAGAAAGAGCCCCGCCAGCGCTGAGAGACCAATCCCGCCCACAGTGAGATAGTGGGCGTGCGCGGTCACGAACACCGTGCCTCCGAGATGGGACGACAACGAGGGGACGGCGAGGAGCAGCCCTGAGGCCGCCCCAACGAACCAGCACGTCGCGGCGCCGAGCGCTGCCAGCAGGGCCCCCGAGAGCACGATGCGTCCCTTGCGGAGGGTGCCCAGCCAGACCAAGAAGAAGAGGCTCACGGGCACGCCGAGTAGCAGGGTCGGTAGCGACCCCAGAGCGGCAGTCAGCACCGAACCGCTGCGCGATGAGAGGTGCACGGCATAGCCGAGCAGCGTCAGCACGGCGAAGAGCGCGACGGACGCCCTCAAGGAGCGGGGGGCGAACAGCGGACGGCGAGCGGAGGTCTTCAACACCTCGGCAATCACGCCCGCGGCGGGCAGCGCACAGGAATAGAGCAAGGCGTGGGTGCCAAACCAGAAGAAGTGGGTGTAAAGGGATGGATCGCCGCCGTTCTTCGGGTCGAAGAGACCCGTTCCAAGGTGCTGCTCGGCGAGGAGCAAGATCAGGGTCAGGATGAGCACGGGCGCGCCGATGAGCTGGACCGCAGATTGGGCGTACACGGTGAGGCTCAGGGGCGGAAGCTGGCTCCAGGTGAGCCCCTGGCGGCGTTGTTGATGAATCGTGACGAGGAAGGTCACGCTCCGCAATGCTGCCGAGCCTGCAAGGAGTCCGATGGCGATGGCAAGGTGCTTCAAGCCGCCGCCAGCCGCGAGTGCCAGGGGCGGAGCCAGGCGCCAGCCGACCTCAGGTGTCCCGCTCAGTACTGAGTGAACCAGGTAGAGCGCCGCGATGCCCCAGAGGTACAGCGACGCGAGATGGAGACGGGGGAACGCGACGTTCCTCGCTCCGAGCTGCAGGGGCATCAGGAAGCTTCCAAGCGTTGCTGCCAGGCCAGGGAGCACCACAAGGAACACCATGACCACGCCATGGGCCGTCATCGCCGATCCAAAGCGGGCTCGACTCAGATCTCCGCTCACCTGGAGGAGCCGCTCCGCTGTCATCGCCGCGGCCAAGCCTGAGCCGAATAGGATAGCCAACAGGACCCCGGCAAGCTGTAACAGCGCGACCCGCTTGTGATCCAACGTGAAGAGCCATGGCAGGAGCCCGCCTTCGTCCGGATAGCTGGCGGCGCCCGATGTGGCAGAGATTGAGCTGGCACGCATGGTGCCAATCTTTATCGGACAGGAGCCCCCTCAGGTCACCCCGTTTGTCGTTGCCCGTGGCAACAAAATGGGCCTGCCCGGGAGGCCAGGCGGGCCCATTGCTGAGTAGGAGTGCAGGGGACTGGCCCGCGCCGCCGCAGGCCAACCTTGGCTGGTTAACCGAGAACCGTTATGGGTTTGCAGCCCGCCCAGACCTCCACGCTGCCGCCCCCGACACGGGAGCAGGTGCACGGACAGAGCTTGACCTTTGTCGGGTCCGACGGGTCGGGGAAGTACCAGCCCCCATGGGTGCTGGAAGCGCACCCTGCCTCGCTGCTGACCTTCGGGATTTCCTCCTCGAGCCCCGTGGGCGACGTCCACTTCACCCGGACGTCGGTCTCGTCGTACTGCTGGGACCCTGAGCTTGGGGGCGGGAGCTCGAGGTTACAGGCGAGATCCGAGCTGGCGAGGCTCAACAAATGGCCCAGGAAGGTTTCCGAGATGTCCTCCTCCGGATCCAAGAGGTAGGCCGAGCTCGTCCCGCCATACATCGCGATGTGGTTGAGGTTGAAGCCGCCTTCCAGCCCGACGACGAAGGTCCTGATCGACGGCTCCGAGTCGAACCCTTCGGCAGCGATCTCTGCGACGAGCGCGATTGGGTTCTCGTCCTGCTCGTAGCAGAGGGTTGGCATGCCGTCGGTGACGAGCACCACGACTGTTTCCCTGTCCGGGTGCTGTCGATGGTGCGCCCTGGCATACTGAATTGCACCTTCCAGGGCGGGCGGGGTGGGGGTCAATCCGTTGGGCCAGGTGTCCTCAATGTCGTCGAGGATGGCTTGGCCGACGTCGGCCGGGAACCCGATCGGAACCACAGGATCCGCATAGCGCGCGACGTTGCAGTTCGGGTCCTCGTTGCCGGTTCCGTCCAAGTTGAACCTGCCGAACCCGATCCCAATGTTCGCGGCAGCGGGATGCTCAACGAACGCCTCGACGGCTGAGTGGATGGCGTCCCAGCGGTTCTCGTAACCCTCCGCCGGGTAGGTCATCGAGACCGAGGCGTCCATCATGATGAACATATCGACGGGGAGCCCCTCTGCTTCCATCTTGGCTCCCGTGCAGGCGGCATCTTCCTCGCTCAGCTCCTGGGCACGTTCACTGACAGGGTAGCCGGAGCAGGCGCGCGCCCCGCGTGGCGGCATCCCGCTGCCACTGCTCGCGCCTCCGGTGCCGCTTCCCGACGAATCCGCGCCGGCATCCCCGTTGGAGGCGCCCGCGTCGTTGCCGTTGGAAGCTCCGGTGCCGTTGGTGGCGCCGCTGCCTCCGGTGCCTTCGTCGTCATCAGAGCTGCACGCCCCGGCGGCGAGCGCGAAGGCCAGTGTCACCCCCAAACCGACTGAAATCCTCGATCGATGCATGGTTCTACCGCTCCTTCGAAACTGAATCCTTGCCCAGCCAATAGCCTTGCTCACCGACACCCATCAGGCGGCTCGGGTTGGCTCTGGGACCACCGCAGAGCCACCTGACCGGTGCTCATCGTCCGCGCCCACGCTGGACGATCGGATCCACCACCGAGGAAGCCACTAAAAGATACCGATGGGGGGGCATCCGAGGAGGATGTCCACGCGCTTTGCGCCGCGGTCCTCGATGTCCGCGCAGGTGTCCCCAAGGATGCGGATGGTGGTGTTATCGTTACGGAACTCCCACTGGTCTTCGCCATCTGCATCCGTCCGCGGCAACAGCAGGCAGTTGATGGCCACGTTCACGCGCTGAGTGTCTGGCGGCGCCTCCGCCAGCGGGATGTCGCAAGACGTCACGAGCTGTTCGGTGATGCGCCGGAAGGTTCGCGCCAGCGCGGCGGAGCCGCCGCTCGCCGAGACTTGGTAGAAGGAGGGGGCTCCGTCGCCGCCGTCTTCGTTGGGGACGCCACCTGCCACGGCAAACTCGTTCAAGGACGCCTCGTAAGGCTCGCTGCCGGGGATGCCAACGACGTAAGTGGGAACCCCCGCGTCGGCTAGCGCCTCGATCGCCTCCCGCGTTTCGTCGGCGTCGACACAGCCCTCGGGGACGGGCTCGCAGCAGTTGACGGTCGGTCTCTGTTCGTCCACGCACGATCCGTCGATGTGCATGGTGCAGTCCTCGCGGCTGCAGCTAGCTTCAGCGTTGCAGTTGGGACCGCCATCCGTAGCCAGGAGGACGTAGGTGTCACCGTCCAGATCAGCCGCTTGGAGATACTCACGCGCCCGCCGCAACGCCGCGGCCGTGGGGGTGCCACCACCGGGCTCCGTAGCGTCCAGGACGTCGAGGATCCGCTCGACGGCGGTTCCTTCGGGAGCATCGCTTGCCGTGACAGCGGTGACGTCCTCATCGAAGGGCACATTCATGTCGTTGTCGCTAGGCATCTCACAACAGTTGGTCTCACAATCGAGCTCGATGGGCTCGTTAGGATCCTCCGGGAAGGGATAGAGCTCGAGGGCGTAGTTGATGCGGCTCTGAGAGTCGTCGAGAACCTCGGACAAGGCGCCCTTGACGGACTCCCAGAGGGTGGCGCTGTACCCTGAGGGGACCAGATCCATGCTGCCGGACTTGTCCAAGACGACGAGCATGTTGACCTTCAGCTGCTTGGCCTCCTCTCCGGTGGAGCCGCAGTCGAGCAGCTTCTCGTCCGAGATTTCGTCGCCGCAGGCCTTCAGGAAGGAATCCGAATCGCTCCCGGACTCACCGGCCCCAGCCGCGCCCCCATCACCCTCGTCGCCCCCGTTGCCGCTGCCTCCTTCGCCCTCGTTGCTGGCCCCCGCGTCGCTGCTGCCGTTCCCGTCGTTGCCGTTCTCCTCGTCGGTCGCGCAGCTGGATGCCCCGACCGAAAACATGGTGAACACGGCCCCGAGTACCGCCCATTTGCCAGCCTTCTGTGCCAGCCCTGCCACTGTCGAAGTGTTCTTCATTTGAAAACTGCTCCCGGCCTTACCCATCAAATCTGAGAAGAAGGTTCGAGAAGTATTCCACGCAGGCCTCCCGCACACCAGCCATTCGTCTCCGTGTTCTAGACCTCTATAGGCACGGGAACTTTGTATGTGCGCGCGGCACCAAAAATGCGCAGTAGGACTCCGGGCGCGGTGTAAAGCTGAAGCGCTCGCGGAAGTCCAGCTGGGAGCATCTGCCGCAATCGGCGGTTCGCCCACTTGACGGGCCTCGCCTGTCGCTCTCCAGGAAAGGGAGCCCCGTGAAACGGAGCAGAGTCACCCCTACTAGGGAGATAGTGTAGGTGCTGTCGAATGAGGACTCGTCGAGCCGTCACGCGAGCGGGTGCCGCATTCGTATTTGGGACGGAGGATGCGGCACCGGGTGTGCGCTAGGGAAACGCCGAGGTTCTAGGAGTCGATCGCGATCCCCAGCCTCCGCCGCATCTCCAGGTAGTCATGGCTGACCGAGTAGAGAACGAGCTCGCGTTCCCTCTCTGCCTTGGGCACGTGGTTGGCGGCATCGTCGGAGGCGCGCACGAGTTCGACCGCTGTAGCCAAGTCGTGAGAAATAATGAGGCCGACGCGGTCCGCTGTGAGATCGACGCCCGCGACCCATTTCTTGAGATCGAGAGCGCCACCTTGTTGGACCAGGCGTGACACGATGCGAGTCATCGTGTCGCGCGCCTGACCTTGCACCTGCGCATCCAAGGCCCGTCGTGCCTCCTCCATGGGACCTTGAATGTCTGGCGCGCCCGGGAACTGCGGCGAAACGAGCTTGATGGCAGCAAAGAGCCAGGCCTTCAGCGCCGTGGCGCTTGCGACGAGGTGCCGTAGGTAGGTCCCGGGCCTGTAGAACGTCAGGTGACGGGCCGCGATGAACGCAGCCGCTTGAGGAGGGACGCGCCGGCTCAGTGCAACGCGTCCCAATCCAATGGCGGGCTGTCGCGAGTGGATGAACCCGAGCCCGCCTTGGTCATTGGGGTTCTCGAAGCTTGGCGGCGCCGCCATCCCCATCACACCCGCCGCGTAGAAGAGCGTTTGCGGCATCGGCCGTTCGTGGCTCGCGAGGTCCAGCGCCTGGGAAGGATGGAACCCGAACGATTCGAGAGGCTGGGCACGCGCCGCGATCACGGCAGGTTCGATGGCCGCGAAGAGCCCGGTGAGCAGCGGATCGGTGAGTGGGTGAGTGATGCGGTCCCTCCAGTCCTCTTCCACGAACACTGCCTGGGCCGGAGCGGCCGTCTCCGAGCGCATGCGTGTGTAGAACCGCTCCTCGTCGGGCTGTGCGCGGCCCAAGACGCTGAGCGTCTGGCACACACACCACGAGCCGTCGGCGTGGCGGATGTCTGTGTAGAGCTTGCGTAGGGACTCATATTTTTCGCTCTTGTAAGGATCCTCTCGGAGGATCGCTTCGAGCAGTGCGATGGCCCTTGTCGAGTAGCGCTCGGGCTCGAAGGAATAGAGGCGCACCAGACGGTCCCGCCACTGCCGATTCTCAGGCTCGAGCCGCTGTGCGTTCTCATAAGCGTCGACGGCCAAGTCTATCTGGTTCATCTCCGTTTCGTAGAGTCGCGCGAGCGCAACGACCGTGTTGAGCTCTTCCGCCTTGTCCTCGGATTTGGTTGCGGCCTCCAGCTTGCGCTGGAGCAACCGCTCGACGCCAGCCAGATCCCCCCGCTGCCGGTAGAGTGCCAGGGCGTCCGTGAAAGCCTTCTCGATGCTGGGATCGAGGGCGATGACCTGCTCGTAGAACCCGAGGGCGCGCTCCACGTCGCCCAACTGGCGGGACGACACGATGGCCGCGGTGTTCAGGTACTTGGCTTTCTGTTTCGAATCGTCGACGAACTCCGCCAGCCGCAGGACGACGTCGAGGAGCTCATCCCAGTTCTTCTCCTCGCTGTGCAGTTGCATCAGCCGGTTCAGCACGCGACGGTCGTCGGGCTTCTCCTCGAGAGCTGCCGTGAACGAGCGCGCGGCCCGAGCGGAGTCACGCAGCTTGTCAGCGGCGACCTCGCCCATTTCCAGCAGCAGCTGGACGCGGTCCTCTGCGCTGGCGATGTCCAGGTGGCGGTACTTGATCCGCAAGACCTCCTCCCAGTCTTCGCGTTCTGCGTGCAGTATCGCCATCGCCTTGAGCGGCGCGACAGCAGAGGGATCCAAGTCGGAGGCTTCCTCGAGCTGCTGTCGCGCCTCCTCGATGTGTCCGGCGCGCCTCAGTGATTCGCCGTAGCGATAGGAGACGACTGCCTGCGTGGGCAGATCGAGCTGGTCCGCGAACCGTTCCAGGAGCGAGTAGTGGAGCTCGACAGAACGCTTCGGATCGCCATGCTCGAAGATGACCAGCGTCACGCGGAGCAGAGCGTCGCAGTCGTCGGGCGCCAGCCGTAGCAGCGCGTCGCCGGCGGCGAGCGCCTTGTCGGTGGAACCAGAGCGGGCTGCGGCATCGACGTAGCGTGTCAGGAGGCGCTTTGCCATGCTGGGCTCCAGCATCTCGGCCCGTTCCACCACGGCGCCGAGGTGGCTCGCCGCCTCCAAGAACCGGTCCTCGTCGAAGGCGATTTCGCCGAGCACCGCGTGACCATTCAAGCTTCCGGGGTCGAGGTTAAGCGCCTTCTTCGCGTTGATCTGGGCGCGATGCGGATCTCCCAGCTTCGTGTAGAGCAGCTCCGCGATCTCACCGCAAAGTCGAGCCCGAGCTAGATCGCTCTCCGCCGCGGCAAGCTCCTTTTCCGCCAACTGAACGGCGGCTTCGGCATCACCGCTGTCGACGTAGGTGCGGCGAAGCTCCAGGGTGAGCTCGGGGTCGTTGGGGCTGGCCTCAACGGCTCGTTGATACCGCTCTACGGCGGCGTCGAGGTCGCCAAGGGCCCGCAGCAGGCGGGCCGCTCGGAGCCATAGGGCTGCCTTTTGCTCCGGCGTGGCAGCTTTGCTCGCGAGGGCTTCGATCGCCGCCAGCGCGGCGTCGACATCACCGGCCGACTCCCGCAACTTCGCAAGGGCTTCCAGTGCGCCGGGGTGCGTCGGCTCGATCTCCAGGACGAGCTCGTAGGCCTTGATGGCGCGCTCTGGAGCTCCGAGCTGATCGGCCGCGACTTTCCCGAGCTGGAGGGCGAGCGGCAGGCGGCGGGTCGGATCAGTCAGGACGGTGAGGTGGCGCTCGTAGGTGGCAGCGACGTCCTCCCAACGGTCGAGCGCTCGGTAGTAGCGAGGCAGTGATGCCAATGCGGGGTCGTAGCGCTCGTCGATGCGCAGCGCCTGCTCGAGGGACTCCGCAGCCTTCGCGTTGTCGAGGAACTGCTCCTCGTAGACCTTCGCAATCTTCTCGAGCAATGTCACCTGGAGCCGCGGCGTGGAGGCGATGACTAGTTGGGCTTCTAGGTTCTCCAGGAGGTCGCCGTAGCGCTCGGCCTTGGCATAGAGTCGCTCGAGGCCGCGATAGGCCTCGAGACCCTCCGGGTCCGCCTCGATGACCGACTTCAGCCGTCTGATGGCTTCAGCATCGTCACCGAGCTTGGACTCGTAGATCTCGGCGATCCGGCACAGCACGGCGCTCCGCTCTGCGCCGCCGAGTGCTTCGGCGCGCGACTCGAGAAGCTTGACCAGGGCCAGATGGTCACCTGCTTGTTCGTAGAGTCGGGCTAGCGAGTCGCTGGCGCGCGGGTGGGCTGGGTCCTCATGGAGGATCTGTTCGTAGAGCTTGCGCGCGTTTGCGGGATCCCCCAGGTGCTCGATCAGCAGATCCGCAGCGTCGGCACGCAGATTCCGGCCTTGCGACGGAGTCGTGGCCATCTCGGCGAGACGCAGCAGCACCTGTCCGAGCTCTGCCCACTGCTGAGTCTTGCGGTAGACCTGCATCAAGCCCTCGACGGCCTTCTGGCTCGAGCCGTCGTGCTCGAGCACGGCCTGGAAGCAGGGAAGCGCAAGCTCCGGCCGACCGAGCTTCTCGAGATACCAGCGGCCCGCACGAGTGAGGAGCTCCGTGCGGATCTCGGGAGGCATGTTCTCGTCGCCGAGCGCATCGTTGAATATCTCGATGACCTCGCCCCACGCCTCTTGGCTATTGGCGGCGATTTTTTCGATCTGGTTCGCGTAAGCCACCTTCGTGTCTTCCGAGAACGCCCGCGCGTAGGCCACCAGTGCTTGTGCGGGGTCGTCCAGCTCGTCGGTATAGAGCTTGCCAATGTCGGCCATCGCACGACCTCGCTCTGCCCGGTTGGGAGCATTTTGGCCGACGTGAAGCAGAAGCTCGATGAGCTCCTCGTGCTTGCCTAGCTTGCGCCGAAGCTTCTCGAGCGCTTTGAGCGCGGCCTGGTCGTTGATGTCCAGCTGAAGGAGCCAGACGTACTGCTGCTCGGCTTGGTGGTGGTCGCCAGCAGCGGAGAACAGGCGAGCGGCCCGAAACATGAGCGATTTCGCTAGCTGTGTTGCGGCCGCATCCCCCTCGGGGTCGAGACGATTGGCCGCGATGACGAATGCCTTTGCGACGTGTGCGGCGTCAGCGCCCGCATCGGCGGCTGCCTCAAGCGCCAGAGCGCTCTCTTCATCTGCCGGATCGGCGATCAAAGCGTTTCGTCTGTCTTCGACCTCGTCTGCAGTGAGCGTGGGTCCGCGGTAGATCGTCGCGCGAGCAAGTTCCTCGAAGGACTCGAGCACCTCGGTGGCGGATGCGGGTCGATCGGCTGGGTCCTTGGCGAGGAGCGAGAGCAGGAAGTGATCCACTTCGCGTCCAACACTACCGGGTGGGGCAACCTGGCTTGCTGGGATTGGGGTTCCACTGAAATGCGCTGTGGCCATCTCGAGCGCCGTGGATGCTGGAAACGGCGGTTGTCCCGTCACCACCTTGTAGAGTAGGGCACCGAAGGAGTAGACGTCGCTCCTCGGATCCGCGGGCGACCCGAGGAGCTGCTCGGGCGACGCCGTCTCCAGGAGAGCGCAAGAAGAACCTACCTGGGGAATGTCGAGAGCCTTGATGGGCCGGCAGTGGAGGCGGTCAGCGCCGGGATCCATCAGGAGGACCCCGTGGCCGGCCTCCGAACTCTTGAAGAGCAGAACGTTCGAGAGATGCAGTGCGCCGTGGGCCAGGCCCCGGTCGTGCAGCGACTGGAGGGCGCCAAGAAGCGCAGAGAGTAGAGACTTGAGCTGGCTGACGCGCACGGGACCCGTCTTGGCCAGCCCGGCAGCAAGCGTCTGACCCTCCACGAAATCCGAGCAGACCACGAGATGATCCTCCAGCTGCTCGATGTGCACACCGCGCGGCAGGCCCGTGTGACCCAGCGACCCCGCGATACGCTGGATTGCCAAATAGGAAGCCAGGGGGCCTTCCTCCCGTGTCGCGTCCCGTCGGAGGACCTTGATGCGCACGTCCCTGCCGTCGAGCCGTGCTTGATAGCAGTGGCCAATGCGCCCCGCTCCGAGCGGTCGCAGAATGGTGAAGGGGCCGAGGTCAGCTCCGGCACCCAACTCCTCGTCCTCGAACAAGTTACGGAAGCGCAGCTCGGCGAGCCGTGGATCCACCTGGTCTCGACTTGCAAGGACCGCCTCTGCCAAGGCAGGGAGTGCATGATGATCATCGCAGTAGCGCGCCAATGCTCCGGCGAACGATGCCGCCGTTGTCGTTCCGCCCACTCGCTCCGGGCTTAGACCGAGCATCGTTCTTGAAAGCTCAAGGAGCTCCTCGAGTGAGTAAAGACGTTCGAGCTCGGCCTGGAGGGTCTGGATCTCCATGATCTATCCTCTGTGGGCGCCCGCGCCGCGGGTGGCGGGCTGAAGTGAAGCACTCATTGGCTGTAGGATGGTCGCGGGGTGCTCCTCGCGAACCGGAGCGAACAATAACCGGGTGCCCCGTTGTTTCGACCAGTTTTTTTTCTGATTCTCTGCTTCCGAATCGGTGGTTTTCTGGACCCGGTGGCGGCCGCGTGCGACGCTTCTGCGGTGTTAACAAGGGCTATGCTGCTCGAGAGAGCCTTGCCGATATGCATTCTCACTCTGGCCATCGTCGCAGTCCCACTGATGTTTTTTAGTCGCTCAGGACTGCCCCGGCTGAACAACCTGCGTGAAGAGCGGCGCGAAGCCGAGCGGGAGGTGTCGCGGTTAGCTCAGCAGATTCGAGAGCTTCGCGTTCAGGTGGCGCGCATCAAGAGTGACCCGAGCGCTGTCGAGCAGGTCGCAAGAGACCAGCTGGGCTTGGTTCGTCAGACGGAGTTGGTCTTTCAGTTCGACCAGTGAAAAAGGAGAGGTCCGAGAACGGTGACGACGTTCAGAACCGCCCCTGGGCTCCGAACTGCGCCTCCATGTTGGTGTGGATGGCGCGCCGGACTCCGGTAGTCAGCCCAGCACCCAGGTAGAGGCCGACCTCCCGGGTGACGTCGTATTGTGGGCCCGCCGCGATATGGAAGAGCAGATCAGTCCCGTAGGTGGGCTCGTTGGCCTGGTAGCGGGGGGTGCCCCTTCCGCCCTCCAGCTCGATTCCGACCGCGGGTTCGATGAATATCTTGAGTGCAGCTTCCGACCGCGAATAGAGACGCACCCCGGCTCCAACGACCTTGAGCGCTTCCGTGTCGGTTTCGCCCTCGGCGGCTAATCCGAAGCGGCCCCAAAGATAGGGCTCGAGCACGTCGAGAGGGGCGAAGCCGAGCGCGACATCGAGCGCCGCCGGCGCGCCAAAGCCGCACAGTTGCTGAGGATCGCCGTCGCCCTCCTCGCGCGGGTCCCGGCAGTAGGGCGACGTGTCATATCGGAAAACGACGCGGTAGCCCGCGGCGAGACCCGCTCGCAGTGAGAACTGCCCGCCGTGGCCGAAGTCACCACTCTCGGTGGGCTCCACTGCAGGCCGCTCCGTGGCAGCTTCCTCGGGAGCGGGGCGCTCCTCCGCGGCAGCTTGCCCTGCCCAGAGCAGGGCGGTCACCTGAAGGAGGGCGAGTGTGTGGCGTCTCTTCATGGGTTTGGCCGATGGCGAGCTGCTTGGAGGCCGAGGAGCGCCGCAGGTCGCGGGTTGGGCGCTGGTGGCGGATGAGGGCAGAGGCATGCGTGCCGGGGAGCGCTGGGTGACTCAACAGGGCACTTGGGAGCGCGTATCGCCGCTCGTTTCGTTAGGGGCCCACGGTATCGAAGCGCGATGCCAGGGGCAAGCGCGGTCGTCCGCACAAGAGCGTGATCCGTCATGTTGAGCAGGAAGGTCGGCCGATCGGGAGCGTGACGCTGAGAGAAATTCACTAGCGGAGCCAAAACGGCTAACGTGTCGGCATCATGTTCAAGCAAACGCTAAAGGGCGTTGTCGACGGGACAGACGGTGGCTTGGCGGGCCTTCTCATGGATTTCGAGGGTATTCCGCTCGAGACCTACAAGCGGGCCGAGTCGGACCTGGACATCGAGGCCGTTGGCGTGGAGATCAGCGTCATCGTCAAAGCCATCCAGCGCGCCGCGGAGATGCTCGAGGCCGGCGCTACCCGGGAGGTCTCCTTTCGGAGCGACAGGTTCGTCACCGTGATAAGGGTTTTGGACGAGACGTACTTCGTAGCCCTGACACTCGCTCCGAGCGGTAACCTCGGCAAGGCTCGTTACCTCCTCCGGGTTGCGGCTCCAAACCTGGCGCGCGAACTCTCCGCCTGAGAGCCTGCGATGGCGGCGGCAAAGACTTCGAGCAAGCGCGGTCCACTCGGGAAGTCGAAGGTGCAGCCCATGAAGGCTCGCACCGACATGGCATCGAGCGGCTCGGCACGGGAATCCGTTGGTCGGGAAGCGAGAGCCGCCAGCGGGGGAGAGTCACGCCCTCAGGTGCTGGTACTCAGCGGGCCGAACCTCGACCGTCTGGGCAAGCGGGAACCGAGCATCTATGGCCATGACACCTTGGCGGAGATCCACGGGAGGGTGAGGGCGCTCGCGGAGGCGCGCGGGGTGCGGGCCGATTGTCGTCAGAGCAATCACGAAGGAGATCTAGTGAGCTGGATCGCGGAGGCGCAGGATGCTGGGTACGCTGGCGTTCTCATCAATCCTGGCGCGCTCACCCATACGTCTTACAGCATCTATGATGCGGTGAAATCGAGCGGGCTGCCCACCATCGAGCTCCATTTGTCGAATCCCGATTCGCGCGAACCGTTCCGCAGGAGGTCGCGAATCGCGCCGGCCTGCCTGGGACGGATTGCCGGCTTCGGGGCAGCTTCCTATACACTGGCGCTCGTGGGGCTACTCGACGCCCTTGGATTGTAACAGGACGTTCGCGTCGAACAGGCATGACGCGAAGAGCATTTCGCGTCATGGAGCGGTTGTCGCCTAGGTACAAGTTGACTAGGCTTCGGCACCGGTAGTAGGGCAACTCGAGGTCGAGCATGGAACTATCTCGCAAGCAGTTAGAGCAGCTCCTGAGCGCACTGGAGACAGCAAACGTCTCTGAGTTCGAGTACAAGGACAACAAGTATTCCGTGCGTCTCGTCTTGGGGCGCGGCATGGCAAGCTCGGCCGCGGGCGCCGCTACGCTCGGGATACCCCCAGCAACGGTCTCCGAGGCGCCGGCTCCGAGTGGACCATCAACGCCCGAGCCTGAAGATACCCGGTTCGCCTTCGTGACCTCTCCGTTCGTCGGCACGTTCTATCGAGCACCATCGCCGGAAGCGCAGCCGTTCGTGGAGGTTGGGGCCAAGGTGGCGAAGGGCCAGGCGCTGTGCATCGTGGAAGCGATGAAGCTGATGAACGAGATAGAGTCCGAGTTCGCGGGGACAGTGGTGGAAGCCCTGGTCGACAATGGTGTCACCGTGGAATACGGGCAGCGCCTATTCAAGATCGAGAAGGCTTGAGCCGCGAGGCGAGCACCGATGTTCAAGAAGATTCTGATCGCGAATCGGGGGGAGATCGCGATGCGCATCGTACGTGCGTGCCGCGAGCTCGGTATCAAGTCCGTGGCGGTCCACTCCGAGGCCGACGCGGGAGCGCTCCATGTTCGCTTCGCCGACGAGGCGGTTTGCATCGGGCCGCCCGCAGCTGCCCGCAGTTACTTGCATGTGCCGGCGCTCATCAGCGCGGCAGAAATAACGGGAGCCGACGCGATCCACCCGGGCTACGGATTCCTCTCCGAGAGCGCTAGTTTTGCTGAGACCGTCGAGCGCTGCGGTCTGGCCTTCATCGGTCCCTCTGCCAAAGCGATGGATCTCTGGGGGGACAAGCTCCGGGCTCGCGACGCCGCGGCTCGGTACGGGTTGCCGCTGTTGCCGGGGAGCGAGGCCCTGCGTGACGCTGCGCATGCCCGTACGGAGGCCGCTCGAGTCGGCCTTCCGGTGATCATTAAGGCACGTGGTGGTGGGGGAGGGCGGGGGATGCGCATCGTCCGCGCGCTGGAAGAGGTGCAGCGTGCCTTCGAGTCCGCCGCAGCGGAAGCCGCAAGTGCTTTCAACAATCCAGATCTTTACCTGGAACGGTTCGTCGAGACCCCGCGTCACGTCGAGTTCCAGGCCCTCGCGGACAAGCATGGTCAGGTCTGGACGCTCGGTGAGCGGGAGTGTTCCCTTCAGCGCAGGCATCAGAAGCTCGTCGAGGAGGCTCCCTGCGTCGCGATGTCGGAAGAGCGGCGAGCGGAGGTCGGCGCAGCAATCCGAACGGCTATCCTCGAGACCGGGTACACGTCCCTCGGTACGCTCGAGTTTCTGATGGACACCGATGGTTCGCTCTACTTCATGGAGATGAACACCCGTGTCCAGGTAGAGCATCCAGTCACGGAGATGGTCACCGGGATTGACCTCGTCGTGCAGCAGATCCGGGCGGCAGCGGGCGAGCGCCTGCAACTACCCGACACCCGCGCGTGGGGCTTCCGCGGTCATGCGATCGAGTGTCGGATCATGGCAGAGGACCCGGACACATTTGCTCCGAGCCCTGGCGTCATCTCCGAGTATCATCCACCCGGTGGCGCCGGGGTGCGCGTGGACTCTGGGGTTTTCGGGGGGTGGCGTGTTCCGCCGAATTACGACTCCCTGCTCGCCAAGATCATCGTGAGCGCGCCCACGCGTCGAGAGGCAATTCAGCGCATGCAGCGGGCGCTGGATGAGACGATCATCTCCGGCATCCGGACGAACGTGGAACTTCACAAGCGCATATTGAGAGAGCCGGACGTGATGGAGGGCACGATGACCACCCGCACGGTCGAGCGGCTCATCGCCTCGCGACGATCCTGAACGGGCGAGCCCAGTTCACGGGCGCTTCTCGCCCACCTCGCGCTTCAGCCCGAGGCAAGGCTTCCGCTCAGGTCTTGCTGCCACGGGTGCCGCCAGGCACTGGCTTGCGTCGTGAGCTCTGGCTGCGTGTCGTCGTAGCCTTCGCAGCGGAAGAAGCCACTGGCGCCGAGGCAGCGACGGTGTCGCGGGATCGCCTCCGAGGCGGCTTGCGGCCTACGAGCTCCGCTTTGAAGGCGCTGGGGCAGAGATCGTGGACAGGGCAGGCGGAGCAGGCCGGCTTTCGGGCAGCGCAGATGCGACGCCCGTGGAAGATGAGTGTGTGGGAGAGCACGTCCCACTGACTCTTCGGAAAGGCCGCCATGAGATCGCGCTCTATTTGGGGCGGCTCGCTGTGGGACGAGAAACCCAACCGTTGGGAAACCCGCTGGACGTGGGTGTCGACGACGACGCCTTCGGGCGCTCCGAAGGCAACGCCCAAGACGACATTGGCCGTCTTTCTTCCGACGCCAGGGAGCGCCACGAGCTCCTCGAGCGTCCTGGGGACCTGCCCCCCATGGTCATCCGTCAAACGCTGGGCCAAGCCGATGATGTTCCTCGCCTTCTGGCGAAACATGCCGAGGCGCGCCAACAAGCGCTCGACCACCGTGACATCCGCAGATGCCAGCGTTCGAGGTTCCGGGTAGAGGGCGAAGAGCTCTGGGGTAACCCGGTTGACTGTGACGTCAGTGCTCTGCGCGCTCAGCACGGTCGCCACGAGTAGCTGAAAGGGATTCGAGTGGTCGAGCTCGCAATGCGCGTCCGAGTGAGCTGCGCGGACGCGCGCGAAGATCTCCAGGGTGCGCTCCGCCTGAGGCGGTTTTCGGATACTACTCTTCTTCTTCGTCATGGGTGTCGGATGTCGCGTCACCCAAGCCACCTTCATCGGCTTCGATGGGGTCCGCAATCTCCGCGTCCGCGGGGAGCTCGTCCGTGTCTGCATCGTCGTTCGGACCGGGGATAAGGCTATCCACCGGCTCGACGTTCTCTCCGACTGCCTCGAGCGCGACGACTCGCTCGTCCTCGTCGACGGCCATGACACGCACCCCCTGGGCGTTCCTTCCGGTGAGGCGGATGCCATCGACCTGCGTGCGGATCGTCTGACCTCGGTCCGTGATCAGTACGACCTCGTCCCCCGGTCTGACGAGGGCGATACCCACGACCGGGCCGTTTCGGTCTGAGGCATCAATCAGGATGATACCCTTTCCACCGCGGTTCTGACGTCGGAACTCGTCCAGGTCCGTGCGCTTGCCATAGCCGCGAGCGCAGATGGCAAGGACCTGCCGCCGCTCTGGATCCGTGCACGCCAGCCCGACGACCTCGTCATCGTCGTCGAGCACAATCGCGCGCACGCCAGCGGTGTTACGCCCCATTGGGCGCACGAGCTGCTCGTCGAACCGAATGCTCTTTCCGTTCTTTGTTGCAATGAGGAAGTCTTGGTTGCCGTCCGTCATCAAGGCGGTCAGCAAGTGGTCGTCTTGAGGGATACGCACTCCAATGATGCCGCTCGCGCGGTAATTCTGATAATCGACGACGCTCGTCTTCTTGATCTGGCCGCGTCGGGTGATCGTCGTGATGAAGGAGCCCTCGGCGAACTCTGGCACAGGGGTGATTGCGGCGATGCGATCGCCGGGCTCGATACCGATGAAGTTGACGATCGCACGCCCCTTGGCGCTTCGGGCTGCTTGCGGCACCTCGTAGATCTTCTTCACGTAGAGCTGCCCAGCATCCGTAAAGAAGAAGACATAACTGTGGGTCGAGGCGATGAAGAGCTGAT
Organism: Pseudomonadota bacterium; assembly: GCA_023398955.1. Taxonomy (GTDB): domain Bacteria; phylum Myxococcota_A; class Polyangia; order Polyangiales; family Polyangiaceae; genus JAEWRL01. The sequence goes on from JAEWRL010000020.1 coordinate 72,070, forward strand.
TGACGAAGTCGTCGTTCCGCGCCTCCATGCCGCGGTTGCCCTTGCCGCCCCGCTTCTGTGCCTTGTATGTCGACAGCGCCGTGCGCTTGATATAGCCTTGATGCGAGATCGTGACGACCATATCCTCTTCTTGGATTAGGTCTTCTATCTGGATCTCGGCTTCGTCTTCAACGATGTCGGTGCGACGGCCGTTGACATGCTTGCCTTTGACTTCCTCGAGCTCGCCGACGATGAGGTCCATCAGCACCCCTTCGTTCGCGAGAATCTCCCTGAGGCGTGCGATCTCGCCGCAGAGCTCGCCGTACTCGGCGGCGAGCTTCTCCCGCTCCAGGCCGGTAAGGCGTGCCAGCCGCATATCCAAGATCGCGCGTGCCTGTCGCTCACTGAGGCGGTACTCGGGCTTCGCCGCGGCGCTGGCGATCTCGGATTCGGGACGCCCTGCGCGGCGCACGAACTCCTCCAAGCCCCGTAGCGGCAGCTGCATCAGCCGCGTTCTGGCCACTTCCGGGTCCGGAGATTCACGGATCGTCTTGACGACGAGGTCGACCTCGGTGGTCGCCATGCCAAGGCCTTCGACGAGCTCGCGCTGTGCCTCCGCTCTCGCAAGCTCGAACTGCGTGCGGCGGCTGACGACGTCCCGTCGATGCTCGATGAACAGCCGGAGGGACTCCTTGAGGTCGAGGACCTGGGGTCGACTGTTCACGATCGCAAGGTTGATGATGCCGAACGACGATTGCAGATCCGTCAGGCGGTAGAGCTGATTGAGCACGACCTGGGGGAAAACGTCCTTCTTTAGCTCGACTACCAGCCGCATGCCGTCGCGATCGCTCTCGTCGCGCACCTCTCGAATCCCTTCGACCCGCTTCTCGCGAATGAGCTCACCAATCTTGGCGGTGAGGCGGGCCTTGTTCACCTGGTAGGGGATCTCGTAAAAGACGAGTTGCTCGCGATCCGAGGCTCGTACCTGTTCGACATTGCTCTTGGCGCGCATGACGACGGTGCCGCGCCCAGTCTTGTATGCCTGATAGATCCCGGCACGACCGTAAATGGTGGCCCCCGTCGGGAAGTCGGGGCCAGGAACCAGCTGCATCAGGTTCTCGACGGTGAGCTCGGGTTCCCGAATGAGCGCGATGGTGGCGTCGACGATCTCGCCCAGGTTGTGGGGAGGGATGTTGGTGGCCATGCCGACCGCGATCCCGCCGGAGCCATTGACGAGCAAATTGGGAAACCGAGCCGGGAGGACAACCGGCTCTTCCTGAGAATCATCGAAATTGGGCGTGAAATCGACGGTCTCCTTCTCGATGTCGGCGAGGAGCTCCATCGCGATGCGCGCCAGCCGGCACTCGGTGTAGCGGTACGCGGCTGCCGGATCGCCGTCGACGGATCCGAAGTTGCCTTGGCCGTCCACTACAGGATGGCGCATCGAAAAGGACTGTGCCATGCGGACGAGAGCGTCGTAGACGCTGGCGTCGCCGTGAGGGTGATACTTTCCCAGCACCTCGCCAACGACCGTGGCGCACTTCCGGTAAGCGTTGCCGGGCGTCAGATTCAAGCCGCGCATCGCGTAGAGGATGCGCCGGTGCACCGGCTTCAGGCCGTCGCGTGCATCGGGAATGGCGCGTCCGATGATCACGCTCATCGCGTAGTCGAGATACGAGGTGCGCATCTCGTCCTGAATACTGATGGGATGTTCGTTCAGAGTTGTGGGAGGTATGTCGTTGGCCATGGGTGAGAGAGCTCGAAGAGACGCACGCCGCGCGCGTCAGAGTCCGCGGCCCGAGCGTGCGCGGGGCCCGATGCCGATGACGAGGCGGGTCACTCTGGCCACCATCATTGCGGCATGGGGTGACGAAACTCGGGCTTCGGCCAAGCCACAGGGCTTGGCGGACGCAGTCAGCATCGAGAGACTATAGGTGGGTTGGTCGGTCTGCCTTTCGGCGGCTGAAATCAGAGGCTACTTCGTACCCCAAGCGACGCTCGCTGACAACGCGGGTTGCCGGAGACAACTCGGTCACCGACGCTCGAGGCGACGAACTGCGCCCGTTGTGAAGTGCTCCAGCCTGGTCGCAGCAGTGCTGGCCCGGGCGCCGTGGCCCAGATCAGAAGAAGTTGCCGATCGTGAACTCGAAGACCATCTCCTCTTCGTACGGGAGCGGATCGAACGGGAAGCCCCACTCGAAACGAAGCGGCCCGAGAGGTGAGAACCACCTCAGTCCGGCTCCGTAAGAGGTACGCAGGCGCTTCAAACTGTCGAACCCGTCAAAGCAGGGGCTGGTCTCCGGGTACGGACTCGAAGTGGCTTCGCAGTACTTGTCCTCGAGGTTCCACGCGTTGCCGGCATCCGTGAAGACGACACCCTTGATGCCCGCAGATTCCAAGATGGAAAACTCTATCTCCACGTTCTGGAAGTAGGACAGATTGCCGCCAATATTGGCGCCGTTGCTGAGTGGAGCGCTGTTCGGATCCAGCGCACTCCGGATCTGCAGCCGTGGGCCGATGGACCGGTAGCGGAAGCCCCGCAGATCCAGGATGCCTCCAAGGAAGGACCTGGCGAAGAGCGGCACCCCGAGCTCGTCCGGGCTGGTCACGAGCTCTGCTTCAGAGTTGATCTTGAAGACGACCCCATCCCACAACGGATAGTAGAAGCGGCCCACACCGCGGTGCCGCCAGAACTCGTTCTCCGAGCCAAAGATGTCGGCGGCTAGCTCCGTCGAGCCGTATGCATAGACGCCGCGCGTGGGAAACAAGCGATTGTCCCGGGAGTCGTAGGTGAGGGCTGGCCGGAAGCTGGATGTGAGACCGTCGTTGAAGAGCCCCGCCAGCGGCAGGCGGCGGAATACGCTGACGGAGTCGGGAGTCACCCCCAGGAGCGTGCTCGTATTGCTCGTCGAGACCTCGTCGAGCTCCAGCGTATAGGTGAGCGAGGCGGTGAGCTCGGGCTCCACGAGGGGATAACCGAAGGTCAGGGAGCCACCCTCGCTCGACTGAGAGAAGTCGCTGAATACGCGGTTTTGCTTGTACAAGTCCAGCGTACTGCTGAAGAGACTGTCCAAGAAGTAGGGTTCGATGAGTCGCAGGTTGACCATCTCGCGAAGGCCGCTCACCTGCGCCTGAAGGGACAGGCTCTGACCATTGCCGAACAGATTCGCCTGCTGGACTTGGGCCGTGACGATGAAGTTCTCGATGCTCGAGAACCCGGCGCCGACCTGGAAGGTGCCCGTCGGGCGCTCGGTGACCTCGATGTAGACATTGACCCTATCGGGCGCCGAGCCCTGCTCTGTGGAGATGTCCACGCGCTCGAAGTAGCCGAGCCGGGTGATCCGTATCCGGGACTCCTCGAGCTTCGTCTCGCTAAATTTCTCGGTTTCGGCAATCTCCAGCTCGCGACGGATTACCTTGTCGCGGGTCTTGGTGTTGCCGCGAACCTCGATGCGTTCGAAGTGGACCAGTGGGCCGCGTACAACAGGTACGATGACGTCGACCTCGGCCTTCTCGGGATATAGCCGCGTCTGAGGGTTTGCGTCGACGTTCGCGTAGCCGTGATCGCGGTAGAGAGTCCTGACCGACTGCAGGTCGTCGAGGAGTGCCGCGCGGTTGAAGTAGTCCCCCGGATTTGCCCGCAGCATCATGCGTAGGTTGCGTCGGCCTTCGATCGGTTCGACCTCCGTTCCGTCATCGCCCCGCTCGTAGATACGGAGCTGTCGGATCTTGAAGCGAGGCCCTTCGTCGATGTGAATCGAAAGCTCGATCCCGGTTCGGTCCGGCGTGAGCATCACGCGGGGCTGGCTGACAGCGACGGCCAAGTACCCCTTGTCGTAGTAGAGGGCACTTATCATGGCGACGTCGCGTTCAAAGGCGTCTTGGCGGAAGGGACCTCCGGAACCAAACGCGAAGAAACCGGGGTTTCCGGTGAACATGGCGCTCCGGAGCTCTTCATCGGACATGCTGTAGTTTCCGATGAAGGTAATGCGTTTTACGGTGACCTCGTTGTGCTCCGTAATTCGAAAGACGATGGCGACCTCGTTGTTCCTCTTGGGAACCACCTCGCTATCCACCTCGGCGAGGAAGTAGCCGCGCTCGGCGTAAAGGTCGCGGATCCTCTGGATCGTCCGCCGCACCGCCGGCTGGCTGAGCACCGTGTTCGGCTTGAGCTCGATCGCCTCGGCGAGATCGTCATCGTCGATCTCGCCGTTCCCTTCGAAGGATACCTCGGCGATGCTGGGCCGCTCGCGCACGACGAAGCTCAGGACAACCCCAGCGTCGAGCCGCTGGAGGTCCACCTCGACGTCCTCGAAGAATCCCGAGGCCCAGAGCTCTCTCACGTCCCGGCTCAACGCGTCAGGGGAGAACGGTTCGTCCACCTTGAGGCGCAGGTAAGTCAGGATGTCCTGCTTGCTGACCCGTCGGTTGCCGGTGACGCGGATCTCGATGATGGGCGCTCCCGCGGCCTTCTCCGCATCCCCTTGCGGCAGGGACGGCATGGTCGATGGCGCCATGTCGTCGCTGGGGTCACGCAACTCCTCGCCTGCAGCTTCCGGATCCGGGGCGGGCTCGGTCGGCCCCGGACCGCGCTCGTCCTGCTCCGGCGCGGTCGACCCCGCGACATCTGCCGTCGAGTCGGCCTCGGCGCCCGCACCAGTGGGCTGGGCACCCACGGCCGAGACGAGCAGCGCACAGAGCAGACACACCATCCACGCGGTGGAGCGTTGCGCGGTGAAAAAGTCAGAGGCCATTAGGATAGCGGCGGATCGGCGAGGGGGTTGGGCCCATCACCAATGGCGGCTAGCGATGGGAGAGGCTCGAGTCCCCATTCGAGAGTGGGGTAAAGTGCGGGCCTGAGTAGCCCATCGGGGAGCGTGCCTCAAGCCCCGCAGTGCCCGGTGCGACAAATCTGCGAGCCCGCCATGGACCTGCAGGCGGATGGATCCTGTTGCACCGATAGGCCGGCCCGGGCAAGGGTCGAATTGTCGTGTTCGCCGGGGAGCCATCACAGGTCAAGCTCTCCGGCCTCGTCCGCCCGATCCATGATGAAATGGAAGCGCGCTTGGGCGTCCCGGCCCATCAGATCGCTGATGACCCGATCCGTTTCCAAGCTGTCCGCGATATCGACGCGCACGACGCGCCGCGTCCTCGGGTTAAGCGTCGTATCCCAAAGGGTGCGCGGCATCATCTCCCCGAGCCCCTTGAAGCGCGTGACATCCGGCTTCGCATTGGCGCGAGCGTGGTCGTGGAGGATGCGAGCCTTTGCGGCGTCGTCAGCGGCCCAGAACGTATCCTTGCCAAGATCGATTCGATACAGCGGGGGCTCCGCTATGAAGACCTTGCCCCGGCGAATGAGCTCTGGCAGGTGGCGATAGAAGAACGTGAGAAGGAGCGTCGTTATATGATGCCCGTCGGAATCGGCATCAGCGAGCAAGATGACCCGATCGTAGCGTAGCTTCGCCGGATCGAAGGTTTGGCCGATACCGCAGCCGAGCGCCGTCACGAGGTCGGAGATCTCCTTGTTGTCGAGGACCTTCGCGAGGGAGGTTGCTTCCGTGTTGAGCACCTTGCCGCGGAGGGGAAGGACTGCCTGGTAGCTGCGGTTCCTTCCCTGCTTGGCGGAGCCGCCGGCAGAATCCCCTTCGACGATGAAGAGCTCCGACCCACGGCGATCTGCGTTCGTACAATCGCTGAGCTTGCCCGGCAGAGTTAGCCGTCCACTCAGAGCGCTCTTGCGAGTGACGGACGCCGAGGCTGCTCGAGAGGCTTCTCGGGCGCGGGCAGCCAGAATGATGCGGGCTACGATCTGTTCGGCGTTCGTACGATTCGTGTTGAGCCACTGCTCGAGTGCGGGGCGGATGGCTCCGTCGACCTGGGACTGCACCTCGGGGTTGTTCAGCCGATCCTTCGTTTGCCCTTGGAACTGTGGCTCCCCGACGAACACGCTGAGGACGCCCACCATCCCTTCTCGGATGTCGTCGGTGGTCAGCGTTACTCCGCGCGGGCCGAGCCCGTGGGTTTCGATGTAGTTGCGTACCGCCTTGGCCACTCCCGCACGGAAACCGTTCTCGTGCGTGCCCCCGGATGCCGTGGGGATTCCGTTGACGTAGCTCCTGACGTGTTCATCGGTCGACTCCGTCCATTGGAACACCAGCTCGATTCTCAGCCCGTTGTCACGTGCGTGCGAGAAGGGTGTTTCGTGAACGGGTCTCGCCTTTCGTTCGGCCAGAATGGTCTTCAGGTATTCGGCAATGCCCTCCGCGTGCTGGAAGATGGTCTTCTCGTCGCTGGCCTCGTCGATGAAGGTGATCTTCACTCCACGGTGCAAATAGCTAGTGACCTCGAGGCGCTCTCGGATCGTTTCGACGTTGAATGTCGTCTTGGGGAACACCGTTGGATCGGGACGGAAGTAGATCGTCGTGCCGGTGCCTCGCGCAGCGCCGCTCTTCTTGAGTTTTCCGGCAGGTTTGCCGCCGTTGAAGGTCATCTTCCACTCGGCCCCCTCCCGCTTGACCGTCGCCACCAGCTCTGCGCTCAGAGCATTGACAACCGACGCCCCGACGCCGTGCAGCCCCCCGGAGGTCTTGTAGTTGTTCCCGTCGAATTTTCCGCCGGCATGCAGCGTCGAGAAGATGAGGTCGAGCGCGGAGCGCTTGTGCTTCGGGTGGATGTCTACCGGAATCCCACGCCCGTTGTCGCTGATGGTCACCGATTCGCGATCGGCGTGCAAGACGAGCGTCACCTCGCTGGCATGGCCATTCATCGCCTCGTCGATGGAGTTGTCGAGGATCTCCCAGACCAGATGGTGCAGTCCGGTGCTCCCGACGCCACCGATATACATGCCGGGCCGCTTGCGCACCGGCTCCAGCCCTTCGAGTACTGTAATGTCTTTGGCGCTGTAGGTAGTCACGGTTCGGCTCCGAGCTTGTGTCAATTATTGAGTCCGGGCAGCGTCTGTGCGGTAGGCGGCTCTAACACCACCTCGACCAGCGTCCCGCGCTTGATGAGCTCCCGCCCTCTGCCACCCCTCGCGGAGAGCTCGTACTTGGCGGTGTTGATGCGCTGCTCTCCACCTAGTGATGTGCGCACGACGAGGGTCGAGGATCCGCTCGATGCTGCGCAGAAGCCCAGGAGGTCGTCTCCGTCGGCGAGCTTGATCAGCTGCACACCCTTGCCGACCCCGGCGAGGTAGTTCACCTCCGTGACCGGGCAGAGGAGGATGCGGCGGTTGCGCGTTGCACAAATAACGGTCTCGGATCCGTGGATGAGCTCTACCCCGACGACAGACGCGCCCTCTCTGACCCGGGCAAAGCGACGTCCGCTTCTCGTGCTCGGCTCGACGAAGGGCGAGAGGCCGAAGCACATCGCGAGCCCGTCCGTCGTCGCTGCCAGAGCATATGTCTCTGGATAGTATCCTTCCTTCTCCGTCACGTCGCCGACCAGCCGCGGATCGAGCGAGTATGCGGCAACGATCCTCTCGCCGTCCTTGAGCTTGAAGAGCTTCTGAATGGGTTCGCCGTACCCTGTGGTGGCTGGCACGTCTGCGATGCGGCAGGTGTAGGCGCTCCCGAAGCTAGAGAAGAAGACGATCGTCGCCCGGGTGGAACCTAACTGACACGCCAAGACTCTGTCCCCTTCGCGGAGGCGTGTCGCGCCCGGATCCTTTATCTCCTTTTGTCGCTTCACCCAACCATCCCGCGTGATGAGCACGTGATTGTCCTCTGCGACGATGAAGTCCTCGGCTCGGAGTTCTGGCTCCTCTACCGCCGCTACGAGGAGGGTGCGGCGCTTGTCCGCTTTGCCGTAGGAGAGCGCGATGGCCTCGAGCTCTCCGCGGACGATGGACCAAATCCCGCGTGACTCCGTCTCGGCGAGGAGGCGCTTGATCTCGTTCGTGCGCTTGCGCTTCTCCTCGAGCTCCTTCTGGATCACGAGGATCTCCAGGCGGGCAAGCCGGTACAGCTTCAGCTCGAGGATGGCGTCTGTCTGCTCTTCGTCGAGCTTGAAGCGCCGGATGATCTTCGCCGCGGCGTCGGCCTTTCCATCGCTCTTGCGGATGATGCGAAGGATTTCGTCCAAGGCATCGAAGACTGTGACGAAGCCGTCGAGGATGTGCATGCGGCGCTCGAGGGCTCGTAGCTCGTGCTGCAGACGTCTGGTGACGACGTCGAGCCGAAAGCGTAGAAAGTGCCACAGGATCGATTGCAGCTCCAGGCGTTCGGGGCGCCCCACCTCGGGGTTCTCGGTAGGGACGAGACACGTCAGGTTCACGTTGAAGTTGTTCTGGAGCGGCGTGTGCTTGAAGAGGTACGCCATGACCTTGCTGGCGTCGGCGTCCTTCTTGAGCTCGAGCTCGATGCACACGTCGTCGGCTGAGACGTCCTTCACGTCCAGGAGCAGCGGCAGCTTGCGGGAGAGCGCTACCTCCGCGATGCGCTCGACGAGTGTTGCCTTGTTGACCGCGTAAGGGATGCTCGTGATGCGAATCACGGTGGTGCTGCGCGTCGTTTCTGCGACCTCCCACGTCGCGCGCAGCTTGATGCTACCCTGGCCCGTCTCGTAGACGTGCTTGATCTCGTCAGAGCTCGAGATGATTTGGCCTCCCGTCGGGAAGTCCGGTCCCTTGATGGTCCGACAAAGCTCGCGGCTACTGAGCTGTCGACCCTCGAGGAGAGCATCAAGGAGCCGGATTGCGGCAGTACAGACCTCCTCCGGATTGTGCGGAGGGATGTTTGTCGCCATTCCTACGGCGATGCCGGTCGCGCCGTTGATGAGCAGGTTTGGTAGCTTGGATGGCAGGACTACGGGCTCGGTCTTCGTGCCGTCGTAGCTCGGCCGGAAGTGCACCGTGTCCTGACCCAGCTCCGCCAGCAGCTCGGAAGAGATGGGAGCCAGACGGCACTCGGTGTAACGCATGGCTGCAGCCGGGTCCCCGTCGAGGGACCCGAAGTTACCGGAGCCGTCGACGAGCGGCATGCGCATGCTGAAGGGCTGCGCGGTCCTCACGAGCGCGTCGTAGATCGCTGCGTCACCGTGAGGGTGGTAATTGCCCATCACGTCCCCGACTACCTTGGCGCACTTACGGTGCTTCGCGTCTGAAGTGAGACGCTGCTGCCACATTGTATAGAGGATGCGGCGCTGTACGGGCTTCAAACCGTCCCGAACGTCCGGCAGGGCGCGGCTCGTGATGACGCTGAGGGCGTAGTTCAGGTACCTCGTTTGCGTGACCTCGTGCAAGGCGACAGGAACCTCGCGGGGTTCGAAGAGGGGTCCGGTACCATCGGATCCGTCCCCCGAGGCCTGGGAACGTTTTGCAGATTTGGAAGGTGAGGTACGTCGTGTCGCCACAGGGGCGTGTCTCCTTGCAAGGTCGCCGACTCAGCTGCGTGGCGCGTTCGTTCGCTACCATTTTTATCCCCACGGTCGCGAGTTCGTTGGAGCTGTACCAGAATGTGAATGCTGGCTGGTCGCTCAGAAGTGCTATTTGGTCGGCCAGTAAGAACCATTCGAGCGCTGTCGGCAACGCGGTAGGCTACCTGGGCGCCATGCATTTGCTGGGCGCCTCCGCGGGGCGGTCTCGCTCCAACCCGCCCCGCCCGCGGATCCTCCCATGTCAGCTGTGATCACATCCACCGCCTTGCTGGCCGCAGCGACGAGCCTCGTCATGGGATGTGCCTGCGGCAAGCAAGATGCGGATGGGGAACCCGGCGTCACCTCTTCGCTATGCAGCAGCCGCGGTGTCGTACATATAGCGGAGCGGCCGTTGAATGAGTCGCAAGCGCGGCACTATCTGGGAGGCAAGCGCGGAACTCTGCGAGCCGAGGTCGAGGTGGCTGGCTGTTCGGGGTGCGATGAGGCTAACAAGCCCGGCGCACCGGCGGGGGCCCCATGCCAAGCCGCTTCAGTGTGCGCTGCCTGGTGTTGTTCCTGCGAACACTCGCCTGTTGCGTATTCGGCTCGGATTTGCCTCGGGCTACGCTGTGCTGGCCCCGAACCAGGCTGCGCGGCGCTCCGCGCCGTCGCCCCGGAGATGGCTCGCTGCGAATGACCGCGGAACACAGAAGGAGGTGTGAGCGTGCCTAGCGGCGGTATTCGTCCAGCTCGATTCCGAAACGCTGCAGATAGCGATGTACTTGCATGCGCGCCTTGCCGAGTTCGCGACCGACGGCCGCGACGTTCCCACGGTGAAGCTCGAGGAGTGCGCGGAGCTGGCACTCCGTGGGGGCCTCTCTGGCCGTTTGTGCCGCGCCCTCCGAGGCTTGGCCCACGATAGCGCGACCGTACTCCAGCATGGCGGCTCGGATCTCGGGCGGCAGGTGCACCTCCAGCAGTGACTGCTGGTCGTGAAGAACTGCACCACGCTTGATGCACGCTTCCAACTCTCTCACGTTGTGGGGCCAGTCATAGTGAATCAGGGCTGCCATATAGGCGAACGACATGTGTGCCAGGGGCGCGCCATGGCGCGCGAGGAAGGCACGGGCCAAGGCGTAGATGTCTTCCTTGCGGTCGCGCAATGCCGGGAGCTCCAGCTGGAACTCATTCAACCTCGCGTAGAGATCGTCGCGAAATGAGCCGCTGCGGCGCAGTTCCGTCAGGTTGCGATGGGTGGCGCAGACGACGCGGAGGTCCACGGGTTCCGTCGTCGTGGCGCCCAGGGGTAGCACCTCCTTCGACTGCAGCACCCGAAGCAGCTTCGCTTGAGCCTCGAGCGGCATGTCGCCGATCTCGTCGAGGAACAACGTCCCGAGGTGGGCCGTGCGGATCAATCCCGGCTTGTCGCGTTCAGCACCCGAGAACGCGCCGCGCTTGTAGCCGAAGAGCTCGCTCTCGATGAGCGAAGCAGGAAGGGCGGCGCAGTTGACCGCGCAGAAACCTCCCGGCCGTGCGCTGAGCCGATGCAGCTCGCGAGCCACGACTTCCTTGCCGGTCCCGCTCTCTCCACACACGATGACGCTGAGCGGGGTGCCAGCGACCCTCGCGACGTCTTCCCGGATCCGGGACGCACGATACCCCCCGACGATGGCGCTGCGGCTCGCCGCTGCCGCGTCACGGGTCCCCGCGTGAACGACGGAACCGTCGAGGCGGTACTGACCGTAGCCGTCGACCTCGTCCTCGACGAACATCATGACCGCATCGCCGATTCGGATCTCGTGACCATGCTCGAGCGTCACCTGTCTCACGGGCCGCCCATCGAGGAGAACGCCGTTTCGGCTATCGAGGTCGGTGAGTACGAAGTGGCCGCTATGAAAGCGGAGCTCCGCGTGCCGACGAGAGACGGCTTTGACCGGGAGGTGCACGCCCGCCTCTTCGTCCCGCCCTACCACGAGGGTGTCGGTTGGAAGAGGCCACGCACTCGGGAGCTCCGGCCACTCTTCGGCGTAGAGCAAGAGCAAACCCGGGCGGGCCCGGTTCCCCACGCGGCTGCGGGGCAGCCCACCCAGGGCTTCCATGACTCCTGTCGTCTTGTCCACTGGTACGCCTGCGTTCTGGTTCACACGCTGCCAGAGGAACCGGGAGGCGTAAAGGCGTTGCCGCCACACGTCGAATCAGAGGTGCCGCCGGGCAATTTCGGTCCAAGTGCCTGAGGGCTCCAAGTCAATGTAGCTCTTCCAGTAGGCGCGCGCGTCAGCTGTCGCCCCCATCTGTTCGAGTGCCATTGCGAGATTGAAGTGGGCGTCCGCGAACCCGGGATCCGCCTCGATGGCCCCTTTGAACAACGGGATGGCGTGCTCGGGTTGTCCGCGTTCGAGCATCACGTAGCCCAGGTTGTACTGAGCCTCCGGTTGCGCGGGATCCACCTGGAGAGCCTTGCGATAGAGCGTTTCGGCAGCAGCAGTCTCCGCGCGGCGGAAATGGATGTTGCCCAGGTTCGTATAGGCTATGGCCAGCCAGGGATCGAGCCGGATGGCTTCTTCGTACAGTTGCGCCGCTTCCGACATCGTCTCTCGATCCTCATCGAGCTGACTTGCGCGGAGGTAGAGCTCGTAGGCGGTCCGAGCGCGCTCTCTGCCTGCTGTCGGACGCAGGACTCGGACAATGTCATCGCGCAGCGATTTGACCTCGAAGTCCAACACCATCTGGCCCGTGAGCGGTTCGAAGGCCTGGCCACCGTCGTGTCGGACGACCACCCGTGAGCCGTCCGACACGATCCGCAGTTCGGCGAGCGGGCGCGTGACCTTGGGCAGGGTCTGGCGCAGCGCTCCGACGGCGCGCGCCACGTCCCGCAGTCGCACCCTATTGCCAAGCAGCACGGCAGCAGCGCGGAGCGCGATGAGGTCCTGGAACGTGTAGGCTCGACGCCCTCGACGTCGTCCCGTCGGCGAGGCGATCCCCGCCCGATCCAGGGAACGAAGGCGACCCGGTGAGATGCTGAGGAGGCGAGCGATTTCCCCTCGCGTGAACAGGTCGGTGATCGGCTCTCGGTTGGTTGATGGATCGTGGTCGCAACCCGCGGGTGTGGCGGTCGTCCGATGTTGGACTCGACCACCGCCGGGACCAAACACGACGTGGATTACTTTGTCGTCACGCCGCTTGTTGCGACCCATCACACTCCGAAGCTCCACCTGAGAGACACCACGCCGAGTCCCCTTCAAATCTTATCCACGCCCCGCCATGTCAAGGGGCAGGCGCTCGATACGGCTGGTACGAGCCAAACGGACAGGTCGCAATGGATAAGAACGGCGCGCTGGTCAGCCTTTTGCTCCAGGTAGTTTTCTCTTGACGGGTCTCAGCCGCGGGTCCCGGCTTTCGGGACTTCGAGCGCCGCCGCAGCACGGCTGCGGGTCGCCGCCGGTTCGTGCAGGTAAGGCGCGGCGGCCGTGGCTAGCGCTGACGCCTTTCAGCGGAACCGCGTCCCCTGTGAAGTGTTGGCGCCGCCTCGAAGGTGGCCACGCTGGCATCGACATCGATGCGTATCCAGATGCCGCTGGCATCAGCGCTCATGACGAGGTCCGCCGTCATCTGCCCAAGCAGCCCAGGGGCACGCACTTGGGCCTCGCGGTGCGCGATCCGCACGGCCCGAGTGCGAGCGTGCGGATCGCTCTCCATAATGCGCGCCAAGCGCTGCATCTCGTCGTTGCGCGTCGCTCCGAGGAGTCGACGAGGGAGCAGAAGGCTGGTCGTTCCGTAGTAGCGAGGTCCCTCCTTCTCTGGACGAATTGCCCCTTCGCTCATGATGTCTGCCGACTGGAAGAGCTCTCTCCACCGAGCATCGCTCCCCTGGTAGAGTTCCACGACCCGCCGACGGACGAGCGGAGCGGACCTGGCCTTCACTGGCCCTGGACCTTTGGGAGGGAACATGAAGCGTAAGGCTACGCTGCAGCACGCTGCGGCACATCCCCGGTAGTGGCCTGGGCGCCTGCAGTATGTGGTTGAACCTGTCAAGTCGAATGCGAAGCGCGCTGCGCTGACTTTCTTCTGGACTGGGCTGTCCGCGAACGAACCTTCGCGGGGGGCTCACGCGGAACCGCAGAATTCTTCGGGAATAGTCGAATCTGGTCCGTGCGGGAGAGCGGCACCGAATTTGAATAGATGGGGAGCCTCCCGGCGAAACATGCCGCGAGCGTGAGGAAGGACAGATATGCTCGTTGAAAGCTTGCCCCTGGCCAATGATCCCAGGGCCGTACCCATTCTAGCCAAGAGTCTCTATCGAGAGCTTCGGACCGGTGGGCTCACGGAGAAGGAAGTCCTTGCAATAGCGGGAGAGCTGCTTTCGCTGATCGCGGACGACGTGCGTACGCGGCAGCCGCAGAGCGCGGGCTGAACGCGGCCGTGGCGCGCGGCTGAAGGCAGTGAGCCGCCCCAGCCGAAGCGCGAAGAATCGTATGCAGACGCAGCAGTCAAATGCCGACGTGGTCGCGCGTTGGCATTTGGCTCGAGGGGAGCAGAATTAGACAGATTGGCTTCGAGAAGCCGCGGTCGTGAGGGAGGGGGGGCTGCGGGTGCCGTCCCCAGGCGGGCGACAGGGGCTCTTTCTGATATTGTTGAGGTTGGCTGGCGGGATTATGGGGGCCGGCTTCTGGGACGGCCGGACGTGGATGCGGTCGTCTGAGCGAGCCGGTGGTGGTCAACGTCGTTGACAGCTCTCGCGACTGCACGGAAGCTATGCGCAACTACCGTGATATCGCCTCAAATGCAGGCCGACATTCCCACGTTCGCGATCATCGTCACCGAGAAAGGCGGCAATGAGCGCCGCGAGATCTACCAGGCCAGCGAGCTGAGCATTGGGCGTGTGCACGGTAACGAGCTTGCCTTGCCGAAGGGGAACGTGTCGAAGCGCCATGCGCGGCTCATCTACCGCGACGGACGTTTCATCATCACGGACCTCGGTAGCACCAACGGGACCTACGTTAACCGCCGGCGCATCTCGCAGGCGACGATCGTCAAGGAGGGGGATCGCATCTACATCGGGGACTTCGTACTGCGGCTCGAAGCGGCCACGGAGGAAGACACGGAGTCGATGCGGGACAAGCGGAGCCGTGAGGCGTCCCAGCACTCCACGGCGCAGTCGGGGCGTCCGAGCTTCTCTCTTCGCGCTAGTGGTTCCGCAGCAGGGCGCCCTGAGGAGCCCCCACCGGGAGGCTCTGGCCATGAGTTCGTTGCCGTTCCGCCGGTGAACCTCGGAGAGGTGTCCGGGGGAGCCACCTTGCAGCCAAGCTCGAACGGTGCCGCGGAGTTCTTCGAGCGCGGCGAACAGCAGCAAGGCTCGACCCCGGACGGCGGCGCTGAAGCCGTCAAGGCTGGGCGCGCTTGGGCCACGCAGGGTGGCAGCGCCCATGCCCACACGGCACGACGCGAAGACGCGGAGGCACTTTCGGCTGACCAGAGCGCGCTGCGCCTGCTCGTCTCCAGGGTTTACGAATCCCTTGCTCCCGGCGCTCTCGACAAGGACATGGACGAGCGCTTGGCCGCGCGGTTTCTCGCAATTCTGCAGGAACAGTACGATGACTTGGTGCAAGATGGCGAGCTTCCGTCCGGCGTTTCCGGTGAGCGCCTCCTTGCTGACGCCCGAGCCGAGCTCCTAGAGCTTGGCCCGGTGACTCGGTTGCTGGCTGATCCGCGCGTTACGGCGGTGCGGGTCCTGCGCTTCGACCGGATCAGCGTTGGCTTCGATGAGGACCACGTCGAGCGCAGCAGTCTTGCGTTTACTTCGGAAGCGGCGTTGCTTCGAGCCATAGTGAGGCTATGCCAGAAGGCCGGGGTGCCGCTCATGCCCGGGGAACAGATTGTGCGGCGACGGCTTCCCGACGGGGTGGAGGCATCCGCGGTATTAGGGGAGGCGGCGCCCCGCGGTCCAGCTCTCAGTCTGCGGCGGCCTCGAGCATCGAGGTGGACGTTTGCCGACCTCATCGAAGCGGAGCGGCTCTCGGCAGCCATGGCGAAATTCCTAGAGCAGACGGTCGCTTCTGGCCTCCGGGTGCTCGTCGCTGGGCCGCCGTCGTCCACGACGACGGCGCTGATGAGCGCGCTGAGTCGCCTAGGTCCTTCCGGCGAGAGCGTTGCCGTCATCCAGGGTGGTGACGAATGGATACAAGGTCACCCCTCGGCGGTGACGCTGCAAGTCGACCCCCACGGGAGCTCGTTCACCGACCTGCTGGAGGTGGCCCGCAGCCTAGCAGGGCGGGTGTTCGTGGACCTCGCCGAGATGGAGCGCGCGCTCGATATCGTCTTCGCCTGTGATCCGCGACCATTGGTCGGCTACATGCCTGCATCTTCCGCGCAGGGAGCCATTGAACGTCTAGTCTGTCTCGCAGCAGCTCGCTGCCCGGGCCTGCCACAGCCGACCGCTGCGTCTTTAGTGGCTGGTAGCTTCGACATTCTAGTCGAGATACTGCCGCTGACCGACAGTGGGGCACGCGTGACCCGGATCGCCGAGGTGGCAGGGGCGAGTGGTGATGGGGTAGCGTTGGGAGACGTCTTTTTCTTCGAGCCCAGCACATCATCTGGCGCGGCGCCAGCCACCGGGTATTTCCGCGCTGCACCCAAGACTCCGCTGATTGCCGCAGCCATGGCGCGGCGCGGTGTGGAACTCGACGCCCAGGCGTTCCGGCAGTAGGGCGCGTTCCAAAAGCCGAGCCCCCGGGGATCATCCACTGATTCACCTGAGGAGGAGCTCGTCTCGGCAACGTCCGCGTCTGGCTTCGCCAGCAACAGCCGCACGGGGAACGTGCCGTACTTCCAGGCACGGTCCAATTCTAGCTCGGAACTATACGGAGGCGCGGTCCGTCGCGCGTCTGCTCGTGACCTTGCGAGCAACGAGCCGCTTCTTCAGCGCGCTGAGCTTATCAATCATCAGCACCCCGTTCAGGTGATCGTTCTCGTGCTGCACCGCGACAGCCAGCAGGCCATCGGCTTCGAGCTCGAAAGGATGCCCCTGGGCGTCCAGCGCCTTGACCTTGACGGCGGCGGCTCGCTTCACCTCTTCGGAAGCGCCGGGAAAAGACAGGCAGCCCTCGGTGTACACCTGCGTGCCCTCCGCAGCGACGATCTCGGGATTGATGAAGACCTTGAGATCGCTCGGCTCGTCTTCACCGGCGATGTCGATGATGAAGATGCGCTTGTTGATGCCCACCTGGGTCGCGGCCAAACCTACTCCGGGGGCTGCGTACATCGTCTCGGCCATGTCCTCGACGAGGGTACGAATCTCATCGGTGACTTCGGCGACGGGATCGGCCACTTCTCGCAGCCGGGGGTCGGGATACTCGAGGATCTCCATCAGGGCCATCGGAGTGAAGCATAGTCAGGGATGGGCGCGAGGCAACGATTGCGGCAGCTCACCGGCCCGCCCGCTCCGCGTCGGAGCGCTGCATATGGGCGCCACCTGGCAAGGCTCCCGCGAAGACTAGCTGCTCGACCCACGCGTGGACCGTCTAGAATACGACACCGTACCCGACACGTAAGCGTCCGCTCCACAGAGCTCCCACTGAGGGTTCTCGATGCGCGGGGCGTCGGACGGCGCCTCAGGGCCAGCCCAGTCGACTGCTCCCGGTCGGCCTCGTGGCCCAAGTAGGATTGGCGCCACGAACACGTGCAGCTCGTCAGGAAGGCCGGCGGCCAGGAGGCTGCCCGCGATCTCCGAGCCGCCCTCACAGAGGACGCTGACCACCTCTCGTGCGGCGAGCTCTTGCAAGGCCACGTACATGTCGCAGCGGCCCTCGGCCGTCGCAGGTACACGGATGATGGCCACGCCGCTCTCTTCCAGAGCTTCTGCTGCGGCGCGGGACGCTTCGAGTGTGGTGATGACGCAGGTTGGGATCTCGCGCGCCGTGACGACGACTTGGCTCGACCGTGACAGTCGCAGCTTGCTGTCGACCACCACGCGCACCGGACTCCGCCCCGGTACCTCGCGCACCGTGAGACGTGGATCGTCCGACAGAATGGTATTGATGCCCACCATGGCTGCGTCGTGTGTGGCCCGGAGCCCCTGCACGCGGTGCCGCGACTCCTCGCAGGTGATCCACTTCGATGCTCCGGTGCGCGTCGCGATGCGGCCATCCAATGACACGGCGAGCTTCAGACTCAAGTAGGAGATGCCGTCGGTGACGTACTTCGTCCAGGGGCGGATCGCCGCCTTGGCCTCCTTCTCGAGCACCCCGACGACTACCTCGACACCGGCTTCCCTCAGCCGCTCGATACCCCCCCCGGGAACCAGTGGGTTCGGATCCCGACAACCGACGACGACTCGTCCGATGCCGGCCTTCAGTATTCCATCGACGCACGGCGGGGTGCGCCCCTCGTGGTTGCACGGCTCAAGGGTTACGTAGAGCGTCTTCCCGCGTGCGGCTTCCCCCGCTGCGCGCAGAGCCACGATCTCCGCATGCTCGAGGCCTGCGGCTGCGTGAAAGCCTTCAGCGATGATCGAGCTCCCGTCAGCGACGACCGACCCGACGTGTGGATTGGGCGACGGATCCCCCTCGTGCGAGAGCGCAAGCGCCCGAGCCATCATTTTGGTGTCGACGTCAGACATCGTCGTGAGGACTACTCCGTGGAGCCCGAGCGCACAAGCATTGCCATCTCTTGCATGAACTCGTCGATATCTCGGAAGGACTTGTAGACACTGGCGAATCGGACGTAGGCCACGCCGTCTAGGGCCTTGAGACGCGCCATCACCCGCTCGCCGATGACCATGGACGACACTTCGCGCTCGCCGCTCTGGGCGAGCTCCCTCTCGAGGGATGCCGCCTGCTCGTCCAGCGTCTCGGCAGAAACCGGCCTTTTGTTACACGCGATGCGCAGGCTCCTGAGAATCTTCTGCCGGTCGAACGGTTCACGCTGACCGCTCTTTTTCACAACGGTAGGAAGAGCATGCTCCACCCGCTCGTAAGTCGTGAACCGTCGCTTGCATGCATCGCATTCGCGGCGCCGCCAGACGCTGGAACCCCCAGCTGCTAAGCGGGAGTCGACCACCCGGCTGTCCATCTGACTACAGTAGGGGCATTCCATGGCACTCCTTACCGGCTGAGCGCGAGGACCGGGCCGCTCTCTCGCGGGGGGAGACCCGCGCCGCCAACCTTGCTGCTCAGTCTTGAAACGCCGACAGGAGCAACGTGGCGTTGGTGCCGCCGAATCCGAAGGAATTCGACATCGCATGCCGAATCCGGCGTTCACGCCCCGTGTTCGGCACGCAGTCGATCTCGCACTCCGGGTCCTGGTTCTCCAGGTTGATTGTCGGTGGTACGGCGCCGGTTTTGATGGTGAGTGCGCAAACTGCGGCTTCGACGACCCCCGCCGCGCCGAGTAGGTGGCCCATCATCGACTTTGTCGAGCTGACCCAGAGCTTCTTGGTCCGAGCGTGCTCTCCGAACGCTTTGACAATCGCTTTGGCTTCTTCGATGTCGCCCGCTGGCGTCGAGGTTCCGTGGGCGTTGACATACTCGACCTGGTCAGCGTTCACCCTTGCTTCCTGCAAGGCAAGCTTCATTGCCCGCACTGCACCAGCCCCATCGGGTGCTGGCTTGGTGATGTGGAAAGCGTCTGCCGTCGCGCCGAACCCTGTGATCTCCGCGATGATGTTGGCGCCGCGCTTCTTGGCGTGGGAGAGGGATTCCAGGATCAGGGTCCCCGCACCCTCACCGCAAACGAAGCCATCTCGATCGCGGTCCCATGGGCGACTTGCACGCTCCGGCTCAGCGTTACGCCGGCTGAGGGCAAACATCGCGCTGAACCCTGCGATGCCAATGGCAGTGATCGTTGCCTCCGCGCCTCCGGCGAACATGACGTCAGCATGACCGTGTTGGATCCAGCGGAACGCTTCCCCAATGGCGTGACCACTGGACGCACAAGCACTGGTGTGCGCAAAGCAGGGGCCCTTGAGACCGTGTTGGATCGAGACCTGCCCGGCCGCCATATTGGCGATGAGGGATGGGATGAAGTACGGACTGACGCGCTTTGGCCCCTTCTCGTTGAGAGCCACCGCTACACGCTCGAGGTTCTCCAAACCACCCAAGCCGACCCCAATGAACGCCCCGGCGCGTTCGCGCTCGGCGTCACTCAGCTCGAGCTGCGCGTGTTCCACCGCCATCTTGGTGGCTGCAAGCGAGAACGGGATGAAGCGAGTCGTCTCCTTGAGCTTCTTCTTCTCCATGTAGAGCGCCGGGTCGAAACCCTTTACCTCGGCGGCGATCCGCGTCGGAAACTCGTCACTGGTTTCGAAGAGAGTGATCGGACCGACACCACTCTGGCCCTGGACGAGGTTCTGCCACGTTGCATCCACGCCGATCCCACACGGCGTGACGAGCCCAACTCCTGTGATGACTACTCGCTCCATAGAATTCCTTGCGGCATTGTGCCGACGAACACCCCGCTCTCGATCAGGCGTTGCTGTTCTTCGTGATGTAGTCGACCGCGTCCTGCACCGTCCGGATCTTCTCGGTGTCCTCATCGGGGATGTCGAGTTCGAAGGCTTCCTCGAACGCGAGAACTAGCTCGACGAGGCCCAGGGAATCGGCCCCGAGGTCGTCAATGAAGGACGACTCCGGTTTGATGTCCTTCTCGTCCACGTCCAGCTGCTCTTTGATGATGCGCTTGACTTCGTCCTCGATGTTGCGCGCTTCGGCCATGATGCCTCCAGGATATTCTGCCAACCGCTGAATGCGGTGGGGGGTGCGTGGATTCACGCTGTTTGCGATTGTCAAGCCGCCACCAGCCAGGTTCCCCTAGATGGTCTTGGCAAGTTCAACCAGTTTGGGACTCAGGTTCTGTGTCCCGCCGTAGGCCCCCTGAGGAGCCGGGGCGGGTTTACCACGCCTCGATGCGTTGTAACGGGCGAAATCTGTTTCGCAGTTGGCGTTTTTCGTGGTGCCTCAAGAGGCTGACTGTCGAGCCGATATGGCAACGGATGCGGATTCCCCCCGGATCTCGATCCCGCTTGGCCTCACGTGGGAGCCGGGCGCCGCGGCACTTTCGCTGGCGGCATGCCAGAACCGACTGTCCACAAGGGCGCGGATGGACGAAACGTCACCAGCGCTGCGCACGTCGATGGATTTGGCAGTCCGCTTCACCAGCCCAGCGAGGACCTTCCCAGGACCGATCTCGAGGCCAAGGTCCACGCCATACCCGCGCATCCAGGTCACGGATTGTTCCCACAATACCGGTGAGTCCACTTGCTTGACGAGCAGCTCGCGGATTCGAGTCAGGTCTTGGTTGGGGCGGGCCTCCACGTTCGTGACGACCGGGAACTGCATGGCTCGAAGGGGAAGCCGTGCGAGCGCATCGTCCACGGCCGCGGCAGCCGGACCCATGAGCGAACAGTGGAAGGGGGCGCTGACCTTCAGCGGAATTGCTTTCAGCTTGCGCTCGGACGCCAGGGCAGCGGCTCGGGCGACAGCACCCGCGTGCCCGGCGATGACCACCTGTCCGGGCGCGTTGAAGTTTGCGGGGGCCAGCACCTCGCCCTTGGCGGCGTCGGCGCAGAGCTCGGCGACCGCCTCCGGGTCCGCTCCCATGACGGCTGCCATGCCGCCCATCCCAGCGGGAACGGCCTCTTGCATGGACTTGCCGCGCAGACGCACTAGTCGCACGGCGTCTTCGAGCGTCAGGGCGCCTGCAGCGACGAGCGCGCTGTACTCGCCCAACGAGTGGCCCGCGGCGTAGGTGGGGTCGGGGAGGTCGGGGATGGCCTCTCTGAGGGCCGCCAGGGCCGCGATGCTCGCAGTGAGGATCGCGGGTTGAGCGTTGGCCGTGAGCATCAGATCCGCCTCGGGCCCCTCGAAGCAGAGTTTCGTTAGCGGGAAACCGAGGGCTTCATCGGCGCGCTCGAATACCTCGCGGGCTGCTGACGAGGCCGCGAAGAGCTCCTTGCCCATGCCAACGGTTTGCGTTCCTTGTCCCGGGAATAGCCAGACTGTCGTCATGTCGCTCCTTGCGATCACATGCGGACGAGCGCGCTCGCCCAAGAGATACCTGCACCGAGGGCGCACATGACGACGGTGTCTCCTTCTCGGATACGCCCGTCGCGAACACCCTCATCGAGAGCCAGGGGAATCGATGCGCTGGAGGTGTTGCCGAACCGCTCGATGTTCAGGACGAAGCGGTCGAGCGGGATCTTCAGCCGCGCCGACACCTGGCTAATGATCCGCATGTTCGCCTGGTGCGGTACGACCCAATTGACTTCGCTCGGCGGCATGCCCGCGTCTTCGAGGGCGGAGAGCGTCGCGCCAGAGAGGTTGCGTACGGCAACCTTGAAGACGTCGGCGCCGTTCATGTGAATCTTATCGCGCGCGGACTCCAGACTCTCCACCGTTGTCGGCTCGAGGCTGCCTCCGGCCGGGATCTTCAAGGCGTCTGCGAGCCCGGAGTCCGTGTAGAGTCGGGTGGACAGCACCGCGCGGGGCGAATCTGCTTCGCAGCGATCGAGAACGACGGCGCCGGCCCCGTCCCCGAAGAGGACACAGGTGTTTCGGTCTTTGAAGTTCGTGAACCGGCTGAGCAACTCGACGCCAACGACGAGCGCTCGCCGGATCATGCCAGTGCGAATGAATTGATCCGCTGTGCTGAGGGAGTAGAGGAATCCCGCACAGGCGGCAGCAATGTCGAACGACGGGATGTGACCGCAACCAAGCTTGGCTTGCAGGTGCGCCGCACAAGCTGGAAGGCGCATGTCGGCGCTTATCGTGCCAACCACGATCATGTCGAGATCCGTTGGCGCGAGGCCAGCCATTTCGAGGGCACGTTGCGAAGCGTGCCGCGCCATGTCGCTTGCGGCCTCGTCGTCTGCGGCGAAACGGCGCTCTTTGATGCCGGTGCGCGTCGTTATCCACTCGTCCGAGGTGTCAACGATGTGTTCGAGGTCACCGTTGGTCACCACCCGGGCGGGCGTGTACGAACCGGTTCCAACAATGCGACTCTGCCAGAGCTGCTTGGCCATGCGCCTACTACCCGTACCTTGCTCGATTTGCCGAACACCAAGCCATCATGCCGAGCCGTTGGTGCTCGGCCCGGGCACTCATGCCGCGCAGCCGACCGCGCGAGCGCTGCGCCCGGCACACCATCGTCGATGCATCAGCTCTCCGCGTCGTCGCCCGGTGACTGCACCAGCTTGCGACCGCGGTACTGGCCGCAGGATGGGCAGACCCTGTGGGGCACCATCGGCGCGGAACAGCTGGGACATGGGATGATGTTCGGCGCCGCCACCTTGTCGTGTTGCGCTCGTCGCATGTCTCGCCTGCTGCTGCTCTTGCGTCGCTTCGGAACTGCCACGGCTCTACTCCTTGTGCTCTTTCTGCCTCATGCGGCTCGCAATGGCAGCGAGCGGCGCCAATCTCGGGTCAATGTGCTCGGGGGCGTCCTGGTCGGCAGAGGGCGGAGAACTAGCCGTGTCTGGCGCGGAGTGCAAGTCCGATCGCACGGGCGCCATTGGAAGCTCTAGCAGGATGAATTCCCTCACGAAGCCGTCCAACTCGACCCGCTCGCCCCGGAAAGCGTCGCGAGCGGCGTCCTCGTTCGACAGAATCGGCACATCGGCCCATTTGCCGGATCCAGCTGTGGAAGATTTCTTCTCTGCGTTGCGCTTCTTTCTCGCGGGGTGTTTGCCCCGCTGTCGGCGGGGTACGCGCTCGTCGGGAAGCTGCTCCAGAAGCAAGAATATCTCGGGGTGTATCTCGAGCTCGACCGGGTCGAGCGTCCGCACGCACGGCATGGTCAGTTTGATGTCCGCGCTGCCCCGTACAAGGATTTCGCGGCCATTCTTGCTGACTTCCAACTGCATTGAACCATCGCCGCGCGGCTCGGCATCCGAACCCTCTAGCGCGTGACGCAGCCAGTCCTCCGAGAGCTCCCAGTATATCTGCTTCGGTCCGTCGTCCAGGTCGGCCAGGGGGACCACGAAGTGTGCCGTCGTCACGATTGCCACGGTAGCGCTGCGGCCACGAAGCCGCAACATTCCTGGGGTGGGCGGTCTTCGGTGACTGAAGGCTGACCTCAAGGCGTCCTTCCCGCCCCGTGTTAGCGTGCGGACGGACATGCCGCCATCGAGGGTGCATCCGTTCTCCCGGCGCGTGCTGCTAGCGTGCGGCCTCTATCTGGTGGTGACCGCGGCGATGCTGCTCCTCGCTCCGTCGGAGCTGTTCCGCGGCCACACCAGGTACAACCATTTTGCCTTGCTCGCCGAGGCATGGTGGCGCGGCGATATCGCTCTCGCGGGGGAGCCGCCCGCCTATGCCGGCCTCAACGACTTCGCCCAGCATCGAAGTCGCTGGTTCGTGGTCTTTCCGCCGTTTCCCGCCGTTGTCGTGCTGCCTTTCGTGGCTGTCGCTGGGAGTGCCGAGCGCGTGCCCGACGGGCTTGTTTTTCTGTGGGTCTCGGGACTCGGGCCTGCGCTGACGTTTCTGGCTCTCGAGAGGGCGCGAGCTGAATGGGCGATGGGAACGGAGCGGGCAAGCCTCGGCTTGGCCCTGCTCCTGGCCTTCGGGACTCCATACTTCTTCAGTGCCGTACAGGGGACCGTATGGTTCGCTGCACACGTCGTCGGCGTCGCGCTGATGGCGCTCTACTGTTATGCGGCAATCGGTGCGCGGCGGCCCTTTCTGGCAGGGGCGGCGCTAGGGCTCGCGTTCTTGACCCGAGCGCCGATGCTCCTCGCGGCCCCGCTCTTCCTGCTCGAGGCGTGGCGGACTGCTGGGTGCCGACCGCTGGATCGGTGTTCGGGTCACGGCGACCCCGCACCGTCGACGGTGCGGGTCCGGTTTCTCCGCTCGTCGACGCTCTTTGCTCTGCCGCTCCTTTTGGCCATGGCGGCGGGGGCCGTCCACAATCTCCTGAGGTTCGGGGATCCCCTCGAGCCGGGGTATCAATACCTTGCGGTTCGCTGGCAGGCGCGCATCCAGGCCTGGGGCCTCTTTCACTACCACTACTTGCCGCGAAACTTGGGTGTTCTGCTGACGAGTCTTCCGTGGACCGGGGATGGACAGGTGCCCTTCCGGATCAATGGGCACGGTTTGGCTCTGTGGTTCACGTCCCCAATCCTGATTTGGGTGGCGGTGCGCAGCCGCTCGCCCCGTTGGACCCGAACGTTGCTAGTCAGCGCGGCCGCCGTCGCCCTGCCCACTCTTTTCTATCAGAACACAGGCTGGGTGCAGTTCGCTTACCGATTTGCCAATGACTACGTCGTACTGTTGGTGCTCGCCCTGGGTTCTGTGCACCTGAGGCTATCCAGGCCGTTCATCGTTGCCGCCATTTGGTCGGTCGGAGTGAACCTGTTTGGTGCGCTGAGCTTTGGGCGAGTGGGGTGGGAGCAGTACTACTTCGTGGAGCCGACTCAGAGCGTTCTTTACGAGCCTGACTGAAGGACTGCATGCGCCCGGTGGCAGTGGACGGCGGTTCGCACGCGCGCCATCAGGGCACTACGGCTGGCTTTGGCGCTTGGGGAGTCTTCGGGAGGCCCGGTGGGCGCGCATCCCTGCGCCGGATGGTGACCCGCTTGAGCAACGGAGGATTCACGGGCCGCTCCCCTCGGACGGGAACGCTGGCAAGCTTCTCGACGAGGGCGTCGGGCTCGCATTCGCCGAAAATTGTGTAGCTCGCATCAAGGTGCGGCGCGGGGCCGTCCAGGATGAAGAACTGCGCGCCGTTCGTGTTGGGCCCGCGATTGGCCATGCAGAGAAGGCCACGCCGGTCGTGGGCGGCACCCTCCCAGACCTCGTCCCGGAAGACGTAGCCAGGGCCGCCGCGGCCAGTCCCCTCAGGATCGCCGCCCTGGATCATGAAGCCCTTAATGATGCGATGGAACACGGTGCCGTCGTAGGCTGGTTCCTCGACCCATTCCCCCTTTGAATTCTTCCAAGGGCGTGTGCCGCGAGCCAGGCCCACGAAGTTGGCAACGGCGATGGGCGCCCGATCGCTGAAAAGCTTGCATTCCAGCGTCCCGAGGCTGGTCTCCAGGTGCGCGAACAGGTCTCCGTCTCCTCGCAGCCCTTCGAGGGCTTCATCGAGCGTGAACTCTCCCTGCTCTGGATCACCGCCAGCAGGGGACCGTGCGGCTGCAGGTTGTGGAGCGGGGCGGGCTGCCGATATCGCTTGGGTCTCCTTCGGTCCCTGCTCGGCCGCCGGTGTCGCTGGCGTGGAGCCGCTCGCGTCCGGCTCCGGGGTTTTGTCGCAGGCGAGCGGTGTCAGGACGAGCAGCAGGGTGAAGGGTGCGAGGTGGCCAAGGCGACGCGCGACGTGCTTCATGTGTGCAGCTCTAGCCTCCAAGCCAAGGAATCGTCAACTCACGCTCCGCACATCGCGAGATCGCACTTTCGCGCGGCGGTGCTGATTAGCCCCGGATGACGACACGCTGGCCTGGTTCCACGCCGTGCCGCCGTGCCCACCCGGCGTTCACCTCCAGCACGTGCTGCGTAGGGCACCGGATGCTGCGCGGCTCATCGTTCATTGGAGGCACCTGCTCGAGAATGCCGCTGATCGTGCCATCGGCAGCGATGAACAGCATATCGAGAGGAATGCAAGTGTTGTGCATCCAGAAGCTTCGAATTGCCTCGTCTGGCCATGAGAAAAGCATTCCAGCGTTCTCTCCCAGTGCGGTCGCGTACATCAGCCCCTGCCGCCGGTCTTGCGGCGTTCGAGCGAAGGTCGCGTCGATCCGCGGCCGCTGCGGCGCGTCGACGAACTCGACGTCGCCGTGTGGCAGACGCGCCGCCTCGGGCCCCGGCGGGCAATTCTCTGCTGGGCGGGCCGGGGGGGCGGGCACCGCACTCCAGGGAGCCACGCAAGGCCTTGTACTGTCTGCCGTAGCGGGAGCCGCTGCTGCGTTCGACACGGCGGGTGCAGCGCCGTCTCTCGTCGGCGCTGCTTCGTCCGGGACGACGGGGTTCTCTTCTGCAATCCTGACGGTTCGCGGATCCGAGGGCTCTTCCGTCTTGCCGCATGCCGCCAGGATGCAGATTCCGAGCGCTGCGCCAACGAGCTTCCACATGGCCGCGGGTCTAGCACGGGCCTTGGTAGGCGAGGTTGGTCTTGTTGCCGGCGCTCGAGCACCGCTCGTCAGTGGATTCCTGCAGTGCGGTTCCAGTGCGTCAGCGGCGTAACCCGGGTTAAGCGTTGCCACCAGGTGTCGCTCGGGCTTCAGAGCCTCCGCGGCGGGCAGGAGCGCCCTTGGCGTGGCTGTCCGCGGCGAAGTGCGCTATACGGTCCACCATGGCGGCCCGGTCGGTGCTGGTGGGTGCGGCACTGCTCATGGTGTCAGGTTGCGGTGCAGATGCAGGATTGCCGTCTCGCGCCAGCGGTGGCAGTGCTGGTTTTGGCCCGGGTTCTTTACCAGCTGGAGGGCAGCCTGATGGCGGGGAGGCGGGGCAGGCGGGTGGTGGAGGAGGCGCCGGGGTGCTCGCTGCAGGCGCCGGTGGGGAGCCGGGTTTCGACCTTTCGTCCAGCTATGTGGAAGAGGTCTGTCCGGCGCCGTCACAAGCGCCCGCGCCGCTCCTGGAGTGCAATCCGTTCACGCAGCCTAGTGGGTGCGCCGAAGGGGAGGGGTGCTACCCGTTCGCCGTCTACCCTGACGACCCCTGCGCCCCGGAGACGTTCGGCTCGGAGTGTCTTCGCGCGGGATCGGGCGGGCAAGGGGACTCCTGTCGCGGGGATGCTGACTGCGGCCCCGGGTTTGCGTGCATCGTATCCAGCTTCGGCACTGAGTGTGCTGCGCTGTGTCCCCGCCTTGCCGTGGAGCCCTGTTCCCCAGGGTTGATCTGCGCTGCCATCGACGTGGACGGCTTCGGAGTTTGCCTGTGAGCGGTGCCGGCCCAAGGTGGCGTAAGCATGCGACGGAGCCCGGGGACCCGTCTTTGCCGGTGCTGCGCCGACCGGTGTTGCTCGGGTGCTTGGTGGCCTCATCACTGGGTCTTTCATGCGGTGCGCGCTCGGAGATCTTGCCCTCAGCCGAGGAACTCGCTCGCGCAGGCGGGACGAGTGATCCCGATGCTGGCGGTGCACCCTGCCGTGAGGCGAGCGAATGCCCGAAGGTGCCGTGTCACGTTGCCCGTTGTATCGCGAACCGGTGCGAGCCAGCGCCGCCGCAGCCCTGCTCCGATGGGGACCCGTGCACGGAGGATATTTGCGATGCCGTTCGTGACGTGTGCCGCCACGAGAGCTGGTACGTTGATGAGGACGGCGACGGCCACTCTGCACTGCGCCCGGGCGTTTCCCGCGGCGACGCCTCGGGTGCTGAGGCTTGCGGAACGGATTGCGACGACACCAGCGCCGTTACCTATCCCGGAGCGCCGGAGCGCTGCGATGGGATCGACAACGACTGCGATGGAGAAGTCGACGAAGGGGCACCAGCGAGCATCGATCCGGCGGCTGGCGTCAAGCTGACGGGTGTCGACGTCTCGGACGTCTCGGTGGGCGACATAGCGTTCGACGGGACGCGCTACGCCGTCAACCTGGGCCTGCAGCGGGACCGCTGGGCCACCTACTTCACGCTCCTCGATCGATTCGGGCAGGTGCTCGTGGCACCAACGGCAGTCTCCACGACTCCGAACGATGCGCTCACGGGCGGATTCGCGTGGTCGGAGCAGGGCTACGCGATTAGCTGGTCCGATCGGCGCGAACAGGACTACGAAGTGTACTTCAATCGTTTGGACTCGCGTGGCGTGAAGCTGGGCCCCGACGTGCGGCTCTCCGAGTCCCCGGGGTTCTCCATTCATAGCAAGGCCGCAGCCACCGCGGATGGCTACCTGGTGGTGTACGCCGACCAGCGCGGGGCGGAATACGCCGCGATAGGGACGCGTGTGGGCATGGATGGCACGGCGCAAGGGCTTGCTCCTCGCCTGACGCCCGAAGGCGTAGACGTCCGGCGGCCGAGGTTGGCGATCGGGACCACCTCCCGTGCGATCGCTTTCTACATGGTGAGGGAGGACAGAATCGGCGTCAGGGTTTTCGACGACGAATTCCAGCCGTTGAGCGATGTGGTCGTGGTCTCCGACGTCGGCGGGGTGAGTCCGAGCATCGTGTGGGTCGACGGTCGTTACGTTGTTGCATTCACCCGCTATGACGGTGGTCCCGGGGACGCTGTCTGGGCCGCCGTCTTGGACGAGCAAGCACGTGTCCTCATGCCCGCGCAACCCGTCACCTCTGGTGCCTCCTTTGCTCGAGCGCAGACGACACTCGCGCTCGAACGAGAGCTGCTCCTCGTCTGGGCGGATGACCATGACCAGCACGGAAACTACGAGATCTACGCAATGACGCTGGCGGGAGACCTTGCTGTGCGCCGCCCTCGCGTACGGATCACCGAGACGCCTGGACCAACACTGGCTCCCTCCGCAGTGATCGGCTCCCACGGAGACGTTGGCGTCGTCTATAGCGATGAGAATGCGGGGCGCTGGTCCGCATACTTCACACGTCTGGGGTGCTACCTCGATCCTGAGGCAGGCTCGCCGCTCATGTAGGGCCCGCACTCCGGCGACCCTATTCGTCGCCGCGGGCGTGACGGGGCCTTCAACTCATGAATCAAGGAGCCGAAGCTGGCGTTGGCGGGGGTGGGGCGTAAACGGGATTGGATAGTCGCCGCTCCAGCAGGCATGGCAGAAGCCTCCCTCGGGGTCTTCACCCTCGTCGGTGCCGGCTGCTCTGACAGCTTGGACCATGCGCTCGAGAGAAAGATACCGAAGGGTGTCACTCGTGATGTACTGGTTGATCTCTTCAATCGAGTGACTCGAGGCAATGAGCTCGCCGCGGGTCGGCGTGTCTATCCCGTAGTAGCAGGGCCACTGGGTGGGGGGACTCGAGATGCGGAAGTGAACCTCGCGGGCTCCAGCGTCGCGCACCATCTTGACGATCTTCCGGCTCGTGGTTCCCCTCACGATGCTGTCGTCGATGACGACGACGCGCTTGCCCCGCAGGGAGTCGCGGATGGGGCTGAGCTTCAGCTTCACGCCGAAATGGCGGATGCTCTGCTGAGGTTCGATGAAGGTCCTGCCTACGTAGTGGCTCCTCACGAGCCCCAACTCGAAGGGAAGGCCAGAACGCTCCGCAAACCCGATCGTCGCGGGGACCCCCGAGTCCGGGACCGGAATGACGACGTCGGCCTCGATAGGATGCTCGTCGGCGAGCGCGCGCCCAAGGTTCTTACGGGCCTCGTACACGCTCACGCCGCCGATCGTGGAATCCGGCCTGGCGAAATAGACGTACTCGAAGATGCACATGCGACGCGGCACGCGCCCAAAGGGCCGCGTCGAGCGGATGCCGCTCTTGTCGATCACCACCATCTCACCGGGCTCGATCTCGCGGATCAGCCTCGCGCCAATGAGGTCAAAGCTGGAGGGCTCGCTAGCAATCACGCGTGCGCCCCCTTGGACGACTTCCCCCAAGCACAGTGGCCGGATCCCCATGGGATCTCGAACGGCTATCAAGGACTGCTCCGTGAGGCAAACGAGGGAGTAGGCTCCGCGAACCTCCTGCAGGGCGTCGGCGATGCGGTCCTCCACCGCGCGCTGGGTGCTGATGGCCACCAGGTGGACCACTACTTCCGTGTCCCCGATGCTTTGGAAGATGGACCCGCGTGCCTCGAGCTTCTCGCGGAGCGCTTCGGCGTTCGTCAGGTTTCCGTTGTGCGCGAACGCCATCGAGCCTCGGGCATAATCGACGGCGATCGGCTGTGCGTTCTTGAGGTGGGAGCCGCCGGCAGTGGAGTAACGCACATGCCCGATGGCGTGCTCACCTTTCAGGTGCTCCAGCTGATCGGTCGGAAAGACATCGATGACGTGTCCCATGCCTCGATGGGCGACGAGCTGCTGGCCGTCGCTCGTAACGATCCCTGCGCTCTCTTGTCCGCGGTGTTGAAGCGCATGAAGACCCAGGTAGGTCAGGTTTGCGGCTTCCGGGTGGCCGAAGATTCCGAAGACTCCACACATGCGAGAGGCACCATGGGTCCGGAATGGGGCACCTGCACTGGGTATCGGACCCTGACCCAGGAGGCGGCGCTGCCGATGCGGGCAGACTTTGTCCGGTTTTGGGAACGCGTGCCACTCGGTAAGTCGATCCATCGAACAGATGCTGGCCGGCTGCTACTTCAGGGCTTGCCCATTCCGAGATCGCCTTGTCCTGTTGCGCCGAGCTTCGGGGGCGGCCGCTTCAGGTAAACCTGCACCCGCATGTGAGCCTCAGCGGCGTCCAGGGCTTGCGCCAGGTCCGGGCGCGCGCTCTTTCGGAGCACCGCCTTCGATCATGGAACGAAGCTCCTCGGGATCCGTGGAGCGGCCAATCGCCTCCTCATAGCTGATGAGCTTACGAAGGAACAGCGAGTGGAGGCACTGATTCAGGGTCTGCATGCCGAACTTCGACTGCCCAACCTGCATCGTGGAGTAAATCTGATGCACCTTGTCCTCGCGGATCAGATTACGGATCGCTGCATTGGGGACCATGATCTCCATTGCTAGCACGCGCCCAGGGGACCCCGCCCGCGGCAGGAGGAGCTGGCTCAACACACCTTCGAGGACGAAGGATAGCTGCGCCCTGATCTGCGGTTGTTGATGGGGCGGGAAGACGTCGATGATTCGGTTGATGCTCTGCACCGCCGAGTTCGTATGCAGGGTTGCGAAAACCAGGTGTCCCGTCTCGGCGATGGTCAGCGCGGCCTCAATCGTCTCCAGGTCGCGCATCTCACCCACGAGGACCACGTCAGGATCCTGCCTGAGGACGTACTTTAGCGCACGTTTGAAGGTGTCAGTGTCAGCACCGACCTCCCGCTGATTGATGATGCAGCGTTTGTGGGGATGCAGGTACTCGATCGGGTCTTCGACGGTCATGATGTGCTGACGTGTGTCGGAGTTGATCCGGTCGATGATGGAAGCCAAGGTGGTGCTCTTCCCCGAGCCGGTAGGGCCGGTGACGAGCACGAGGCCTCGCGGCTTCCGCGTCAGCTCTGTGACTATGGGGGGAAGGCCGAGCTCTTCGAAGCTCAGGATCTTGAAGGGAATGGCGCGAAAAGCTCCGGAGACGGCCCCACGCTGGAGGAAGATGTTCGCGCGGAACCGCGAGAGGTTCTTCACTCCGAACGAAAGATCGAGCTCCTTCTCCTTCTCGAAGATAATCTTCTGCTCTTCCGTGAGCACCGAGTAGCAAAGCTGCTTGGTATCCATCGAAGAGAGTGGTGGGAGCTTCAGGGGCACGATGGAGCCGTCGATGCGCAGCAGGGGCGGCGACCCAGTCGTGATGTGCATGTCGCTCGCCCCTTTGTCGATCATGGCGCGAAGGAGTTGGTGAAGGTTGATCTTGATGCCTTGGGGTGCGCCGCTCTGCGTCATCGATGGGTTCTCGCTCGTTGGTTCGCCACGCTAGTCGGCCATCGTCACTCGGAGGATTTCTTCGGGTGTCGTCACCCCCTCCAGGACCTTTTTGATGCCGCTCATCCTCAGAGTAGACATCCCGTTTCGGATGGCGGCGAGCTTGAGCTCTGCGGTGGAGGCGCCCTGCAGGACGAGCTCCTTCAGTTCATCGGTGAATCGCATCACCTCGTACAGAGCCACCCGCCCCTTGTAACCCGAGCCGTTGCAGGTGTTGCAGCCGCTCCCCTTCTGGAGCGTCGCACCTTGGACCTGCTCTTCGGTGGCCCCCATATCGAGGAGTGCCTGTGGGTCGAACTCGATGGGACGTTTGCAGTCCTGGCAGACTTTGCGCGCGAGCCGCTGAGCGAGCACGAGGTTGACGCTCGCCGTGATGAGGAACGGTTCAACGCCCATGTTCAGGAGGCGGGAGATTGTCGCGGGCGCGTCGTTCGTGTGGAGCGTGGAAAGCACGAGGTGGCCGGTCAATGCGGCCTTGACAGCGATCTCCGCCGTCTCGAAGTCTCGAACCTCGCCGACCATGATGATGTCTGGGTCTTGGCGCAGGAATGAGCGCAAAGCCATCGCGAAGTTGAGACCTATCTCGTCGTGCATCTGCACCTGGTTGATGCCGTGGAGGTTGTACTCGACGGGGTCCTCGGCAGTGCTGATGTTCGTCCCTGGCCGGTTCAGGTCGCTGAGTGCCGAGTAAAGCGTGGTGGTTTTTCCAGAGCCGGTCGGTCCGGTGACGAGCACCATTCCCCATGGCTGCGAAATGGCCCACTTGAAACTGTCGAGGGGCTTGGGGTCGAAGCCGAGCTTCGCCATGTCGAGCTGCAGGTTCCCCTTGTCCAACAGGCGAAGAACTACCTTTTCGCCCCACATCGTGGGGAGCACGGAGACGCGGAAGTCCATCTCCCGGCCCTTGCCGAGCTTGAGTTTGATGCGGCCGTCTTGAGGCAGCCGACGCTCGGCGATATCGAGCTGGCTCATGATCTTCAGGCGGCTCACGAGGGCGTTCTTGAGCTTGACGGGAGGCGACATTTCCTCGTGTAAAACGCCGTCGATGCGGTACCGCACCCGAAGCCGCTTCTCGTAGGGCTCCACGTGAATGTCGCTGCAGCCCTTGCGGATCGCGTTCAACAGCAGAACATTCACGAGTCTTACGACGGGTGCGTCTTCGCTGGCGCGTTCGAGCTCGAGCGCATTGATCTCTTCCTCGTCCGCCGAAAAGTTGATGTCGTTGTCCTCGAGCTCCAGGTCCGCCATCACCTCCTCGTAGGAGGGACCAACCGTGTAGTAGTGCTCAATGGCCGCGTGAATGGACGTCTCGCTCGCGACGACTGGTTCGACGTTATACCCGGTGAGGAACTTGATATCGTCGATGGCGTGGAGATTCGTGGGGTCCGCCATCGCCACGATCAGGGAAGAGCCTGAACGCGAAACAGGTAGAATTCTATGCTTCTCGCAAACGTCGCGACCGACGAGCTTGATGACTTCCGGTTCGATCTCGTACTCGTCCAGACTGACAGCGGGGAGACGGTACTGGGTGCTCAGGAAGCTCGTGATTTCCTGATCCGAGATGTACCCGAGCTTCGCCAAAGTATAACCGAGATTCTGCCCGGAGCGCTGCTGCTCGCTTTGCGCGTCCCTCAGTTGCTGTAGGCTGATCAGCTTCTCTCTGACGAGCAACTCGCCGAGTCGGTTTCCAGATGCCATTCCGTGATGAATCCTTGCGGGGGTCTTGCCTCTTTGACCCGACAGTATAGCGGCGCGCTGCGTCGCGCCGTTAGCCCACCTTCCCTCTGCGCCAACCGGTGCGCCGAGTGGCTCGGCGCCGAATCGCGGCCGCGTGCGCCCAGGCAAGTTCATGTGCGTGTGAGGGGGACAAGTGCCCCGCGTTACTCTCTCGCCACTCCGGCTAGCCGCTCGCGCTTGGGCGGTGGATCCGGAGCAGTGGCCGGGCCGGTCGGCTCCCTTGACGGTCCCGGAGGGCGCGGCCCATATTCGCAGCACGGGAGCGCGGATGGGACAACGTCGAATCCTCAGGGGGCCGTGATCATGGCCAAGAGTTATAGCCATCTGCTCTCCGAGCTGAAGCGTCAGGTCCGCACCATTGGCATCGACGAGTTGCGGGAGCGCTTGGCCCAGCAGCAGAGCCGGCCGTTTCGGCTGGTGGACGTGCGGGAGCGGGACGAGTTCCGCCAGGGGTACATCCCGGGCGCCCTTCATGTTCCTCGCAGTCACCTCGAGATGCAGATCGAGCAGACGGTGCCGGACCGGGAGCAAGAGCTCGTGGTGTACTGTGCAGCGGGGGCACGCAGTGTGCTGGCGGTGCGTACTCTCATCGAGCTTGGCTACCGCAACGTGGTGAGCGCGGATCCTGGCTTCTTCCTCTGGAAAGAGCGCGGCTTTCCCATCGACGTCCCTCCCGCCCTGACCGACGGTCAGCTCGAGCGCTACTCTCGTCATGTCCTTTTGCCGGAAGTCGGTGAAGCGGGGCAGGCCAGGTTGTTGGCTGCCAGGGTGCTCTTGTTGGGGGCGGGAGGCCTTGGTTCTCCCGCGGCGCTGTACCTGGCTGCGGCGGGGATCGGTCGCCTAGGGTTCGTGGATTCTGACACCGTAGAGCTTTCGAACCTGCAGCGGCAGATTCTTCATGCAACGAGCCGCCTGGGCGTCGCCAAGGTCGACAGCGCCGAGAGCACGATCGCCGACCTGAACCCAGATGTGACGGTGGTGAAGTACCAGGAGAGACTGCAGCGCAGCAGCGTGGACAGGATTCTCGGTGACGGGTGGGACGTCATCGTGGATGGTTGCGACAATTTTCCGACCCGCTACCTCGTCAACGATGCATCTTTGGTTCATCGCATTCCGGTCGTGCACGGCAGCATCTACCGCTTCGAAGGGCAGTTGACCACGTTTCTTCCGGGGAACGGCCCTTGTTATCGTTGCCTTTACCCCGAGCCGCCGCCAGCGAACATGGCCCCAACCTGCTCGGAAGCGGGGGTCCTCGGCATATTGCCGGGGGTCATCGGAACCCTTCAAGCTACCGAAGCCGTCAAGGTCATCCTGGGCGCAGGTGAGCTGCTGGTGGGCCGTCTTCTGACCTACGACGCCTTGGCCATGCAGTTTCGGCAGCTGAAGTTCAGGCGTGACCGGGAGTGCGCGGCGTGTGGCGATAGTCCGACGATTCGCGAGTACGTGGACTACGAAGGCTTCTGCGCCGGACCTTCCCACTGAAGTCTGCTGTCAGTCAGCCAGCATGCGCGCGCAGGAGCGATTCGAGGATTTGTAGGAGGTCTCCGAAGTCGTCGAACAGGGCGACGGCGCCTGCCTCGACCAGCTCCGGCCCGGAGTGACTCGAGCAAAAACCGATGCCCAACATGCCGGCTTGCCGCGCGGCTTCCAGGCCAGGCAGAGAGTCCTCCACGACTATGGTCCGAGGTGGCTGCGCGCCGAGGCGAGCGGCGGCCAAGAGGAATACGTCGGGTGCCGGTTTGCCGTGTGCTACTTCGAGCGTGCTGCAGCGAATTGGCAAGAGGTCATCCAGCCCAGCGTGCCGCAGATTGAAATCGATCTTCTTTGGGCTGCCCGAGGACGCCACGGCCATCGCCATCCCCCGGCGCCTCAGCTCCTCCAGCGCGGCGCGGGTGCCTGGAAACGAGGCCAGAGCCGGCGCAGCGCTGTGGAAGTACTCTCGCTCACGTTCGGCAATGGTTTCTGAGCCCAGGGGACGCCCCTCCTGCTCCTCGAAATGGGCTAACACCGCCCTGTCGCTCTTCCCTATGAATGCTTGGATGTCCGAGAGTTTCGCGCGAACTCCGCGGCGCGCCAGCACAGGCAGCCACGCGCCGCAGCTCAGGACTTCGCTGTCCACCAGGACGCCGTCGCAGTCGAAGATGACTGCGTTCGGAAGCGACCAGGGGCTGCCGGCGGGGAGCGGGTTCACTGTGGCTGCTTTCGCACGACGGGGGAGGCAAGCCGTCTCCCTCGCGGTCCGCGCATCGCCGTCATCGTTGACTGCCGGCCCTCGTCGGAAGGGGCGGCCACATCGGGGAAAGTCCATGTTTTGCTCGGCGCCAGCGCTCGTGCTCGGTGACTCTCATGCCGAGTTCACAGGCGGCCGCGGCCAGCAGCAAACCGGCTACTACATCGACGACGTAGTGCCAGCGCAGAAAGAGCGTGGCTCCCATGATGTTCAGTGCGAAGAAGAAGACTACGGGCCACGTATAGCGGAAGGGTACGAGATGCCGCTGTCGGTAAGAGAAGAGTGCGACGAAGGTCGGTGCCGCAGTGTGCAGCGACGGGAAGATGTCCTTCTGAGCGCCGCCCGAGGCGACAACTCCCATGACCATGTCGACCCACTGCGCATCTGGAAAGGGGTTCTCGAAGAGGGGTGCGAGAGCCCGGTATGGACCGAAGCCGGGGACTAGCATGTAAAGGGTATGTCCCAAGCAAAAGCAGAAGATGAATCCAAAACTGAACTCGCCGAGGACTCTCGCGCGCCTGGAGAAGAACAGGATTCCGAAGATGTGAATCGCTATGATGAAGAAATAGCAGAAGTAGAAGAATGCGAACCATTCGCTCGTCCAGGTGTTGACGAGGTCATCGAGCGCTAGGGCGGGCTCCACCCCAAAGAGCGTGAGGTCCAAGTGATAGAGTTCTCGGTCGAAGCTGTGCGGACTGACGATTGGGAGCAGCGTTCCCAAAATGAAGTAGCTGGACTGCACTGGGAGCAAGAGGGCCAATCGGTACAGGATGGCGCGAGGCCAGGACCAGGACAGCCAGTGGGTTCGGACGAGGATGACCGTAGCAAGGTTGAAGCTACCCAGGGCGACGAGCAACGCGCTCACGCGCCTTTGCGGAGCACTCGAAGGGGCTGTCACGCTCACATAGATGAGCATGCACATGAAGACGGCCACCAGGTAGTCTTGGATGGCAAGCTCTGAGACGAGCCGGCGCAGAGAGCCGGGTCTGGGTAACTCACCAGCATCGCTGGGTCGCTGCGATTGTGACATGGTCAGGTCTGCCACCGGTCGGGATGCGAATTACTCGCCGCGAGTCCTCGAGCGACGCGCGATCGCTTCGGCCTCTTCGGGGTCCAGGAGCTCCGT
Organism: Pseudomonadota bacterium; assembly: GCA_023398955.1. Lineage (GTDB taxonomy): Bacteria > Myxococcota_A > Polyangia > Polyangiales > Polyangiaceae > JAEWRL01. The sequence goes on from JAEWRL010000020.1 coordinate 108,908, forward strand.
CGATGGGGCATCGGACGAGACGCGGAGCTTCTGCGCCGTCTCCCCCGAGAATAGAAGCCTGCCGTCGTCGCTGACGCGCATCCGCACCTTGTCCTCTGCGCCAAGTCTGGCGAGCAGGGCTTCGGCTTGTGCTGCCGTCAAGCGCATGCGCTCTCCCAGTTCCTCGGCGGTCAGCTCGGTAGGGAGCTCTCGCAGTAGCTCGGCGGCCACGCTCACCCAGGCAGCGTCCAGGGCGCGGCGCAGATCTGCCCTGTTGCGAGCGCCTTGTCGCCACGCGAACAGAGCACCGAGCCCCGGCGTGCCCAACATGAGGACCAGCATGAGGATCGTGGCAACTCCCAAGTTGGCAATCGCAATCACGGCGAGGGCCACGATGATGCCAACCAGGCCGAACGTTAGTACTGTGAGGGCGCCGAGACGCCAAGCAATGCTGGCGCTGCGGGCGCGGGCCGCTTTGCGCAACAGGTTCGCCTCGTGGGCTGTCCTGAGTTGCAGCCCTTCGGCCGGGACGCGTGGGCCGCCGCACACCCTGCAGCGTTGTCGCAACACGGGGTGCGGATCGATGTCTGCTATGGCGCCGCAGTGAGGACAGCGAAATGTTTCGCCATGTACCGTGCCACACGCTTCGCACCTCCCGCCCGCCGAGGACAGCGGTGCCCGACAAACGCGACAGGATTCGCCCGGGCTGGGATCGCGGAGAGTGCCTGATGAGTCGCCCATCTGCTGAGGGGGTGAACATGCCTGGCGAAGAGCCCAGGAATCAAGGGCTACGCGGTGTCGCGCCGTCCAAAAGGGGGAAAACGTCGCGCAACATGCGAAGTGTCAGACCCCAAACCACGTGCCGGCCCACCTTGACGGCGGGGAAGGATGCCGGCGTGCCGGGCTCGTCGGGCGACCAAGTCACTTGGTTGGTCTCTGCTCGCAGATCCCAAATGGGCACCCAGAAGGCTTCTTCGACCTCTGCGGGCGCCAGGCGCAGCGGGACTGCAGCATCTACGGCAAAGAGAAAGGGCGAAATGACCAGAGGAGCAGTGAGTCCCCGCGTCATGGCCTGTCGGTCGTCGAGCTGTCCGAGCAGCTGCCCCTTCTCAGCAAGCGGATAGCCAACTTCCTCGAGTGTCTCCCGCATCGCGGTATCGCGCAGCGATGTGTCCAGGGGTGACGTCCGGCCACCAGGGAGCCCAACGTGTCCGCTCCAAGGGTCCCCGAGGCGAGTGGCCCGCCTTATCAATAGGACTCGAAGTCCGTCCGCGGCCTCGACCAACAGGATCGCAACCGCCGCGCGCGCCGAGGCTCTCACTGCCAGGGTCGCGGGCTGCCGGCGAGCCACACGCTCGGCCAACACCGCGAGGTCGTGGCCCAAGGCGGGGCGTACGCTCGGATCGAGGGAGCTCATGTCGGCCATAGTATACGGCAAGCTCGATAGTAGGCGCGGAATCATCGGCTGTCGGTAGAGCGTTCGGTCGGTGAATCTGGTGAATCCCGGCCAGTTTCTGGTAGCCTCCCGCGCGATGAAAAAAGCGCTCGCATTGTTGGTTCCCATGCTCTTGCTCTCGGTGGCATCGCCGGTGTGGGCGTTCCCTGGCTTCCTTGCGGGCAAGTCGAAGGACGAACGCAGCATCCACGCGGCGCAGATCGTGCTGATGCGCAGCGGGGAACGCACCGTCCTGACCGTCATGCCCGACTACAGCGGACCCATGAACGAGTTTGCCGTCGTCGTTGCCGTGCCGAAGGATGTCACTTTGGATCGCGTGACGACGCTGCGCCGCGAGTTCGTCGATCGCGTGGAGACCATTACGGCACCCCGCTTCCACGAGTGGTGGGAGATGGATCCCTGCGAGCCAGGGCCTGCACGACAGGAGTGGGAGCGGGACCTGCGTGCTTCGTCAGAAACGGCTTTCCTGGGAGGGGGAAGTGATGGCAAGCCGCAGCGCAAGGTGCCCAAGGAGTTGCTGCTCACGGTCGAGCCGGACTTCAAGGTGCAAGGGGAGTATGCGTTCACGCTGCTCCAGGACGAACCCCCGTCCAAGTGGCTCGCGGCGCGCGGCTATCAGCTCCCCAAGGGCCTCAGCGAGGCCGAGGCGAGCGTGGATGGCGACTACTCGTTCCTCGTGGCGACGGTGGATCCGATGAAGATAGAGCTCATCGGGGGGGATCGCGCCGTGATGTCACCGATCCGCTATTGGACAGAGCAGCCTGTGCACAAACTGCCGGTGCGGCTCGGGCTTCTGAGTATCGACGACCACCAGGAGCTTCAGGTGTTCGTCTTGGACCACAAAGCTCGCTTCGTGCCGAAGAACTATCCGGTCGTTACCCCGCCGACGAACATCGAGGTGGGCTTCAAGGTGAAGGAGCGCGTGGGGGAGTTCTACAATGCCCTCTCCGACAGCGTGCGTGAGAAGGCGCCAAACGCCTTCTTTGCCGAATACGCGTGGTCGGCCGAAGGATGCGGGCAACCCTGCGCCACCGAACCGCTGATGATTCACGAGTTGCTCACCCTGGGCGGAGATGTTTTCGAGCAAATCGTTCCAGAGGAAGAGCTCAATCCCGAGCCCCCCGAACTGACCGACGAGGAGAAGGAGAAGGAGAAGGAGGAGCTGAAACCGCTGAAGCCAAAGGAGCGCAAGAAGATCGAGGACGAGCGCCAGGAGGAGCGTGAGGAGGTGGCCCGCCGCAAGGCCTTGCTGGAGCGGCACAAGTACGTGGTGAGTCGCTTGCACTACAGGTATAGCGAGGCAACGCTGCCGAAAGACCTGGAGTTGCGTCCGGAGCCGACGGAGATAGTTGGTGGCGTTGGCTTGCCCAAGGGGCCTGGGGGTGACCTCCCGCTCGGCACCAAGACAGGCGAAGACCAAAACAAGCTACAGATGCGCTACGTGCACTTCCACCCTTGGAAGGGCGTCATCAAATGCGAGACCCCCGAACGTTGGAGGTGGGCCAAAGCACCGCGTACGTACCGCGGCCTCCGGAAGATCTGGATTGCCGAGGACATGACCCGCAAGAGCCGCACGCAGATCAAGCTCGCTGAGGTCGTCCAAACACCGATCCCGGAGCTTGGCTTGAGTGGCAAGCCTGCGCTCGAGGTTGCTGACGCGGGCACCGATGGCGGAGTCGGCGGTGAGCCCGAGAGCAAGTCCTGCGGCTGTCGTATCCCGGGGAGCCCAGGGATGCCTGCGGGGCGGGTAGGGATTGGCTGGGTTGTGGGCGCGGCAGCGATTGCGGTGGGGCTGAGTCGCCGGTCGCGTGCTCGATGTCGCCCCCGTGCGAGTTCTCGCCAGCGAGGCTAGACGGCTCGTCGGCAGCTCACTCAGAGTCATTCATTGCAGAGCTAAATGTCGGGCGCCGTCACCCCAGCCGCCCGCCGCGCCGCGAAGTAGGCGCGCAGTACGTCGCGCGCCACCTCGTTTGCCATCCGGCGCCAGGTCGGGGCATTGTTCAGCAAGACACTCAGAACGATCTGAGGATTGCGGCTTGGCGCGAAACCCACGAACCAGGAGGTCGTCGTGGAGTGTCCCGCGGCGCGTAGCGTGCCCGTTTTCCCAGCGACCCGAATGCCACCGAGATAACTACGGCCATTCGGATCGCTGAAGGCGCGAAGGCTCGTTCCCCCGTGGACGGTGAACTCCATCATCCTTCGGAGTTGGTAGGCCGTCGCATCGTCCATTCGGCGCCCGACGTAACGCCTCGAGTCGCCTTCGGGATTCTCGAGCAGGTGAATCTGAAGCGCGCGACCGCGGGTTGCCACGAGAGAGGCGAGGTAGGCGCCGCCGAGCGGCGTCAGTGTGCTGCCGAGGAACCCCGTTGCAGCGCGTGCGTACCCCAGGTCGTCTTCGGGCAGCTCGAGGGTTCCCATGGGGATCGGAGCATCGAAGGGCACATCGCACCCGAACCCTAGGCGTCTGGCGGTCTGCTCGAGCTTGTCGCGAGAGAGAAAGCGGTGGACTAGCTGTGCGAAGGCGGCATTGCGGCTCAGGCCCAAGGCCTGCGAGAACGGACCGCAGACGGCCTGGCCGCGCTCAGGGCGCGTCAGGTGCTCACGGTCGACTCGATGGTGGCCACCGTCCGTGCAAACCGAGCGCTCTGGGCTCACGTGGGCCGCTTCGAGGAGGGCGGCCGTCGTCACGATCTTGATGACGCTCGCCGCTGGAATGCTCGTGGCATTCATCACGCTTCCCGCCGGCTCCCCAGGGGCGGTGCGCTCGGCCCAAACGAGGACCTCGCCTGTTCGAGCATGCAGAACAACGACGGCGCCACTACGAGGAGCGGCGCGATGGAGCAGACGTTCCGTGGCTCGGTGCAGGGCCGGGTCCAGGGTGAGTTTGGCCTGGACTCCGTCCTCGGTGGTCGTCCAAGCGGCGTCCTCGCGGAAACTCACACGCTCGAGGGGGAGTGCCGCGGGGGCGGGGGGGGCTGCGCCTGCCGCGCGTTCCAGTCCCGCATGCAAGAGCAGCGACAGCAGGGCACCGCTCCCGCAGGTGGACGCACGAAGCCAACGCTTCCACGACCGGGATGTCCTACTATCAGGGGGAGCGGAGGACGGTCGGCGGTTTCGTTGCCTCTGCAGCACGGCCCTCTCTGCATAGAGAAACCCGGGCAATCGGGCCAACTTAAGAGGGAGGGGGACAAGTGAGAGCTGCGACCCCCATCTTCCCTCAGATGGCGAGCAGGCCGGCGACCGGTGCCGTGGCGTTGGCCATCAAGCCCGCCCCAGGTGGCCATCTTCGGAGTGCTCCGGGGGAACTCGCCGGTCGGACTTTGCCCGCAATCTCGCCCGAGCGGGAGTTCCTGCGCTAGGGCAGGAGGGCTGGCGCTGACTCGCGGAGAGCTGGGCGCTACATCGAGGAGAGTGATGAACGTACGTCGTTGTCATCGAAGGAGCGCGCTTTCTACGACACTGGCTCTGGGCTTGATGAGCCTGGCTCCCGCGTGTGTGCCCGCCAAGGAACACAAACAGGTGGTGAGCGCTCTCCTCGCAGAGCAGGGGTCGCACCGGCAAACCGAGCAGAAGGTGAAAGAGCTGGAGCGGCGTGTCGCGGCCCTGCAGGAGGCGCTCGCGGGGAAAGAAGAGCGCCTCCACGCCCAGGAGCTCGTCACGGCGCAAAGCCAATTCGACGCTCAGGTCGTCGACAAGGAACGCGAGGCAGCATCACAGCTCGTGGAGCAGCTACGCGCCGAGCTTGCGCGGGTGGGGGACAACCTTCGTCTATACTCGGAGCAGAAGACCGCGCTCGAGGCTGAGCTCGAGGCGGCGTTGGAGCGTGCCCAGAACCTGGTTCGGGCAGAGAACCGCGCGAGCATGAATGCGGCGGTGATCCGCGACTATGCCCTGCTCCTGCCAGCTACGCTCGCCTCGGGGACCGCGCAGCTGAAGCTGGTGGACGGCAGCCCTGAGCTGCGTGTTCCTCAGAGCGAGCTGCGAGAGGCTGGCGCGGCCGAGCTGTCCCCGCGAGCACACGCGATAACTCGCGCGACGGCCAAGTTGTTCGAGCGTTACCCCGAGCTTGCGGTCCGCCTCGATGCAAGTCCGCGCTCAGCGGACGATGCTGCGCTGCTCGCCGCCTTCGCCGCCGCCCTCGGAGAGGCCGGAATCCCAAGTGGACGCATCTCCGTTGCAGCGGCGGACGACGCTCCAACGGAGGCAAGGGCGGACAATGGATTCATGACCCTCACGCTTGTCGCTCCAGAGTGAGCCCGCGGCCCCATCGATCGGGTTGAGATGGGTGCTCGACGGCACGATTGACCCGGCTCAAGCGAAGGCTTCCACGGCGGCCAAAGATCGACCACCGTCGACGAAGAGTTCCTGACCTGTGACGAAAGGTGCCGTCGCCAGGAACAAGACCGCTTCGGCAACGTCTTCCGCGGTTCCAACGCGCTGGAGCGGCACCGCCCCAGCAAGGTTCGCGACGGCACTCGGGGGCATCGACTCGGGGGGGAGCACTGTTCCGGGCGCTACTGCATTGACGCGTACCTCCGGAGCGAGCTCGAGGGCGAGGGCACGCATGCACTGAGCGAGCCCACCCTTCGAGACAACGTAAGGTAGGTAGTTCCGAAATGGCGTGGCGGTCGACGAGCATGTGATGAAGACAATCGAGCCCCGCGACCTCTTGAGCTCGCGAGCAGCGCCCTGCGCGATGAAGAAGGGGGCCGCCAGGTTCAGGTCGAGGGTGCGCCTCCATGCGTTGGAAGTGACCTGGTGGAGCTCGATTCTTTCGAAGTTCGCCGCGCTCGGCACCACGATGTCGAGCCTTCCCAGCGAGCGCGAGACGTCACCGACGAGGGCGCGCGCCGCATCGCTGCTCGATAGATCTGCTTCGTGGAGGCTGGCGGTGCCCCCGGACTCGCCAATTGTGTGCAATGTCCGCTCCGCCTCGGCGCGGCTCCGGTTGTAGTGAAGGGCGATGTGTGCACCGCGAGCCGCGAAGGCGAGAGCGATGGCTCGGCCAACTCGGACCGCGGCGCCCGTGACGAGGACGACCTTGCCATCGAGGCGGGAACCCCCGTACTCAGAGGGCAAAGGTCGCCTTCGCCGGCCAGCTACCTGGCGAGGGGAACGTCGCTCGTCGCAGAGCATCCGTCAGACACTCGGCTACCCCGAGCGAGCCGCTGTCCGATGCGGCCATGCCTGCAGACAGCACCGTCCCGTCCCGATCGACGTAGATGGTGGCCTCAAAGGACTCGCCGCTGGTGCCCTTGCATTGCGAAATCGTCTCTGAGAGATCGGCGAGGACGTCCTCGATCTCCTCGACGTTCCAGTCGACGGCGGGGCGAAGATCAGAGGGCGCCTCGAAGACGAAGGGCCGCCGCGCCTCCCCAATGCGGCCGCCGACCGGGGGCGGCCACTTCTGTGCCGCGAGCACCTTCACCATACACCGTTCGGTTTCTAGGTCGCCCAAGGTGGATCTCTCGATCACGGGAGTGCCGGTGCCGGAATGATCGACTCGCACCAGGAAGTTGACCTCCCCAGCCAGTAGCTCGATGCGCGACTGCCCCGCCTCGTAGCAGCCTTGCAGTTTGCTGGACGCCTGCCTAAAGGCCGCGTCAGAGGCTTCTTCGTTCATGCCACCAATCTCTGAATCCGCCGTGAGAACCAACGCTTCGTCCTTGGTCGTCGGGGACTCGGCAGTAGGCTCCTTGGGAGGCGGCGTTTTGCTGGCGCAGCCCAGGGCAGTGCCGAGCGAGACAGCTATGACGGCGAAGGGGCTCAGAAGAAGTGAATGCTCGTTAGTCATCGTGCTTGGGTGTACGGCGCGCCTCGCGCCAAGAAAAGGACAGGGTCGCAGCCACATGACGTCCTGCCGGGCATATAGCGCGCTGCCCTCTCTCGAACAACGCCTGGAGCCCAGCAGGATTAGGCGAGGATCATGATATCTGGATGGTCGGCAAGGGCCGCCAGCAGGGCGGGCTTTGGCTCGACAGCAACACCGAAAGTTGCCGCTCGTAGCAGGTCTAGATCGAAGTGGCTGTCACCAAACGTCGCCACGAGAGGCGCCGGTCCGACCCGTTGGCGCAACGCCGTGACCTTCCCGTTCTCGTAGGGAACAGTGCCAGCTAGTCGGTCCGCGATGACTCCAGCCTCCTGTGCTGGGACAGTCGCGACGAGGGCGGATGGCGAGAACCCCAGAGGCTCGATGGCTGCAGCGAGCACTGGTAGGGGCGACGCTGACACGACCCATGCAGGAATTCCATGTGATCGCGACCAGTCGAGGATCCTGAGAACGTCTCCGTTGAGCCTCTCTCCGATACCTGCTTGGGTTAGGACGGACTGGCAGAGTTCGTGGAGTTCCAGTGGCAGGAAACCCGCATAGCACCAGGCCATCATGCCAAAGGCATCGACCTCGCCGACGGCCCCTTCTTGGTAGCCCGTGAAGAGCAAGCGTGCGAGTTCGGAGCTGGTCGTCCCCTCCGCGTGCGCCACACCGTAATCCTCGGCAAGGCGCGCGAGCCTTGCTCGTGCTGCTGGGCGCAATAGCGCGTTCTCGACGCAATGCAGAAATACATCATCCGAAACGTCTCCGGACCACAGCGTTCCGTCGGCGTCGAAAGCCAATACGCAGCCATCCGTGTCTCGCGTCGCGCGTTCGATGCGCTCGATGACGCAGTCCACGCTGATCGTTGGCGGGTCTACGGCCAATGCGCGTACCACTCCTGGGCGAGGGCCAGATCCTCGAGGGTGTCGATTTCCATGTACCCGCCGTCGGTATCGGCATGATGCATCACCGTGCCTTCCAGCAGCATCGATTGGAGCAGATCGATGAGGTACGCCTTGCGGAGGCTCCTCCCTTCGCGAAAGGCGCCTTCCCCGAACTGCTTGTGTGCCTGGGTGTAGGCTTCGGAGAGCTGCTGCGCTCCCTGTGCCGTGACCTTCATGACCCCGATGAACTCACCCGCCGCTGCTTCGTCTGGGATCCGGCGGCCGACCTCGATCACGCGGTCGCCTTCGAGTCGCAGCTTCTCAGCATCCGAAGACGGGTGCCGAGACCTCTTCGTGTAACGGCTGAGCCAGCGCGTGTCACAGCCCAGCGCGAAGTCGTGTGGCGCCTCTACTAGCCTCCGAACGACAGCAGGCTCGTACACGATATCCGCATAGGTCGACAGGAAGCCCTCTGAGAAGTAGTCCCGAGCGCACATGAGGCTGGCTAAGATGTTATTGTCCGCCCATTCGTCGTTGCGGACGAACTGCAGATCGGGGTAGCGATCGCGGACCACCTCCTCGGCGTAACCTGACACGAAGACAATGGAGTCCCGGGTGAAGCCGGCCACGGTGAGCGCTTCGAGGATCCAATCGAGCATCGGGCGTCCCAACACCTCCACGAGGGTCTTTGGAACGTGATCGGTACGGTGTTCGAGCCGGCTTCCACGCCCGGCTCCGATGATGACGGCGCGCATGGCACTCCGACCATAGCCCTGGACGGTTCCCCTGGGTAGCTGCAAGCGCGATCCTGCCAGGGTGCGTCGAGGAGGCGCCCCCTCGAGTCCGGCCATGTAGCGGGGCGCTCCGATGGCATTGCAATGGCACCGGGACCCAGAGACTCACCGAGGTCATGGCGCTGCGACTGGCGCGGCGTTAGGAATCGTGGTGCAGAGATGAATCATGCAGTACGAGCTCGAGAGAACCCGTTTCGTTGAGCTGTTGGAGAAGCTGGTCGCGGTGGCAGCAAAGCTGCAGAATTCGCCGAGTAGCGGGCTGGTGCCAAGGGAAGCCCTGGCGGCGGACATCATCGAGGGTGCCCTCGCTGAGTACAGGGCGCGCGGCCTCGTCGAGAGCGAACGGGTCTTTGCGCCCGGCCACGAGGAGCGGCCTAGCCTGGTGCTGCGCGTCAAGGGTCGAAGTGAGGAGCCCATTGCGATCGTCGGTGCCCACCTGGACGTCGTGCCCGCCGACGCGGTGAGCGAGGGGTGGCAGAGAGAGCCCTTCGCTCTTTGGGTCGGGGATGGCGGAGTCCTGTACGGACGGGGAACCACCGATTGCCTGGGCCACGTTGCTTTGGTGACGCAGTTGCTTCGTCAGCTCCTCGACGCGGGGCTGCGGCCGGAGCGCTCGCTGACGGTAGTGTTCATCGCCAATGAGGAGGAGGCGAGCGTCCCGGGCGTTGGCCTCGAGTACGTGAGTGAGCGTGGGCTGCTAGACCCGTTGAAGGCAGGGCCCATCTACTGGCTCGACAGTGCTGACTTCGGACCCACGTTGGGTACGGGCGGCCTCGCTGCTTGGGAGCTTGAGGTTCTGGGAGTTGGGGGGCACTCTGGGATGACACAGAACTGCGTCAATGCTCTCGAGGTGGCGATGTGGGCTTGCACGCGACTGAGCGAGTGGTTCCGCGGCGAGTTCGGTATACATCCGGACGAGGCACGGTGGGGATTCGACGTCACCTCGACCTTGAAAGCGACGATGATTGAGGTTCCGAACCGGCATGTCGCGAAGATCCCGGGGATTGCGCACGTTCGCGGCGATATTCGCCTGACCCCATTTCACGATTATGATCGCGCCGTCAGTGGCGCCGTAGCGTTCATCGCTCGTATGCAGGCGCAGATCGATGCTGGCGACGTTGCAGAGGCTTGGCCACGACTGCAAACCGCCGATGGCAGACGTGCGAGGATGAGCCTGCGCCCCACGGGCAGACGTTTGGAGGGCATCGCCTGTGACCTCAACTCTCCCGCCCTTGACGAGTTGGCCGCTGCAATTCGCGAGGTACGCGGTGAGGCGACTCCCTACTCGATGACGGGGTCCTTGCCTCTCGTGCGCGACCTGCAGCACCGAGGGTTCGATGTCCAAATCACCGGCTTTGGACTCAGCCGCTACTATCATGCCGTCGACGAGCAGGCGCTCCTCGATGACTTTGCGGACGGGTTCAGAGTCCTGTGGCGACTCCTCAAGCCCGATTCCTGAGCCATTCCGCTAGCGGCGGAGATCCCCTGGCGTCCAGACGATGGCGCCGCGCAAACCAACGTTCACAGACTGTGCTGAGAACGGCCGCGCGGCGCTGTCTTGGTTGAGCTAGCTGCTCCCGGCTGACTTGGTCGCGGCCGACTGGAGGCGCGACGTCTTGCGGGAGGCAGTGCGTGGGTGAATGACGCCCTTCTTGGCAGCGCGTGCCAGCGCCTTGACGGCCGCGTGCACCGTTTCCTTGGCGTTGGTCGCGGCATCGCCAGCGTCGCCGGACGCGAGGGCGAGGCGAGCCTTTTTCAATGTGGTGCGGAGGGCACTGCGGACTGCTTTGTTGCGCTCGGTTCGGACGATGCGCTGACGGTTCCGCTTCTCGGCTGAGGGATGATTGGCCATTTCTCGGTAGTTCCTCAGGCGCCCTGCGCCGGCTTGGCGTCGGGGGCGTTGGGGTCATAACCCTTGGGGTGGATCGGGAACGCGGGGGTACCGTGCTTCGCCCGCGTCTTCTTGTGCGCGCTGCCCGCCTTGGCGTGGCGAATCCTGCGCCGACACTTTGTCTGCGTCGTCAATGAACTCATGGTGATTGCTCGTCCGGGCAGCCTGGAAGAGGATGGCCGCCAAAGGGCGGCGCGAATATGATTGAACCGGCCCCGGTTGTCAAACGGGACTGTGCAGAGGGAACAGGAGCCAATGGGCCGGTCGACGCTGTCAGTGCGGCGCCTTGCCCTGCGCGGTCCCACTGCGAGTCCCGAGGTCAGTAGATCGGATGTCTCCGTCAGTGTGGCCGCACTGTTGCGTCGACACCATAGGCGTCCCGAGCGAAAGGCGCAACGCGGGCGCGACCCAGTGCCGCCATCAGACAGGTCTTGGCATGCCTGGGCACGGAGCTTCTGAGCGTCGTGTGGCGCACGCCGCCGCTGCTCGCAAAGACCACGTGGACGACCACCGGGTCTTGATCACTGGTGAGGCAACTCCGCGCGCCTGGCAGCACCTTTGCCAAGCTGGCGTGGACCTCGCCGGTGGAAGGATGGTCGGGAAGACTGGCCGCTTGCGCCGCGGGTCTCATCCTGGGGCTCGGGCCTTCGAGTTCTGCGCTCCCCCGGGGCAGCGCGGACTCGGGCTCTGTAGGCTGTTTGCTGTGGTCTGCTCGTGTCCGACTGATCCTCGGCTCGGATGCCGCCACCGGGGCAGCCGCACCTTTTTCCTCCTGTGAGTAGCGCGGCGGTGCGGCGGCGGTGGGCGTGGGTGGCGTTGCTCGTTCGGCGGCCTCTGTTGCTTCCCCGGCGGGGACACTCGCGACGGCGGGCCCTCCGGGGTCTGGCAGTCGTGCAAGCGCGGCGGGTGCAGCCCCCTCCTCGAGCTCCGGATCGCGGCTCCAGAGCAGCAAGATGGCTGCGGCAGCAAGGCACGACGTCCCTACGGCGATGAGCCAGCGCTGGGACACGCCGCGCCGCGTGCGTGCGCCAAGGTGCGACACTGAGCTTGCAACGACCAGGGGCTCCCTGGTCGTCATGTCGTGGTTGACGTCGCTAGGCGGCGCGAGGGGGTCATATCCTGGTTCTCCCTCTTCGGCTGGCAGGGGCGAGACGAGGAGACCGTCAAGTGTCGAGGAGGTCCCTGCCGATTCATTCTGAATCCTGGCAAACGCCTGCGCGACTGCATTCTCGGTCCGTTGCTCGCAGGCATTCGGCAGTCTCCAGGAGCCCAGGAGCTGCTCCGCGATGCTCGCGCGGTCCTGCGAATGGCGAGCGCGAGTCACACCTCGCCTCCCAGGATGTCGCCGTAGCCGCGGCCTGCCATGAACTCTCGAAGCTTTCGACGCGCCTCGTGGACGCGCCATGCGACGGTTCCTTCCGGACAACCGAGGACCTCGGCTGCCTGGGCGTGGCTGAGGCCATCTACCGTTGTGAGCACCAAGGTGGTTCTCAGGGTATCGCTGAGGGTGTCGAGCCCTTCGCACAGCACCACGGCCATCTGACGGTCCGCGACCACGCTCCCTGGGTCGGTCCCCGAAGAAGGCGTCTGCACCAGGAAGCCCTCCACGCGCGGATCGTCAACAGTCGTCGGCCGGCGATTCTTCCGTGAGCGGATCACGTTCAGCGAAAGGTTGACCGCGATGCGGTACATCCAGGTGAACGGCTGGCTACGGCCATCGAATCGATCGAGGGCGCCATAGGCCCGAACGAAGGTTTCTTGAGTCACGTCCTCGGCCTCGGCTGCGTCCTTCAACAAATGGACGGCAATGCGGAAGATCCGCCTTCGATAACGCTGCACCAGGACGCCAAAGGCGTGAAGGTCCCCTGAGCGAGCCGCATCCACGAGCTCTGAGTCGGTCTTAGGGGCCATGTCGGTCCGGACAACGTTGGGCCGAGCCATTCAATCGAGAACTCCGCCGTTCGACAATAGTGCAACATCGCACTCTTCGACAACGCCGGAAGTGGAGCCTTGGATGGTCCGCGACACGACAACCCCGACGACCTTCACGGGTGTGGCGGCTTGGCATTTCCGAGCGCACCTGGCGCCGTAAGCGCTGCAGGCTAGATGGTCGGCCCGTCTGAGTTCAGCCTCACGGAAGCGAAGCCGATCATCCGTCCGAGTTGTCGTCCATGCTCAGCTTTTTTCGTAGCAGGTCGCCCAGCGTGCCGAAGCTCGACTCGGCCTTGAGCTTCTGTCGGTACTCGCGATGCGCGCGCCGCTCCTCATCCTCCTTTGCGGCCCGGATACTCAGCTTTGCCTCACCCGAGCGTGGATGCTGATCGATGACCTTGGCGTCGAGCACGTCCCCTAGCTTGAAAGACTTGCGGAGGTCTGAGCCGCGCCCGGTGCCCGTCTGCGCAGCAGGCATGAACGCGCGGGCGAGGCGCCCCGTCACCCCTTTGATGCGCATGATGACGCCAGAGGACTCGATCTTGACAACCTCCGCCTTGACCATGGCATTGCGGGCCACCTTCTGCCGTGGTTCGTCCGCGTGCTCCGCGGAAGGAGCCGGGTGGAGCGCCACCTTTCGGCTGCGTGGATCGAAGTGGCTGACGACGACCTGGATCTTATCGCCGACGGTGAGCTTCTCGCGGGGGTGCTCGATACGATCGAAGCTGATGTCCGAGGTGTGCATCAATCCTTCGACACCGGGCTCCAGCTCGATGAAGGCACCAAACTCTTCAAGGTTCTTGACCGTGCCCTCATGACGTGAGCCGGGGCTGTACTTCTGCTTGGCTTCTGCCCAAGGGTCCTCGATGAGCGCCTTGCGGCTCAGCCAGATCTTCCCCTTGTCGTCGATCTTGAGGATCTTCACGTCCAAGTTCTCGCCTGGCTTGACAAGATCCGTCAGGCGCGCCCGCGAGTCGTGGGAGGCCTCACTGACATGGACGAGTCCCTCCAAGTTCTCGGCAGCCGGTAGCGCCACGAATGCACCCCACTCCACCACCGTCCGCACGACCCCCCGCATTACCTGCCCTTCCTCGAGGAGCGTCAGGGCATGCTTGCGGCGTTCGTGGGCTTCGCTTTCCAGCATTGGGCGGCGTGTCACGACGACGTCGCGCCCGGCCTTCTCGTACTGGAGTACTTTGAAGTCGAGGCGCTGGCCCACCAGCTGAGTCAGATTCGCCTGCGCCGGGTGCAGGTCCATGCCCGATGCTGGCGCGAAGGAGCGCAGACCGTCGATGTCGACTTCGACGCCACCCTTGATGACGCCAGTGACGAGCCCTTGGATTGACTCGCCATCTTTGAAGGCCTGTTCGACCCGTGGCTTCGCCTCTTCTTCGCGCAACGGCTTGCGGGTGAGAACCACGAGCCCTCCGCGCCCGCCGTCGTTGTGAATCCGTGCCACGAAGCGGTCGCCGACTACGGGGACGAGATCATCGGCTTCCATCTCGCCGCGGTCGAAAATGGCGAGCGCCTTGCCCGAGAGATCCACCATGATGGCGGTCTCGAGCACTGCTGTCACTTTGCCGAAGACCTCTTCGCCCATGTGGAAAGGGGTACGTTCGCTCGGCCGAGCCGACGGGCGCGCGCCCGGCGCCGCGGACTTCTTCTTTCGCCGTCGTTTGCGCTTTTTCTTTCCATCGCCCTCCTCGGCGGTGGAGCTGGCGTCCCCCTCTGCGCCCTCTCGCGAGTCCTCCTCGTCCGCGGAGGAGGGCGCAGCAGCAGCAGCAGCTGCTTCCTCAGGGCGCGCTTCGCCCTCGGCTGGCGCGTCTGGGGCCGGCTCCTGTGAAGCATCGACAGTGGAGGGCTTTGCCTCCGCCGTGGGTGCCTCAGAGGAATCCTCGGCAGGTGATGAGGTTTCGAGACGCGCCGCCTCACCCTCCGCTTGCGCTGGCGGAGGTGCCGGCATAGCGTCAGTTGGTTCGGCGGTCGGGGCGTCGGGGCGAGTGGTGTCGTCGGGGGCCATGGCAAAACCGTTGCGGGAAGCTTTCGCCGTATATCGCGGCTCGCGCTCGGTGCCAATGCGCGCGTGCGCCGTTTCGCGGATTATCGGGCAATGGGCAAGTGACGATTGACGCCACCGCTGCGATCAATGGTCAAAGTGCCGGCATTTTCTGCGTTCTGAACCGCGATCTGCACGGCGAGGCGCGCGGCTACGGCCATGAACTCTTTGCCCGCCGACGAACCTGGGGACGCTTCGACGACGGGCGTCCCTGCATCGCCCCATTGGCGGATTGCCATGTCGATGGGGATCTGCCCCAGCAACGGCGCGCCGGCCATCTCCGCTACCTTCGCACCGCCGCCGCTGCCGAACAGCTCGTGACGCCTGCTGCAGCCATCACAAACGAAGTAGCTTTCGTTCTCCACGACACCCAGGAGCGGAATACCGACCTTCTGGTTCATCGCCACAGCCTTGTAGACGTCCTGCAGCGCAACTTCCTGGGGTGTCGTCACCACGACCGCGCCGTTGCTTCGCAGCTTCTGGGAAAGCGTCAGCGCGATGTCCCCTGTGCCCGGTGGAAGATCGAGCACGAGATAATCCAGATCCCCCCAGGCCACGTCCGTGAGAAACTGCATCAGCGCGCCGTGGAGCATGGGCCCCCGCCAGATGACGGCGGAGCGTGAGTCCTCGAGCAGAAAGCCGATGCTCATCAGCTTGATGCCATGGCGCTCCAGCGGTTGGATCTTGTTCCCGTCGCTCAGTGGTGGACCATTCACGCCGAACATCGTTGGCACGCTCGGCCCATAGATGTCGGCGTCCAAGAGACCAACGCGGGCGTCCATCCTGCGCAGCGCCAGCGCCAGGTTGGCTGCTACCGTGCTCTTGCCGACGCCCCCCTTGCCGCTCATGACCAGGATGACGTTCCGAGCCTGTGGTACCGGGTCGTCCTTGGCGACGCTGCGACCGAGGACACCAGGTTGCCACGTGAGCGCGACCTCGCGGATGCCCTCGACGCCTTTCGCCGCGTCCATCACTGCTCGCTCGAGGTCCTCCCGGGCTTGGCCGGGGATAGGAGCTTGGATAGCGATCTGCGCGCGCCCGTCATCGACGGCGAGATTCACCAGGGCGTCGCACTCTGCGACGGACCTACCCAGGTGAGGAACCTGCAGAGCAAGAAGGGTGGCCTCGAGCTTCGGCGTTACGGCAGACATGGTCCGGCTTCGTACGGCGCGCGTTCGCTGCTGTCAAATCAACCCGGTGAGCCACGCAAGCCACAGGCCGGCGCTAAACCCTGCTGCCATCCAGGTAACCGTTCGCGTCCAAGCGCTCGTGGCGCCATTCTTCGCCGCACGAGCAGGAGTGCTCTCGTCACGGCGCGGGGGCAGGGACGGCGCTCTGGAGCGCGCCGCGGTAGCGAATTCGAGCCGGGGGCCCGGAGCAGAGCGGGGGCTGCGCTCTGGGCGAGGTGGAGGTGCCCGTGGGAGTGCGAGACGCGGCATGATCGGGGCGAGCGGCACTGCGGCCACCCGTAGAAGCTCTCGATGGAGCTCGTCATCCGCGGAGCTGAATGCCGGGCTGGATCGCACTACCAGGGGATGGATCGCCGGCCGCGGGTAGGGTGGCCCGACCGAGCTCGAAAGCACGATCCTCAGGTGGAAGAGCTCGGGACGGGCAGCGTAGCCCGAGAGTTCGAGGGCGAAGGCGCGCGCGGTGGGTGGGCGCCTGGTGGGCGAATCATCGAGCGCCGAGAGCAGCGTTTCCCGCAGGGGCGCCGGGAGCTCCGCTCCCTCGAGCCAGGCGGTGCAGTCTTCGACTGGACCTTCCGCCATAAGCATGACCAGCAGCGTCGCAACCCCGTAGAGATCGGCAGATCGCGTAGCCGGCGCACCGGTCCGGCGCTCGGGGGGGCAGTGCACAGCGGGTGCGGCCTCGAGTACCGAGCAAAGCCCGAGCCCCAACAGCATTGCCGCACCGTCCGCATCGGAGGGCTGCGGCAGCAGCACCGTGTCCGGGCTGATTGCTCCGTGCACGACGCCCGCTCCATGCGCGAGGTGCAGCGCGGAAAGGACGCAGAGAGCAGCATCGCAGGCACGGCCTACGTCCAGGGGCCCGGACTGTTCGAGGATGGCGCGGGCGGGGCGCTGGCTCCCAGCAGGATAAACCGCATAGGCCCCTCCCGCATCGTCTCGGCCCGTGCCGGCTGGACGCGCCAGGTATGGATGCTCCAAGCCAACTGCGACCCGTGGGCCGTCGAGCCAGGCTTCCACGCCGCCGCCGCGAGCCAGCGCTTCGGGGGTGGCCAACAGCAGCCACCAGCGCCCACTCCTTTCCACGTGCTCGGCTTCCAGGAGCTGCAACGGCCCGCCGCTCAACCAGCGCTGAAGAACGAGGTAGCTCGAGCCTGCAAGAATATGGGGCCGCCGTTGCACGTTCCAGACCGCGATGCGGGCAGTACGGCGCGGCGGCGGTGGCAGGTAAGAGCTCGGCTCAGAACATCACGCCGAGGTACCAACGCAATATCTGCGCCGGCTCGATGTCGATATTGCGCTCCCCTTGCATGGAGACCGTCTCGGCTTCGAGCTCCTGATAGCCCAGCCCGTCCAAGGGGAACAGGATACCGTACTGGAGCATCGTGTAGAAGCCGCCCATCGTATCTGGATTGTCGTTGAGCGCACCGTCCTTTGCCTGGAAGTAGAGCGAGCCATTGAGCTCTACCCCGAGATCTCGCGCGTGACCTGGCGCCTGGACGTACTCGCTGGCGCGTGACCAGATCGCTGCGAATCCGCCGCCCAGGCGCTGGCCGGCCTCGCTCCGAATCAGGTCGTACTCGACACTCGGCCGAAAATAGTAGGTTCCTTGCACGCGTGTCAGCAGGTTCCGATGAAGGATCAAGTCGACGCGGTAGTTGGGATGGAAGCGGAAGGTGCTGAAGGTGTCATCACCGACTTGGTTCTGCAGGCCGTCCAGCCCCGGGCTGAGCCCCATCGCGGCGCCGTCCTGTGCAGCATCTGGGTCCCCTGATGCCCAGCCGAAGCCAAAGCCGAGCCGGAGCCGGTCCTCCACTAGGCGCTGCTCGAGCTGGCTTGCGACACCCCATTCACGGATCTTCCAGCCCTCGCTGCCAGGGGCCGTCGTGTAGTTGAAGGCGCCGCGGTCGATCTCCGTGTTCTGGATGCTACCGCGCACCATCACGGCTTCCAGCTCGAAACGGAACTTCTTGTAGAGGAGCTGGAGCCAGACGTCGGGGATCCAGGCCTCGGCATCGCGCCGGACATAGCCCGATGCAAGCCCCTCGCGTGAGCAACCCAAGGCTGCCCCCTCGCCGCAGGCACCAACGTCGTCATTGGCGAGGAGCTGTTTCCTGTAGGTGAGGTACACGCCGCCGTTGATGACGAGGTCCCCGTTCGCGAGCTTCAGTTCCGTCAGGCGTGGATCGAGCTTGCGTTGGACGATCAGGGCATACTGATCGACGTCGTCTAGCTGCGCGAGGTCGTACGGCTGTCCTTGAGGGAGGGCCAGGTGTGCGCTCGTCGGTCCCTCGTTGACGAAGTCCCAGGCGGCCGTGACGTAGACGCCGAGAGACTCGATACCGCTGGTGAACTCGATGCGATCGACTGTCGACTGATAGTCGTCGTCATAGCCGTCCCCCGCGTTGTGGAGCATCCCGAGGCCCCAGTGGTCTGGCATGCGTCCGAAACTGAGCATCCCTACCGGAGTCTCGTACTCGCCCCAGGCACGCTTCACCATGATACTGTCTTGGAAGCTGTTGACGCCCGAGCGCGGCGGCGTTTGGGTGTCGTTGTAGTACCCGAAGGGTGTGTAGCCAGTACGGCCGGAAACCTCGTAGCCCCCGCTCCCGCTGGGCTGGTTCACAGACGTGGTGGGGGTCGACCCGAGTATCAGGTTGTCGAGTAGATCGATCTGGCTCAGGACACGCACGTTGTCTGAGATGTGCAGCTCGGGATTGATGCGGAAGCGGATGTTGGCTCCGGCTTGAGTCTTGTTCCTGCAGCGTACGAGCTCGCCCGGATTGTCGTTGCTTCCGGTGCCCGCTTCGTCGGCGGTGCAGAGGTCTTCCTGGAGGCCCACGGCGGTGTCCTCACCGCCTGGCGTGTATGGGTTGTCCAGCGGCTTGAGCCAAAGGCCGCGCCCCTGCGAATCGAGCCGACCCAGCGAGAAATTGTGGAACAACTCCGCCCGGGCTCGGAAGTACCCGTGGAGCTCGAGGATGGGTCGCGTGTGTGACCACCAATCCTCAGCGTAGATGCCCGTTTCCTCCTCGGAAGTGGCAGGGCGCTGGGCGTCTCGCGAGCCGAGGGTTGTGGCATCGGTAGTGCGCGCAGACCAAGGGGCTGCGTCGCTCGCCGTTGCCGGCGCACCGCTCCCGAGTCCGCGCGGAGGGGCAGCGCTGGTGCCAAAGCTGTCGCCGAAGCGTGTCGGGTCGGGAGGGGCGCTGCGTGTCCCGTCGCTCGGCACCTGGCTCTCCACCGGTGCCTCCGCGCCGACAGGCGCTTCGCCTGCCGGTTCCCCCTCGGGAGATGTGGCATCCGGAGCCGTCGACGGCGCCTCTTCGTTCCCGGCGTCTGGCTGCTCCTCGGGGGCCAGTGCCGGAGCCGCATTAGTACCGGCTGGTGGCGCCGGACGCGGCTCGCCTGCGGGTGGCTGCTCCTCGGGGGCGGGTTGAGCGTTGGCTGCCGTGGCGCTGAGAAGAGCCACGCCTGCGACGATGAAGGGGGCGATGAAGCCTTGCTGCATGATGGGCGCGGCACTCCGCTGGGTAGGGGCGTCTAAACCGGCGCTGGTTTTGCACGGCGGAGTGAGCGGTGTCAACGCTGCAACCAGGAATGATTCGGCTCACGGCCGAAAGGTCGACCCGGAAGACGCTGGCTGCTGCCGTGAGGACGAGCCCGTGGGCGACACTTGGACTCACACTCCGGCGAGGGCGCGCGTCCCGCGCTACCCGCGATACGCGGTCATGACGTCGGTGCGCAGCCTGTCAGCCTCTTCCTTGCTTATCTCGCTCACCTCGGCGCGCTGTGTGCTTGCCAAGGAGTCGGCGACCATTCCGCGTGAGATGGCTCGGGCCTTGGCGGCCAGTCGCCTCTGCGCCTGCCAGCCTTCACTGTCGGGGATGCCCAGCGCGCCGCGTAGTTGCTCGCCCAGCTCAATGGCCGAGCCGAAGCGGTGCATGCGATCCTTCGCGAGTGCTCGCGCGAAGAAAAGGTCGAGCACCGTGGGAGCTTGGGGAACGAGCCGGGTCAGGGGAGCGGGCGTCTCCTCCAGCTGCGCGGTCCGGACATGGACCTCGTTGCGTTCTGGGCTTTCGAAGGGGGTGATCCCCGTCAGCATTTCGTAAAGCACGATCGAGGCACTGTAGAGGTCGCTGCGCGGATCCGGATCCTCGCCGCGAACCTGCTCGGGCGACATGTAGGCGCCGGTTCCGGGCGCGATGCCCCCGGTCTGGCGCGCCTGATCCGCGGGGAGCCTCGCGATGCCGTAGTCCGTGAGCTTCGTCACGCCATCATGCCGGACCAGGACGTTGCTGGGTTTGACGTCGCGGTGGACGATGCCGAGGGAGTGCGTGGCGGCCAAGGCGCCGAGCAGCTGGGAGAAATAGTGCCATGCGGCGAGCATCGGCATGGCAGGGATGCCCCCGGGGACCGCCTGCTCCACGTGCCCGTCGATCACCTCCGAGAGAGGGACGCCCTCGACGAGCTCCATCACGAGGGCGAGCTGCGGTGACTGCATGCTGAGCCCGTGGAACTGGACGATATTCGGATGCGAGAGGCGCTGCAGGGCTGCGGCTTCGCCCATGAATAGGCGCCTTGCGCGCTCTCGACCGGTGAGCAGAGGGCTGAGGAGCTTGACTGCGACCTGAACTGGAGGGCGGTCTGCTTTTGGGCCGGCCGGATTGAAATAGAGCCAGGCTCGGTGCACGATTCCCATCCCACCTTCCCCGATAACCTCGCCAAGGACCGCACGGCCGAACCCGAGCTCGACGGGCTCTCCCTTTTCGATGCGGGAGCGGATGCGGGTGTAAGGTGCACCGCAGAGCGGACAGAACCGCGCATCGAGCTCCTCGAAGACGGAACGGCAGCCGGGGCAGACGGGCACGCGCCTACCATACGGCAAGCAGAGCAAACGGGGGAGGGGGCGTTCGGGGGTTGCTCGGGCAGGAGTGGGTTTTGCGCGCCCCCGCCCCGAGATGTGATTCCCGTTGGTCAGGGGATTGCCCAACGCTCGGAACCTATGGAACACTCGCGGAAAATTCTGCTTCACCGATGGTACCTAGCGGCACCCCAGGAGCCAGACCCATGCGCGTCATCCACAAGCGTTCCCCTTCGAGTCAGCCTCTCCGCTTCCGCACTTGCAGGCGGGCTCGTCAGCCGTCCGCGATAGGGCTGAGCATCAGCGCATTCGCAGTCGCGGCGGCTCTCGCCGACGGCGCGTCCGCGCAGGAGGCGACGGGAGGCGATTTCAGCGTTCAGCGGATGGAGGGGGCGCCGGGGCCCGGCAACTTCATCGTCACCCGTGGCGCGCGCGTCGACGGGCAAATGGACCTCTTTGCCAACGCGCTCGTCCACTACGGGCACAAGCCGTTCGTTGTGGTGAGTTGTCGTGACGCGGAGAATTGTTCCGAGTCTGCAGGGGGGCGCAGTGATGTGAACGTCGTGGAGAACCTGGGCACCGCAGACTTGATGGGGAGCCTCACCGTTATCCCTATCGTCCAGGTGGGCCTCAGGGTTCCAGTGACGTGGGTCCAGGGCGAAGGGCTCGACGAGGACGGGCGCCAAGCGCTGGACGGCCTGAGCGGTGTCGGGCTTGGTGACGTCGAGGTGGAGGGGAAGGTCCGCGCCTTTGGCAATCCCCAGGATCCCTTCGTATTGGGTGGTGCCTTGTTCGTGACAGCGCCAACGGGGCACCTGACGTCGAGCGGCAACTATTTGGGTGATGAGCTCCCCACCGCCGGCCTACGCGGCATTGGCGACGTGAAGATGGACAAGCTTCACTTGGCAGGCAATCTTATCGGCTATTGGCGGGACAAGGCAGAACTCGGAAGCTATGAATCAGGTCCGGGCTTGCGCTTCTCGGCCGCGGCCGCCTACCAGGTCATGCCGGTCTTCGCGGTCATGGCTGACGTCTTCGGTGGCACCCAGTTCAGCGGGCAGAACGACGGCAGCAATACGATGGAGGCGGCTCTCGCCGCTCAGATCACGCCCCTCGGCTCGCCGCTGAAGTTTCTCGTTGGGGGCGGAACGGGGCTCACGAAGGGTGTTGGCGTGCCAGTGGCCCGAGGCTTCATCGGGTTCAGTTATTCCTTTGAATCGTCTGACCGCGATCTCGATGGAATCACCGGCGCTTCGGACGAGTGCCCCACGGACGCCGAGGACATGGACGGCTACGAAGACAGCGACGGCTGTCCGGATCTCGACAACGACCAGGACACCATCCTCGACGTCAACGATAAGTGCCCGATGGATGCCGAAGATCCGGACGGCTTCGAGGACACCGACGGCTGTCCTGACTACGACAACGACAAGGATGGCGTGCCCGACGATCGCGACGCCTGTCCCAACGAACCCGAGACGAAGAACGGGTACAAGGACGACGACGGCTGCCCTGACGAAGTCGATTCCGACGAGGACGGTGTTCCCGACTCACGTGACGCATGCCCCAACGAGCCCGAGGACACCGATGGCTTCGAGGACACGGACGGCTGTCCCGACCTGGACAACGATCAGGACGGCGTGCCGGACCTGCGGGACGAATGCTACCTCGAGCCGGAGACCATCAACGGCTTCGAGGACGAGGACGGATGCCCCGATGAGCCCCCGGAGGGCTGGAAGCCACCCCCTGGCTGGCAGCCGCCCCAGGTCATTGACATGGATGGCGAAGGCGACGGGACAGCAGGTGAAGCAGCCGGCACGGAGTAATGGGTGCCGCGGACCTGGGCAGAGTCACTGACTCCGGCCCGTCCGCGGCGCCGCAATGGCTCGACAAGCGCCACTGCGCGTCTAGTGTTCGAAGACTGCTCAACGGGGGCTTATGCCAGGCGAAGTACGACGGACAGATAGTTCGGGTGGCGTGACGTACTTCGCCCCGGCTGCGCGGGCGAGCGCTGCTGAGCTCGAACGAGCCATCGAGGTCGTCGCTAGTAGCCCGGTCATGGTGGAGGTACTTGCTGCCCTCGGTGGAGCCGTCGTGCTGCTGAACCGGGAGCGCCAGATCGTAGGTGCCAATCCGGGCCTGCTCAAGATGCTGGGGTGCCCGATCCAGGACGGCGTGCTCGGTTTGCGCCTCGGTGAGGCCCTCGGCTGTCGGAATGCGGCGCGGGCTCCATCCGGCTGTGGCACGGGGAAGCCCTGCGCCGATTGCGGGGCGGTCTTGGCCATCCTGGGTGCTCAGTGCGATGGTGACATCATGGAGCGGGAGTGCCTCCTCACGCTGGCTTCCGGCGACCGCGCCCTCGAGCTCTGGGCGCGCGCCGCTCCCTTCTCCCTGGAGGGCCACCCGTTCGTGCTGCTCTCTCTCCAAGACATCTCCGACCGCAAGCGCCGGGAGCACCTGGAGCGGGTCTTTCTCCATGACTTGATGAACACGGTGGGTGCGCTGAGCGGGTACCAGGATCTGCTGCGACAGGGCGCCGGGGCGACCAGAGAAATACTCATCGAGATGCACGAGGTCGTGGCGCGCCTCGTCGAGGAGATTCGCACGCACCAGGATCTCGGAGCGGCCGAACGCGGGGACATCAGGACCAACGTGGCGCCAGTCTCCACGGCGACCATCCTGGACGATCTCGCGAGGCTATTCCTGCGCCACGAGGTAGCTTGCGAGCGTTCGCTCTACTGCAGCGGTGCGCGGATTCGCATCCGTACAGATCCGTTCCTTCTGGAGCGCGTTCTTGTCAATATGGTCAAGAACGCTTTCGAAGCGTCGCTCCCTGGGGCGGAGGTCAGCGTCATGTGCACGGCTAGGCCTGACGCCGTCGAGTTCGCCGTGCACAACCCGGGGTACATCGAGCCTCGGGTGAGCGCGCACGTGTTCCAGCGGAGTTTCTCGACGAAGCCGGGGGTGGGGCGGGGCCTCGGAACCTACAGCATGAAGCTTTTCGGGGAGCGCTATCTGCGGGGCAGGGTGCGCTTTGAGACGTCTCCCGAGCGCGGGACGACGTTTACCCTATGCATTCCACGCGATCTCGAGGACTCCTGAGTGATGCCAGCGGCTGGGGCAGGTCGTAGGGGAGTCGTGCGCCGGTCAGGAGTTGTCATCGGGCTCGCGTGCGCCGCCTCCGCCGCCTCCGCCTGTGCTGTCTGCGACGACACATCCGACGCAGTGGGCGCCAACCAACGCGGGTGCAGACAGTGTCCCGACGTGGCGCCGGGCGCCACAGCATCCAGCCCGCTTCCGTCGAGCCCCTCCTCGCCACGTTGTCCGCTGTTTGCGGGAGGGCGTCGCCTTGGCGTCGTTGCGAACACGGAACTGAAAGAGGCCTCGGGTATGGTTGCCAGTCGCCAAAACCCAGGGGTTCTATGGTCCCACAATGACTCAGGCGGGACGCCGACGCTCTTCGCCATGTCCTTTGGCGGTGCAGACCTCGGGACATATGAGGTGCCGGGCGTCCGTGCCGAGGATTGGGAAGACATCGCCTTGGGGCCCGCGCCGGAGCTCGGCGACTGGTATCTCTACGTTGGCGACACTGGGACGAACACGAGAACCCGCGACTACGTCGAGGTCCATCGGATTCTCGAGCCTGAGGTGGAGCTCGGTCAACGGGCGGGCGTGCACGAGGTCGATCGCGTCGGCAGCTTGCGCATTCGTTTTCCCGATAGCTCACCGCCGGACGGCGAAGCGCTGCTCGTGGATCCGCGCGACGGAGACCTGTACCTCATCCCGAAGTCCGAGATGGGAGAGCTTGGACTCTATCGCGCCACGGCCGCCGCCATGGCGCGGCGGGAGATCCTCCTGGAGCATGTCGGAACGGTGCGGATGCCCGAAACGGGCTTTCAGCTCGTGACGGCTGGCGATATCTCTCCGGACGGTGCCTGGATCCTGCTCAGGACCTACCTCGACGTGTACCTGTGGCCTCGGCAGCCCGGTCAATCGGTTGCCGAGGCGCTGACGCGAGAGCCGTGCTTCGCGCCGCGCAAAGCGGAGCCGCAGGGGGAGTCCATCGCCTGGGTACCCTCCGGCCAGGGCTACTTCACGATGAGCGAAGGGGACCGGTCACCGATCTACTTCTTCGAGCGCTTGCGGTAGAGCGCCATCTGGCCTGGCTCGACGACGGTGCTAAACGATGGGCGGCGGAGATGACGCGAAGAGCTCAGGATTCACCCGCTGCCCAGGGGCGGTCATGGCGAGCAGCTCGTGTTCCAGCGATCGTCGACACCGCTTGGCGCGCTGCCGTCGTCGTGGCCGTGGGCGTCACCGCAGGGCTCACGACGAACCTGCTGAGAGCGGATGGGATTCGGCTCGGCCGTTACACCCCGCCCGCCATGTGCACGGCCGCGGCTGCTCTGCCTGGGCCGGAGCCGATGATCGTGCCACCGGCCGACGTGGGGCCGTACTGCGCTGCACCGGGGACCGTCATCATCGACACGCGTTCCGCCTTGGCATACGCCCACGGCCACGCCGCGGGCGCGCTGCACCTCCCTTGCACGGCCTCGAGCAGCGCTGCGGGTCGCGCCAGGGAGCTCATCGGGTCGAGCTCCACTGTCGTCCTCTATGGTGACTCGACCGAGGACGCTATGAATGTCGTATCTGGACTCCTCACCGCGACGGAGCGCCCTGATTTGTCCATCGTCGTGGTAGAAGGAGGCTTTGCAGCATGGCAGGCCGCCAACCAGCCGTGCAGCTCCGGGCCGTGCGACCGTTGTGAACCGGAGTTCTTTCATGAGCGCCACCACTGACGAGGCGACGATGCCACCAGCACCAGCTGCCTTCTCCGCACGAGAGCGAACCTCGGCTCGCCCCTCACCACTGCCGACAGTGGTGAGCTGGCTCGTACGCCTGGGGTTCGCGGGCGTCTTCCTCGTCGCCGGGTTCGAGAAAGTGGTGGACCCCGAGGGCTTCGCAGAGCAGATCGCCAACTATCAGTTGCTGAGCGAGTGGGCCGCATGGGGGGCAGCGCTCTTCCCGAGCGTGGAGATCGCGGCAGCCGTCACGGTCCTCGTGGCTCCACCCCCGTGGCGGCGCAGCGCCGTGATCGTGCTGCTCGGGCTCCTCGTCGTCTTCACCGGCGCCATCATCCACGCCTGGGCGCGCGGGATCGACACGGACTGCGGGTGCTTCGGTCAGGGGAGCACGCCCATTGGTATCTGGTCGGTACTGCGCAACGGCGGCTTGATGGTCACTGGTGCCATCCTGCTGTGGCTCACCCCCCGCTCGCGGGACGTCCGCATGGCGGGCGCCGCCAGCGTTCGCTGACGGACGAACGCCGCGTCCGCCAGCGTTCAGCGGAGGATGAGGCCCTTAGCGCCCCGCTTGATGTCCAAATGGAGATGGTCGTGGTGCGCGGCATCGTAGTTCGGTGTGAGGATGACATGGAAGTAACCGCCGCGCGCGATCGCGCATACGAGGTTGCGGAGTAGGATGCCCTCTCGCGTGGGTATGTGGAGCCGCGCTTCGGGTCCGCAGGGTGGCTCACCTGCCTGTGGAGGCCAGTCCTCTTCGATGTGCAGTATCGTCCCGTCCGCAAGGTGGAAGGCCACCACGTCGGCGGCAAGTCCGTGTCCGTGCTGGCTCAAGATCCCACTCCGCAGCATGGATTTCGGGCGGAACACAGTGCCGAGGGTGACGCGTGTGACATGGTGCTCCGCGAGCAGCTCCGTCAGGTCGGCCAGGACGAGGGCCAAGCGGCACTCGACGACTCCGTAGGGACTCGACCATCCCCCGGTAACGAAGCGGACGCCGTTGATCGGTCCGTCGAAGCGAAAGGCGGTTGCCACGCCGCGTGTCGGGCGGCGGTCACGTCGAAAGGGCAGCTTGCGGCGCTTGGCTTCTGCGCGGCAGTCTGCCGGATAAAGGACGGACCGACGCATCGCCGGGGCGCGTCCAGGGAGGGATCCGCGCGGTAGCGCTTCGTTGAAAGGGAACCCTCGAGCAGCCGCGATGGGTCCCGCGGGTGGGTTTTCGCCGCCTGAACCTCCCGTCGCGAGCGTGGCTGCCTCCTGCGGTGTCGTCGACTCGGCAGCCATAGGGGACCCTTCTGCCACGGTGGAAGCCTCCTCCGCCATGGGCGCATCTGCCGCCGAACCCGTTGAGCGAGACAGCTCTGCCTCGGTGTCGAGCCGCGCGCGGTCGTGGGCTGGTGCTTTCGATTGCGGGGCTTGGTCCGCGACCTGCGCTCGGCGGGGCTCGGGTGCTTGCGAAGCGCCACTCGGGGATGCCAAGTCGTGGCTGTGAGGCAGTGCAGGGGGAGGCGAAGCGGGCGCCGCGCAGCCGCTGCCAAGAACCCAAAGCGTCAGCAGGGCGCTTTGCACAATGTGCTCGAGTCGATCTCTCCAGCTGATAGCCGTCACCACGCCTTGCTTAGCAGTCCGGCTGAGGCGTGCCCAGTCCTCCCGGGGTTGCCAGCGGGTGCCGATCATCCCGCGCAGACTCGACGCCTTCGCCAGAGTTGGGGCGAAGGCGCACAAACCCGAATGCCGCACGGTGCTCCCGGGCGATGCGCTGGTTCTTTGCCGAGCCAAGGGCCGAGAGCGGCGTCGACGCCGTGTCAGCACAGCGTTAGGCTTGTCTTCATGGTTGTGCGTCTTGGGAGAACAGCGCTGGTAACTGGAGGTGGCCGCGGGATCGGGCGCGGCATCGCCGACCATCTGGGCCGTGCCGGGTGGGACCTAGTGGTCCTCGAGATCGATCCAGAGGCAGCGCGGTCCCTCGAGGCGCAGCAGCGGCGGGGCTTGGCCGTCGTACGTGGCGATGTGAGCATCGAGGGGGACGCCGAGCGGGCCGTGCAGGTTGCGGTCGAGCGCTACGGGCACCTGGATGCTCTGGTCAACAATGCGGGTTTGGCGTCGCCTCAGGCACCGCACGTCGGCGAGCTCGACTACGGGCACTTCAGGCGCGTGCTTTCCGTGAACCTCGACGGTGCGTTCCTCTGCGTACGTGCTGCGATGGACCAGCTAGTCAAGTCTCGGGGCGCTATTGTCAACATCGCCTCCACGCGCGCGTTGCAGTCGGAGCCGAACTCGGAAGCCTATGCTGCATCCAAGGGCGCTCTCCTCGCCCTCACTCATGCCCTCGCCATGAGCTTGGGGCCGCGTGTACGCGTGAACGCAGTCAGCCCGGGGTGGATTGACACGAGCGAGTACTCCGCTGACGCATCCGGCGAGCAGCTGCGGGTGCAGGACCACCTGCAGCATCCTGCAGGGCGCGTCGGGAAGCCCTCAGACGTGGCTCAGATGGTCGAGTTCCTGTTGGATCCGGAGCGCTCGGGGTTCATCACGGGACAGAACTTCGTTCTCGATGGAGGAATGACCCGAAAAATGATCTACCTAGAGTAGGCTCCGGACCGCACTGGGTGGCCTTGGTGATGACGAGCCTCGGGACCAAAGGGTCACTCCGGACAGCAGCGTAGCGGCCCGTCGCTCTCTCCGGATTCATGCAGGATTCCAGAAGTCCAGCAGCATTGTGCCTCACACGAAGGGCAGTCAGAACGCGAGGCGGCGCTCCAGGCAAGAGATGATCGCCGCGGACTAGAAACGGACGCCATGGACGCAACGCGGAGGGAGGTCGGCCTCGATAGCGCCTCAAAACGACTTGCCCCCAAGTAGAATCCCGGGAAATGCGGGCCACGGCGAGGTAGGCTGTGCGCTGCGTGGTACTCATGGTGGCGGGTTCCCGGCTGCAAAGGCGGCTAGTGGCTCGTCGGTTGCAAGGGCGTTCGTGATCCCAGCCCACGAAGCTCGAGCGCCACGTTCTCGCCCGAGCATCCCTTAGATTGCCCTCCGAAGGAGGTCTCGCGAAATGACAAGAATCCGACTCGGATCTGCGCCCTTCGTTCTCATTGCTTTACTCACCGCTGCTTGCGGTCAAGACACGACGATGGCGCCGGATTACTCCGGAGGCCAGTCGTCGATAGCCGCTGGTGGCAGCGCTGTCGGTGGTTACACCTCTTCCTACGGAAATGGCGGCCACTGGAGCGCTGGTGGCGCCTACATGCCGGGCGCGGGCGGCACCGGCAGCGCGATCGGCGGTATGGGCGCCGTCGTCGGCGGGACGGGTTCGCAGGGAGCTCCCATGGGCGGCGCGGGGACTGCGGTAGGTGGCCTCCCCGGATGGGGCACTGGGGGCAGCGGATACGGTCTGGGCGGCGCGGCGCCGGTCGGGGGTGGCGATGCGGCCATGGGCGGCGCGGCCGCAAGCGGCGGCCTTGCGATGGGCGGCGCACCGTTGAGCGGAGGAGGGGCGGCAACTGCAGCGGGTGGCAATCCGTCGGATGACGGCAGCGCATCCGGTGGCAGCAGCCTGGGGGGCAGTGGCAACCCGAGCGGGTCTGGCAATACCGGCACCGTCGAGTACTCGATCGACGACGGCGGCTACTTCTCGGTTTGCGGCTGGCACGGGTATGCTTGGGCCTCGGCGGGGCCGTCCTCCACCACCATGACGCCCGAGGGCTTCACGGACCACGAAGCGGGGGATCCGCTCTGCATCAGCGGTTCCGTGGCCTTCACCTCGAGCTGGGGAGGCTACGCGATGGTTGGCTTCAACGTCAATCAAGTCGCAGGGCAGGAAGACGCCCCGAACGTCGCGGTCGCCCCCGACGGCACCGGGCTCTATGTGAGTGTGGACAACACGGGCGGAAGCCCCCTGCGCATCCAGATCCAGGACGAGCTAGGCACAAACGACGACGAGCACCGTTGGTGCACCGAGTACGAAGGCCCCGGTGTCATCCCGTGGTCCGACTTCCGGACCCTGTGCTGGGGGGACGAGGGCAGCGCGTATGACGGCGAGCCCATCAACGCGGTCGTCGTGATGGTACCCGGCAATGACACGGAAGATATCCCTTACGACTTCTGCATCGATCGCCTCGAGCCAGAGGGGGCTCCCAGTTGTGAGGAGCCGTCCTCTGGAACGGGCGGAGCCGGGGGCGGTATGGGCGGCACGACCGGCGGAACTGGCGGCAGTAGCTCGAGTGGCGGCGGCACCGGCACGACGGGCGGCGCGACCGGCACCGGCGGCAGCGCGGGTGCGACGGGCGGCGCGACGAGCAGCGGGGGCTCGGGCACGAGCTCCGACGACGAGGAGGGATACGTCGTCAACGAGCCCTGGCATGGCTACTACTGGACTGGCACCGAAGAGCCTTCGGAGGGCTCGACGATGACGACCACGGGCCTTGCCGACGCGGGCAGCGGGACGCCCGTTTGCGTCGAAGGCAGTGTGGTGGCTAGCAGTGACTATACCGCGCTGGCGATGCTCGGCGTGAACCTCAATCAGGAGATGGGCGAGGACATGCCCCTCGCCAACTGGGAACCGACGGGCGACGGCATTCTCATCAACGTGAGCAATCCAGGTACGTCGACGGTGCGGGTGCAGATCCAGACCGCTAACGGCGAGTTCGACGAAGAGGAGCGCTGGTGTTACACCCTGAGCGACTTCGACACCGACGTCGAGATCCCCTGGTCCTACTTCAACACGACCTGCTGGGACAACGAAGGCACCTTCTACGGAGACCAAGCGGGTGGCGCGGGGCTCCTGCCTCTCATCCAAATCATGATCGTTGTGTCGAGCGACGACGCGGCCGCTACTCCCTACGATTTCTGCCTGAACGGTATCTCCGTCCTCGATGAGGCGAGCGGCGGTGGCCAAGGGACCATCGTCGGCGATCTGAATGGGGCCACGATGGGGGGCGACGGTACCCTCTCGGGCACGGACGCCGAGTACGTGACGCGCAACGGGGTGCAGTACGTGGTGCAGAACAACGCGTGGTCCGGGGGTAACTACACAACGACGTACAACGGAACCTCCTTCACCGTGAACAACGGCTCCGGCACGGGTAATACCTCAGGGGAACCCCTCGGGTACCCCTCGGTCTTCCGCGGGAGTAACAACAACCGTACCACCCTAGGTTGGACCCCGACCCTCGTCAGTCAACTCCAGAGCGTGCCCACGGGCTGGGATTGGACGAGCAATGGACGAGAGTCGTCCGAGATTTGGAACGCGAGCTATGACGTGTGGTTCTCCCGCGGAACCGGCTCGATCGCCTCGCCGGACGCTGGATTCCTGATGGTCTGGTTCTTCAAACCGAATGGTGCTCAACCGATCAGCAGCACCGGCTCTCTCAATGGCGGGAGCGTTACCATCAGCAATCACACATTTGATATTTGGACTGGCGACAACGGCGGTGTGCCCATCATCAGCTATGTCGCTCGGGGTACGCTCAATTCGTGGGAGTTCGATCTGGTGTGGTTCATCGAGGACGCCCAGGGGCGCAGCTGCTCCGGGCAGGCGTGCATGAGCCAGAACTGGTACCTCCACGACGTGTTCGCCGGCTTCGAGATCTGGAGCGGTGGGAACGGCCTTCGGACGAACGACTTCTATGCCGCCATCAACCCCTAACCCGGCGGAGCCGGAACCAAACAGGGGAACTGGCAACGCCAAATGCAACCGGAGGGCAGGCTATCAGGTGTCAGCCGTCAGGCGTCAGCTTCTGCATGAAGCTGGCGAGCATCCTGCGCAC
>JAEWRL010000043.1 GCA_023398955.1 Pseudomonadota bacterium
GGCCGCGCCCGCTCGCCCGACGGCCGCGCCCGCTCCCGCGACGGGCGCGCCCGCTCCTGCGGCGTCGTCAGCGCCAGCGGCGTCACAGGCATTTTCGGGCACACGGGGTCCCAGCGCGGCGGACGTCCAATGCTCCCGGGATGGCGACTGCGCCGGGCCGCGCCAGGCCGAGTGCATCCGGCCCAGCTGTCTCGAGGGCTACTGCGTCTATGACGACAGCCACTGCGAGTGCGCGAGCTCGTCCGACTGCGATGACGGCGATCCCTGCACGCGCAACCACTGCTTCGTCCCCACAATGAAGTGCATCTTCATCCCCGAAGGCTGCGACTGACGGGGCATCGCGTCGTGGGATCCTAGAACTCGAGCCCCGCCATCAACCAGATTCGCGTCGTCGACGAGCTGCTCGTCACCGTGAGGCTATCGAACGACTCCGAGGCAGTCAGCTCGATGACGCGAACGGATTGATACTGAAGGACGAGGTCCCCGCGTAGGGCAATACTCTTGCTGACCTGTCCCACGACGCCGCCTCCGGCGCCGAGGGTGTAGCCCAGGAACGGGCCCGAGCTATTGTCGCAGGCTTGTCCCTGGTCGCGTACCTCATCGCAGAGCTCGTCGAGCTCGTCGAGGTCGTCGCCAGGAAAGAATAGGGGCACCCCGCCGAACGCGCGCAGGGTTCCCGCGACCTTTCGGCCAAAGACCCCTTCGATGATGGCAATGGGAGTCACCTCCATCCCCAGCTCCGTATCGGTCGTCGAGCCCTCGGGTTCCACCTCGGACCCCGGGACGAACAGGGCGCCGAATCCGAGCCGCAGCTTGGGGCTTGTGTGGAAGAGGAGATCGGCTTCGAGAACGAACTGCGAAGCGTCGTCGTGGTCCACCGACTCGGAGGACATGTCGCCGCAGCCGCTCCCCGTGCATTCGGACTCCACCTCTCCGGAGCCCCAGACGAGCAACCCTGCTCGAGCAACCAGGACGGCGCCCCGCCGCGGCTCGAAGACGAAACTCGGCTCGTCATTCGCGAACTCGGGCTCGTCGTCCCACGTCGTTTCGTCAAGGTCATCGGCGCTTGCTGCTGTTTGGTCCGCGGCGACTGGAGCAACAGCGCTACCATTCGAGACGCAGGTCCCCTCAGCGGTGCACGTGAGGCCAGCTTCACAAGGAGGATTGCAGAGACTCACACACGAGCCCTGCACGCATGTATAGGCAGCGCGGCACGAAGGGACGCACTCGGCGGGCGCC
Organism: Pseudomonadota bacterium; assembly: GCA_023398955.1. GTDB lineage: Bacteria > Myxococcota_A > Polyangia > Polyangiales > Polyangiaceae > JAEWRL01. Next base: position 1,240 of record JAEWRL010000043.1, read on the forward strand.
GCGGGAGGCGGGCTCGTCAGATCGACGTGTTCCGGCTCGTTAACGGCGTGTTCCGGCTCGTTAACGGGCGCGATCGGATCTGCGGCTTGGGCAAAGGCCTCCGTGCTGGAACCCAGCCCCAAGAGAAGGACGAGAAAACCTGTGCAGAATGGCCTGTGGCCGAGGGACACGGTCGTCGAGCTGAGCTTGGACAAATGGCGACTCCTCCGGTGTCGCCCCCGCCAAACACGTCGAGACGGGCCGTACCCCAGGGCGACGCGAGGGCACACTCCGCAAGACGCGCCTCATACCGGCGCCGCTCTGCCGCTGTCAAGGGGCGCCTCGGAGGCACCCTTCCACGCTGGGCGTGGGGTGCTGCCGGGCGCGTCACGTCGCGCGGCGGACCTTCTCACCCGCGGCAGGAGCTCGCGCTCTGGTACCTGCCCGGCGTCACCCCGACAATGCGCTTGAAGTGCCGCGTGAGTTGGCTTTGGTCGTAGAAGCCGACGCGCGGGGCGAGCTCAGAGGCTCGCAACCCCGAAGTGAGCAGCTGTCGCGCACGTTGCACGCGCAGGTGCGTGAGATAGGCATGGGGCGGCATGCCCATTTGGCTGCGGAATGCTCGGCAGAGGTGAAACTTGTCGAGCGCCGCGTATTCTGCGACGTCATCCAGGGTGAAGCTATCGGCGAGGCGCTCCCTCAAGTACTCCGTGGCGCGGCGCACGGCTCGCGTACCGTGAGACGAGCCGTCGCTCAGGTTGCCCCAGTTGGTGATCGCTTCCGTCATTGCCACCTCCAGGGTGAGACGGTCGGCACCCGCGATGATCGCGTCGTGAAGGCGTATGAAGGGCGCGGCGCGCGTATCCCCCGCCTCCAAGTGAGGTGACGCGAATGCTTTGCCCGTTTCACGAACCCGTTGGACCTCACGCATTGGCAGGATCAAGGCGGTGAAGACCGTCGTGCCAGCGTGTGAGACATCGCGGTGCACGTCGCCGGGCTCTTTGACAAGGATGGAGCCGGGAGCGCTGCGCCAGGTCTTGCCTCGTCCCCACCACTCCAGGTTGCCGCTTTCGATGCGCGCGACGGCGTAGTTCTCTTTGACGCCAGCGCGAACGCTCCGAGTCGTCGTGCGAAAGGCGCGCAGATCCGGGAGGGCCACGGGAAGCTGGACGTGCTCGAGCATACAGCGAGTTTAACTCGCCTTCTGAGTCCGGGCTTGGCGGATCTTGGCAGAAAGATGGCTGCCAATAATCGCCAAGTGAACCCCTGGGGCGCGACGCAAATCGAAGGCCATGAACAACCCGAACATCGCCCTGGTCACCGGGGCAAACAAAGGTATTGGCCTACAAATTGCCAAGGAGCTTGCCAACAAGGGCCTCATCGTCGTTGTCGGCTCGCGAGATCTCGAGCGCGGCAAAGCGGCTGCCAAAGGAGTCGGACGCGGCGCGCTTGCCCTCCAATTGGACGTCACTGACTCGCGGTCCATCGCCGCGGCCGCCGAGTGGATGCGGGCAGAGCTCGGGCGCCTCGACGTGCTCGTGAACAACGCCGGCATCTCTCACTCGCCAGCGCCCGAAGCGTCCTTCGAGGACCTGATCGCCGCGGCGCGGCCCAGCGTCGTGCCCCTCGACGAGGTACGCTTCATCTTCGAAACCAACGTATTCGGCGTGCTCGCCGTGACCCAAGCCATGTTGCCGCTGCTGCGCGAAGCACCCGCGGGACGCATCGTCAACGTATCCAGTGAAGTGGGTTCGCTTGCGCGGCAAGGAGATCCCAAGAACGAGTACCGTATGGCAAACGGCTCGTACTCGCCGTCGAAGACCGCCCTCAACGCATTCACGGTGGCCCTGGCCACCGAGCTCGAGGGGACCAGGATCAAGGTCAACTCGGTGTGCCCCGGCTTCACCGCCACCGACCTCAACAAATTCCGGGGCCCGCGCACCGTCGAGCAGGGGGCGAGGGCTGCGGTACACTTCGCGCTCATCGGCGAAGACGGTCCCAGCGGCAGGTTCTTCAACGAAGAGGGGCCGCTGCCCTGGTGATCGAAGGGTGGCTATCGAATCGCGTACCAGCAGGCGACACATCGCGGTCCGGCGCCTCTCGAGGGGGCCGGAAGTGCGCGCTACTTCAGCTTGGGCGAGCGTGGCCTTCCGTCCCCACCACGAACGGCGTCAGCGGTTGCGCGCGTCGGTGAAACGTTGATCCCTGCGCGCCGCCATGACGGCCACTGCTTGACTTCGACGGAGGTCTGCTTGGCCGATTCCCAGAAGGCTTGGGAGGCCGCCGTGGACGTGTTCCGCACGATCTTGGTCATCTCTACTCCACGTTGCTCAGGTGCTCATCCTTCGTCAGCTCGACCATCTCGTCGTCGGCGAGCCGTTCTCGGTCGAGGTAGCTGTTCGGCAACAACGGCACTCTCACCACGGCAGTTCTTGGTTCCCACCCGACTTTCTGCCAGCCTTTCTTTCGCCTGATCCGTGTACCCGAGCTCAGGTTCATGGAAAAGAGGTCGAAGAACCGCCGCGGGCCGACGCCAGAGAACGGTTCGAACAATACCTTACGCTGGGCCGGACTGCTGACTCCGGTTGCTCCGCCCTCTCTGGCAGAACGGTCCTCCGGTCGCTCAATTGAATCGTGGTAGAGCTGTAGCGCCCTGCTCTTGGGGTACGGCTCGACGTACACCACCCTGATGATTCCTGCTGCCACGATGTGCTTGGCGCAGTTGTGGCACGGGAACGTGGTGCAGAAGAGCGACCCGTTCACCGGGCTCGAGCCGGATCGAGCGCAGCACAGGAGGGCCTCCATCTCCGCGTGAACCGAGCGTCCGTACTCCGTGATGTCGAGGAGCCTCGTGCCATTGAGCAGCCTCCGCGCTTCTGGCTTCCATGTTTTGGGGTCTTCGCCTTTCGGGCAGAGGCGGCCAAGTAGTTCGTCGAGGATCTCCTCCAACGTGCGCACCTCGTCTGGATGTTTGAGTGAGCGAATCACATGCGCCGTTCGCTCTAACGGGGCGCCCCCCGATCTTATCCTAGCTATGCCCTTGGCGGCCGCTAGCGCAAGGAAGTCCCCTCGCTCAACCGAGCGGCGGAGATAGCTCCCCCCATGCATGCGCTTCACCAGACGGATGTACTCCTCGCTCCCCTGGAGCTTGGCGTGATCGCCGCGCTCCTTCACCTTGAAGTTCTGGGCGAGAGAACTTAGCTTGACGGCATTTAGCTCATAATCGAACTTGTCGAGGCAACGCCTGAGGATGTTCAGGAGCTTGTCGAAGTTCGTGCCGACCGGGGCAACCAGGCCAAGTACCAGCTCGCTGTTCTCGTATACTGGGTTGTGGTCCCCCATAGCGGGACATGATTGAGGACGAGAACCCGCGGGTCAAGTTTCGGGAGGTTACTATTGTGGTCCGCTCGAGAGGTTGCCTGCACTATGGACATCGGTCCCTAACCCGGCGGAGCCGGAACCAACGAGGTCTTCAGTTGCCAGACCCAGCCATCAGCCTGGAGTTCAGAACCGCGATTGCTGACGGTTGATTGCGGACAGCCGTGAGAACGTCGAGGAATGATTCTGCCAAACTCGGGGGAAGATTGAACCGCTGAGGGACCAGCGGCTCGACGGGCAGCGGCGCTCCCACGCTAGGGTCCCGCTTCGACGGTGCCAGCGAGCACCAGCTCGCGCGGAACCGCACGCCGACAGACGGCGCCAGAGCCGCTCCCCTCTCGCGTGGAACGCGCCGGCATTCGGCGGGAGGGTGTATCCGCTGCCGGCCACGTGGCCCCCAAGTCTCCGGCGAGCTCGTAGACCGCTCGGCCGCCTAGAGGAGAAAGATCTGTCGAGGGATTCTCCTAGGGGCTACCATCCGCCGTCTTTGTTCTAGCTTACCGCTGAGAGAACACTTGATGGAGCAGGCAAGCAAACGCGCCTTTCGTCCTTGGGATTGGCTTTGGCAGGGGCGCCGCATGAAAGGGCATCGAGCCAGTCTCGCGTCGACTCGACCAGAGCGGAAGGAGCTGATCGAGCGCGCTCGCATCGCTCATGAGCAGGCGAAGCGCCTGGCGAATGAGCCGCCGCACAACGCCGCGCCCCATCTACCGGCGCTTTCGGTGCAGCTCTTCGCCGAGGTGATCTACTGGTCTCTCGCGGCCGAAGCCGAGCGGAGGGCGGGCGAGCTGGACGCTGGTGCCGCCATGCCGACCTACGAGGCGCTCATGGAGCGGAGCCAGCTCGAGCTGGCTGGTCTCTTGACGCGACCCGAACGAGAGGGTTCGGTGCGCGAGCTTCTCGCGCGGTTCGACGCCGAGCCCCATGCGCTGCTTCCGAGCCGCGACCCCGTCACCGAATCGCAGCTCGAGGTGCTCGCGGAACGCCTGCTCGAAAGCGCCGATTCTGATGCACGGGCAGTTCGACGCATCTGGTTTCAACGCCTGCTCCGAGTAGGTGTCCCTCTGGCGATCCTGGTCGTACTCTCGCTGGGAGCAAAGGTCGCGAGCGACCGCGCGCGGCTGGCAGAGGAGACGATGATACCCTGGCGAGCGAGCTCGACGCATCCTGAGCCCGGTTGCCAGTCACCGCGACAGGGCTGTGAGCAGGATCATTTCTTCTTCCATACCCGAGGTGATAGAGAGCCGTGGATCGAGTTCGACCTGAGCGAGCGCCCGAGCGTTTCGAAGGTGACCGTCGTGAACCGAACCGATTGCCACGGCTGCTCGGCACGCGCCGTTCCCCTCGTGCTCGAGGTGAGCGACGATAGGGAGAACTGGCAGGTCCTCGCGCAGCGGGATACTGATTTCGTCACGTGGACGGCCACGTTTCCCCGTACCAACGCGCGCTGGCTGCGCCTCCGTGTCGCCAGGCCCAGCTATTTGCACCTCAGGCAGGTGCGCATCGAGCGCTAAGGGACGTCGTGGTGGCCCAGGGAGCACAAGGCAAACAGAACGCTGCGGCGCGCCGCCCCAGGGGGATCCTATTCCTCCTGCTGCTGGGGTTTGCCCTCCTCGTGGGAGCCATCAGCACGGGCCACCTGCTCGGAGGGGTACAGTTTCCCGAGCTCGCGGCCCAGCTCTTCTCTCCCCAAGCGCTGCTCGCCGCCTTCGTGTGCGTGGCCTTGACCACGTCGAACCTGCTGCTCCGCTGGTTTCGCTGGCATTTTCTCATCCGCAGGTTCACCCCGCACCTGATCACGAGAGACAGCATCGCCGTCTATCTCGCGACCTTGCCCGCCATCCTCAGTCCGTTCTTCATCGCCGAGCTCGTGCGGGTCTTCTTGATCCGACGGCGGTTCAAGGCCCCCGCCTCGTGCCTCGTCCGCATCTGGTTCATGGAGCGGTTCCTCGATTTCTGCGTTGTCGGAGCTGCTTTTCTCCTGGCGAGTGCCCTCCTGGTAACCCCGCTGCACGTCGGAGATCGTTTCGCCGTTCAGCTGCCCGTCGTCCTCGCAGTCGTCCTTTGCGGCGCGCTGTTGGTGAGCGTTACGCTGCTATTTCGTTTGGTACTGCGGACTCGGTCGTACAAATCCGTGGCGCTCGTCACCAGCGGTTCCATCGTCGTCACCGCCGTCGCGTGGGCGCTACCCATCTTGGCTCTGTACGTGACGCTCGGTCTCCTCGGCTCGCCCGTCTCGTTGAGCCGGTCAGTACAAACCTTCGGTCAAGGAACGTTGTTGGGTGGCCTCACTGGCTTGCCCCTGGGGGTGTACGTCACCGGCTCGACGATGATTGGCGAGCTGCTCGACGCCGGTGTGCCCCGGTCCACGGGTGTGCTCTCCATCCTCGTCTACCGCAGCGGTACGGCCTGGTACGCGGTCCTTCTCGGTCTCTTCTCCCTGGTCTTGTTCAGGCGCCGACTCCTCGCGATGGTTCGCGGCGACGCCGAAGCCCATTTCGACGAGATCGCGGGGGAGTACGAGGGAGAGATCCCGGCCCACGTCAGGGAGCGCTTGTTGGTGAAGAAGACCCGGCTCATCGAGAGAACCCTGGGTCGGTACGGGATTACCCCTGGCGCCCGCGGGCTCGATCTCGGATGCGGGCAGGGCTGGTACCTGCTCGAGATGCGGAGGAACGGGTTCTCGGTGGATGGGACCGATTATTCTCAGGGGCAGCTCGACAAGGCAAAGACGAACCTCGAGAACCAGGGCATGGAAGCGGGTGTTCTCGTTCAGGCGGACGCACGAACCCTGCCGTTCTCCGAGAATACCTACGACTTCGTGTATAGCATCAACGCCATCCATCACATCCTCGATGAGGGGGCGCAGCAGCGTGCGCTCGACGAGATCGTGCGGGTGCTGCGGCCGGGCGGCGTCTTCCTGCTGCACGAGATCAACACGTATAATCCCCTGTTTCGCTGGTACATGGGGTACCTCTTCCCTCTGCTGAAGAAGATCGACGAGGGGAACGAGGAGTGGGTCTTGCCGACGGAGCTGCCACCGACCGAGGGGGCACGCTGGGAGACGGAGAGTATCGAGTACTTCACCTTCCTCCCTGATTTCGTGCCGCACGCCATCTTGCGGGCCTTCGCGGGGGTCGAGAGGTATCTCGAGCAGTCGCGATTCCGACGAATGAGCGCCCATTACCAGGCCTGCCTCATCAAGGCGGACGGGGCGGAGAATGGAGAGGAGCCGCGCCATGAGTGATGAAGCGCGTTGGATGCGCTCGTTGAAGAGAGCTTATCTTCCCGTCGCGGTAGCCCTCTTCGTGTTGGCGTGGCTCAAGGGTTTCCGCTTCCCGAACCTGTGGAGCGCGACCCACTTTGCGTTCAACTACAGCCAAGGCTTCGTACGCCGCGGCTTGGTGGGCGAAGTGGCCAGACAGCTCTGGGGTGACGACGTCTATCGGTACGAAACATTCGTCGTCTTCGCGTTCGTCGTCTTCTTCTTCACCGTTGTCGGCTTCGCCTGGGCCATCCGTCGAGCACTCGTGAACGATCCGCGCGACCTTGGTCTCAAGGTGGCCGTGCTGGTCTTCGCCTCCTCCCCCGGCCTCGTCTTCTTCATCCACTCCATCGGATACAACGACTATTTCGGCATCCTCCTGGTGCTCATCGTCCTCTTCCTCGCGAGTCGAAGCCGAAGCACGTTCGCCCTCTTCTACTGGGTGGTCCTCATCAGCATCGTATCGGCGCTGATCCACGAGGGGCTCGCCGTCATGTTCGGCCCCATTCTCGTCCTTGCCATGGTCTGTCACGTACTGCGCCGGGCCGAGGCGGCCCCCATGAGTCGCGGCCTCACAGTGGCGCTCGTGGCTCACACGGTCGCGGCGACCCTCATCCTCCTTTCGCTTTCGACCCTGGTCAGCTCGATTGGCGTCGAGGACCTGGACCGCGTGCAGGCGCTGCGGGAATACGTGACGCAGCACGCGGATTTTCCGATTCGTCCCAAGGCCTTCGACGCACTACAGCGCTCGTCGGAGCAGAATCTGACGCGCTTGATGCCCTGGTACTGGAGCGTCAAGAGCCATGTGGACGTCGCCATCCCGTCCTGGCAGGCCTTTTTTCCAGGGTTCCTCTGGATGCTCGCCTACGGAGTCCTGGCGGTTCGGCGTGCGCGGGTGCCTTCGAGCAGCCGGTGGATCTTGGCCGTGCTCTTCGTGCTCGCATCCCTCGCGCCTCTGGCATTCAACTTCGTGGGTTGGGACTGGGGAAGATGGAACGGGTTGGCGCTCCTCGCCTGTTTCAGCAGCATCATGACGCTCAAGTCGTACTTCCCGACGCGTGCAGAAGACACGACCCCCGTTCACGTGCTCTCTACAGGGATCATCGCCGTCGCGATTGGCCTTGCCTCGACGACACCATTGTTCGACGGCTTCCAAGTCGAGTTCTTCCCGTTCCAAGCGCATCAGGACACGCTCGAGCGTCTCATCGAGGATGGGTTTCAGTATCGCCCCCGGGGGTGAGTCGGGAGCGAGGGCCGGGTTGGCACGGCGCTGCTCCGTACAGGGGCGCCGTAGACTTCCGTCTTGGGTGTATCACGGATGCGGCTCGGGTGTGCGGAGGGTGCACAGCTGACAGGGCCCCCTCCACGATTTTCTTCTACTCTGCGACTGCACCCCCGCAGGCCGCATGCAATCCTGAACCGGGAGTATCCTTCAACGAAGTCCTTGAACTATGCGAAAACCCCACGCCGTCCTGCTGCTGCTTACCCTTGGAGTTCCCCTCAGCGCCGCCCTCGGTGCCTGTAGCGCGGGCGAGGACTCGAGTACCGGATCCCCCGGCACCGGCGGGGTTGGCGCCGCGTCAGGGGGGCTTGGCGGAGCGCCCAACTCGGGCGGTTTCAGCAACACGGGCGGCTTGGGAGTTCCCAGTGGGGGAGCGACCGCCAGCGGCGGCATGGGCACGGGTGGAGTCGTGCTCGTTGGAGGCGCCCCTAATGTGGGGGGTAGCGGAGGCGCGAGCAGTGGCGGCACCACTGTCACTGGAGGTGCTGGCTCGGGCACTGGGGGAGCGGGCGTCGGCGGCAGCGGCGGTTTCGGGGGCGCGGGCACTGGGGGTGCCGGCTCTGGGGGCGTGGGTCTTGGCGGCGCGAGCTCGGGTGGTGCGACCTCCGGGGGCGCTGGCTCGGGCGCTGCGGGGTTGGGCGACGCCGGGGCGGGTATGGCGGGTTCGGGGGACGCCGGATCCGGAGCGGTCACCGAGAGCTACGCACTGCCCCCGCCGCACGAGTGCTCGAATCAGTTCGCTGTCGAGGGCTGCGTGGCGGGCGATTCCTCCAGTCCCTGCGGGGGCGAGTGCTCGAACGACAACGGTCCCACCTCGAAGAACGCCTGCGAGAGCGGCAAGCCTGGCGTCCCTGTCCAGTTTGCCTGCCCGCGGCACATGCTCTTCTCCACCGAGATGAACCGAGCCGTCGTCGACGACGGCTACGAGGGCGCGTTCCATTACGGCATCGTGGGGCACGATCCCGATCCGTCGAACCTCGACGCGGGCCTGCCGAACTCCTGCTGCCAGTGCTACCAGCTCGTCTTCGACGTGCCGACGTACCTGACCGCGTCGACGCTGACGCCCCCACCCCCCCTCGTCGTGCAGAGCGCCAATACCGCGGCGTCGGGGCCCACCGGTTTCGACGTGTTCATGGGCGCCGGTGGTTTGGGTGCATTCAACGCTTGCAACGCCGACCTTGGCCTCGCCAGCAGCCAGGGGTACTCGATGTACACGGGCTACCCCCGCATTGGCCAGGCCTTCAGCGGTGGCGTGAAGCCAGGACCGGACAGCGTGAACTGCGCTGACGAGCATAACAACCTGTCGGATGCCTTGATCAGCGACCCGAGCTGTCAGGAGCGCATCGAGTCCGCTTGCAACGAGATCACCGCCGCCGATCCGGCGCTCCAAGAGGACACCCGCCAGAGCTGCATCCAATCCAATCAGGCGGACACCTACTATCACGAGAACTGGAACGTCTACGCGAAGCGCGTGGCCTGCCCCACGCACCTGATGGAAGTGACTGGCTGCAAGCTCCCGCCCGAGCCTGGTCTTCCGCAGCCGGATCCCTCCGTGCAGACGGCCGCGCAGGCCGCGGCGGCTGGCTTCAGGAGCGGGTATCACACGACGACCATGCAGGACTGCTGCATGCCCACCTGCGCCTGGTCCAACAATGTGCAGGTCGAGACCGTCGACGGTTACAACTCCTTCTACTCGTGCCTCGAAGACGGCACGCCGGTGACGGAGTAGGCCGCCACGCGGGCTCTCACGGCAGCATTCTCTCGTCGTAGGAGCAGCGGCGGCTCGTCGCGCTCCGTCGGCGCCTGGACGACTCGGCTGAGCCAAGCGGCCTTGGGGCGGATGCGGTAGCGCACGGTTCGTCGCGGCGTGCGGCGCGCTTCCGTTTCCCACGACCAGAGGTTCGCGGGCCCGGCATTGCCGGCGACGAGGATCGGCATGCGCGTCAACGGATCCGTCTCGTAGATCACGAAGGCGTGGCTATGCTGCTCCTCCTCGTCCCAGGGGGTGAAGCCGCGGACGAGCACGATGTCTCCCGCTTGGAAATCATCGACGCGGCGCGCCAGATCCCCGAAGAACCGTGGGGCTTCGCCCATGCGAATCTGCTGCGCCTTGGGGACCTCCAGCACCTCGAACCCATCCCGCTGCTCTCGTGCGAACGCGATGAAGGAGTCGGTACGGCGCAGGTTCGTCGCCACCGTTTCACGCCAGTCGAGGGCACCGACCTGGCGCTGTCGGGGAGCCGGTGCGGGATTCCACCACGTGCCGCTGGCTCGCTCGAAGGTGTCCACCACGAAGTCGATGCATACCTGTGGCACCAGGGGGGCCCCCGCTGATGAGAACACCCTGTAGGTGTCCTCGTTGTAGCGGTACTCGCGGTGCCCCGCCAAGTAGGCGCCGCGCCAGACGCCCCTGAGCCGCCCATCCTCCTGCCCCAGCTCGGTCTTGGGCTCGTCGAAGGGAAGCCGCTCGCTGACCTGGTCTGCCATGGCTTGCCGCAGGCGCTGGAGAGCGGCTTGATGGGCGGCGTTCGCTGCCTTGGCGGCCTCGACCTGCGGGCGCCTTTCGGGCTCCACCAGCTCGGCCTCGAGCTCGAGGCGGGCCCCCTCGGCGCGCGCGAGCGACGTGACCCACTCCTCGCCGTAGCGAAGCTGTAGCACGAGATGCGTCTCGGTGATGTGAGCGACTCGCGCTTCATCGAAGTGGAGTCGATACTTGAGGGAACGGAGATCGCGGTGCAGGGCCGGGGGAACCGTGCCGGTCCCGATGCGATCGAGGTGCACGAGGGTTGCTCCCTCCCCCTGATGCGGTCCGTCTGTGTAGACATAGGCCGAGCCCCGCCGTTCGGCGTGCATCAGTCGCTCGCCCCGCTGGATCCAGATCTCCGGATCGCCGAAGAGGTGCTGCGGCCCAACCTGGCTGAGCAGGGCGAAAGCTCCGTTGGGATTCTCCGAGTAGAGGTAGCCCTCGCGGAGCAGGAGCGCTCGAAGCTGCGCATAGTTTCCCGCGTGCCTCTCGAGCAGCCGAGCCACCGCGCCGTAGTGGCCTCGAGCTTTGGAGAACCGCTCGAGCTCGGGGTCTTCGATGCCTCGAAGCTCGGAGGCGTAACGAGGGGTGCGCACGAAGAGCACCGGCTCTCCCTTGGCGCGTGCGACCAGCTCAGCGCGCCGGGCTTCGAAACCCGGAGCTCCCGGGAGACCTGGTGTCGAAAGGACCCTTTCCACCCGCTCGAAGGCCTCCCGAAATAGCTCCACTTCCGGGCTCGACGCCAAGGTGTCCCGCTGTGTGTCGCGGATGGCGAGGGAAGCTACCGCGCGATCCTTCAGTGCATCAGAACCGTCCGCGCAGCCGTTCGAGAGCACGATGCAAGGGCTCGCCACCGCGGCGGTAATGCTCGCGACGGTGGTGAGAGCGCACCTCAGGCCGGCGCGGAGCCTTGGGGGTACTGTAATGGGCGCGACGTCGGTGCGTCCGGGGCAAGTCATGGCGGCACGACTCAGCAAATGGAGGGCCAGCCATTCCGCGCGACGATCCTGCGCAAATCCCGACGCCCTGCAAAAATGGGGCGGTGAACGCTGTGTTTTCCGACCCACGCCCTGTGTCCGCGAGCGCCAAAAGACGGCAGGGGACCCGGCCCGCAATCGGCGTTCCGAGTCCCAGGCGTCGGCGGGAGCGGCGAGGGAGAGCCAGCAGCCGTCTCGAAGCTTGCTGTGGCGCGCGTCAGCGAGTTGGCGCCGAGCTTCCTCCCCCAGCGGACCGCTCACGATGACGGGTCGGCGGCTCACGCCCGGCATCACGGTGAGGGTCACCTGCGTCGGTAGCCGTTTCAGTGGCAATTATGTCGTTTCGGGCGCTGTCTTAACGTTTGGTGCTGCGAAGGGAATGAGAACTATGTTCTCAGGGACGAAGGGCACACAACCCGTTCCATGCAGCGAAAGCCGCTTTGGGCGCGCATGGCTCCAGTCACTGGATCTCGAGCTTCATCTTCCCTATTTCCGCCCGCCGCCTTTGCTGGTAACGGGTATGCCCACGGCGAGCTGGTCGTGCCGCATGCCGCGGTGCGGTGGGCGCTGGTTGGTGATGCCCCACTGGGACATCTCGAGCCCGGGAGCATGAAATGAAGAACACAACCCGAGGGAACATCATCCTGGCAGCTCTTGGGCTGCTTGCTGCCTGCGTCGCTTGTGAGGAGGAAGGGGGCAGCGGCAGTCCCGGGGGGGCGGGTGCCGCGGGCGCTGCCGGAGCCATGCCGGAGGTGGGCGGCGCTGGCGGGGCAGGAGAGTGCAGCGGTGTTGCGGGCTCGTGCGACCCGACGGGAGCCATCATCATCACGTCGGCCGAGGACGACTATTGGCAGCTCGGGCAGGTGACTGAGGTGACGAGCGGAGACGCCGACGTGACAGTCGATGACGGCGCCGAGGCTCAGACGTGGGAAGGCTTTGGTGGTTGTTTCACGGAGCTCGGCTGGGTTTACCTCTCCGAGCTGAGCGAGGACGACCAGGAACGGGCCATCGAGCTCCTCTTCGGTTCCGAGGGGGCACGCTTCACGTGGGGTCGCATTCCCATCGGCGGCAATGACTACGTCCTGAGTCGTTACACCCTGGACGACACTGGCGAGGACGTCGTCCCCAATAGCACCGAATCGAACCGACCTCCCCCCGACCTCGAGCTCAGCAGCTTCTCCATCGACAGGGACTTGGAACACCTCATCCCGTACATAACGGCAGCGCAGGCGGTTAACCCCGACATTCGCTTTTGGGCCATCCCCTGGACGCCCCCCGTTTGGATGAAGACGGGATACACGGGGGATGCCGACAGCGGCGTAATCCTCGAGAGGCCGTCTTACTATGATGGCGGCACCATGAAGGACGACGAGGAAACCCTGGCCGCGCACGCCCAGTACTTCGTCAAGTTCATTGAAGCCTACGGAGAGCAGGGTATCGATGTCGAGCTCGTGGCACCGCAGGGTGAGCCTGGCTACGAGATGACATATCCGTCCTGCTACTGGGACAAGGGCACCTACACGAACTTCATCGGTCGGTACCTAGGGCCCGCCTTGGACGATGCGGGGCTCGAGACGAGGATCATGTTGGGGTCCTTGGATAATGGCACCGACACAAGCATCGTGAACGCGGTGCTGGCCGACCCGACGGCGACGGAGTACTGCGCCGCGGCCGGCGTGGGATACGACATGGCGAGCGTGTCGAAGGTTTCCGCGATCAAGGCAGCCGGGATCCCCGTTTGGATTGCCGAGCACAAGGCTGGGAACTACCCCTGGCTGCCCGGCTACGAGACGACAGCGCCCAACGACATGGCCTATGCGATCGAGAGCTGGGGCCTCATCCGAGACGCGATCACGAAGCTCGGAGTGACTGTGTACAACGCCTGGAGCATGGTCTTGGACGAGGTGGGCATGAACATCAGCGCGGCGGATCCCTGGGCGCAGAACGCGCTGCTCGTGGCAGATTCTGGGGAGCTCACCGTGACCCCGGCCTACTATGTGTTCCGCCACTTTTCTCGGTATGTCGAGCCCGGAGCGAAGGTGGTGGGTACGAGCGGCGGTGACGCCGTCGCCTTCAAGAACCCCGACGGTAGCCACGTCGTTGTCGCCTATAACTCCGGATCGGCCACGACGATGACTGTCGCCATCGGCGAGAAGAGGCTTCAGTTCTCGGTGCCGGGCAACGGCTTCGCGACGCTCGTCACCCCTTGACCCGGCGCGCAGCGGGGGGCGACCGGCCCGCTGCGCGATGGCCTGCCCTCCGGCATCCCCCGTGGTAACGGGGCACGCTGCCTCCAGTGGGGCGCTCCGTCACGGTGGCGCCCCCGGGAGAATGCTGCAGATGCGCCAGGTGTCCTGGTTCGTTCCTTGCTAGCGCTGTGGACGACTCGGAGCTTGGACGCGATGACGGAAGAACGGTTCGTTGGTGAAGGTGAGGCGCGCGGCATGAACCACGAAGAGGGCGTGCCCGTCTCCCGCGTGGAGGCCTTTGAGCGGATGGCAGCGGCCCGCGCAGCGGGGGAGACCGTGTTTCTGCCTTGCTACCAGTCCGGCAACGATCGTCGGCTTCACGTGCGGCAGACCTTGCGTGAGGACCACCAGACCCGCATCCATAGGCGCCCCCAGGGCGCGACCCATAAGTTCGATAAGCTCGCAGGATCGCTGTTCGCCTTCTTCCGCGGCACGGCGCTCCTCTTCTATCGCGACATGGCCGGGGAGGACGCCTGGAGCCCCACAGTCCTCGCCCTGGGAGACGTGCACCCGGAAAACTTCGGGGTCATGCCCAGTGCCGACAACACCCCGTTCTTTGGTGTCAACGACTTCGATGAGGCCTATTATGCCCCGTTCACCTGGGACGTGAAGCGGGGGGCGACCGGGTTCATGGTGGCCGCGCACGAACAGGGGTTGTCCAAGGCGAAGCAGGAGAAGATCGCGGAATGCTTCGTGCGGGGGTACGTGGAAGGGTTGGCCGAGTACGCGCGCAGCGACCGGGAGGACGTCCACCAGCTGCGCCTCGACAACAGCCCGCCCCTGATCAAGGCCCTCTTGGAGGACTCTCTGGTCGAGCGCAGCCGTTTCTTGGCCAAGTACCTCGACGAGAAGCGGGGCGGCTTCCGAAGCTCCGACGAACTGGTCCCCCGCACGAGCCGCCGAGAGGAGTTTCAGCGGGTCATCGACGGGTACAGGGAGCACGCAAAGCCCCGTGACTGCGGACGCGCCGGGGAGTTCAAGGTCAAAGACGTCGCGGAGAAGCTAGGTAGCGGCACGGCTTCCCTCGGCCTGGAGCGCTACTACGTGCTCCTGGAAGGGCCATCCCGCGACGGTACGGACGATGTGATCCTGGAGCTCAAGCAGGCACGCCGTTCGGCGCTGGCGGGCCTTGCCCCACCCTCCCAGCATAAGGCTTATGGGACCGCCGATCGGGTCGTGAACGCGCACGCGGTCCATCTGGTGGGCGGGGACCCTTTCTACGGCAAAGCGGAGGTCGACGGCACCGAGTACCTCGTTCGCGAGCGGAGCCCTTACAAGAACGAGATCGACTTGGACGAGCTCAACAAAAAGGAATGGAAGCGATACGCCGACTGGTGCGGCCGCGTCTTGGCTCAGGCGCACGCTCGTTCGGAAGCTGGTACTGAGCCTGACGGGCCCGAGGTGGAGAAACGCATCCTGCTTGCCATCGTCGACTCGGACCTCTTCGTCCACGACGTCCTGGAGTTCACGCGGGAGGCCTTCGTGCGGCTCGTGGCGGACCATGCCGCGTTCGAGCGTGAGAATGCCCTGGGGGCGTTCCGCTTTGCGGACGCGCAGTGGAAGTAGGGGAGGGCGGACACTGGGGCGCGACGAAGAAGGGGATCTCTGCACCGGGCTAGGGTGAAAGCGTCCCGCGCGGCTTTCTTCCCTACCCTCACTCCGGCGATCGTCAGCACGGCGGGCAGCGTGCCGCCGCCCTGGCGCGGGGCAAGCTACGTACCGGCGTCACCCTTGCAGCGGTAGCGGAAGGGACCGCTCAAACACAAACCCTGCGTCCCCCGGGGCCGGTCGAGACGAGGAGTGGCTCCATTGGCGGATGGTGCGGGCACCATGTTCCTTACTCACCAGTGTTGCTATGCGGTTGATACCTGCCAGACGTCCAGCGTCATGAATATGTCGATTGGCACCATAACTGTGGAGCGACGAGCTGCCTATGAGTAGCGCCCAGCCGAGCAGCGGGTAGCTTCGGCAAGAGCCGTCGCGACCAAGTATGTGCTCGACCACCGGCCTGCCGATGATACTATTCTCCCATCTTTGGCGATGGGGGTGCCATGTTGCCACCGACAGATCCGATGATTTCCGAGCTTGCGGCCAACGCAAAGCGTCGGGGACTCGTCCTCTTCCTGGGTGCAGGCGTGAACGGGACAGCGCTCCCGCAGTGGGAGGACCTCCTGGAACGTCTCCTCGAGCGGGCGCTGTCGCTCCTCATCGATCGTGATGAGGGCCTTGCTGACCCGGACACTCGCAAGCAGGTACTGAAGTGGATCACTGCCGAGCATGACGTTTACGCTCGCGCATCGCTGGTCAAGGCGTTGCTGGGAGCCGACTACCTCAGTTCTTTGAGAGAGTTGCTTTACGATTCGCCCGGGAAGGACGGGCAGCTCGACTACAGCGGCGTTTGGGATCACTTGAAGGCCAGTCTCAAAGGGACCAGCAAGGCCTTTGCCTTCTTGTCAGCCATCGTCGAATTGTGTCAACGACCCGAGATTAGAGCTGTCGCTACATTCAACTTCGATAATCTGCTCGAAACGGCGATGAAGTTGCAGGTGGGGGGTAATCTGAACCTGCGATCGGCGCACAGCATTGCCGGGCAGAGCGCGTCATCACCTCCGCCGGCGCCGCGCGCTCGGGTGGCGCCCCTGCCCGTCTACCACATCCACGGTCTCGTCGCTGTCGACCCAGACGAGCTCGGATGCGAAGACCCGCACGTCGTATTCAGTCGTGACGAGTATCTGAACGTGGCGTCCAAGTCCTTCGACTGGGAAACGACGACTCCGCTCCACCTGCTACGCAACTACTGCTCCCTTTGGCTGGGAACCTCGCTGACTGACTGGAACATGTTGCGCCTCGTTCAGACCGCGGGACAGCCTGGCTCAAACCTGCCCTGCTACTGTCTAGAAGCGGATGAGGGTCTACATGCCAGGAACGGCTGGAGCGAAGACGTCTTCCGGCTTGCCCGTCGTTTCAGGGCCACGCTGCTGGAGGACGCCGGAGTGACAGTGATCCGGTCCGGTAAAGGCTACGACTCGCTGCCAGACGCTGTTAAGCAGATAGCAGCATGCCTTGGTGAAGATAGTTCCGAAAGGTAGCGCCAATGACCAATGGGAAGAATGCTTTCAATGCGTTGGAGATAGGGGAAGCTCCTATTTGTGAGCTGCTCCGAGGGTACCTGGTGCTTCCCAATGAGGAGAGGTCCGGGCTCGTGATCCTGATCGAAGGCAAACCGGGGACCGGTAAGTCCACCCTCGCGTTGCAGCTCCTAGACTGGATCGACGAAGTCAGTCGGCAGCGGAAGCGGTTACTATTCTCGATCGAACAATCCCAGATAGATGTCGCTAGCAAGTACCACAAGATGATCGCAGCGAAGCTGATTCAGCTGGCACCCAAGACCAGAGCCAGCCCGGGCACCGGAGCCGGCGAGCGCAGCAGTGACGGAGAGCATGCGGTCGTTCCCCGTTGGCACGAGAATCTTGACAAGTTTTTAGGGGCTCGGGTAGTGCAGGATACAAGTGCTCAGTTCGGTAAGCTCGAGGAGATCTTCAGTAAGTTGAAGCTGTCGGGCGCGCTCTCGCGTGATCCCACGTTCAACGAGTTGATATGTGAGCTCCAGAAGGTTCTGGTGGGTCGACTCGGTATCGAGGACCGGGACAAGAGCGGTGCTGGCTCGTTTCTGCGGGAGAAATCGAGGATCGAAGAGACGCTGACAGGCATTATCGACAAGCTCGACAAGCGATTCGAAGTAGACTCCGCTCGGAGCGCTCGGCCTCTCGCTGTCGTCGATGGATTGAGCCTGTTTCAGCCGACCGACAGAGCTGCCGCGAGCTTCCAGCGGCTCGTCGACGTCCTTCGCCGGACCTGTGCCGTGGGCATCATGGTGTATGAGCCTGGCAGTAAGGAGCGCGGCTTTCTCGAACACCAGGTGGACATGATGATCGAGCTCCATGAAAGGTGGATGGAAAAGCCGCAAGCTTACCTGCTGCATGAGCTGTGCATCCGTAAGTCGCGCTACCAAGACGCGGCGTTGGGGAGCCACCAGTACAAGATTCGGGATTTCGGCTTAGAGGTGTTTCCGTCGGTGCACTTCCAGGTTCATCAGCCCAACTACATGGCTCTCGAGTACGCGCGGTCCCTCTTGCGCGTGGAGCCCGAGAGGTCAGCCGAGGGGCGAGGTGACTCGGAACGGCCACTCAAGAGCGAAACGCAGTCCATTATAGATTCAATTTGCCATATTCAAGCCGGGGATTCTACGGTGTTGCTTGGCCCGCGCGGTTCATTCAAGACGGAGCTGTGCCTCGACTTCCTGTGCCGAGGTAGCTGGGGTCACTGCAAAGCCACAGGCATCAAGCCCGATACGGGACTCCTTGTCTCGATGATCGGCAACGCACATCAAACACATGGTGGACTGAGGTGTCCGTTCAATGCGAAGGGGGGCCGGCCAGAGAGCTGCAAGCCGAAGGGGAATTGCTGCGCTGTGCTCCCCGATCATATCTACCGATTCCACCAGCGGCCTGGGTTCATTACGCCGGCTGAGTTCCTGAGCCTGATCAAGCGGCGGGTTCTCGCGGCGGATGGCGACCCCATCGGTCGATTCGTGCTTTGGGACCTGACCCAGCTGGACTACCGCTTTCCACTCTTCTCCCAAGATACGATGCTGCTCACGGCGCTCATCGACTTCTTCAAGGCCAACAAGATCAAGGCGCTGTTCATGGGTGCAGGAAAGGGGCGCCACGCCGACGCTGCTTCGGCCATGGCCGACAACGTCCTGTTCTGTTGGCGCACGAGGTTGAAGAAGGCGATCGAGTACCGCAATCCCTCGGAAGAGCGCGCCCCGAGCGGCGATTTCACGCGACCTCCTGGTCGGCAGGATGGAGCAACTAGAACGACCAAGTCGTGCATGCTGATCTACCTGGACCGAATTGGAGATGAAAGCCACAGGCTACGGCAGCGATTGTTCAAGCTTCCAGTCAACGGGAACGGGTTGGTCATCGGTGAGCAAACGCAAGCCGCGCAGGCGGTGGACGAGAGTGAATACCTGGATGACCTGGATCAGTCCGACATGGACAAGATCACTCTCATCACGAACAAGCAAGGGTTCGAGAGCGGCCGCATGACGTGAGGCGTGCGCAATCACTTCGAGCGCGAGTGTGGAGATCTGCTAGAACCGTCGCGGTGCTCTCGTCTCTTGCGCCGAGGTCGCGGATTTCCCGTGTGAAGCTGCCCGGCACCTGTGGCTCGCGCATCGTGACATCGACTCGACCGGCCTCGGGGTGACGGGCTGCTCCCGCAACGGGAAGGGTGCGTTCGCCATTGGGGTGTTCGACGATCGCATCGCGCTGAAGAGCCGTCGCGGGCACCGCGCCTGCGCCTGCGCCCGCGGGTATTCGAGGTAGGTGCCAGCGGTATGATCGGGAACGTCTCCGAGTGGGTGAAGTGGGACACGCCGACGCTGGTGGATCTCCCTTGAGTCCCGCGGCGCGCGCCGCACGCCAGCGAACGGCAGTCATGACCGTCGATACGCACCGGGGGGCATTCCCGTGCGCTGCTTGAAGACGGTGGAGAGGTGGCCCTGGCTGGCGAACCCACACGCCTCGGCGATCTCGGCGATGGACACGCCTTCGTCACGGAGCATTGCCTTGGCCTTCTCGATTCGGCGAGACAGCACGTACTGGTGAGGTGATTGACGGAAAGTCTCCTTGAATAGTCGTGAGAAGTGGTCGGGACAGTAGCCGACCAAGCTGGCCAGATCGAGGAGACCGAAATCGCGGGCGAGCTGGTGATCGATGAAGCGCTCGATCTCGGTTCGTTGGGCGCTGGAGAGTTGAGAGCGGCGTGACTCCTTCAGAAGCCGGGTGCCACGCCCGTAGCGAGCCGTGACATACGAAACGAGGGTCAGCGACAGGGACTGCACGTAGACCGCACCGTAGTCCTCTTGCCCTTCGGCCTGAGCCCGAAGCCTTTGCACTAGGTCCACCACATGAGCATCAATGAGGCCGAAACGCGGCCCGTCGGAGTCATCCAGGGCCGGCTCTGGATCAGCGCGCAACGCGACGAGGGACGCTCTTGGCAGGTTCACCGAAGTGCAGATCGATGGCCTACCGGACCAGATTACCTGGTGCAGGCGCGTCCCACGAGGGAGCAGATCGAGCATGCCGGAGGTC
The DNA here is from genome assembly GCA_023398955.1 of Pseudomonadota bacterium. Taxonomy (GTDB): domain Bacteria; phylum Myxococcota_A; class Polyangia; order Polyangiales; family Polyangiaceae; genus JAEWRL01. Next base: position 21,052 of record JAEWRL010000043.1, read on the forward strand.
CGCTCGAAGTGGTGCTCGCGCCGTTTTCCTACCGAAGGATGGCTGAACGCAATCCGGACCTCAGAAGGGCCGCCAATCCAGGTCAGGATCGCGTCCGTGTCCGTGTGGAGATCTTCAATGACGCCACGCTCCGGCACCTCGCCAATCCTCAGCGGGAGACCGATCCAGTTGGACCCAGTGAGCGCGGTCCCGTACTTCGGGCCATTGGGGGTCACTGTCGGCAGACGCCTCCCTGACCCGGTTCCCGGCGAAGAACGTTCTGCAAGTCTCGGCCACAAGCTCGAGAACTTGGAAATTTTAGTCGAGAATCCACAATGACGAACGAGTCCAGGCAGACTATCCAAAGCTACGAAGAATATCAGCCCCTGCCAAACCGGGCGGGTGCTACGCTGTCGCTGTCTTTTTTCGTGATTGCGTGGGTCGCGTAGCTAGGGCAGAGGCGCTGGCTCGCGCCGACCGGTCCCGCTCGGCAGGAAGAGTCACCATGACCAAACCATATACTCCAGGCCTGCGATTGCCACCCTTCGGGACGTCCCGCGTCATTGCCTCCCTTCTGCTGCTGGCCTTCGCGGAGTGGGGCTGCTCGAGCGAAGGCGAAGGTTCCAGCGCCTCCGGCGGCTACGGAGCTGCAGGAGCACCTGCGTCGGGCGGGATGACCGGGGGCGGAGGAAGCGTGGCGATTGGTGGAAGCTCCCTGGGAGGTCTCCCGGGGGCTGGCGGCTCCGCGGCTGGTGGTGTCCCGAGTGGAGGGCGTGTGGGCAGCGGTGGATCGGCGGTAGGTGGCGCGTCATCTGGGGGATGGACTGGTACAGGCGGTTTGGGCGCTGGCGGTTTGGGCGCTGGCGGTTTGGGCGCTGGCGGCGCGGCGGGGCAAGGGGCTGGCGGTCAGGGCCTGGGCACCGGCGGCACGGCTGGGCAGGGCGCGGGCGGTGCACAGGCAGGCGAGGGCGGTAGCGGAGGCTCCGCTGCCGGTGCTGCTGGCGATGGCGGCGGGTCGGCTGTGGGGTTCCAGCCGTGTCCGCAAACGGGACCCTGCAAGATCCTGCCGCTGGGGGACTCGATCACCTTCGGTTTGGGCTTCGACGGGGGCTATCGCGTCGAGCTCTTCCGCTTGGCGCAGAGTGACGGACACGACGTCACGTTCACGGGTACGCAGCAGCCGAATGGTCCCGGCACTGTCGCCGGTGTCCCCTTCCCGAGGAATCACGCTGGGATCAGCGGAGAGACCATTGAGCAGATCGCCGCCCGGATCCCCAATCCCGACCTCACCGAGGTCCCCCACATCGTCCTGCTCCACGCGGGTACGAATGACATGTGGGCAGGAGCCAACGGTGCAGACGGCCGCCTCGGCAACCTGATTGATGAACTCATCACGGAGGCTCCTGACGCCCTCATCGTCGTCAGTAACATCATCCCGTTCCCCATGTCTGCTGCCTCGGTGTCCTCCTACAACGCCACGATTCCTGGCATCGTCGAAGAGCGCGCCGACGCTGGGGCCCACGTTCTCTTCGTCGATCAGTTCGAAGGTTTCCCCGAGTCCGAGCTGGGTGACGGCGTCCACCCGAACGAAGCTGGATACGCCCGCATGGCTGCAAAGTGGTATGACGCCATCTCGGGGTACCTGCGCTGAACGAGACTGCTGCCGCGAGACCAGCCGGTGCCCCTCACCAAGGCGTGGGCTGCCAGCATCCTCTTTGGTCCTGGCTCCGCGGGGTCGGGGAGCTGGCGTGCCCCTCCCGCCGAGACGCCGCGCCGTGACCTCCTACCGAGCTACTCGCCGAGGAGCGCGGCCATGAAGCCGTCGTAGGCGGGCTTCCTTCCGTAGGCGTCGTCCCAAAGGAGCGGATGCGGAGTCTCGCCATTGGGGCAATCCGGCGGACCTGGGGTGTTGACCCAGGAGTACTTATCCGTGATGCCCCAGGTCGTGATGGCCGTGCAGAGTGGCTCCTGCATGCAGACCTCGACCACGTCGTGCCATCGCTCGCTCTGCATCGCCTCGGTCTCACCATTGCAGAGGCGAATGTCGACTTCACTCAGGTGCACCTCCAGACCGAGCGCGGTCAGACGGGCGATGTTCGCCTCGAGGTCGGCGATGGAGGGCTCCGTGTCGGGAATGCGCAGATGCATCTGAAGGCCTACCCCATCGATGGGCACGCCTCTCTCTCTCATTCCCGCTACCATGTCGTAGACGGCATCGGACTTCGCGCCCATGTCTTCTGCGTCGTAGTCGTTGTAGAAGAGCTTGGCGTCAGCGTCTACCTGCCGCGCGTATCGAAATGCCTCATCGATGTACTCGGCACCGATGTGGCGATGGAATGGGCAGTCCCTGAGCGTGGCACCGTCGTCGTTCCAGGCCTCGTTGACGACATCCCAGGCGTGGATTTCGCCTCGGTAGTGCCCCATCACACCCTCGATATGGTTCTGCATCGCGCTCCTGACGGAGGCGGGATCGGTGAGGGATTCGACCCATCCTGGGAGCTGGTTGTACCAGACCAGGGTATGCCCCTTGACCCGCATCCCGCGTGCGCGGGCAAAGTCCACGATCTGGTCTGCAGAGTGAAAGTCGAATGCTCCGGGTGAAGGCTCCGTGTTGGCCCACTTCATCTCGTTTTCCGGGGTCACGTAGTTGAACTCGCCCACCCTCTCGGCGTATTCGGCTTCAGTGAGGTGCGTCGCGTCGACCGCGACGCCGATGAGACGGCCCGTACACTCACCCGCAGCGGCCAAAGTCGTGGCTCCGGTGCAGCGCACGGTTCCCTGCCCCGACGCTCCAGCCACCCCCTCCACCCCCCCATCGCCGGGCCCTGGCGTGCCGCCATTGCTCGCTCCACCGCTCTGAGACTCCGCACCGCCGGTGGAAGTCATCGCACCTCCGCTAGCCCTGCCGCTCCCGCCCGCGTCCTCGTCTACTGGGTTCGCGCCGCCGCTTTCAATGCTGCCCGAACCGCCTCCGCCCGCGCCCGCCTGGGTTCCCGTCGCCCCAGCAGTGCCACTGGTTGCGGCGCCAGCGCCACCGGTCGCGAAGCTCGTGCCCCCCGCGCCGCCCACGATAGGCGCAGGTGGCAAGGCTGAGTCGGATCCGGCGCTACCGCCAACTCCCGACGGACCCTCGAGCCACCCTCCCGAGCTCGGCGTAGCACCGCTGGAGGCGGCTCCCCCTGTTTCTCCCCCACCTCGGCTCCCTCCGGCAGAGCCCTGGGGACCGCTTCCATCCCGACTCGCGGTGCCGCTTCCCCCTGCGCTGGCGGTAGAGCCCCCGACAGACGTCGCTGCGCCTCCGGTGGTGCCATCATCCTTCTCGTCGCCGCTGCTGCTCGAGCCACACGCCGACACGACGAGGAGCGCCCCCGCCCAGCCCCACCGCGCACGGCATCTCTTTCGGGAAACCATGGGCTCACTCTACACCGCGGGAGGAAGCGAAGCCTGCGCAATCGATGGGTTCCGGACACGACCCGCTCGAGGTGCTGGACATTGCCCTGTGCCTCCGCACCCCCTCCGAAGAGCGCGTGCGCCGGCGGTTCAACGTGGGGCGGTATCGGGTCGACCGCGACGTTGAGTGAATAGCCAGTCCAGCAGCGCGGGCTCCGAGTAAGCGGTATCCCAGATGTCGTGGCCCAGGGTCGGGTACTCCGTGTAGCGCGGGGTGCCGCCTGCCGCGCGTATCGCCTCGACCATGACTCGTGAAGCTGTCACGGGAACTACGTCGTCCAAAGCGCCGTGGAAGACCCAGAGCGGGAGTTGGGTGATTCGCGCGGCGCTGCGCGGTTCACCCCCTCCAGACTGAGGCACCGCCGCGGCGAAGAGGGTCGGGTGACTCTCCGCAACGTAGAACGTGCCGTAGCCGCCCATCGAAATGCCGGTCACGTAGATTCGATCGGGATCCACGGGCAGCTCCTGCATGAGCTTGCGAACGAGCGCGACCGCTGCTTCGGCGACGGTGCCGCGCCATGAGGTGCCATTCGGACACTGGGGCGCAAGGAAGAAATGGGGGTGGTCGGTTTGGACAGGCTCGCAGGCGAACGCGCCGCCCACTGCCCCTTCCTTCCCGAGGTGGACCTCGATGTGCTTCCGATTGTCCGTGCCCCGCTCTCCAGCGCCGTGCAGGTAGAGCACCAGTGGATGGTTCCCGTCCAAGTCCCGGTCGGGCCGATAGAGCCTGTAGGGCAGTCGGGAGCCGCCTACGTCGGTGTCGACACCTTCATCGAATCGATCGTGTCCGCTAGTCATCGTGCCCTGCCGTGCCGCAAGGGACGTGCCGTCCCGGGGAGCGCCATACGGCGCCGATTGGCTCCCGGATTCCGGGTCCGACGGCCACCGCGGCGTCCTGGGTGGGGCGCTTCGCCTCACGGGTGACGTGCCTGCGATCGCAGGGAGGAGCGGCGGGGCAGCGCCGTCGAAATGGCGTGTCGCGGCGCCGAAGGAGCATCCCATTGCAGGATGGGCTCCTTGGGGAGGGCGGTGTTCGAAGGGGACGGCAGCGCGCCGAACCTCCTTCCCTAACCCGGCGGAGCCGGAACCAAACAGGGGAACTGGCAACGCCAAATGCAACCGGAGGGCAGGCTATCAGGTGTCAGCCGTCAGGCGTCAGCTTCTGCATGAAGCTGGCGAGCATCCTGCGCAC
>JAEWRL010000082.1 GCA_023398955.1 Pseudomonadota bacterium
GTTGAACGAAGCCGCTCCGCGGCGGGGTCGTGCTCTGCTGCGATGGTGCGAGCCTGAACACGTGTTCCCGTTGTGACCCTCCGTGTCGCTTGCGCCTCGGCGACCGACCGTAGAGACGGCAGCCTCCTTGGTCGCGGTGTTGCTGCACCGCCAACCAAGGAGACAGCCAATGGGTCAACTACGAGACAGGATGGTACACGATCTCGAGCAAGCTGGGTATGCGACGAACACGCAGCTCGCCTACCTCTCGGCGATACGGGATCTGGTCAAGCACTTGCGACGCTCGCCCGCCGAGCTGGATGCCGACGACATTCGGGCCTGGCTCGCCCACCTGAAGGCGTCGGGCATCGGGCCTCAGCGCATGCGTCAGCACCTGGCAGCGTTGAAGTTCCTGTACACGAAAACGCTGTGGAAGCCGGAGAACGTGTCGTTCGTGTCCTGGCCGCCGCACGTGCAGAAGTTGCCCACGGTGCTCGCCGCCTCCGAGGTGCAGGACCTCCTCGATGCTCTCGAACGCCCCAAGTATCGGGTGTTCTTCACGACCTTGTATGGCACCGGGCTGCGGATCTCCGAGGCATGCCGACTTGAGACTCGCGACATCGATGCCGCTCGAGGAGTCATTCACGTGCGGCATCCGAAGGGCAGCAATGAGCGCTTCGCGATGCTCAGCCCTCGCTTGCTCGCGATCCTTCGGAGGTATTGGTCGCTGGAGCGCCCGCCGGCGCCATGGCTCTTCGCCTCGAGAACTGGCCGCCCCCTCGACAAGAAGACGGCGCGGGACGCGCTGAAGCGCGCCACCGCCAAGGCCGGGCTCGACAAGGAGGTCACGCCGCATGTGCTTCGACACAGCTTCGCGACGCACCTGCTGGAGGGCGGAACCGACCTGCGCGTGATCCAGGTCTTGCTCGGACACCAGACGATCAAGAGCACGACCCGCTACGCTCGGGTCTCGACGGGCGTACTTCGCCGCACCCCCTGCCCGCTGGACCAGCTGAAGACGGGCTGACGAACGGTGAGGCCATGCCCGGCTCCGTCCGGGCGGCCCCGTTTCGACATCGGCGACATCGTGCGGCAGCATCGCGTCGCACTCGAGGCTCACGTTCCCACGACGCTGGCGCAGCGACGGGTCCTGTCGGCCATCGAGCTGTGTCGTACGGCTGCGCTCGGAGGTCACGTCGACACGTGCCGCTCGTGCGGCTTCGAACGCCCTGCATACAACTCCTGCCGGAACCGACACTGTCCGAAGTGTCAGGCTCTCCGGCAGGAGAAGTGGATCGCTGCGCGGACCGAGCGACTGCTCTCGGTGCGCCACTTCCACGTGGTCTTCACGCTGCCGAGCGAGCTGCGCCCGCTCGCTCAGCACTACCCGCGTGAGATCTTCGGCGCGCTCTTCGCCGCCGCTAGCGAGGCTCTCCTCGAACTCGGAGAGTCACGTCTTGGCGCGCGCCTCGGCATCACGATGGTGCTGCACACCTGGACGCGGGAGCTGCTGTTCCATCCGCACGTGCACGCCCTCGTCACCGCTGGTGGACTGGCGTCGGACGAAGCGCGCTGGGTGCCAAGCAACCGCAAGTATCTGTTCCCCGTGGAGGTCATGGGAACTCTACTCCGCGGCAAGATGTTGGCGGCCCTTCGGGCATTGCACGTTCGTGGTGCCTTCGCGGGATTTGAGGACTTCACCGACCCGGAAGCCTTCGACCACCTGATGGGCAAGCTCGCTCGCCCTCAGCGCTGGATCGTGTACGCCAAGCGTCCTTTCAAGCGGATTGACCACGTCCTGAAGTACCTCGGTCGCTACACCCATCGCGTTGGCATCGCCAACAGCCGGCTCGTGGACGTCAGCGATGAGGCCGTCTCGTTTCGCACCAAGAACGGCAAGACGGCCACGGTGAACCCGGTCGAGTTCCTCCGTCGCTTCGTGCAGCACGTCCTACCCGATGGTTTCCACAAAATCCGTCACTACGGACTGTACGCGGGCGCAGCCGCCGAGGCCCGCGAGGCGGCCTCGCGATGTTTGTCCCCGGGCCCAGCAACGCCAAGTCCAACGACCGTAATCGACTGGGCCAGCTCCCTGAGGCAGCTCACCGGTCGCGACGTCGACCACTGTCCGCGTTGTGGCATGTGCATCGAACACCGACCGGTGCCCGCCCCACGGGGCCGTGCGCCGCCCAGCCCCATCGAGGTCGCCGCATGAACTGCAGAGCCCTCACGCGATGCCGCCGACCACCGCGACGGCCGTGCCTTGTCCATCGACGAAGAACGCCGCCTCCGTGGCAACGTCAGCCCGCACCAGCGCGGCTCCGATCCTCTCTCATCTCTGCTGGATCAGCGTCGATGAGCCAGCACAGCGGCGCCCCCGCACCCCGAAACGGGCTCGCGCACCGAGACGCTACTGCGAAATGCCCATAGCGTGACCTGCGGCGCCCTGGCGCCCGCCGCTCCGGGCTTGTTCAACCCCGCGCTTCTCCGACGGACCTGTTGCGCTTGGCAAGGTCAGCGGCGTGCTTCCGCTCGTCATCGAAGAAGCGCTCACTATTATGGGGGGTGACCGTGGGGTTATGGGTTGCGCGGGGGCCATCGCGCTGAGCCCGCAGTGCCCTGTCGCACTTTGCACTGGAGAACCGGCGTCGGGACGTTGGGACGCGAGAGCCGGACGCGATGAGGAGGCGAGTCGCATGGCGTGAGTCCGAGCGCTATGGTGTACCGGGAACCGGCAAGAAGCCGTACCGCCCTACCAAGCTCTTCGAGAAGTGGACGTGGTTGCAGGCCGCCTGAACATCGGCAGGAGGGGCAACGTTCTCGAAGACAATCGTCTGGCCAAGGGCGCTCGACGAACTGAGGTTCCGATAGAACGCATCCTTCACCGACGTGGCGACCTCACCATCGTCGTCGGCGTCGGCCTCCTTGTACGGGTTCAACGGGGTGTCGAGGACGACGAAGCCAGGGTGCCCCGTGTTCGCCGCGAGTGCCTCCTGCATCAATCCGATCACGTAGCCTGCGCACATGACTGCACGAACACCCTTGCCATGACTCGTTCGCTTTCTGCCATTCACAACGAGATCGGCACTCTTCTCGTCGAACGCCACGGTGATGTCGTCAGCCACCCCCCATGCGACGAAGAGCCCCTTGATGCGCGAGCACACGTCGGACATGGTGATCGCCGTGAGCTTGACGAACTCCAACTTCTCGCCCTTGTCGGGCGTGGCATCCAAATCGAGCAGTTGGTTCTTGAGCAAATCGATCTGGGCGCGCAGTTGTTCGAACCTCACATACGCTCCGTAGGTACCCTGGATCGTTCGGAGTTCGTTCGCCGTAGCTCGAACCTTCGGGACCAGTGCTGCATCGATATCCTCGGAGATTCCCTGAATCGCGGCGTCGCTCTCCTCCAGGGTCGCTCCCAAGGTGCGCTGCTCGGTAGACATCTGCTCAGCCGCAACGCGAAGCTCTGCTCGAAGGCGCTGAACCTTGCCCGCTTCTGCCTGAGCGGCCTGCAGCGTGGACTCGGGCGCACGAGCTTCCTCATGCCGCTGATGTTCGGGTTCTGCGCCACAATAGTCGCAGGGTTTCTCGCCGTACATCTGCAGGAGATAGGCAGACTCTCCCATGGCCTCGAGTCGACGAAGATCAGACTCGTAGTGGGCGTCGAGCAATGACGCGCGTGCGAGCATCCCGTCGAGCTCATCCAACCGTCCGCGTCGCTCTCGTTGCTGGTTCAGGAGCGCAGCTCGCTTCGACTCCGCTGCGCGAAGATCGCCCAAGGCAGTGCTCGAGAGCTCGCCCAGCTCACGGAGCTTGGCTTCGAGTTCCGACGCCACTTCGGGCGTGATGTCCATACTCTCGAGGAGTTCCTCGAGAGCGGCTTGGTCACGCTCGAGCAGACCCTCGATCGCCTCCTTTCGTCCTGCCAAGCGGCCCGCAGTAGTCTTCGGATCTTCTGGCTGAACGATGGCGGAGTCATCAACACCGGTGAGCAGCATGCGAATCGTGCTCGTCGCTGCGGTGTTGCCGGTGTTCTGGGAACCGTAGAGTGGAGAGCGTTTGGCGATGATTCGCTCTTCATCGATGAGCAAGGCCTTGGACAGAACCCTGAAGCTGGCCTCCTGAGTTGTCCCGCTCTCGTTCTTGCGGACCTTCCTGCCTTCCAGACCGCACAGGCCAAGCAAGAAGCCCGAGACAGACTCCTTGGCGTTCGTGGTCTCGCCCAGGACCTCCCACTTGGTGTCGGCCGGAAGTGCATCTTCGAGGGGCCCATGAAAGAGGCCGATCTTCCCGCCAACGAGCGCACGCTTCAGCGTGTAGAACTGGCCGTCAGCGGCTTCGATACAGAGATAGGCGACGTCGTACGGTCGCGCCTGCGGGATCTCCTCGGGGGGCGTGCCAGCACCCGTCACGAAGTCGATACAGCTCAGGGCGTAAGACTTCCCAGTGTCTGATGCCCCTTCGATGACGTTGAGCCCCGACACGAAGACGAGGCGTCCCGGCACCTGACCAGGGCCGCAGAGACGAAGTTCCCGAAGCTCGAACCCGCGTCGAGCGCTCGCATCGGTCATGGCGTCCTCCCGGACCCACGGTACTCGGCGAACTGCCCACCCCACCGGTCGAGCTCAGTATTGACGTACTGGCTGATCTCGTTGGTCTCCAACTCCCCGAAGCTAGCGGCTATCCAGCTTGCGCGGCTCCGCAGGGCTTCGACATACCTGCTGCGCAGCGTGTCCAGGAAGCAGCCTCCTCGATCGGTCGAGCCGTAGCTGAAACCCTTCGCGTCCGTCGTCACGGAGACGAGACCACGCCTGGCGTAGAGGGCAAGGCCAGGTTCCAGCACGGCTCGCCGAACGAGGACTTCGGCTCCGCGCTGTGGCACGGCAGGATGAAGGCTCTCGGGGCCTCCGTCCACGTCGGCCGAGTGCACTAGCAGGTAGTCGAGTAGAACGAGCCGCTGAAGGTCGTGGCGCTGAGGATCAAGCTCGACGAGGATGCATAGCGAGCGGAGCCCAAGCTCGACCGGCGAGTTGAACACCCAGGATGTTGTGGCGTTCGACGTTCCCATCATGGAACCCACTTCAGGCGAGCGTTATCAGCGAGCTGGTGGCAGATGCCAGCCTTGTCCTTGACCCCAAGCACCTGTCGCAGCGCGTTGTCCGTCGGGTCGACCTGCTGCGCGACCCCTGTCGCGGCATTCACCCGCTGGAAACCGTCTGCGTGGCTGGTGTCCTCCACGGTGTCGATGACCGCATCGAAGAACTCCTCCTGAAGGTCCTCGAATTGCCCTGGTGGGAGATTGTCGCGGGAGAAGTTGCGGAGCGATTCGGCATGAAAGAACCGCTCGCGGCTGCGCAGCAGGTGCCGTTGGAGCGTCTGGTGCGCGGCCAAGTCGGCGACTGCCAGGGAAACGCCCGTGTGGTCAGAGTACGCCTCGAGGAGTCGACCGATGTAGGGGCTCTCGAATGTCTCTTGGTCGATGCCTGGAACGTCGGCTGGCGGACGCGGTGGTAGACCTCCGGGAAATCGAGCGGCATGCCAACGCGTCCGCGCATGTTGCTCGACGAGATCCATCGGTGGGATGTAGCTGACTACGCTGAAATCGAACCTCCCGACAAAGTCCAGGAGCTCGCCGGTCAGCGGGACCTTCTTCGTGGAGGTGATGTGCTCCTCACACTTTGTCGCCCAGTCTTTGATGAGCCGTGCGCGAAGATCCGCGGGCTTCTTCAGAAGTAGCGACAGACTGTTTCCCGCCCCTTGGGGGGCGACGAAATAGTACGCGGATGGAGCCGAGAACGCCTTCTCGTGGACGTAGTAGCACAGCTTCCCCAGCTCAAGGATGACCTGGTTCGGCTGCAGCGGCTCCTTGTAGTGCTTGCACTGGTAGTTGTGCCACTCGTCGCCGGAGACGAATGCCACAACGTCGCGACCGAGGTCGCCCGCTCCGCCGCAGCGCTCGACGCGCTGGTACTGACCTTTCAGGCTGTGGGCCCACTCCAGCGCGAAATCCTCCCACTGGCCCGGGGAGAACACGCGCAGCAGGTCGATGGCAGGCACGAGGGCGCTGCCGGCAGGCGTTGGTGCCACCGTGACTGCCGTCGGCTCCTTGAGCGGCTGCGTAGTCGCTTTGAACGTGGTCACGCAACTGTGCTCCCTCTCTGCGGGTAGGCGTGCCGCTTCTTTGCCTGGCTGCTGTGGAAGGCGCGTTTCATCATCAATTCAACCCCAACGCCTTGAACGCGGCCTGCTTCAAGTCGCCGTAGAAGATCGGGTCCACGTGCTCGAGGACGTCCGGGTTGACCTCCAGGAACTGGCGCTTGTTTTCGATGGGGATGAGGGCTCGCTTGGCGCCGTTGTCCATGGCCACCTGCAGGGGTTCCACCAGGGAGCGGATGGGTTTGACGTTGCCTTGCACGCTCATGTCCCCGAGGACGAGGAGGCCCGACTGCGGGGGCGCTTTGCGGATGATCGAGTACGCAGCGACGAAGAAGGCGACGCCGAGCTCGGCCTCGACCTTGTTGCCGAGCAGATCGATCACTTCGACGTGAAAGTCGGAGGTGTCGACCTCGCGAGCCACGCCGAAGGCGCTCTTGTTCGCCAGCAGGTAGGTGAAGGCCCGATTGACGGACTCCTTCATCGTGCCAGCGACGCCGCCGGCGAGCTTGAGCTTGCCGGTGCCGTTCGACATGCTCACTTCGAGGCGATACATCCCCACGGTGCCGTCGCCGCTGACCGATGCGCTGTAGACGGTCCCGGGGGCGAGCGGCTCGGAGGAGATCAGATCCTTGCCGCCCTGCTCGGGCACCCCGACGAACTTCTCTTCGCCGGTCTCGTTCACCTGGTAGCTGAAGGATGTCTGGTAGTACTCGAAGGAGCCCATCTTCTTGAGCTGCTCCTTCACCCGGCGACGACCCTCGAGCGCAAGCTGGAGGATCTCCTCGAGGTCGTCACGGGAGACCTCTCCGTGCGGATGTAGGATCTTCATCATCCCCGAAACGGTCCGACGTACAGCCTTGCGATCGCGGGCGTTGAGGTGGCCGCCTAGGGCGAAATGGCGGTCGATGATCTCGGTGTAGTTCACCCGGCGTTGGTCACGTAGCGCCTCCGCCAGGTAGTCCACCACGAATCCGTAGTGATCTGTGAAGTGCTCGTTGCGCATCTTCGGCACTTCCCAGCCGGGCACGTAAAAGTGCAGGCGGTCGATGAAGGCCATGTCGTCCCGGATGACGTCCGGCATGGGCGCAAAGAGGTGCCCGGTCTGCACCATCACATCGATGGGCTGCTGGGTGTTGCCGAACATCGCGAGACTTGCGTGTCCTGTCGTCTCTTCCTGGCCACGTTGGTACTTGCCCGACTCACAGTAGGTCTTGAGGATGGTGACCGCTTCTTTCGGCATCTTCTGGAGATCGGCCACCTCGTCGAAGGCCACGACATCCCAGATCTGCACCAAGCCCTTGCTGCGCCCCCCCATATGGCCGAAGAGATTAGCGACGGTGGGCGCGCCGGTGGTCAGCGCCGCGTACGGCGACAGCTCCTGGACCGCATAGCTCTTGCCCGTACCGCGAGGACCTAGCTCGACCAGGTTGAAGTTCTGTTCGCAGAGAGGGATCAAGCGCACCAAGAAGAGCAGCTTGAGTCGCCGGTCCATAGCGGCGGGCTCGTAGCCCATGCTCCGCAAGATGAAGTCGATCCACTCCTCCGTGGTGAACTCCGCGCGCAGTTTGCGGTACTCGTCCAGGTCGAAGCTCGCGAGCTGGATGGGAGTCAGCTTGTCGATCCAGAACGGGTTCTTGCCCTTGTTCTCTTCGTCGTACTCGAAACGCATGTCGACCTGGGCCCAGATGCCCCCCGTCAGCAGGCGCTCGTAGTCGCGCACGTAGTGGTCGGGGACGTGGACGTTCTTGTGACCAAAGTTGGTGACCTCTGCCCAGTATTGCGAATCGACGAGGCGCACCTTCACCTTGTCGATGAAGGTGTGCTTGCCCGACTCCTTCACCTTGCTCTGAGCCTTGGTGCTTTCGTCCGCGCGAATGTAGTTGTCCGACAGGGTATCGTTGACGACCTGGAGCCCCATCTGGATGGCCATCTCGTCGCTGGACGCGCAGTACTTGCCCAGCAGGTACTCGAGCACGAAGACTGGCACATTGGCCCCCACCTTGATCTTGCGGACCAGATCCTTGCGGACGACTCGCCCTGCGAAGACTCGATTCGCTTTGTCGTCTAAGGCATCTCGGGATGGGGGTTGGGCGTTACTCATAGTTTTACATTCCTAGTTTGACCGGGATCTCGTCGGATTCCGCCAAGACGGCGTCCGTCGTCGGATCGAGAACAACAACACGCAAGGAGGAGATCTCGTCCGTGGTGAGAAGCAGGCCGACGGTGGCTTCGCTGTTCGCAGCGATGCTGAGCAGGCCGGAGGCGCGATCCAGCTTGGCCCCTGCCCCCAGGGCCATTCCCGCTTGGCCCACCTGCGCCTGGCCCGCGACCAGAAGCACTCGCACGGTCACGGTGTCGTCAGCGGACGCGCCGAGAAGCATCTGTTCGACCACGCGGATCTGCACCGCGAAGGTGCGGTTGGTGACCGTTTGAGGAAGACCTGTAATGTGCGCGCTACGTCCCGACGGTGGCTTCGAGTCTCGGGTGGAGAAGCGAAGCGTGACGACGGGGATGATCAACTCCTGCAGACTCACTCCGCCGTGGTGGAAGGTCAGGCCCCCGCCGGCCTTGAAGACACCGAGCCCGGTCGGAAACACGAAGTCCAAGTCCGTGTCGTAGCCCAGCTCGGCGCCCGTCACGCGCGCGGTACCGGGTGGCGTCGTTCCACCGTGACCAATCCAACAACGGCGGTGAAGATCGATCGTCTTGCCACCGGGGTTGTCGGTCTTCATGTCGTCGTCCTTGCGGATGGCGAACTGGTGACCGTGGTCCGCGCTGATGACGAAGTTCTCGACGCCCAAGCGAGCGAGCTTCTTGATGGCGCGGCGGATGTTGCCGATCACGTTGGCCATTGCCGAACGCGCGGTCCCCGCCTGCACGTTCTCTCCGAGTGCGTCGATTTCCTGCGAGCGCACCACGACCAAGCTGGCTCCGGCGATGCGCTTGGCTAGGCTCTTGCTAGGCTCGCTGACGTCATCCAAGGTCAGATCCACCACGTCGGGGACCTTCGCCTTCAGAAACTTCTGGCGATCTCCGAGGGCCGTCATGTTCGCCCCCTCGATGCGAGAGGCGAGTTTTCCCTTGTGCTCGACGACGGAGAAACTGGCGGAGGCCCCAGGCAAGAGCGCCGCCATGCCTACGGGGGTGATCGTCGGCAGCGCTGCGATGGCCGGTCGGATGGCGACGTCCTTGGCGCCTTCGAGTTGCCGCGCCAGCTCGACGCCCATCTCGAAGCGCATCGCGTCCACGAAGAAATACGCCACGCGTCCGCCCACGGCTTGAACGACCTCGGGATAGATGTGCGTCTGATGAAGGGCTCCCGGCACCGTCCAGCCCGCTTCACTGAAGACGGAGGCGAAGCCGGTCGCCATCTTTTTCAGCAGCTCCTCATGCTCACGTCGGACGAGCGCGAGTGCCTTCTCGATCTCGGGCTCGTCGTCCATCTTGGCGACCCAAGTCTCGAGGCGCCGCTGCAGCTCATCGATGCGGAACCAGCCGCCCTCGGCCGCGTAGGCCTGCACCCACTTGTGCGGATCGGGCGTCATCTTGGAAAGCGCCGGACGCACCTTGTCGAGCTCGCGCCCGAGCTCGGCGACGAGCCGACACGCTTCCCACTGAGACTGACGCCCCACGTCGCGATCCACCCAGAAGCTGCGACTCCGCCCCGCCGCGATGCCAATGGCCTTGGCGTAGTCTCCCGCGCAAATCAACGCTCCGGCATAAGCGAGAAGCGCCCGCTCCTCGAAGCGGAAGGTGTCGATGTTGCCGAGGTGGCTTGCGTCGATGTCCGCCTCTCCCAAAGCGAGTGCTGACTCGACCTTGGTTGCGAGCTCGACGTACGAAGCAGGGTGCCCGCGGCGCAGACTCTCTGCCACGTCGCGTACCCGCTCGACGTGCTCCCCGCTGGGCACGGCTGGAACCATCCCCACCGAGGCGGGCGGCGCGCACTCCAAGTCGGATCGGAACTCCCCCACCAAGACGTAGCGAAGAAGTCGCTCCCGGACTTCCGCGATGGGCATGTCCTCGGGCAGGCTCAGCCCTAGCCGGGTGTCGATGAGCTTGAGGAGTTCCGGTAGGCCATCCTTCTGAACAATGGCGTCATCACGCACAGGATCGGCGAGCCAGCGCGTGATGAGTGCCTCGCTCTGGGCACCATCGAAGAGAGTACGGAGCGTCGAGGCGGACTTTCCGTCCTCCCCCTGCTGGAGGAAGGACACGATGTCGTCGTAGCCAACCGTTGCGGGGCGCAACATTTCGTCGATCTGGCCGTCCGTGAAGCGCTTGCGCAGCACGTTGAGCGCGAGACGTTTGAGCTGGGGTTCGTAGGCGGTGCCCGCTTTCTCCAGCTCCATCAAGATCGACGTCTGCCGGTCACGCGTTACGCCGGGCAGATACACGACGAGCGGATCGGGCTTGTCGAGCGCGATGAGGGGCTCCACTCGGTCGCGCAATTGGAAGAAGGAGCCTTCGAAGCGAGCGACGAAGGCGTTGTGAGCGCCGACGGAAGTCCAGACGAAATCGGGGTACCCGCTTGCGCCGACCTCTTTCAGTTCACGCTCGAAGAGAGGCTCAAACTCACGGCGCGGATCGTAGAAGACCACGATGCTGTGCTTCTTGAGCAGGTCATCAAGCTGGCCGCAGAGGTAATCATGGAAAGGGTGCACTGCTCAGGCCTCCTCAGAAGCGCTAGCGGCGAGCTCCACGGCACGCGCGATCAATGGCGCTTTCTTCCTCAATCCGTCCAAAGTGACTTCCCGATCCTGGTACATTCGGTACCACTCGCGACGCTGACGAATGACTCGTTCGTCGTCCCGCAAGCGGAGACGCTGGAGAACAAACCCAGCCTTCGCTCGTAGGTCCGGAGGAACGGCATCAGAGACTACCAACTGAAGGGAGGGAAGAATGATCTCAAACCAACCATCCTCTACCTGGAATGGATCGAAGATGTCGGCTGACTTCAGATTCTGTTTGCTTGAGTTCACCCAACCCGACGCGTAGCGGTAGTTGGACCATTCGTAGGCCTTCGTCCTGTCCTCATCACAGCTGACGAAATGATCGACCGTACCTACCGGCTCGTACATCGCCGAGTAGGCGCACAAGTTTCGAAACCCCGTCCCTAGCGTTCCTTTGAACGGACTCCAGAAGTCCCTGGGTCGCCCGGTGGGATTGTTTGCCAACCACGCGTTCCCGGGCGTTTCAGCTTTTGACTTGAAATCCTCCGGTTCGGGAACCGGCTCGAACCGGATCATCCTGCAGCTCCTGGCTTTTCCGCTGCAACGATCCATCGAGGCCAGAAAGGGTCATGGCCGGCGAGCACCCGCTTCAGCTCAGCATCAATTGCGTCTTGGGAATCGAGCCCCTCAGGCAAGCTTCCCTTGTCATCGCGCATCCAAGCCTCTGCTGCCTCAATGGCTCGCTCTGCTTCAACGGAGCGCCCCTGCTGGAGACCGAATGATTCGGAGACAAGCCACCCGACGACATCGCCTTGTTTGGCCCAAGGCTCCTCACGCAAGCTCACCTTGCTATCTTTGAGATCCAAGAGGAACAGCCCGTCTTGCTGCTCGTCGAATCGGGGCTCGACTGAAGCCAGCACCAGCGGAGAGTGTGTCGCCGCGATAAGCTGCACGGGGATCCCGCTGTCACCCGTCATCGCGTTCATCACGTCCAGCAATGCCGGGACGATTCGACGCTGCCACTGCGGGTGCAGATGCCCTTCGATTTCGTCGATGAGAAACACGATCTCGCGTGCGGGCTCCTCGCCACGAAGCTTGGCCGACTCAATGTGTTCCTGCCATGTCCACACAAGGAGGTAAGCCAGCGACGCAATGCGACGGATCCCGGCTGCCGCGTGCACCAGTGGAACCTCTCCATAGGGCATCCTGATGGTGGGATGGCGCCGCGAATCGCTGAGAGAGAGTTTGACGAGTCCACCTGGCTCAAGAGTTTCGGCAGGTGACGGGGCGAGCGCGCGGAGAACGCGAACGAGCTGCTGAAACGCTTCGCCGTTTTCCAGCTGCCAGTTCGTCCAATCAGCGATGAGGCCATTGCAGAACTTCACGGGCTCGTTCAGCGGCAGTCCGTCCCAAACCTCTTGCGGCGAGAACAAGTACGCGCTTTGGCGGTCAGCGACCTCGCCTTTCCAATAGTTCCGCGCCGGATCCCACACGGAGAAGCCACCGTCTACCTGCGCATAGATGACCAGCCCTGGGATGGGCGGTCGGCCCCTCCTGAGAGGCCACTCCTCCCGTGACCGATCGAATTCGCTCGTGTGTTCGTGGGAGCCGGCTGTCTTGGTCGTGTACTTGTACTTGATAGTCGAAATTGCGGGAGGACGATGGGGCAACACTATGTTTCGGGCCCAAGTGCGCGTGAGCGCCCACCAGGCAGTATCTAAGACAAACGTCTTGCCCAGCCCGTTGTCGCCCAAGAGGAAGTTCATCCGTGGCCGAAACTCGACGCCGAGCTTTGGCGCTGGGCCGACACCTTCGAATTGTAGAGATTCAAGCATGGCGATTTCTTTCTACAGCAGGAACAATGGGGGAGCGAAGTCGCTGCATCAGACGCTGTCTCCCTTGGCCTTTGCGGCTTTCGACTTGCGTGCCGTCTTCTTGCGGGGAGCCTTCTTCTTGGCTCCGCCTGCTGCCGGTGCAGGCGCGCTCAGGAGGCGCTTCAGCGCGTCCTGCACGGCCGGCGACGTGCGCTCTTGGATGAGCTCGGAGATTGGCGTTGTGGGCGTCTTGCGCGCCGTCCACTTGCCGTCGCTGCCTTCTACCCAGAAGACTTCTTCCAGTCCGTGGGCGATGGCAAGGCTGCGGTCCTTGGCGCACTTGGGTACGACGCGCTCGGGCCAGAGGTGCATGGCCAGGTGGGCCCAGTCGTACTTGCCCGTGCAGAGGGCGTCCCAGGTGGACTTGAGCTCCTTCTGCCATGGCTTGTGTTGAGGAACCAAGCGCCACAGGAGCGAGAAGTTGATGATGACGCCGTCGTCCAGGTTGGGGTTCCACAGGGGCGCGACGCGCTTCACTTCGTCCAGGAAGGCGCGCAGTTCCTCCACGTGAGACTCCTGGGCGGCGAGTTCCTTGCGGTCTGCTGCCGTCTGTCCGTCCTGTGATGCGGCTTGCAGCGACTCGAGCTTGCGTTGCTCGTGGGCGAGCTTGGGCGCGACGTAGTCGTTCTGGACGCGGAAGAGCGTGTCCTTGGTGAAGGCGTGGATGTAGAGCCAGACGGAGTAGCTGGCGCTGGGCGTCGCGAGCTGCCAGTAGATGGGGGCTTTGCGGCGGCTCACAGAATAGTGGTCCAGGTGGGCCTTGAAGAACGAGGGTCCACCGTTTCCAGCGAGGTATTCACGGACTGAGGGCACGCCAAGCGCGAGGGCTACCTGTGTCGGAACCTCGCTCTCTTCGCAAAACAGGCGGCATAGAACGTCCGATACGGCCGCCGCTAGGTCATTCTCGGTTCCCGGGTCGTCTGCAAGAATGCGCGTAGAGCCCACATCCGTTGTGTCGAGAGCCCCCAACCCTGTCGCAAGTAGCGGATCCAATGCTGACACAGAGGCAAGAATCTCGTCTCGTCGCCCAACCGCGCTCACATCCCAGCGGCCAAATGCTACACCGACCCCAAATGACAGAATGTGGGCCACGTACTGACTGAAGGATAGTGTCCGGTCTTCACCAGGAGTGTCGTCGTCGCTGTCGTCGCTGTCGTCGCTTTCAGGCTCGACGCCGGGGACTCCCAGATCTTCGGCAAGGGACGCCGAATCCAGCCCGAAGACCTGGTCCATTGCCGAATCCCATTCGCTCATCACGTTCTCTCGCTTGTTCTCCGCGTCAGCAATCGCCTTTCGAGTCCCATCAAAGCCAGCGTTGAGGGTTGGCGCGATGAAGGGACCAATGAAATAGCTTGAACGCTCGCGCGAGCTGGCGACGTTGAGCAGGTGCGCCAGCGCACGTGTCGTGCCGAGGATTAGGCTAGCTCTCCTATCCTCGTTGAGTTCTACCCATGGTAGTGACTTGATGATTCCGGTCGCGAAGTAAGCGTCGCTCGCTTGCAGATGGACAAGGCTCCGGATCAGCCGACTGTTGACCCATCCTAGTAGGTATTCAGCGGGGACGTCGGATGTCGGAAGGATCGCAGGGCCGCGTCCAGTGATGATCAAGCCTTCCGGTAGAATGCGCGCACTGAAGCCCTTCTGACTACGACCAGAGTACGTGACTCCGGAGCGCCTCCAATAGGTGGACGCTTGCCGAACCTGGGCGGTCGAGCCGTTCTTCTGGATGTTGATAGCCTGGAGTTCTCGGCCGTCATCACCCCAGTTTACCAAAACGTTGAATTGCCCAAGATAGAAGGAAAAGCTCCCCCCTTTTGCGATGAAGCTCCACCGCTGCGTTTCCGATACGGCGCCAGCGGCTACTTCCCACCGCAATCTCAGAAAGCGTCCGTTGTCGAATGTTTTCATCCCCTCGCGTGCAGTGCCAACGTTTGGCTCGAAGTGCGGCGCCTCTTTCAGCAACGTTTGCGTCGCTGTTGGGAGCGCATATAGGATTCGCGAAGCCGGCAGAGCCAACAGAGAGTCCTTTTCCACCCGGAAGGGTACGGGCCACTGAACGGCCCTACGGCCCCCGATGTCGTCAATCCCCCGGAGATCGTAGGCCACCAGCGTAGGGGACTCCGACCTGTCTCGTTCACCAGCAACTACAAAGGCGCAGCTCTCAACGAAAGCCCCATCCATCACGTTGTCGCCAAAGTCAGCCAGCACTTTGACCGACCTAACAAATGTGTTGCGGCGAAATGTTGCCATTCGGGGAGCAACGAGGAAGGCACGAGAAGTGATTCCGCCCAACAGTCCATGCGGCGCCAAGGCTCGACCCCGGACTACGAAAGACGTGTAAACGTCGTTGTGTGCACCCGAATAGTTGTCGGCTACATATGTCTGTACTCGTGGTGGCACCAACCCGAACGGGGGGTTCATCAGAACGACATCATAGTTCTTCTCGGCTATCGCGAGGAGCCCCAAACCATGAACCATGTCCTCTGCGAAGAGTCGCTTTCTCGTGCTGGACCGTTCGCCCTCTTCAAGAACAAAGCGCACCAACGTCGAACGAATCCGCTCCTCGGGCGGCGCAAAGAGATTGCCGCTCTGCCCCTTGGGCGTGGAGCGAGCCACCAGGGTCTCCACCTTCAGGAGCAAGCCCAAGTCTCCCGCCAGCTTCAGCGCGTCAACGAGCGCCGTGAACACGCGCCCCAGCTCCGCGTCCCCGAGCTTGGCCACAAAGTCGGCCACCAACTCGTCATCGGCAACCAGAGGTTCCGCCACCACGATGTTGGACTTGCGGATCCCGGGGCGCTCCGCCCGCCCGATCTGGAAGTCGCGATAGGCGCGCTGGGCCCGCATCCAGAGCGCCAGCTGAGCGATTTGCGCGCAGCGCGCGTCGATGTCTACACCGTGAATATTGTGGGCAAGAATGAGTCCTGGTATCGCCTTTCGGAGCTCCTCCAACGTGGGGTAGTCCGCCGCCAGCGTTCTGCCCGTGGCTTCGCTCTTCGGGCTTTCCGGATCCGCATGTGCCTCCTCGTAGGCGACCAGCAGCAAGTCAAATGCGTAGAGTAGGAAGTGACCGCTGCCGCAGGCCGGGTCCAGGACGCGCAGATCGCGCGGGTCCTTCTTGGCTCGCTGTGCGAAGGTCTCGTCAGGCTTGCACACCATGTACTCGCAACTGTCCGCCAGAGAGGTCTGCGTGCCGCGCATCTCGTACCAGATGCGGCCCAGGGTGTTGTCCGTCAGAAACTGCACCACGTAGCGGGGCGTGAAGAACTGGTTGCGGACGGCCATCTCGCGGCTGTTTCGCGGAGCTTGGCTCTCGGCGCGCATCTGCTTGCGCTCGTCTTCGCCGTTGAAGAACTGGTAGACCCAGCCAATGGTTTCGTCTTCAGCCCATACCGTACTCAAGTCACTCGCGTTGAGCAGCTCGAGGAGCGCATCCAGCGCCGCACGCTTGGGCCAGAGCAGCGCTCGCGCATCTCTGCGCTCGAAGAGCACCTTCACCTCGGTGGAGAGTTCATCGAAGATGCATTCGATGTAGGCGCGGTACCCATGGTCCGGCAGCTGCACCAGGCCGGGTGCCAACCCGGTGAACTCCTTGAAGCCAGCAGACTGCTCCCCGCGGCTCACGCACTCTTGCACCAGCTCGCGCGCCTCCAGCATTTTGAGCGCCACGAAACGGTTGAGCGTGGTGAACGCCGCTTCCCGCAAGTAGGCGGAGACGGCAGCAGCCTTCGTGAGACCAGCCCCGCCCAAGTGCTCCACGGCGGTGATCAGCTTGGCGCGTTGCACGCGCTCGGTTGCGTCCAGGTGCTGTCCCGGCTGGTCCGCGATGCTGCCGTCCAGGCGGATGTCGAAGACGCCCTCAAGCTGCTCGGCATATTCCTGCTCAAGCAAGCTGCGCGCCGCCTGCGTGGCCCGCTGGATCTTGTTTCTGGTTTCCTTATCCATGCGACGGCATTCCTATTGAACCAGAACCTTCTTGCCGGCGCCGATGAGCTCCAGGCATTGCTCCTTGAGTCCGGCAAGCGCTTGATCGAGTTGTTCTTCTGTTTCGATCCCACCGCTGAAGTAGCTGGATGCGGTGACGCTCACGATGCGATTGCCGTCGACCAGCCGCAGCATCTCCTCGATGGCGCCTGACAGTCGTCCGGAGCACGCAGCGAGATCCGATCGGAGCAGCGGGATGGCGACAGCGTCTGTCCCGTCGAGCGTCGCCCGGCTTCCCAATGGACGCACGATGCGCTGCTCCTGGTCTTCGCTCAGTTCCGCGAAGCCGGGGGTGGAGCGCAGCTTGGTGACGGCGGCCGCGTAGGCTGCGGCCCGTGCTTGAGCCGCTTCGTCGTGGAGGCGCTTGTGCTCCTGCTCGAGGGCCCGGGTGTGCTGGTCGATGGCGGCTAGCTCTCGGAAGAAGGTTTCCTTCGCCATCAAGTTCTGGAGCTTGTCGTGTTGCTCCCGAAGGTCGTCGCTCAAGTCGTGCTCGTCGCGGAGCAGGTTCCACAGCTCGCCGAGAGCTTTGCGGGCGCGAGCAATGTCGTAGAGGCGCGGCTCGGTGAGCGCTTGCGAGAGTTCGGCAGCGCGCCTGATGGCCTCCTTCAGCTGCTTGTACGCGCCGTTGAACGTGAGGATGACGTGCTCCTCTTTCCCAGAACGGATGGATCGCATCTCGTCCAGAGCGGTGCGGAGCACGTCGGCACCCGGGAGGTTGTGCTGGACGAGTAGCGTGTGCACCTCCTGCAGTTCGGCATCGTGACGGTGCACTTCCTCGCGGATCGCGCCAGCGACGACGCCTTGCTCCAGCTCAGCCACCTCCCGCCCAAAGACCTCCTTGAAGTGCTCGGATGCATCCACCACCTGCGCGAAGTCCACCGGACCTGTGCGAGGCCGAAAAGAAGCTTGCCGGAATAGATTGTTGTTGGAGAAGGTGTTGCGGGCCTCGAGTGACAGCGCAGACTCGATGATCTGGCCCTTACTGGTTGCCTCGAGCTTCCCCGCTCGAAGCAAGGCCACGACCAGCAGACGTACGACGTCGAAGTCCCAACCGAAGGGCTCCTTGTTGAACTCATCCGCAAGGTATTTGCCGTTGGCCGTCTCGCCGTAGCTCGTCCGGTTTTCGATCCTGGAGAGCACTTCAGCGAGCGGTCCAGTTTCCGTGTTGAACACGGGTTTGCCGCCCTGGTCGCGAACGAGCGAGAGGTTGGTGAACACCGGCGTCAGACCGCGCAGGTTCTCCGTCGTCATGAGCGAATCGAGGTCGTTCTTGCCGGCACGAGCCGCAGCTTCCTCAAAACGGTCGAACACCTCAGGCAGAGCCTGGCTCAGCGCCTTCGCTGCCGTGCGCCCCACATCGGTCGCGGTATCGTCGGGGCTGCGATCATTGCCACGGAAGAAGATGGTTCCGGTGAGCAATGCCTGCTTGAGCAAGCGACGGAGCTCGTCCTGATGGCGGCGCAGGCGCAGCTTTTCTTCAGCAACGAGCGCCGTTTCATCCTTGGTTTGAGCGCCGCGTTCTTTGCGCGCCAAGATTTCCTTGGAACGAAACAGCTCCTGCGTCTCGCGATCGATGGCCTCGTCCAGCGCACACACCCAGAAGATGGATTTGGTCTCCGTCTGGCTGCGCTTCCTCGCCTCTTCGGTCCGTTCGTCGCATTCCGAGCCGACTTCAGCGAGCGTGAGATGAACGGGAATGTCCCCGTCCACATGCTGGCGACCCCCAAGATACAGGCCAGCTTTGAAGACTTTCACTTCTAGAAAGGAGTGCTGCGGCTGGGGCTGCCAAAGGCCAGCAACAATGTCTGCATGGAGCCGACTCACGTCGCCGGGCTTCGGATTGAGGCTGCCACGCTGGCGCTCCCAGTCGTCTTCAGCCGGCGTCGGAATGCGGTAGCCGTCGTCACCGCGCCGGACCATGTGAGCGCGCTCCAGGGCTGCCAGGGCCTCGCGCACTTCCGAAAGACGAGAATCTGCGGTGACAGCGGGATGCAGGCTTGCCGCGATGTTCTCGGCGGTGCGGTGAATGCTGCGCACGTACTGCAGGAGGCAAATGGCCTTGGCTACAGGTTGAGCCAAATGATGGTCGACCTTCTTCTGAATGTCGTCGATCTTCCCGCGAACTTCGCTGGCGATGTTGCCGGAGACCAGATCGTAGACTTGGTCCACCCGCGCGAGCGTGCCGAGAGTCTGGGACGCCAGATCCACGTCCGGGTGGATGAGCAGCTGTTGAGCGAGCTTGATGATGGTGCGGTTGGCGCCACCGACGTGCTTGCTGGATCCCCCTTGCGTGCGCAGACCAGAAACGACCTGAATGATGAGATCGATCTGATAGGGCAAGAGCGGGTAGAGATCGATGAAGCTCTCGGTCGTGAGCTCTGGCAACTTGATGTCAGCGCTGAGGCGGGTGTTGTCGGAAAGGCGTCCGCGATTCTCGGTGAAGAGGTCCCGCAGGGTCTTTTCCGCCTCTGCATTCTTCGAAAGAACACGGCGGCTCGTCACCTCCGAGATGTCTGCCGGCTCGAGGTGGACCTGCAGGGGAAAGCGATCCATCAGTCGCGCCAGCTCGACACGCTTGTCATCGAGCCCGCCCACGAGCTCCGTGAGCTTCTCCTGCGAGGTCACGACGATCCACATCTTGCCCCGACCGATCCGACCGAGGTTCTGCACGACAGCCTGGAGATCGAGCATCTTCTGGACGTCGCGCGCAACGAACTGCCCGACTTCGTCCACGACGAAGAGCAGGGTCTTGCCCGGCGAGCGACGGCGCATGAGCTCCATCCCGCGCTTGGCGAGATCACCCGGCGTGATGTCGGCGCGTTTGAGAGCGGCTTCGCGCCAGCTGTCTGCGGTCGCGAACGTGTCCGGCTCGAGCTCGTGCATCACGCGGCTCGCCTGCTGCACGGCGAACGCAATCAGCCCCTTTCCGGTGTCCCATTCCTTCCCGAAGATCTCGAGGTACTTGGCCTTGAACGCGTCGAGCTTTTCGGCTTCCTCCAGAGTGATTTCGAGTTCGGAGAGATCGAGGTCACCGGCGTACCCAAGACTCTTCAAGAAGAGCCGGTACATGATCTCCGTGATGCTTTGATTCCCCGTGCGGATCCCGCGATCGGTGGAGACATCGAAGATGACTGCCTCGGTGGGGATCTGCTCCGAGATATTGCTGAGCAGGACTTCGATCTTCGGATCGGCGGCGCGCTGCGCGAGTAGGCGCGCGGCACCGTCACCTACGATGTTTCGATTCTGCAGCGCCAATCCGAGGTACTTGGCAAAGCTGGACTTACCTGAGCCAAAGAAGCCAGAGACCCAGACGGCGATACCATCATGGGGCTTCTTCGGCGTCTCCCAGTAGCTCTCCAGGACCTCCGTCAGGTGGCCACGGATGGAGTCCGTGACCACGTACTCAGCGAGTTCGTCCTTGATGATGTTCTCATCGGCTTGGTCAACCTTGATGACCTCCTCGATGCGACGATCGATCTGGCCTTCAAAGAGTTTTCGGATGGTGACTTCAGACATGTTTCTTGGTCCTGGACGGGGGCTCCATCAGAAGATCTTCGGCCGGTAGTTGTGTTCGGCGTCGAGCACGCCCATGAACCTGAGACCAGCCGCACCATCCAGCTCCCCGGGGTAGAACAAGACGGAAGGTACGTGCACCTTGCCCTTGAGCTGCTCGAGCAAGGACGAAGTGCGGTAGATGGGAAAGAGCGCGGCGGCGCGCACGATGAAGACGACGTCGCGGAGCGGGTCGGCATCGGCAGGGATATGGGCCGCCACCAGCTCGTCGAGGGGCCGGTATTCGCTGAGGACCTGGTGAATGGTCTCGATGGTCGATTCGAGCCCAACGGAACGCTCAGCTTCGGCAACGGCTGCCGCATCCAGGCCTTCGGCTGCCAGTGCTTCATGCATGCACTCGGCAAGGGAGATCGAGGTCACTCGCTTGCCGGCTTGCTCCAGCCTCGTTGCGAGTAGCGCGGTCTCCTGCCGGACCGCGAACTCCACTTCAGGCGCGTAGCGAAATATCGCGTACGGCATATCGTGGTACGCGCTGATGGCGGGCCGAGGGTCCGCTTGTTTCAGCACCGGCTCCAGTTGGCCCGTCAGGCGCTGCTTCCAGTCGCTCATGCGCACAGCTCCTGGGCGTAGGACGCCGATGAATCATTGGGCAGCTTGAGCTGCGCCAGACTGCCTGCCACCTGGTAGTGAACCTTGCGGTACTGGTGAAGCCGCAGAAGCTCGCGTTCCACGTCCGAGGTCTCCATCTGGTACATGCGCCAATCCTTTGAATCGACGATCCTTCGAGCGTTTGGCTCTGCTTCGGCCATGGCGTGCAGCAGGTAGAGGAAGCTCTCCTCGGGAAGGTGGTAGGAGATGAACTCCTTACGAGCGGTGCCGGTGACGAGTCCGAAGTCGAGCGCATTCTGAAGTAGTGCGTTCGAGAGACGCCGCACGGTGACCGGTTGCCACGGGCTCTTGGTGCGCTTTGCAATGTCCTTTGAGCGGAGGAACGCCTCAACGTCATCTGCCGTCAGGCTCGACTTCCCGGAGTCTCGGGCCTCAAAGAACCAGTCGATCAGGAAGCTGCGGAGCAGGTACTCGTCGCGCGTGATGTGCCAAAGCAGCAAGGGCTTCCAGCTTTCCAGCGAGAAGCCGCACTGGGCGAGGATGGTGAGGCTCTTGTCGCGGCCGCCAGGATCCAGGCGGCGACTGATCGCCTGGAGGATGTCCTTGCGCCACGACTCCGAAACAGCGGCAACGGTTGGGGCCTGACTCAGTCGTTTGATGTTGTCGGGCTTCGACGTCTGGAAATCCCAGTCGCGGAGCGCCGCGTAGGTTTCTTCAACCAACCCAGCTCGAATGATCGAGGTCGACGAAATGAGGTCATGCCGGGGTCCGAGTCCAATCATTCCTCGAGCCTCGCGTAGGGGATCGCGGGAGCGCCAGGCTCTCCCCTGGAAAATCCAGCCGCCAGGAGCGTGATGATGTCGTCACTTGGTGCATGACTGCCGGAAATCGGCACTGCACGGTTCTCAGCCGAACGGCGCAGCTTCTTCGCTGCTTCCGCCTGCGCTTCGGTGAGGACCTCCAGCCTGCCCAGTGTGCCAAGGAGATCGGTGGACTGCTCTTCGACCGCTGCAAAGGCAGACTCCCAGCGATCGGTATTGTCGATCCAGTCCTGCCAGTGTTCTTGAAACTGATCCTCGATGTCAGCAGGCAAGTTCCACAGCGTCATGCAGCCGGGCGGGTCGAAGAGTTCGTGGCAACGACTCTTTGCCACATCGAACACGATGCGAGCCTGCGCGAACCTGTGCGTCGTGGGAAAGCCGCGCTTCAGCACAACCCCACCGCGGCGACCCAGGACGCTCTGGGTATTCCACCAGCGGGCGCCGTCCATTTCACCATGGCGGGCCACGGCGAGGCGTAGTTTGAAGAGACGCTCGAAGTCGATGTTGGGCGCGGCCATCAGCTGTCGTCCTCCCCTCGCAGCACCGCCTTCTGCTCCTCGATCCACGCGTCGATGTCGACGCGCTTGAAACGCCACTGCCCGCCGACCTTGAAGCCAGGGAGAGTGCCCTTCTGGGCGAGTGAGTAGACCGTCTTGTCGGTGACCTTCAGCAACTTGGCGACCTCGGGCAGCGTGAGGATTTCATCCGTCATGAGGAGCGAGCTTCTCCGCCGCAGCGGACGGCAGACTTTTCCAGCGGGCAGCAGGGTACAGCCACCTAAGGGCAAGGCGCAAGGTGCAGCGTGAGTGAAATCGTAGCCACCGGTAGACCGGGGCTGGCAACTCGCGGGAAGTACGTCCGCGACCCGACATGCGGCCGCCCCGCCGTGCGCCGGGCTGAAGGTGGTCTGCGCGTACATCGGCCCGATGCTACGCGGGCCGGCCACTGTCGTCTCTGCCGATCTGGTACAGGTCGGGCGTAGATTGTCAGCCCGGGCGCGCTACTTTCTCGCGCCAGATCACCCCTGCGGGTGATGCGCGTCGTCGCCAGACCTTTATCGCGGAAGGTGGGCTACCTTGAGATGGGGGAGGAGAACGCGGAGAGCAGCTGCTTTCCGTTGAGGTGATGCTCCGCCAGTAGCCGATACACCTCCGCGTTCGTCCAGTCGCTGGAACCGCGCGAGGCGAGCCTCGCGACGAAGTTCCTCACTGCGTCGACGAGTCGGGCGAGGCGGTCTGGAGTGATGACCCGACAACCATCAGGACCATGCACGCCCACATCGAACCGGGTAGCAGATCCGATGAACAACGCGCAGACGTTCTCTTCCGCCAGGCTGCTCTTGGCTCGATACCACTGAAGGCTGTGCAGAAGCTGCTCCGCGTCCTTTTTCGGGATGACTGCGTATCCCGCCTCGTTCTTGCACTCGATGACGAACGCCTGCTCTCCCCACTGGAACAGGTTATCCGGTCCTTCGCCGAGCTCAGATTCGGGTCGCTGCGAATCGGCGCCAAGAAAATCGCCCAGGCGTTTAACGGCTTCCTCGAATTGATTCGCTTTCGCCTTGAAGTCCAATGCCGTCGATACCGAATCGAACTCCGCGATGAGGCCGTTGCCGCTCGTGAAATGCCGTCGGAGAGCCAACAGTCGAGTAGCAGCGTCACGCTCGGCAGGAGTGCGGAGAGCGACCCCGGTGGGCGGGCGTGCCACGCCTCGAGATTCCGCGTAGGCTGCAGCCTGAACTCGCATGGCCTCCCCCGGATCCAGCGGCACCAGGCAGCGAGCCTTCATCTCTAACAGCTCTGCTCGTCGCTCCGGGCTGTCGACGTTCGCAATTGCCGCTGACAACTGATGCGCCGCAGCATCGAGCTCACCGACGGAGGCTTTGGTAAATATGTCTCGCTCTGAATTCGCCAGATCGATGCGCGAAACATCCGGCATGGCATCAAGCGAGGAAAGCTTGTTGCGCACCCGTTCGTCGTAGAAGCTCCTCCAAGATGGATTTCGTCGAAGTAGAGGTTCCACGACGGAGGTGAACGCGTCTTCGGGATTCTCCCCGTCGGCGCGAGCGATGTCGGCCAGCTCTCGTGCAACATCTAGCTGGAGCTGAAGGTCGCGTCCGAAGTGCCTGGCGACGTCCGCATTGGAGACAAACGAGGCAAGCTCAGGCCCCGCCAGTATCGCGACGGCGAAGTCGGCGGGCGAACGCACAGCACGTCCGAGTCCCTGCTCGATACGGTACATCATGCGTCCGCGAGGACCGCCGACCCCCCGCAGTCGGGAACGGTCTCGGAGGTCAGTCGCGGATTCACCATGAGGCAGGCCATCAATGATGAGGACGCGACAAGAATCGTCGGGAAGGTCTACTCCATCGTAGCGCTGTGCCAAGACCGCGAACTTCGTTGCGCCCGACCTGAGCTTGGCAACGACGTCTTCGACTGTGTCGCGCATTCCCAACTCGGCGCCGGCGGCCACCCAGTCGTTCGCCAGTTTGGACGAAGGGCAAAGCGCAACGACAGCGTGCTGCCGGCAAGCATTCTTCGCCCATCGGATCACCCACTCCCGCCCCAGCGTCGGGTCAATGAGCGATGGGACGAGCACCAATCGCTCTCCTGGTGGTGAATCGCTTCCGACGACCACAGGAGATTTGGCAGAGGCAGCATCGCAGCCAAGCGAGCGCACGAGTATGGAGTCGTCAGCAAGGGTCGCAGAAGCAAACAGCCGGTGCTTCGCCCCAGCAAACGCCGGGACTGCGTCGACAATAGGTAGTACTGGCGACACCTCGACTGCAGCGCTCGACACCACGACTCGGGTCAAAGCGAGGTGGTTGCGCAGCCGTGGCCATGTGAACTTCACCTGCTTCTCACCGGCGGACGCCTGTATCATCTCGGACGCTCTGTCGATGAGGTCACGCCAAATCCAGTGAGGCACCTCGACAACAACCGAGGGCTCCCCCGCCAGCACCTCGTCCCAATTTTGAGGCTCTCGCGACCGACATGCGTCGGAAAGTAGAAGTCGGAGGGAATCGAAGAGTGCTCCGCTCTCGATACGCAGGGTGAAAGCGTTCAGGACCTCTTCCACGCCGGCATGTGCATCATCGCAGACAATTGCCTCCGGCGTGAAAGCCACATCGCTCCGCTCGAAGGTGCTCAGACCATTGAACATCTTGTCGTAGGTGCAGACCGTCACCGCTCGACCGCCGAGGCAATCAGGGTGCGGATGGGGCTGACCACCGGGATAGGCGTGGGCGGCCACGCCGAGGCGAGCTGCCTCCTCAAGGGTTTGGTTGACGAGTTGCACTGTTGGACAGAGGAAAACCACGCCTCGTCCTGACGCGGCCATGTGAGATTGCAGGTAGAGGAGTCCAACCGCGCTCTTGCCCAGGCCCGTTGGCATCTTCAGGACCAGATCGTGCTCCTCGCGACGTGCATGAAGCTGCTCCAACGCGGCGATCTGCGCCGGACGCAGTACGGCGTGTGAGGCCCTTCGGTCGAGTGACTGAAAGATCTGGAGAGGATTCAGCTCGCGTGTGGTGCTGCGAGAACGGAGCAGTTTTCCGAAGTCGACCATGGGTATGCTCCATTCAAGCTACCCCTGGCGCGAGTTCGGCGGCAAGCTCAACAGATTCAAGGCGACGGAGACTCATCCACACCCGCCACTGCCCCGCCCATCCGGCCTCCCGCAGCACCTCGCGCAGCGGCCGCTCGCTCGTCGGCTCCTTGCCGTCGACTGCCTCCAGCGCCGCCACTTCCGCCTGAATGGCCGGCGCCAGGTACGTGAGGTTCACCAGCTGGGTGATGCGCGGCTGGCTGACTTCCAGACGGCGAGCCAGCTCACCCACGCTCTCCACCCGGCCCTCGTCGAGGAGCCGCCGCAGCTGGTGCCCGAGCGCCAATAGACGCGCCACGTAGGCGGGACGGCGGCTGGGCTGGCCAGGGACGCGCCGTGCCCGCTCGACGCGCGCCACAGCCGCTCGTGGGCGCAGCTGCGCGCGGAGGATGACCGGAGCGTCAGGCGGCATTGGTGGCCTCCTCGCCCGACGCCGACCCGTTGAGCATCGCGCCCACCCAAGGCGCCAGCGTGATGTTGACTTCGCCCGTCACCGAGTTCGCGTCAACGCGCTCCACAACGAGGCGGATGACCCGCAGCCGGTTCGCGGGCAGCAGCTTGTCCCAGACCGTGTCGAAGCCGCGCAGCTGTTCGGCGAGCCAGGGACCGTTGAGCACCAGGCGCTCCAGGTTTCCGAGTGCCTCGCGAACCTCGCGCAGCTCCTTCTGCAGGCGGTCCCGCTCTTGGCTTCGCTTGTCGTGGTGCCGTTGGTGGTAGGCGCCGCGGTCCCCGCCCTCGGCGGTGGCCTGGGCGATGGCGCGCAGCTCGGCTTCAACCGACGTCAGCCGGTCGCGGAGCCCGGCGCGCCGGGTCTTCAGCTCGTCGATGCGTCGCCCCGCGTGCCGCACCACGCCGCCGTCCACCGTGACGCCCGTGCTTCGCCCCTGCTCGTCGAGCTGTCGCGCGACGTCTGCTACCTGGGAGCGCACCAGCTCCTCCAGCTCCGGGGCTGCGAGCGGACGCGCCGGGCAGGCCTGGGGAGACACCTTGTCCCGTGCGATGCAACGGTAGTAGCGGTAGACCCTGCGCCCCTTTCTCGTCGACGCCGGCGTCATCGCGAACCCGCAGGGCTGGCCGTCCGCACCCTGGCAGCCGCAGAACACCCGACCCCGCAGGACGTACTCGAGGTTGCGCTGGCGCTGGGCGTTCTTGCTCTGCCGTTCGGAACTGCTCGTGGCGCGGAGCGACTGCAGTTGCTCGAAGGTCTCGCGGTCGATGAGGGGTTCGTGTTCGCCGTCGTGCAGCTCGCTGCCGAGGGTCACGAAGCCGGCGTATACGGGGTTGGTGAGCACACGGGCCACGGACTGCGGCGTCCACGGGCGCTCTTTGCGTGTGAGCACGCCGTGAGCGGCGAGGTCGCGCGTGACGTCCGAGTCGCTCTGCGTGGCGAGGAAGAGCTCGACCATGCGCCGCACGACGACGGCCTCCTCCTGGCGCGGCCGCAGTTTGCGGTCTTGCACCTGGTAGCCGTAGGGCACGTTGCCGCCGGTCCAGAGCCCCTTGCGGCGCGAGGCCACGACCTTGTCGCGGATGCGTTCGGCGATCATCTGCCGCTCGAACTGCGCGAAGGCCATCAGCACGTTGAGCAGTAGCTGCGCCATGGCGTCCGAGTCCGCCGACAGGAATGGCTGGGTGACGGACACGAAGTACGCGCCCGCCTTGCGGAAACGCTCCATCAAGCTCGCGAAGTCGAGCAGCGAGCGACTCAGGCGGTCGATCTTGTAGACGACCACCACGTCGATGCGCCCCTCCTCGACGTCCGCCAGGAGCCGCTGAAACGCGGGCCGTTCGAGGTTGGCGCCGGTGAAGCCGCCGTCGTCGTAGCGCTCCTCCACCAGCTCCCAGCTGGGCTGCCCGCGCACGTAGCCGGCGCAGGCATCCCACTGCGCGTCGAGGGAGGAGAACTCCTGGTCGAGCCCGTGCGTCGTCGACTTGCGCGTGTAGATGGCGCATCTCCGAGGCTGGAGACTGGAGGCTTTAGGCTTTAGGTTCTTGCGCATGCGGGACCACACGAAGTTGAGAGCCTTTGAACTCGCTGATTCGCTCGCGGTAGCGGTTTATCGCCACACGCAAGGCTTCCCTCGCGAAGAGGTCTACGGGTTGACCTCGCAGCTTCGGCGCGGTGCGGTGTCCATCGCTTCGAACATCGTCGAAGGCTGTGCGAGACACTCCGAGGCGGACTACCTGCGGTTCCTTGATATCGCCTATGCGGCCAGTCGCGAACTCGAATACCAACTGTCTCTCGCCCGACGACTCGAGTACCTGGCAGCCGAGGACGCAGCCGCGCTGATGGCGCTGGCAACCGAAACCGCAAAGGTACTCGCGGGCCTGCTGCGTTCACTCCGCCGCTAGCCACGGTGCCCGACCTCCAGCCTGAAGCCTCCAGCCTCCAGCCTAAAGAAGGCGAAGCCGTTCCAGCTGGTGCCGGTGATGTCGCGAGCGATCGCCGAGAGCGACGGGAAGCTGCTGCCGCGGTACTCGAAGTCCTGCTCGCGCACGAGTACCTCGTGGGTCTCTCCGCGGTAGACGCGGCGGAGCGTGGTGCCCGATGTTGGCAGCCGTGGATCTCGCGGCTTGGGTGGTGCCTTCGGTTCCGGAGCGCGCGCTTTCGCCTGCGACGTTCTGCGTGGTCCAGCGTCGAGCAGGCGCCGTCGCCAGGGGCGCGGGGCTTCTTCGGCGAGCGTCGCGATGCGCGCGAGTGTCTCGGCGGACAAGCCACCCAGTGCCTTCTCCTGGATGCGCCATGCGACACTACGGATCAGGTGCTGGCGGTTGCGCGAGCGCGTCGGCTCGCCGAAGACCTCGGCATAGCGCTCGGCGAGCTCGTTCACGGTCATGGACTCCAAGGCGAGCACCTCGGGCAGGTCGTCAGTGAGGTCGAAGACCTCGGTGGGGGCGGATTGTCTGGGCATAGTCTCCTCGTTGATTTCGCGGCGAATCACGCTCGTCGCGTCGGACACACAGGCTCTGCTTCCGCCTCCAAGCAAGACGAGAGAGCGAGTTCGAGGAGTGCTTCCGCGAGCAGATCGAATAGCTCGTCGCGGTAGGCTTCGGGGGGCTTGGTCGGTCGCGCAGGGGGTACGGCCGGGACTGCCGTGACGTTCGGTTGGTTCTTGGCCATCGTGGTTCAAACGCGGCGGCCGAACCGAAAGTGGGACAGGGGAGGTCGCTGACCACTTGACGACCCGACATTCGTCCAGTAATCACTGGACACTGCACGACGGCACTCCCACCAGCTGCCGCAGGAAGAACTGATGTGAGCCAAGAAACGCTTGGAAAGAGGCTGAAGCGCGTTCGGCAGGAGCGCGAGCTAGGCCTGCGGGCCGCCGCGACCAAAGCCGGCATCTCCGCCACCTACCTCTCTCGGATAGAGAACAACCAAGACCCCAGCCCCCCCACCGAAAAGACGATCCGCGCCCTGGCGGAACTCCTCGACGACGACTTCGACGAGCTGATGCAGCTCGCTGGTCGTGTCCCAGAGGACGTTGGGGCCATGATCACCGGCGACCCGCAGATGCCTGAGTTTCTTCGGACCGCCAGAGAGCAGAACGTCACCGCCAAGGACCTCTTGGCGATGCTTGAGGCAGCAAAGAAGAAACGGCGAGGAAAGTGACCCAGGAACTGAAAGTACCCTTCCTCGCGGTGCCTCAAATCGAGCACCGCGCGACGGACCTCCTGGCCCGCGTGGCGGAGTGGAGCGGCAAGCCGCTGCGCCCTCCGATCGACGTGGACCAGATCATCGAAGGGTACCTCCAGCTCGAGCTCGCGTTCACGGACCTCTACGACATGCTCGGGCTGCCGAACGTGCTCGGGGCGACCTTCCTCAAGGACCGCCGCATCTTCATCGAAGAGAGCCTCGAGCTTGGCGGGCACGAGGGACGCATCGCCTTCACCATGGCCCACGAGGTGGGCCACTGGGAGCTGCACCGTCCCCTCATTGAAGCGCGCGAGGCCTGCGCGCCGCTTTTCTCTACCAAAGACCTCCCCGAGCAGCCCGCGATCGTGTGTCGCTCGGACGACGGGAAGCGGCCGCCCGTGGAGGTTCAGGCGGACATGTTCGCCGCTCACCTGCTCATGCCCGCGGCCGACGTACGCGCCGTGGTGCATGCCCGCTACGGCCTCACGCTGCCGCATTGAAAGCACGTTGAGGAGCTGCGGAAGAACCGTGAGCTCGACGAGAACCTGCGCGACCTCGCGGCGGAGGTCATCGAGCACGGCAACTTCAGCAACGTGTCGAACGAGGCCATGCGCTACCGGCTGCTCGATCTGAAACTGGTCGTGGACGAGTCCGCGCCGCAGCTCACGCTGCTCTGAGCGCGGCTTTCGTTTGCTCAAGATGTTTACTGTTCACTGAACAGTTTCTTCCAAGGAAAACCCTCATGCACCATCGAGAATGGAACCCCAAATCTTTCTTCCGCCACCTCACCCCTCCGGCGCTCGATGAGCTGCAGGCGTGGGCGAGCGTCACGCTTCAGCTCGATGGGAAGGACTCTCCGGGCCTTCAGTTCTACCGCGCGTGGAAGGCGCTCGACGTCGACGAGCGCACACGCATCGAGACGGAGCTGCTTGTCGTCAACGACATGTGCTCGCGGCACGCGCGGCCGTACCTGGAGCAGCAGGTGGCGCCGTTCGTCTGGACAGATGAGCAAGGTCCGCTCATCGAGGAGTCACGCGAATGGTCAGCTCAGGACGTGGCGCTGCGTCTCTTCGTCGCCGACCCTGCGCGCTTCCGCGAGGCACACCGGGCCTACGCGGTCGACGCACTCGAGCACTTCCGCGAGTACCCCGGAAGCTACGAGGTCACACTCGCCACGACACCTGAGGCGAAGGCTCGCATGAAGGGCGAGATGATCACGCACTTTCGCGACACTGCGTTTGGGGCGCGCTGCCAAATCGAGGACTTCGCCAACGACGAGAAGTTCGCGATCTTCGTGTTCCACGAGGACGAGATGGCTCCCTTTGACCGCTTCAACGACAGCGGCGTCATGGAGCCCGACTGGCAACGCCCTGTGGTGCGGTTGGCTGCTGTCTTCCACTACGAGACCAGCACGCTCTTGGTGAAGGCGCCGCGCAAGGTCGAGCGTGAGAAGCTCCGCGATCTGTTCGCGGAGGTGTTCGTGCGAGATCCCAACTACTTCGGCGACGTGTCGAAGACGCCGAAGTTCAACTTCGACGTGCTGCGGGATCCGGACTTTGACTTTCCCACCCACGGGGTCGACGCGATCGACGAGGTCTCGGTCGTCAAGGTCATCGCGCGCACCGCGCATCACGACGCCAAGCGCGTCACCATCGAGCTTCGACCCGGGCTCTCCATCGTGGGGCTCGGCATGGTGCTCGAGGAGCACGGGATCTCGCTCGAAAGCGATCCCCTCGACGGCGTCCAGCTCCGCTTCACCTTCGAAGGTAAGGGGCGGAGCAAGTACCGCACCGTGAGCCTCTTCAACCCGAACTCGACCAACCTGAACGACACCCGACGCGATCGGGTGATCCGTCGCTGCCTCAAGGAGTGGGGAATCGATGTCGGCTCGCGAGCTGCCATGGACGCTGCTGCTGACCGCACTGCAGCGGAGTGACCGCGCTCGCGTGAGCTACAGCCAGGTGACGGACGCTGCGTCGGACGTCGCCTGGCTGGTGCGCGAGAAGGTGCTGGTCCACTCCAAGGACGACTACGAGCCGCCCGGCTGCGAGCACGGGTGCCAACCGAACTTCGACTACGCCTCCCGCCACGGCGAGGGTCTCGTCGGCATCGCCTGTCCCCACGAGCCTGCCTGTTGGCCCGGTTGGGAATGGGTGCCACTGGGGGACGTCCAGGCGCTGAGGACCTCTGCGGACGGTATCCTTGGCGCGCTGGCCAAGCGCAACGGGTTGCGTCCGCTCTCGCGCGCGGTGCCGGAGCCGTTCTTCCCGGTCGGCGTTTTGAATCGTCGTGGGCTGGCGATCGCCGTCGTCTGGAGCCGCTCGCTCCGGCGTGGCTTCGAGCAGCTCTGCCGCGGCGTGAGGGAGGAGCTGGGCAGTGACGCGCTCATCGTGCTTTCGGCCAGGCCGGCGCGCGAGGCGCTGCCTGCTTCCCTGCGAACTGCCGTGGTCGCCATCGGCGCTGATGCAGATGGTCGCATCGACTTCTCCCGCGCCCTTGATGACCTGGTCCCCGACTACCGCGAGCGCGCGGTCGACGACGCTGAGCTCGACCTCGACTTTGTGCGGCTGCGGTTCTCAACGACGCCCGACCGGCACCGGCTGGAGATCAACGGGCACGACTTCGGCGGCCTCCGAAAGAGCGACCTCCAGTTTCTGCGCCTCTTGCTCCTCGCCTGCGCCCGCCTCCGCGGTGACGACGACGGTTGGGTCGACAAGGAGCGTCTGCGCGTTGCGAACAAGAAGGCGCAAGAGCTCGACGAGCTGCGAAAGGAGTTCGGCAAGCTCGAGGTGCCGGGCCTCCCGGAGGAGGAGCGCCGGGCGCTCATCAAGTCCCGCAAGGGCACGGGCGCGGTGCGCCTCGCGGTCCCCCCGGAGAACATCATCCTCGACCCGTCGCTCGCCGACTTCACCTGGATGACGCCGACCACGACCCGCAAGCGCAGCGGCGCCAGCGGGAAGGTGTCGGACGACCAGCTGGCAGGCATGCAGAAGGCCGCGACGCTCCTGCGCGAGTGCCGGCGGCTCGGCGCGCCGGGGGATGCGGAGGCGGTGAAGACGCCGGGGCGAGACACCCGTCGGCCTTGAGCCGTGCCTCTTGGCCAAGTGCATTGATTGGATATCCTTCACATCATGGCGAGAAGAGGAACAGTGACTCTCATCAACCCGCAACGCGGTATGGCCGCCGTCCTGACCGAGGACGATGGGTACACCATCATCGAGATGATCGGCGGTTTGGAGGTCGAACTCGGCGACGAACTGTCGTGGGCCAACGACTACGGACTCGGGAGTGAGATGTACCGAAATCTCACCAAGGATGAGCGCGACGAGGTCTACGTGCAGAACCACTCGGTCGGCGACCACAACGTGCGTCAGCAACTGATGCTCTGAAAGCCGCCCTACGAGTCCTGCCAACCGTACCGGCTCTTGAAGCTCTCGCGGAAGCTGCCCTCCTCGGACTCGCCGCGCTGGGGGAAGTCGTCTTCGGTGACCACGGTGGTCTTCGACAGGTCGACGA
The DNA here is from genome assembly GCA_023398955.1 of Pseudomonadota bacterium. Classification (GTDB taxonomy): domain Bacteria; phylum Myxococcota_A; class Polyangia; order Polyangiales; family Polyangiaceae; genus JAEWRL01. The sequence continues at coordinate 32,366 of JAEWRL010000082.1, forward strand.
TCATGGCGCGCCGGCGGTCGCCCGCGGCGAAGTAGACGCGCTCGCTGTCGGACGTGACGTAGCCATCCTGCTTCTTGTTCTCGAGCACGAGGCGGCGCAGCGCCTTCAGATCAACCAACTCCCCCTCGTAGTCGATGCGCTTGCAGTGCGCGCGGAAGGCGTCGTAGGCGCTCTCCAAGTGGATGGCGAGCCGACCGTCGTTGAAGACGTAGTGGATGCGGTGCTTCAGCTCGTTCTGCACGGCCATCACGCCCAGCATCTCGACGAAGTGATCGAGGGCGTTCTTCACGCCGTGGTCCGTCTCCAGGAGGTCGGCGAGGATGGCGTCGACAGCGGCTTGCGCACCGAGGTCCTCGGGCAGCTCGAATCCGCAGTGCCGCGCGAACTCCTCGAACAGGTGGATCCCGAGCAGCATCGCCGTCAGATTCTCGGCGATGCGGATGGGGACCTTGCGCTCGTCGATGAGAGCGGTCGTCGCGGCGCGCGCCACCTGCAGGTCTGCGGCGAAGTTGCGCCCCAGGCAGAACTGGATGTACCGGGGCGCGAAGAGGGTGAGGTCCTGCGCGCGGAGTTCCTGGTGAGCCCGCTTGCATGACGGGAGCTCGCTGAGCGTCGTCTTCGCGGGGTTCGAGGTGATGATGCGTTCGAGCAGCGCCGCTTCCGTTGGACGCGTCTCCCCTGCGATGCAGACGGGCGCTTGCAGGTGGTAGGTGTTCACGCGCTGATCGGGTCGTCCGCGTTCCTCCGTCTCCCCCCGGTACAGGCGTCGCAGGTATCGGTGCAGCGTGTTCACGCGGAATCGCTGCATGTCGTAGGGCTTGTACTCGTCGATGAAGATGGGCACCGACCGCGTTGACGTGAGCAGCTTGAGCAGCGCGAACTCCGTCTCCGTCGCGCTGTAGGGCTCGGCGTCGCGCACGCCGAAGAGTGGCCACATGATGTCGATGCAGAGACTCGATTTGCCGGAGCCCTGCGTGCCCCACACGAAGAGCGTGGGGAAGCTGCCCACCGCCTCCATGAAGCGGGGCTTCAGCGGCGTGGCGAAGAACCAGCCGAGGATGGGCAGAATCGCTTCGGGCTTGTTCACCTGTGGGAGGCACTCGAACACGGTACTCGCCACGAGCAGGAAGGTGTCCTCGTCGACGTCGCGGTAGCTCACCCGCTTGTCCAGTGAGCCACCGCTGGGCACGTAGATGACCGGCGACGGAGACAGAAATCCTTGCGTCCCGATGGCGCAGTCCGGGCCCAGCCACACGTGGTGCTCGCCCGAGCGGTAGTCACCGAGCATCGTCGAGCCAGGCTTGCGCGGAACGGGACGCCGCGCGAGCACGCGCAGGAGCCCCTGGACGTTGTTGTCGCTGCCCGTCCACTGCATGTCCGCCGACGGGAGCAGGCGGATGAGGTCGCGCTTCGAATGGAAAGCTGTGAGCGGCAGCCGTAGCCCGCGCACCGTCGTCCCCCGGTCGGTGCGGGCCTCCCCCATGATCAGCTCACCGTCCTCGGTCTCCACACGCATCGTCGGCTCGATGGTGAAGGATGACAGGATCTTCGTCTCCCCGCGCGCCGTGAGGCAGTAGTAGAACGCCGCGTCCTCGTAGATCTCCCCCTCGATGGCGTCAGGCTCGGTCGCAGCGTCGTCGGGCTTCTCCTCGCTCGCTGGTGCGGCAGCCGCGCGAGCCAGGGCCTTGCGGAGATCCTTTGCCTTGAGTCCGAAGCGCTTTTCGACGAGCTCCAGGTAGCGGCCGTGCATGGAAGGATCGCGCTGGGCGATGGCGAGCAGGATGGGCTTGAGCCGGTACTCGAGCTCCTGCACCGGCATGTCGACGGGCACCGCCTCGATGGCCTTCTCGACGTCGAAGACCACGTCGTATAAATCGCAGCGTGCCCCTGGTTCGCGGTGCACCTTGCAGTAGTCGAGCTTCTGCAGGGCGTGGCAAGGCGGCGCGACCGTACCGTCATCGCGCGCCGTAGCCACCACCTTGTCGTGCGCCTTGGTGATGTAGGCCGCCGCGTCGCGCCCCTGGAGCTTACCGAGCCCGCGGCGATCGTACTCGGTGATGAGCTCGATGATCTCCGTGAGCGGGAGCCCCTTGTGCGCGAAGAAGCGCACCATGTTGAAGATGGCGAGGCTGCGGTCGTCGGCACCCTGGTCCCAGAGCCGCTGCACGGGACCGCACATGTCCACGGGGTGCTCCCAGTCGAAGTCGCCGCTTTTGCGCAGTATCCCGCCTCCACTGTCAGCTGTTCCGACGTCTGAACAGCTGGGCGCGCCGACTACGGGGAGCGACACGCGCCGCGCTGGTGCTTCTTCCTGGGCAGGCGGCGCCGTCAACCGCTCGAGCAAACGCGGGTCCTCTGAGCGCTCGAAGCTGCCCTTGGGCGCGCTGACGCGATGGGGTCGCTCTCCTTGCCCGTCGCCCTTGTGGCTCACGGTGCCGATGACCTTGATGATGCGCGCCACGTCGTGGATCGAGTCGACGTGGACTTGCTCTGTCTGGATGCGTTCGCGGAGCTCGGTCTCGAAGCGCTTCAGTCCCTCGGTGAGGTGTTCGTGCTCGGCCAGGTGCGTCGGCGGCAGCGAGAACCAGAGCTGCGCGCCGTTGCCGCTCATCATGAGCCGCGGGCGGACGAGCCCCTCCGTCTCACACCAGTCGGCCGCCGCCGTGGCTGCGGCGAGGGCCTGCTCCAACTCCTCGTCGGTGCTTGCAGTGTCCTTGGGGCGCACCGGATCCAGATCGATGACCGTGGCGGTGACCACCTCGATGTCCTGGCGGGTCGCCCCTCGCTTGATGGGACGGATCGCGTTCGGCGCACGTGACAGCAGGCTCACCGGACGCGGCTGGATGCCGACGTACACGTTGCCGATGGCGTTGGTGCGTAGGCATTCTCGAACAAAGGCGTCCTCGTCGTCGAAGAAGCCGATGCCCACGATGCCGCCCACGGGGCGGATGACGCGCACCTCGCTGACGCCGTGGTCGCCATGAGCCAACCAGCGCCAGGTGCTCCGGATCACCTCAGCGTTTGGCTCTGGGATCATGCAGCGTCGCTCCGTCGAGCCCGCTGCCTCGGCTCCGGACGCCGACTGAGCCTGGACGCAGGTAGTCCGAGCACCTCGGCGTAGAGTTTCTTCCGTTCGAGGTGGTGGCGCCGCAGGATGGGCACTTTGCGGTCCACGAAGTCGAAGAGCACCGCGTCCTGCTTGTCGGGGTGCGGGCGCATGAGTCGCCCGAGGCGCTGCACGGTGCGCCCCTTGGCGCGGCTGGGGAACGCCAGGAAGACACGCGAGAGGCGCGGTAGGTCGAGCCCCTCGTCTGCGATGCTGGTCGCGACCAGAACCGAGAGCCTTCCCGCTCGTGCGTCGTCGAGCAGCTCCTTACGGCGCTCGCGCTTCACGGCTCCCGTGAGCACGTCGGCCGTCACACCCGCCTCGCGCACGGCCGCGACGAGCGTGTGGCAGTGCTCCACGCGCCCCGACAGTACGAGGCACGTGTGGCCGGCCCGGGCCTCGGCGACCACCGAGTCGACGATCATCGCGTTGCGCGGCTCGTCGTGGGCCACTGCGGCTAGCATCGGCATGTAGTCCTCCGCGCTGACGTAGGGATAGAAGAACTCCGTCTCCACAGGGCGCACCTCCGGGATGGTGAGCACGCCCGCCTCGACGAGCTGGTCGTGGGAGACCACGGCGAGGGGCGCGCCGAGGAAGAGATCGAGCAGCGCCGTCAGCCCATCGGAGCGCTCGGGCGTCGCGGTCAGCCCCAGGCGGTAGCGGGCGGGATAGCGATCGACGACGCGGTGGAAGGTGCTCGCGGCCACGTGGTGCGCCTCATCGAGGATGAGCAGGCCGAAGCGCTGCAGGAACTCATCGAGCAGCTCCTCGTCCCAGCGCACCAGTGCCTGGATGACAGCCACGGTCACCGCCTCCGGGCGGTGCTGCCCGTCCCCCACGAGGCCGGCGTCGATGCCGAGTTTGTCCTTCAGCTCACCAATCCACTGCTCAGCCAGGTCCAGCGTGTGGACGAGCACGAGCGTCGGCGTGCGGAGTCGAGCGATGGCGCCCATCCCCACACGGGTCTTTCCGCCACCGCAGGGGATCACCACCGAGCCCTGCGTGACGCGAACGAGCTTGTCGACGGCGGCCGCCTGGTAGTCCCGAAGAGGAAGCTCCGGCAGCTCGGGCAGACGCTCGTCGGGGAGCACTCGGGCATCCTCGCAAGCCACGATGGTACCCTCCTGCGCCGCGGCCTTACGCAGCACGTGGATGGCCCCGCGCGGGAGGCGCAGCGAGCCCTCGCGCTCCAGCACGAAGCACAGCGTCTCGGGCTCCGCGCCCGGATCACGCCCAACTCGCATCCGGTCGAGGTAGGCTGGGTTCGGGAAGGTGAGCGAGCGGATGAGCCGCTCTGCCAGGCGCGGCGGACACTCCCCCACGGGCAGCGAGAGCCCGGAATCAACTCGCGCGCGCATAACTCGACTCCTGGAGAAAGCGGGCGATGTTCTCGATGCGCCGGGTGGAGAGCATCGGCGGTAGGCTTCGGAGAAACTGCTTGCCGTAGCCCTTCTCGGCGATGCGCTTGTCGAGGATGACCACCACGCCGACGTCGGAGCGAGCGCGGATGAGCCGCCCGACGCCCTGGCGCAGAGCAATGATCGCGAGCGGGACCAGGTGGTTGCCGAAGGCCTGCGGGTCGCGCTCACAGATGGCGTCGATGACCGGATCGTCGGGATGCGGGAACGGCAGCTTGTCGATGACGACCCCGGTGAGCGCCTCGCCGGCGACGTCGATGCCGGTCCAGAAGCTCTCCGTGCCGAGCAGGACCGAGTCGACGTCCTCCTTGAAGATACGGGTGAGCTCCGCTCGCGGCAGGTCTCCTTGGCGCAGCACCCGGTAGCGGGAGCCAGCGAGCTGCGCGTGGACTCCGTTCAAGGCGCGGTACGAGGTGACGAGCCCGAGCGTGCGTCCGCCGCAAGCCCCAACTACCTGGCGGAACACGTGGGCCGCAGCGTCGATGAACTCCGGTGCTCGCGGATCGGGCATCCCTTCGGGCACGACCAAGAGCGCCTGCGACGCGAAGTCGAAGGGCGTGTCAGCGACCACCTCGAGCGCGTCTGTCGGCACCCCGAGCTCCCGGCGAACGAAGTCGAAGTTCCCCGCGGTGGTCAGCGTCGCGGACACCATCGAAACTGACGGACAGGCGTCGAAGAGCTCGGCGCGAAGCAGCTCGGAGACGTTTACCGGTTTGGAGCACAGCTTCACGTGACCCTTCTGGTCGAGGTCGATCCAGTAGACCTTGCCCGGGTCGGTCAGGCCGAGGGCTTCAGTCAGCCGGGCGCTCGCCGTGCTGGCGGCGCGCGCGACGCTGGATGCTCGGGCTCGATCCTTCTTCTCGAGCGAGCTGTCGTCGGCCCGCTCCTGGGCAACTGCCTGCAGTGCGACCAGGGCCTTCTGGAGGCCGGCGTCAGTCACCACGTTGGGCGAGCGAAGGCGCCGTCGGTAGCTCGGGGAGCGCTCGTAGTCAGCGAGCCGGTCGAAGAGCGTCTCCGCCTCTCGACGAAGTGCGTCCGCGAGCCGTTGCTTGCCGAAGTCCGCCGCAGCGTTGGCGAGGCGACCGATGGTGAATCGCGAGACGCTGAATCCGAAGAACTCCCGGGCGATCTCGGCCGCCTCGTGCGCTTCGTCGAGCACGAGCAGGTCGAACGGTGGCAGCACCAAGTCCTGCCCTGTCTCGCGGCGGACGGCCAGGTGGGCAAAGAGCATGTGGTAGTTGGTGACCACGATGTCCGCCTCCTGAGCCTTGGCCTTCGCGCACTCGGCGAAGCACTCGTCGCGGAAGGAGCAGGCGTCCGCCTTGCACTCGTCCGAGCTCACGGAGAAACGCGACCAGACCTGCGCGCTCGGGAGGAACCGCAGCTCAGAGACATCGCCCCGCTGCGTTTGGTCGGCCCAGGCGAGCACCTCGTCGAGCTGGCGCTGCTGGTCGTCAAAGAGCCCGTGCAAGCGCCCCGCGGCTTCGGACTCGGTGAGCCGATCGAGACAGAGGTAGTTGTTGCGCCCCTTGAGCAGCGCGAAGCTGAAGCTCCAGGGCAGTACCTCTGCCAGCATCGGCAGATCTTTCGCGACCAGCTGCTCTTGCAGCGCGATGTTCGCCGTGGCGATGACGACGCGCTTCTTCTCGTGGTGCGCGTGCCAGATGGAAGGCACGCAGTACGCGACACTCTTGCCCGTGCCGCAGGGGCCTTCCCCGAGGGCGTGCCGCCCACGCGACATGGCTTCGTCCACCATGCGCGCGAGCGCCACCTGGCCCTCACGGGATTCGTAGTTCGGGAAACGCGAAGCGAAGAGCCCGCCGGCCCCGAAGACGTCGGAGATGTAGTCACTCATGGCTGTGGCTCCTCGCTCCTCGCGCTCAGGCGAAAGGATCGACCTCGGTGTCCGACGCCACGGGTTCAGCGAGCTCCGTCTGCAGCTGCTCGACGAAGGCGCGGGCCTTGGGCACCTGCGCGGCGGGCAGGTCCTTGATGCGCTGCACGCCGAATTTCTCCAGGAAGCGGTCCACCGCCTCCCGTGGCATCGCCTTCAGATCTGCCGCGATGGCCTGAGCGGTCTTGGGATCGATCGGGCCGTCAGCCTTCTGGTCGTAGCTGTCGAGGGACGACTTGCCGGAGGCTGCGCCGGACTCGCCGTCGTAAAGCTTCGCCAGGTCGTGCTGCGCGAGCGCCTGGAAGGTGCGCTGCTGCTCGGGGGTGAGCTGGTGCTCCGGGAGGATCGAGTACGTGGTCTTCGGATCTTTGGCAGCGCCGTGGCGCTGGATCTCAAAGGCCCACTTGTTCAGCCCGTACTTCTCGCGGACGCGCACCAGATCCTTGAAGAAGACGACGCCCTGCTCGAGCACCTTCACCTCCTGCGTGTCGAAGAGCGCGACGTTGAGAGCGATGCGCAGCGACGCTCGGACTCCTTCCGCCTTCATCTTCTCGTCGACCTCGACGTACTTGCCGTCGACGAACGCGACCTCGCGCGGGTGGGGTTCCCCGAGGAAGACGACCACCGCCTTGTCCTCGTCGTTCTGCAGCCTGAGCCAGAGGCCGGTGCCCTGGTCATGCTTCTTCGCCATCTCTTCGGTCTGCTGCCACATGCTCGTTGCCATTGTTCACTTCTCCTGATTGCTGAGGGTTGAGGGCTGCTGTCGGCGGTAGACCGCGAGCAGCTGGGTTCCGTCGGAGGCGATGCCCGCCTCCTCGAGGTGAAAGTCGGTGCCGGGGACGAGCACGTGCTCGAGCTCCCAGGCTCGGAAGAGCCCTGGGAGGCGCACGAACTCGTCGCGCAGGGTGTCGGGGACAGGCTCTTCGTGTTTTCGGTCGTCCATCGCTCGGCTCCTTCGGGCGCTCACGGCCACTGGGGCTGCGGGCCGCCACAACGGCGCCCTGGTGTGGGGCAAACGCGGTCGGGGGCGGCGGACTGGGACAAGTGACCACCAAGACCGTTGCGGAGCTGGCTCACCGCGCGTTGCAGACGTTTGCGGGCAGCGTCGTGTGAGAGGCCCAATCGCTCCCCGGCTTCCTTCTGGGACTCACCAAGCACCAACGCGCAGATGACGAGCTCCGCGTCGTCGCCCACCAGGGGACGCAGCCAGCGGCGAAGCGCGGTCACGCTGTCGGTGAGGCCATGTCCGGGGCGGCGACCGAGCTGCGATTCCACCTCGTCCGCGCGTCGAAGCTCCTCGAGCAGCAGGTGCTGGAGATGGTCGTCGAGCTCAGCTTCGCTGGCGCGACGCCCTTCGAGGTCCCACTCCTGGCGGCAGCGCTCCATCAGATCGCGTTCGGTACTGCGCACGAGGGTTGCAGCGACGCGATGGACGGAGTGGAGGTCGAGGCGACCGACCAACTCCATGAAGGCCTCGCTGATGCGAGAGACCAACTCCTCGGGGAAGCGCGGGAAGTGCTTGCGACGCCGGTTGTAGATGGCGTCGAGCCCAGGCCAGAGTCCGAGCCAGAGTAGGCTCGATGGCAGTTCACCGTGCGCGCCGCTCTGCGCGGCCAGCACCAACTCACCGAGCAGCGCGTCCTTGGCGTCGAGATCGCCCGGAGTGCGATGCAGGTAGGCGACGACGGCGCCAGGATCGGCGAACACGGTCAGGGTGGGGAATTGAGACTTCATGGAGGTGAACTCACGAGCTGCATTGAGGGTTCGAGACGAGTGAACGAGGCCTGCACGCAGGGCCTCCCAGCACGAGCGCATGGGCGCGCCGCTTTCCCGGCGGCGTCAGGCGCTCAGTGGGAGCCGATCAGGGCGTCAGTGCGCTCGGTGGACTTGGGGACGAGAGGGACCGCTCAAGCGGCCGTCGGGTGAGCGGCGGCCGGCGCGGTCGGTGGGGTGGAGCGCGAGATCACGACGTTGAGCGTCCGACAGCGGTAACAGCTGACGCTCGCGGTGAAGTCGCCGACGATGGTGGCCTGCAGTTCGCCACGACGGATCGAGATGCCGTCGGGATCGCGCTTGGCGAGCAGGGCGCCGCAGCTCTTGCAGCGGCATTCATTCGGGGTGCTGATTCGCATCTGGGTGTCTCCTTCGCCCCGCTGTTCAGCTGCGGGGTGAGAGGACTTTGCGAGGGGCACCCAGGGGGGACGGCAGGGGCGGAAGAGCGGCCCGATTCCGGGGTGGGTCTCCGGGGTGGGTGGCTGGCAGCGCGACGATTCTCAGGAAAAGCAACGCGCCGCGTTCTTTTCGGAGAGAATCGTCCTACTTGGTCCGTTACAGTTCTTGCCGAAAGCTACTCAAGTGGTAACTTTCAGAGAGAATTGTCTCCAATGCACGCGCAAGACTACGTCCAGGCCTTGGCGAGCCAGGGCCGCTACCACTTCACCACCGCGGGCGCCGTGCAGGCGCTTGGCGCGAGTGAACCCGCCGTGCGCGCGCAGCTCCGGCGCCTCAAGCGCAAGGGGCTCGTGGCGAGTCCGCTGCGTTCGTTCCACGTCGTCGTGCCACCCGAGTACCAGCGCCTCGGGTGCCTCCCCAGCGAGGAGTTCATCGACCAGCTGATGGCGGAGCTCGGCGAGCCCTACTACGTGGGACTGCTCTCCGCTGCCGCGCGCCACGGAGCCGCGCACCAGCGACCGCAGTCGCTGCAGGTGATGGTCACCAAGAATCGCGCTCCCATCGAGTGCGGCCAGGCGCGCATCGTCTTCATCGCTCGCGGTGATCTCGAGCGCATGCCCGTGAGCACCTTCAACACCGCGCGCGGCACTGTCCGGTACTCCTCCCCCGAGGCGACCGCACTCGAACTCGTTGGGTACCCCAGGCAAGCAGGTGGGCTCTCGAACGTGGCCACCGTGCTGTCCGAGCTGGGCGAGTCGATGAAGCCCACGCTGCTGGCTGAGGTCGCGGCGCTCTGCCCAGTTGGCTGGTCGCAGCGCCTCGGCTACCTGCTGGAACTCGTGGAGCAACAAGACCTAGCTGATGCCCTCGCGCCCCACGTCGAGGCGCACGCCGCGAGCTTCACCCCTCTGCGTCGCTCGGCTTCGCTCGCTGGGGCCGAGCGCGTCGCGAAGTGGATGCTCCTCGTGAACACCGAGGTGGAGCCGGACGAATGATTCCCAGAGCGTTCATCACCGCGTGGCGTACCAAGGCGCCGTGGCTCGACGACGCCATGGTCGAGCAGGACTTGGTCATCAGCCGAGCGCTGGTCGAGCTGTTCCGCGTCAAGGACATCGCCGACCGACTCGCGTTCCGTGGAGGAACCGCGCTGCACAAGCTCCATCTGCAGCCAGGCGCCCGCTACTCGGAGGACATCGATCTGGTGCAGGTGAAGGCCGAACCCATCGGCGACACCCTCGACCAGATGCGTGCGGTGCTGACCCCCTGGCTTGGAGAGCCGCAGCGCAAGATCAAGGAGGGGCGCGTCAACCTGGTCTACCGCTTCGATTCGGAGGAGAGGCCACCGCGTCGGATGCGGCTGAAGATCGAGACCAACACGCGCGAGCACTTCGCGGAGTTGGGGCTCGTCCAGTTGCCGGTCCGGGTTGAGAGTCCGTGGTTCTCGGGCGAGGCGAACGTCACCACCTTCCAGTTCGACGAGCTGCTCGGGACGAAGTTGCGCGCCCTCTTCCAGCGAAAGAAGGGTCGAGACCTGTTCGACTTGGCGCACGCCCTCGAGCTCGACCGCGTCGACACGCCCGCCCTGCTGCGTTGCTTCCAGCGCTGCATGACGGAAGGCGGCCACGCGGTGACGCGAGCCCAGTTCGAGGCGAACCTTCACGACAAAGCGAAGGACGGCGACTTCCGAGCCGACATCGAGCCCCTGCTTCGCCCGGGGATCACATGGGACTTCGACGCCGCGAATGCGCTGGTTCACGAGCGCATCATTTCTGCGCTGCCTGGCGAGCCCTGGAAGGGCCGGGAGAATCCATGACCGACGAAGACAACTACAGGCTCGGCCTGCTCTCGGAGAAGACCACGGTGGAGCGGATGATCGCCGAGACGCCAGAAGCCGATGTGCTCGACCTGGCGAGTCTTCGCCACCGGCTCGATGTCATCGAAGGGCGACTTGCGCGATTGGCTGCGGGCACGGGTCACGAGTGGGCGTCACCGGTCGAGCGTCTCGAGCTGCCTGCGGACGCCATCGAAAGGATGGCCGAGTTGTCGGAGGCTGAGCCGACGGCGAACGCGCGGCTCGCGGCGGCGGCAGCGCGGTGGTCCAGGATCAAGGAATAGCGACGTTGAATGCGTCCGAATTCGAGATCCAGATGCTGTTGCGTGACGCAAAGGACGTCGCGCGAATTGCTTCCGTTCTAGCGAACTCACCAGGGTCAGGCGGCGTATTGAGTTTCGGCTTCCTGCCTGCCGCGAGTTTCTTCGTGGCTGAGAGCTACGACGCGCTACGACGCTCAGGACTTGGAGCTCATCATTTTCTGGAGAGCAACGCGCAGCGCATTCGCCAGGCACGAGCTCGCCTGAAACTTCTCGATTCCAGCGGTTTTGATGAGGCCCAGAGGCAGCTGGCCAATGTAGAAGAGGCATCACACCGGATGTTCAATAGTGGACACCGTGGCGTCCTCGCGAGCCTCAAGAAGTGGCTCCAAGACGACTTGGGCCTCTACTTCATTGGGCCAGACCTCGTTTCCACCACCCATGTCGCGCTGCTGAACTTCACGTACCACGAGCAAGATCTGAGAGTCTTCGACCACCGGAGCCTGGGCAAACTGGGGCGTGAGATCCATTTGTTCTCCCGGGATCTCGGGTCGTTCATCGGTGAGATCGCGGCAGCGTTCAACGAACCACTGAAGCTGCCAGACGTGCCACCTCTGGGGTTGGTCATATCTGCCGAGGACCACAAGGCACGCATCGCCTACGACAGACTTGCAGCACGACTGCAGACTGGGGGCTCACCGATGGCGGCGCTGTTCACCTGGTTGGCAAGCCAGACGAACTTCGTGCACGGCGGTCTGCGCGCCGTCCTGGGTCCGGAAAGCGACTTCTTCTTTCGGATTCGATTTCTCACCGTTTTTCATCTCCTGCACGCGCTCCAGAAAATCGGTGCCGTCTTGCGCGGGAATCGTGGGAGCGCACTCGGTGCGATTGCGGCTGAGTTGCAAGCCCGCGAAGGCGCACGGTGGATTCGACGACAAGACCGACTGCGAAATGCGATGGCGCACTATGACGGAGCGTCGATCGCCGGGATGAACGGCTCTCCATTGAACCTGCTCATCGCGACGCTGTCAGGCTCGGAGCGTACTGCGCTCAGCGTGCAGCTTGATGATGAGCTCGAAGCAGCGTGCGTCTGCTTTCGTCGAGTGTTGGAGAAGGGATCTCTCGGGCGACGAGAGGTCTCTCGCTAGCTCTGCCAGTTGGCGCGCCATCTGGGTGGGCGGCCTTCGGCGACGGTGAGCAACAGTGAACTCACATCGCGGTGAGCGCGCTGGGGCGTGCTCCCCTGGTCGCATGGGACAGCATTGGGACAGCCAGGGACAGGAGGCCGTCCCGAAGGTTCGTTCGTGATTTCGCCTCGTTAGACCTCACAGGACAGACGGGACACTATTGAAGAAGTAGGTCTATTTAGGAGCAGTTCGCATTTTCTTATCGAGCCGTCGCCTCGGAGAAAAATTCTCATCAGCAAATGTGGCACTGCTTCTGAAAAGCCGTCCCGTGTCCCATCGGAACGCAACCCGATGAGTTCACATGGGAATCCTCCGGAAGCGAGCTGTCCCCTGGTCGTCCCGGAGCTGTCCCACGCATCCAGGGTGATCCTGCTCTGTCCCAGTTCGTCGATGGGATCCGCGTTTGGCCCACATGGCCGACGTTCAGAAGTTCTCCTCCGCTGGCGAAGCTCGTCGGCAGGGGCTCCTCGACTTTCAGAAGCTGGTGGCGCGCCTCGTGCGCGACGGCGTGCTCCTCTCCGACCAGGCGAATCGCCTCGTGCGCGACGCGACAGCCAGCTCACGCCTGACGACCGAACGTCGCGCTGAGCTGGCTGAGGTCATCTATGCGCTCTTGGTGGGCGTCGACGACGGGACCCTGCGAGACGCCGTCGAGTTCCGGCGCTGCAAGCATGGGCTCGCCCTGCATCTGGATGCCGTGGTGCCTCGCCTCCAGGAGTGCGGCACCTTCGGCTTCTCCGCTGATCAGGTTCGCGACCTCGTGCGCTTCGGCCATCACCTTCTGCCGCAGGCGATCACGCACACCTCGGTACGGGTGATCTTCCGTGGCGAAGCCGATCGCCGTCGCGCCGTCGTGCTCCACGAGGAGCGGGCGTGGGAATTCGTCGGGGGTCGTCCGAAAGCTGTCCCAGTCCGCTGAGCCAGACCGCGTTTCCACCACACCGGGGCCAAGAGGCCCCCGGCGGAACGCACCATGGCACTCAAAGACCTGCTGAAGACGGCGCCGACTCCGGCGGACGTCCGCCCACCGGGGATCACCTGCGAGAAATACTCGCCGGGCGCTGAGGGCAAGCGTTGCTCCCACTACCTGCCGAACGGCGCCTGCACTCGCGAGGACGAGTTCATGTGCGTTGAGTGGCTGAAGCGGAACCCGGCGCCCTCGGCTCCGCCAACGCTGCCGCCTCCCGCCCCGCGACCGCCGGCCCGAGACCTCTTCGGCAACCCCGTTGCGGCGCCTCCGACGCCCGAGCTGAAGCCGAAGGCGCCGCCTGCTTCGACACGTCCCCTCCCGCCGGCCACCACCGAGCCCACCGTCGACGTGGACCAGCTTCGTGGTTTCACGCCCGACGACATCGAGTCCTTCAAGGCGCTTGGCGTCGAGGTCTGCCTCGAGTCCGAGGCGTGCGGAGAGGTCTGGCTGGTCCCTGAGTACACGGGCCAGGACCGTCGCGAGCTCACCCCGGAGCACGCAGCGACGCTCGCGCGCGTGCTCTCCGTGTTCCCCGGTTCGCGCGTCGTCGCGTTCCACAAGTCACCCAAGCCAGAGCGCCCGGAGCGCCCCGTCCAGGAGCGCTCATGATCACCCCGTTCAAGAACCAGCATCTGTCCTACAGCCGTCTCAGCCGATTCGAGACCTGTCCTGCGTCCTACAAATTCCACTACGTTGAGAAGCAGAAGTCCGAACCAGGACTCCCGCTCCGCTTCGGCAAGGCGGTGCACGCCGCGCTCGAGGGGCTGCTGAAGGAATTCGTCGACGAGGAGCTGACGGGCGGACTCGCTGAAGAGCGTGCGCTGCACTTCTTTCGAGAAGCGTGGACAGCTGAGGGACTGACCGGCGTCGACGTCTTCGAGGCGGGCATGAAGATCCTCCGCGACTTCATCCGCGACCAGGGCCACGTCGATCACCGCGACGTGCTCGCGCTCGAGAAGGAGTTCCGGCTGCCAGTCGGACCGTTCACCGTGCTCGGTTTCATCGACCGCGTCGACTGGATCGACGACGAGACGGTGGAGGTCATCGACTACAAGACCAACCACATGCTCTTCACCCGCGATGAGGTCGATACCTCGTTGCAGATGAGCCTGTACCACGTGGCAGCCACGCGCCTCTGGCCGTGGGTCAAGAAGGTGAAGCTGACCTTCTGGATGCTCCGGCACGGGATCAAGCAGGAGACCACCCGCACCGAGGAGCAGCTGGCGGACGCGCTCGCCTACGTGGAGACGCTCGGGCACCAGACGGAGAGCGCCACGGAGTTCCCGACGCGCCTGAACACCAACTGTTGCTACTGCGACCACCGCAAGCATTGCCCCGCCTACGAGGAGGCTCTCAAAGGCAAGCGCGAGTTCATCTGCGAGGACCTCGCCGATCTGGAAGCGGTCGCGAGGGAGCGCGAAGAGGTCGCTCAGCTCTCGAAGACGCTCTACGCCCGCAAGAACGAGCTGGAGGACATCCTCAAGACGCACCTGCAGCACAACGACGCGCTCGTGCTCGCCGGCGTCCGCTACCGGACGTTCGCCACGACGAGCCTCGACTACCCGCTGGAGCCGACGCTGTCGTTGCTGACCGAAGCGACGGGACGCTCGCGAGAGGAGCTCGTGGTTGAGCTCACCAGCGTCGAGAAGAAAGCCGTCGATGCCCTGCTGAAGAAGCTCGGCAAGAGCGAGGACAAGGCGCGTGTCTCCCTGCTGAAGGCGGAGCTCGAGGCACACGCCTCAAGGAAGTCCTCCCCGCGCCTCTGGGCGAAGAAGGAGGTGGCCTGATGTCCGCTGCGCTGCAGCTGACGGAGGTAGAGCCCACGACCGAGGTGCCGACCGACCGCTCGCCGATCCTTCCGCCTCCAGCCAAGCCTCGCGATCTCGCCTTCGTCGACTTGGAGACGACGGGACTCGATCCGGAGCGCCACGACATCGTCGAAGTCGGCGTCGTGCGCGTCGACGGTCGCACACTGGAGGTGCTCGCCGAGCTCGAGCTCCGGGTGGCTCCCGTGCGCTTCGAGGACGCCGACCCGGCGGCGCTAGCCGTCTCGGGCTTCGACCCCGCCGCGTGGACCGAGGCGGTTCCGCTCGCCGTTGCCCTGGGGCAGCTGGCGCCGCTCCTCTCCGGAGCGCTAGTCGCCGGCCACAACGTTGGCTTCGACTGGAGCTTCCTGGTGGCAGCCCATCGTCGCGCGGGTCTTCCTCTGCCGGAGGTCGACTACCACCGCCTCGACGCGGCGAGTCTCGCCTGGACGCTCGCGTCCAACGGGGAGATCCGTTCCATGTCGCTTAACCCGGTGGCGGAGCACCTTGGGCTCGAACGACCAACGCCTCACCGGGCGCTCGCCGACGCCCACTGCTCGCTCAACGTCGCTCGACGACTGCGAGAGCGCATGAAGGCCGGCGGTCGTCTCGCGTCCCTCGAAGGCGACGAGCAGCAGATCGCCGAGACGCTCCTCGCCCGCATGGGTGCGGGGCGGCGTCAGTACGGGTCGTGGAACGTTGGCGACGGTCGCGACTACCCCGCCGAGGCCTACGAGGAGGTGATCGATGGGCTGCACTACGTGGCAGCCGAACTCGTGCGACGGCGACGGGAGCAGCAGGACCGCCGACGGCGCATCTACGTCTGCCATCCCTTCGGCGGCGATCCGAGCGGCAACGCCGACATCATCCGTCGGTTGTGCCGCGGAATCGTTGATGACGAGCAGGTCCCCATCGCGCCTCAGCTCTACCTGCCGGAGTTCATCGACGAGGAGCTGGAGCGCGAGCGTGCGCTCGACCTGTGCCTCGAGCTGGTGCGCAGCTGCGATGAGCTGCGCGTGTTCGGCAGCCGCATCACCGGCGGCATGCAGCGAGAGCTCGCGTTTGCCCGCGCGCTCAGGTTGCCCATCACCTTCGAGGAGGTGCTCTCATGACCTCCTCGGGGGCAGCTGCTCGCCGCAAGGGAGCTGATTTCGAGCGTGGGATTGTGCTGCGCTTCCGCGAGGCCATGCCCGACGCGGAGGTGCGTCGGGGGCTTCAGTCCCGCTCAGGAGCCGAGGTGGCTGATGTCGACCTCCCGTGCTTTTGGCCGGAGCTGAAGCGCCACAAGCGCACCAACCCGCGCGAGGCGCTGAGGCAAGCGGTGGAGACCTGCCCCAAGGGTCGGTGGCCCATCGGGATCTGCAAGGACGACGGCGAGCCGGCCTTCGTGGTCATGGGGCTCGACGACTTCCTCGACCTCGTCAGCGAGTGGTGGGAGGCGCGGCAGTGAGCTCGTTCCGCGCTCTCATCGAGCGGGTTCGCGTGGAGACGCTCGCCCGCTCACGGCGGCCTTTCGACGAGGCCAAGCGCCATCAACCGGCGCTCGCGCCTCACGCCACGCTATCGGCGCTCCTGACGACGATGGGCGACGAACGCGAGGCGACCTACCCAGAGCGGGAAGCGATCACCCGGGCGCTGATGGAGGAGCACCGGCGGACCTGCGATGGCCGCTGGGCGTCGGTGCTCGTGCTCGCGTACTTCCCGATGCTCAGTCGCCTTCGGCACCGCCTGGTGAGTTCATCGGTTGCGCGCGATGAGCTCGACCAGATCGTGCTCACCTCCTTCGTCACCTCGGTGGCGGAGGTGCCGCTGGAGCTCGACCGGATGCCGATGCGACTGCGTCAGCGCACCGAGAGGCAGGTCTTCGGCTTCCTGCGCAAGGAGTGGGCCGAGTACCACCCCGGTGCGGAGCCCGACCAGCTCGCGATCTACGGAACGGAGAGCATCGTGCAGCGTCGCATCGAGGAGACCGACGAGCTGCTTCTGGATCTGTCACTGCTGCTTGACCGCGCGGTCGCCCAAGGGATCCCCGAGAGCAGCCTGGAGGTCATCGAGGCCACAGTGCTCAAGCGGGAGCTGCTGCGCGAGTACGTGACCCGCCTTGTTCCCAACGACGCCGAGGAGTGGGAGCGCACCTACCAACGGCTGAAGCGGCAGCGAAGTCGCGCCATGGAACGTCTTCGTGCCCTCTTGGTGTCCCCTGTTGCTGAGGCCGCAGGCTTCTGAAGAGGTAGCCATGTCGACACCACCCAAGAAGCGCGGGCGACCGCCGAAGCTCAAGGGAGCGAAGATCCCCTACGACGAAGTGGACCGTCTCCTCGTCGAGGGCGAGCTGGTGGATGGGCCCGATGGTCAGCAGCGCATCTGGCTCACCCAGCGCGACATCGCCGAGCGCTTCGGCGTCTCTCCCGGACTCATCGGCGCCTACGCGAAGCGCATGAAGACGCAGATGCGCAAGCTCGCCCTTCAGTCGGGCACGACGTTGCCGCCCCGCACGTTGGCGGACACGGAAGCGGGGACCGATGACGACTCCACGGACGACCCATCAGATGCGCCCAAGCGCCGCCCCGGCCGGCCACGCAAGTCGGAGGCGCCGCTCATCTCGATCGAGGAGCTGGACCGACTGCTCGTGTACGGCGAGGTCGTGCAGACCGAGGACGGCGCCTCGACCACGCGCTACCCAACCTACAGGGAGCTGGCCGAGCGCTACAACGTCGCCCTCAGCTACATCTCCTCCTACGTGAAGAGCCACAACTGCGTGCGCCGTCGCGAGGATGCGAAGACACGGGTGGCGCTTCGCGTCGACGAGAAGCTCATCGAGAAGCGTGCCGAAGCGATCGCCGTCGGTCGTGACGACGTCGTCCGCCTCATCGACGAGTTCCTGCTCGGTTTCGAGAAGGCGCTTCGGGAGGGGCGCGTCCGCTCCGACAACCCGACTGATGTGAACACCTTCGTGCGCCTCAAGGAGTTCATCATGGGCGGCGCCGACTCCAGACAGGAACTCCATGCGGCGCTGTCGTTGGAGAGCATCCAGCAACGCTACGCACGGATGCTCAAGCTCCAGCGGGCCGCGCCCGAACTGACCGGGATGGTGGACGCCACGCCGCGCCCGCAATTGAGCAGCGCGGGAGAATCGAACAAGGGCGTCGCTGTCCTGTTTTCCACCCCCTGCTCACTTCCTGAAGAGGCCATGTCCCCGCCGCTCGTCATCGACGTTCCCGCTGAAAAACCAGACGAAACGGGCACTTCGGCTCTGCTCACTTCCTGCACGGAGGGCGAAAAATGAGCGTCCATTTACCGCACGAAGAAGTGAGCACGGTGCTGAAATTGGCCCGCGAAGTCGCGCTTCAGCTCGACGCTGACAGCAACCGCGACGAGGACTACGTGGAGGTCCGGCTGCTGCGTGCCGTCGAGGCGCTCGAGCGGCGCGTGCTCGCGCAGGACTCCGCTGACGTTGGCCCGTGTCGCGCTGCCAGCGAGGAGCGCGCGTCGTGAGCGCTGCTCACTTTCGGGCGAACACAGGCGGCGCCCCTGGCCAACGCTCGCGCTCGCGCTCCGTCCAGGCGCCGGACCCGAGCTGTTCAGACGTCGGAACAGCTGGGTGGCGTACCGCCGGTAAGAGAGAAAAGCGGCCATTCGCTTCCCCCGTGCGCGTCGGTCTCCGCGGGTTCTGGCGTCTCCTCGGCGCCCGATTCTCGGAAGCCAATGGCCGCTTTCCCTGGTGTGCGGGGGAGGCGGCGCTGGGCTTTCGTGGAGGGTGGACTCGCCTCTCGCCGCGGCGTCGGCACCCATGCCTACAAGCTGCCCCAGGGTGGGGGGGAGGGTCCGACTTCCTGGCCGATTCGCGCGCCCCTCAGGGTGTCTGGGGGGCATTTCGAGAGCGGCAATTTTCAGAAAATGAGCAGGCCCAGATTTTGGAACAGGACGCCCCTCGCGAAAGTGAGCAAGGGGCCCTGTGCATTTTCACTCTGCAAGTGCCTCTGGAAAATGAGCAGACCCCTCGACGGGGTCCCGAGAAAGTGAGCGAGCGCCCTTCGGGGCCCGTGCTCACTTTCTTGTTCTGGCTTCTGCTCACCTCCCGCGGACAGGTTCAACGGGCGTCAGCAGGGCAGCTCCTGGACCGCGCGCACGAGCTCGTCGTCGGAGGGGTGCGTGTAGATCGAGGTGGTCATGATCGACTTGTGCCGCGCGAAGCGCTGCGTGAGCCGGATGTCCTTCGTGCGCCGGTACACGCCGCTACAGGCCGTGTGCCTCAGCGCATGCACGTTGAAGCGACGCTCGAGGCCAGCTCGTTCCTGCCACTTGTGGAAGGCGTGCCGCAGCTGCCGCGCCGAGAGCCGACGGCCGAGGCGGCTGAGGAAGAGCGGATCGCTCGGGGCCAGATCTCCGTCGCGCTGGCGAACACGGTAGAGCCGGTCGAGCTTGGCGCGCACCGTGTCCGAGAGGACCACTTCCTGGGGCGCGGGCTCCTGCGCCGAGCGCTTGAAGACGCGCAGGGCGATGTGACGTCGCGCGCGTCCGCGCTGGTCGAAGACGTCGCCGATGTCGAGGGCAAGCAGCTCGTGCTCGCGGAGCCCCGTTGCCGCCGCGAGACTGATGATGACGTGGTCGCGGAATCCGTCGCGGTGCTCGCCGGAGGCCTTGAGCACGGCGGCGAGCTCCTGGTCAGTCATGGTGCGGGCGGGACGGGTGACGGTCTGGGCGTAGCTGGTCATGAGGCTCCTCGGCGGTGGCGGACGGACCCATACAGGCTTCCACTGCGCCCACAGGCAAGGGCCATCGCGACGAGGGGGAAACCCGCGTGACGCTCGGGATCGTCAAGCGAACGGAGGAGGAGTTCGCTGAGTGGATCGGCACGGAGTGGGGCTTCGTCGAAGGGCTACTGACCTACGACGACGAACCTGTCGTGCTTGATGCCTACCAGCTCGGGTTCCTCCAGAACCGCGGCCGCTTCCGCTGGGTCACCAAGAGCCGGCAGGTGGGCTTCTCTTTCCTCTTCGCGCTGGAGGCGCTCGCCCGGTGTCACCTCCGCGAGAAGCACACCGGCGTGTTCGTGAGCTACAACCTGGACGACGCCAAAGAGAAGATCCTGATCGCGCGCCAGGTCCACGAGGAGCTGCCGCTGGCCTACCAGAAGCGGCTCGTCGTCGATTCGAAGACGGAGCTCTCCTTCGAGTCCAACGGCACGACCAAGCGCATCTCCCGCATCCTGTCGCACCCGTCGAAGGCCCCACGTGGCAAGAAGGGCGACGTCTACCTCGACGAGCTCGCGCACTACGTGAACGACCGCGAGGTGTACCGGGGGTCGACGGCGCTCATCCTCCGCTCCAACGGGCAGCTCACCGGCTGCAGTACCCCCCTCGGGCGGCGCGGCATCTTCTGGGAAATTGCGAACGAGGAGCTGCGGAAGTATCCGCACCACAAGCGGCAGTTCGTACCCTGGTGGCTGTGCCGTTTCTTCTGTGTGGACGTGACCGGCGCAGCCAAGCGCGCGCCGTTCATGCCTACCCAGGAGCGCGTGGTCCAATTCGGACGCCCGACGCTGCTGGAGCAGTTCGACTCGCTCCCCCTCGAGGACTTCCAGCAGGAGTTCGAGGGCACCTTCGTCGACGAGAGCTACAGCTTCTACCCCTACGAGCTCATCCTCCCCTGCACGAGTGAAGACCTCGTCGTGTACGACGAGCCCACCAGCGTGAAGAAGCCCGAGGGGCGCATCGTCGTGGGCTTCGATGTCGGGCGCACCCGGGACCGCTCCGAGCTCGCCGTGTTCGAAGAGATCGAGGGCCGCTTCACCTGCCGGATGCTGAAAAGCTTCGAGGGCACCCCCTTCGCCGAGCAGGAAGCGGAGCTACGCCGGCTCCTTGGGGAACTACCCGTCGCCCGGCTCTCCATCGACAAGAGCGGCATCGGCATGAACCTCGCCGAGAACCTCGCCCGCGACTTCCCCCAGGTCGTCGGCGAGAACTTCACCAACGACGCCAAGGAGCGCTGGGCCACCGACTTCAAGATCCTGCTCCAGCGCCGCGATGTGACGCTCCCCCGCGACCGGGAGCTGGTCAGCCAGGTCCACGCCATCAAGCGCCGCGTGCTCCCCTCCGGCAAGGTCAGCTTCGACGCCGAGCGGAACGCCAAGGGCCACGCCGACAAGTTCTGGGCGGTGGCGCTGGCGTGTCAGAAGGAGCGCGATACGGGGAAGCCGCGGACGGGGGAGATCGGGGTGCGGGTTATTGGGTAGCGCTGTCTGGCCGCGTGGCCTCTTCGAGAATGTCGATGTAGCTGTTCAGGCAGTCACGAAAGCTGTCGTACTCGTCGGTCGGCACGGTGATCTTGCTGTTGTCGAGGTGTAGCTTGAGCGCAACGGTTGCGAAGATCCAAGCTGAGTGATCGGGTAGGTCAGCCAAATGTCGATCGAGCAAGTTGAACAGCCTGTCGAAGTGCCTTGGATGCTTCCTCCCGCCTGCCTCACCGGAATGGACTGATCGAGCAGTCATCGCGAGCATTGCGATCGATGCCCCGGCTGCGCGTTTCGTCATGAAGAGGCTTTCCAGCGGAACTCCATCCAGGATCCATTCAGCGGCTGCAGCGTCGGCTTGCTTCTCCTGGTCGAGAGTATCTGTACCCTCGTCGGCGGAGTGTTGCAGTCGATGGTGAGCAAGTTCGTGATGAAGGATGAACCCAACAGCAATGAGGCAAAGCTCGTCTGCAACCGATGCTCTGGTTCCGAGCCGGCGCGGCAGGCGGCTTGGCAATAGGTTGGCCGGGAGAGGCGCGCCCCCGTCGTCGAGCCAGTCCTGCAGCGCCCACTTGAGCAGCTTCATCGCGTCGGCTACTTCTGGCGGCTGCGTCAAGTCCGCAGGCTTTCGGTCGTTTGGGTCTCGAGCAGCATAGACTCCGTCGAAAAGAACGACATACGCGTACGCAGCACACCAGAAGAGCTCGAGAACGCGGAACGAGATGTGGATCTCGTTGTTGGCAGGCACGTAATGGGCGATCCAACGGGCGTCGCCTCGAACAACAATTGCGACACCCTGTAGCGCCTGTGTGGTCGCGGCCGTCTGCTCCGGGGCGATATTTATCATCGACGCGGGGACAAGCTCGAGCATATCCCGAAGCGGGGATGTGATTGGCGACGGAACCACAACGCGAATCTGCCCGGGCTTCATACTCATGGACGAGGATTCTACGTCCCTATTCGCCTCTCCGTCTTGCTTTTCTTCTTCGAGCCGCGGCGCGGTCCAGCTGCATGGTGCTGTCGAACAGCTTCTCCCCGTAGCCTGGACTAGCGTCGCGGCTCCCTCTGTCCCCCATCCATGAGCTGGGCCTCTTTGCCTCTTCCGACTTCAGCACGGCGCTCGAGCCGCGGCCTGAAAACGGAGGCGAAGATGAACGTACTGACCAAGCTGCTCTCTCGGAAGCTCGCCGTAACGGTGGGCACCATCGTGACCGTGTGCCTGCAGATCCAGGACCCGGTGCAGGCCGGCGTCGCGGGTGCCATTGCGGTGGCCTACGTGATCGCGCAGGGGCTCGTTGACCGAGCCAGCGCTGAGCGGGTCGCGTCTGCTGTTGAACGCGGTCTCGACGAAGCCCGGTCGACCTCCGCCTGACGGGAGTCGGCCATGCGGCGTACTCTGAAGCTCTTCGTCCTCCCGGCGGGAAAGCCGCCAGGAACGCCTCCGGAGGCCGGGCCCCAACTCGAGCTGGAAGCGGCGACCGAAGACGGTCTCCTCGACGCAGCCCGCACCGCCGTGGCTGACCGAGGGGAGCGTCTTCGCGCAGTCTCGTTCACGACGACAGGACTGGTCACCTATGTGGAGGCGCGGTGACGACGGCGGCCGCGATCCACGAGGCTGACGCGAGTCTTCAGACCATCCTCAAGGCGGTGGTGGTCGGTTCCCGAGTCCAGGACCCGTCCAGCCGCCCTGGTGGTGAGGACGAGACCGGTGCCGCGTTCGCCAATGCGGGGGCGCTGGTGCCGCCCTACGACCCCGAAGCGCTGTGCCTGCTCGTCGAGCACTCGAACTCGCTGCGCCAGAACGTCGACGCCTACGCCACGAACATCGATGGCTTCGGTTACCGCTTCGAGCCGGCCATCGACCTCGATGCCGAGGATGCGCCCCAGAAGGTCTCCGACGCGATTTCGCTGGAGCGCGCCGCAGCGGAAGATGCGACCAACTCGGAGCCCACTGCTGAAGAAGTGTCCGCGCGCCTCGCCGAGTTGCGTCGGCTGGCTCATGCGGAACGCGCTCGGCTGGAGTCCTTCTTCGACTTCTGCTGCTTCGACCATTCCTTCGTGGATCTGCGTCGCCGCACGCGTCAGGACCTTGAGGTCACCGGCAACGCCTACTGGGAGGTGCTCCGCGACGGCAAGGGTGACCTGGCGCGGCTGGTCTACGTGCCGTCGTACTCCGTGCGCCTGCTACAGCTGGATCGCCAGCCTGTCGAAGTCTCTGAGCGTGTGCGCGTTTCCGCCATCTCCTTCGAGACGGTCGCGTCTCGCCGGCGACTGCGACGGTTCGTGCAGATCCAGGGCACCGAACAGGTCTACTTCAAGTCCTTCGGCGATTCGCGCGTCGTGTCCCGCACCACCGGGCAAGTGTTCGCTGATATTGCTGCACTCAAGGCGGCGCGCCCCGACGACGGTCCCGCCACCGAATTGCTCCACTTCGCGATCCACTCACCGCGGTCACCGTATGGTGTGCCCCGCTGGGTGGGAACGCTGCTCTCAGTGCTGGGCTCACGGCAGATGGAGGAGGTCAACTTCCTCTATTTCGAGAACAAGAGTGTGCCGCCCATGGCGCTGCTCGTCTCGGGAGGTCGCTTGTCGGAGAGCTCGGTGCCGCGCATCGAGCGCTTCATCGAGGAGAACCTCAAGGGCAAGGCAAACTTCCACAAGATCCTCATTCTCGAGGCTGACGGTGCAGGGACCGGGGACGGTGGACGGGCCAAGATCGAGCTGCGCCCGCTGACGGATGCCCAGCAGCAAGACGCCCTCTTCCAGCTCTACGACGAGCGCAACATCGACAAGGTCGGCAGCGCGTTCCGGCTGCCGCGCCTCCTGCGCGGCGAGAGCAAGGACTTCAACCGATCCACTGCCGAGAGCGCCCTGCGCTTCGCCGAGGACCAGGTCTTCCAGCCCGAGCGCGACGAGTTCGACTTCCTCGTGAACCGGAAGCTCCTGGCGGACATGGGGGTGCGCTTCTGGCGCTTCCGCTCGCAGACACCGGTCACGCGTGACCCCGAACGGATGACGGAAGCCGTCGAGCGACTCGTGCGCGTTGGCGTGCTCACTCCCGAAGAGGGTCGCATCCTTGCCGGGGACATTTTCAACCGCGAGTTCCGCAAGATCCCGGACGACTGGGTCCGTCGGCCCATCACGCTCACGCTGGCCGGCATTTCAGACCGGGGTCGAAGACCTCCAGCCCAAGCAGGCTCGCGACGGACTCGTCGGGAGCGCGCGTCAGCTGCTGGCGCTCCGGGAGGAACTCCGCGCTGAGGAGCAGCGCATGGCGGACGAACGCCTCGAGCTCGCTCGGCGCTACCAGAAGCCCGACAGCGTCCCCGTCCCTCAGCGCGAGTTCGACTCCTGGTTTGCAGAGGGAAGCGATGACGCCTGAGCAACGCCAAGCCTGGGAGCGACAGGCGCACCTCGACGCCGAGCGCGGGGTGATCGAGTGCCGCATGTGCAAGTGCCGCAGCGGGCTCGACGAGACCACGACCCTGTGGCGCAATGGACAGCTCGTCTTCGCGCTTTGTGACCGGTGTTCGACCAGCCACGACGTGCTCTTCTCGCCCACCGAGGCTGGCGTGGAAGTCCGCGCCCGAAGGCGCGGGCCGCTGGTCCTCGGGAGCGGCGCATGAAGCTGCGTCCCACCTCCAAGCGGCCGTGTCGTCTTGAGCGTGGCGACGTGCGTCGCGTGCCCCAGAAGCGGACGAGCTTCGTCATTGGTTACCACGTGTGCTGCGTTCGCTGCGGGTTCGTGACGCCCGCCATCGAGGGCGATGGCCTGACCATCACCGAGGGCGCCGAGATGGCCGACTTCTCGTTCTCGTCACCCGTGCGCTGCGTGTTCTGCCGGGTGTTGATGCACGTCGCTCATGGGCAGCTCGAGCTGGAGGAGGACGCCGATGTGCGGCCAGCACGGTACCGCTGACGAGCTGCTCGCAGTTCACGAGGCAGCGGACGTTGCCGAGGAACTCCTCGGTCCACTGCTGCGCGACGTGGTTACCAAGGCGCTCGACCTCGGGTCAGCGAAGGGCTTTGACCGGGCCGTGGCGCTGCTAGCGGGGAAGCTGCGAGGCGCAGCTGGTCCTGTCGATGCCGACGCCGTGCGCGCCGCCATCGAGGTGCTCGACGTCGATTGGTCCGCCACGACCGCGCCGCAGCGGAGCCGTCTGCTCGCCGAGGCAACGACCGCGGCGCGGAGAGCGACGGCGATCGTCCCCGCACGCATCCAGTCGCCATTTGACGAAGCGGCAACCTCCGTCATTGAGGCGACGCGAAGCGAGGCACGCCGCGGTCAGGGGCTGGCTATCGCCGCCGACCTGAACGCCATCGACCGCCGCATCGCGCAGCACATCACCAGCTCCCAGGCGAACTTCGTGCGCGACCAGTACGGCCGCCGGGCAGTTGCGTTCGGCGAGCAGGCCCGGCGCATCGTCGCTGATGGTCTCGAGCAAGGGCTGGGTCGCGACGACCTAGCGGCCGCGCTCGAGCGTGCGGCGCGTGCCGCATTCATCGAGCGCCAGCCCTTCTACTGGGAGGTGGTCGCCGGCGCCTTCGTCGGCCAGGGACGGTCCTTCGCCCAGATGAGCAGCTACGCCGAGGCGGGCATCAGCCGCTACCGCATCGAAGCCGTCCTCGACGAGCGAACGACCCCTATGTGCCAGTTTCTCCACGGCAAGGAGTTCTCAGTCGGAGACGCGCTCCGGCGCTTCGAACAGGTGGAACAGCTCCAACGGCCGGAGGACGTGAAGGGCGCGCTCCCGTGGGTGCGCCTGCGGCTCGACCAGGAGACAGGGCGACAGCAGCTCTATGTGAACGGAGCCTCGGGCCAAGCGGTGATCGCCGACGTCACGCGTTCAGCGGCGGGCACTCGCGACGACCGAGGCGAGTTCCGCGCCTTCGCGTCGAACGCCGAGCTGATGGACCTTGGCGTTAGCTTTCCACCGTATCACGGACTGTGCAGGACTAATGTGGTGCCTGTGATTACGTGACGAGTCGGCCGAAGCGCCCACCGAGAAGCCTGGAGCGCGCCGAAACTTGCCACATAACGGAAGGGGTTTCGGCGCAGCCGCGTTGTTGAGCGCATGGTCCCAACACCGACGTACCCATGCCTGTCGACGCTCAAGCGCCACGACACGATCCAGTACCCGATCATCAGTGAGTTCAGACAGCACCTTGAGATGGACCGTGGGGTGCGAGCTCCCGAGAAGCACATCCAGACAGCCACGGGCTTCCTCGACTTTCTCGGCGCGCGAGGCAAGGCGCTCGACGTGCTGTCGAAGGCCGACCTCGACGACTTTGTCACGGCACAAGGCGCCCACTACCAGAAGGTCACGGTCGCGAGCCTAGCGACCTGCCTTCGCGTGTTCCTGCGCTTCGTCTTCCTCCGCAAGAAAGTGGAAAAAGACTGGTCGACGAGCGTGGTGCGTCCGCGCGTGTTCAAGGGTCGGCGGGACCCGCGCCACATCAGGCCAGATGACGTGCGCCGTGTCCTCGCTGAGCAAGACCGCTCCACAACGCTCGGGAATCGCAACTACGCCATCGTCGCGCTGCTGGGCATCTGTGGCCTGCGCGCCGCGGAAGTCGCGCACCTGGAGCTCGACGATATCGGGTGGCGGTCGCACGTCATCCGAGTTCGGAAGCGCAAGTGCGACGACGCGATCGAGTTACCTCTGCTGCCGACCGTCGCACGAGCGCTGGTCCGGTACCTGGAGGTTCGTCCGCATGTCGAACACCGCGCGGTCTTCCTCAGCAAATTCGCGCCCCACGACCCGCTCCAGCCGAAAGCAGTCAGCTCCCTCGCCCGCGTGCTGATCCAACAGGCGAAGGTCGGTGTCGCCCACGCCGGCTCGCACTCATTCCGCTACGCTGCAGCGCAGTCCCTCTTTCGCGACGAGCGTCCGATTACCGAGATTGCTGCAGTTCTTGGACATCGTGATCTACGCTCCACGCTCGGGTACTTGTGCTTCACGGTCGATCCGCTGCGTGAGGTTGCGGCCAATGACGGAGAGGACCTCGCATGAAGCACACGTGCCCGTTCCTTTTCGATGACGTTGCGTTCGCCCTGCTCGTCGAGTCGTTCATCTCGGGCCGTCCCCAGGTCCGTATGGAGAAGTCGCAACAGGGGTATCGTCTCGCACCAACGGCGTTCCGGACGTGGATGCTCAAGACATCGAGGAAGCAGCTTGACGAGGACGCTATCAAGGTGTGGCTGGCCTATCGCACAACCAAGGCGTCGGTGCTTGCCGTGTCGATTCAGGCAAACACGATCGCGCTCTTCGTCGACTTCCTGGTCGGTCGTGAGCTCGTGGCCACGAATCCGTTCCGACAGCTGACGGGCAAGCACCGTGCTCTCGGAATGCGCGGGATCGTTCGTCACTTCGCCGAGGGCCGCTCGGATGCCGATCTCGACGCTGTCGCCCACGTACCGTTCTCCGGACCCTTTGGCGCTCTCTTCCAACGTCACCTGGATCATCGCCGAGCACTCGGGATCGACGTGGGCTCACATGAGTTCTACCTCGCATCGTTCGAGCGATTCTTGGTCGAGCGCAGCCTCACGGACCTCACCGGCGTCTCCTGGGCGACCATCGAGGCGTGGCACCACTGGCTCGGGCAGACGAGCGCGCACAACAACCGGTACCGCACCTTGGTGGTGGGCAAGTTCTTCGACTTCCTCGTCGACCACGGCCTGCTCGATCGGTCGCCCGTGCCCGAGCTGCTTCCACATGCGCGACGCCGAACAGCACCGAGAATCTACTCCCACGATGAGGTGCGACGCATCCTCGATGCGGCAGAGGCGCTCCCGGCGCATCGCCTGTTGCCGTATCGCGGGCCGACGTACAGGTTGTTCTTCCTGCTGCTGTACGCCCTCGGCCTTCGCCGCACCGAGGCACTCCGCTTGCGGATCAACGACATCGACTTCGAGGAGCGCTCGCTGACGATCCGCGATGGGAAGTTCCACAAGGGCCGCGTGCTGCCCTTCGGGCCGAAGCTCGGCGCTCGGCTGCGGCAATACATCGAGGGCAATCCGCTCCTTCAGGGTGCCGCCCCCGACGCCTTCCTCTTTCCGACGGCGTCGCATCGCACACCGCGCCTGAGCTCGAAGTCGGTGGACGTGACGCTCAAGAGGCTGCTCGGCGACCTGAAGATCGAGGCCCGCCAAGAGACCCGCGCCCCTGGGCACCACGCCTTCCGTCACAGCTTCGCTGTACATCGGCTTGAGCGCTGGCACCGCGAAGGCGCCGACATCGCCGTGAAGCTGCCGCTGCTCTCGGCCTTCCTCGGCCACGTCGACCTGGCATCGACGCAGGTCTACCTCACCATGACTCCCGAGCGTCTCCGCCTCGTCGGCGAGTCCTTCGAGCGTGCCTTCGGCGCGCCGGTCAGGAGCGATGCATGAAGCGACGACGCAAAGGCGACCAGCACCTCCTCGCTCCCCTCGTGAAGGACTTCTTCGACTGGTCCATGACGGAGCGGAAGATGAGTGGCTGCACGATCCAGTCGTACCGCGACGCGATGGTCCTCTTCCTCCGACACCTCGCCGACAGCACGAAAACGCGCGTCGAGAACCTGACGATGCCCGATGACCTCGCTGATCACACGCTCGCCTTTTTGCGTATGATCGAAAGCAAGCGCGGCGTCTCCATCGCCACCCGCAACCACCGGCTCAGCGTTATCAAGAGTTTTGCCCGCTTCGTCGCGTACCGAGAACCTCTGCTCGCCACCACATGCCGCCGCGTCGCTGCACTCCCGGCGAAGAAGGACGAGGAGAAACTGCTCGACTACATCGAGCCGGAGGACATGGAGGCGATCATTCAGGCGGCGAAGCCCACCACGGCGCGTGGGCGACGCAACCGCGCGATGCTCTTGCTCCTCTACAACACAGGCTGCCGAGCCAGCGAGCTCGCCGGGCTCACTGTCGAGGACGTCATCCTCGAACGCCCGCGCCACGTGCGCATCCTTGGCAAGGGGCGTCGCTGGCGCACGGTCCCCCTGTGGGATCGCACGATGACGGCCATCCAGCAAATGCTCGCGGATCGCAAGGGCGAGTTGCGCGCGCTCTTCGTCGGCCAACGCCAGAACCCGCTCACGCGGTACGGCGTCCGAGGTGTCGTGAAGAAGTACGCGAAGGATGTCGCCGCGACCCGGTCTGAACTCGCCTCCAAGCGGTTGTCTCCACACACGGTCCGTCACACGACGGCGGTTGCGCTGCTGCGAACGACGGGTGACATCGACGCCGTAAGCAAGGTGCTCGGCCACGCCAGCCTGAACACGACACGCATCTACACCGGGAAGGACCGCTCGCAGATCGCAAAGACGCTCGACAAGATCGCAGAGCGGATCGCGCCCACTGACACGGCCCCGTGGACGCCTACCGACGACCTCCTCGGTTGGCTCGAGGCGCTGTAGGCCGAATCGTTATGTGGCGTACTCGACGCCGTTGCCCAGGGAGAGCACACCGAACACGACAAACTCGTCACGTAATCACAGGCACCACATTACTCCTGTTTATGTGGCTCGCCACGTAACCGGACGACGACGTTGGCGGTGGTGTAGCCGCTACCATTGAACCCGCCACATCCCCCCGCCGGTGCACTTCGCGCAGTGCTGGACTACTTGCCAGGTTTGTCCAAGCCCTTCGAGCTTCGCTATACCCTTTTTGGCCTTGTCTGCCTTCGCGGCGTTTTGCCAAGAATTATGGTCGCAGTCGGCCACGCGAACGAGGATGTCGTGGGTCGGAGCCGAGTACTTCTTCTTGTAGAACCGCACATCGCCGGAGTTGGGCGGCGCTTCGTCGACTTCCGCGGCGTCGGGAATCTCCGGTGCAATGCCATCCGCGGGAGACACCGATGAGTCCGCGCCCGCTTTCTGCAAATGGAAGCGCAATGCATCGCGTTCTGCTTCGATTTGGGCGATCGTGGTCCGCAATCGGTCATTTTCGAGTTCGAAACTGTTGAGCTTTTCCCGGAATGTGTCGTTGTCTCCGGCATACGAGTCGGCGAGTTCTCGGAAGTCTTCAAGCGAGCTGGCCTTGCTCTTGAGCGCTGCGTATTCAGCTCGAGCTGCCGCCCCTCGGATCTCTTCGATTTCGCGGGGCCTCACGACACTCGCTGCTGAAGCGCGCATCACCAGTCCTCGGAGAGCATGTCTAAAGCGCTCCAGCGCCCGGCGAGGGTCATCCTCAAGGGAAGCCAGTCTGTTCCACGTCCAAAGGGGGTGTCGGTACGGGTCGTCGGAGAGCGACAGCCCCGGCCAGTAAACCCGAACCGCACCGCCGTAGCAGGAGAGAGGCTTCCTCAGCTCGTCAGTAAGGGCCCAACTCGCCGAGTCGTCGACGGCGTACACATTCGCGATTCCAGCAAGGTCGTAGGCTAGCCTTTCCGGCAGTCCGGGAAGGACTGAGTGCCCATTCACGGTGGACACCGCTACGAGTGGCAGCGTGCGTTCTGGACTGGTGATCTCGAGGGCGAGCTGCTCTCCGCCCTCAAAGCCGCAGACGCTCGAGAGGGACTTCAGCCGTGTCGCCCCGTGGTACCATGCGCGCGGAGCCTCAATCAGATTCCGGATTACTCGTGGACACTTCGGGTCGACTTCGATCCTGTTCACTTGGCTCGCCACGGTGCCAACTTCAAGCACCGCGTACACGAATACGGTCGATCGCCCGGTCGTGACAGAAATGCTGGCGTCAAACACCCGACCGTCAGCGGATTCCTCACGGAGTTCGACCATCAGCCATTGTCGCTCACCGTCTATGGCGCGCTGGGTGCGATATCGGGCCTTGCTACCGTCAACTGCCGAATACGCGCCATCCGATAGGAGCGGAGACTCGTCGGTTGCCCCCTTCTGACGCAGCCAATTTGAGAGAACTGAGTACAGCCGCTCCGCTTCTTCCGCCCGGGCTGCTGGGGTTAGGAGATCGGGTTGCTCCAACAAGTATGCTGCGACTTTCTGCACATTTCCTCCGGACGCTGGCTGGCTGACCGGGGAGCGTACCACCAAGCCAGGGAGATGGGGATGTCCCCAGCCTGCATGCGCTGTGGCTTTGCCCCTCCGGATGTCGAAGCCAGCGGATCCGGCCGCGCCCACGAACCCGTCACCTGACGGGGTCACCAAGACGAACCCTGCCTCCCCGCCGGAGCGCGGCCCCGCTGCGCCTGTCGTCTGGCCTCGGGACCTGAACGCTCCGGCCACGTCCAACCCCGACTGGGGCACCGACCCGGAGGGCGTGCGCCGTGGATGACCAAGTCGAAAAGGCCGTGGCCAACGCGCGGCGCGTCCTCGCCGAGCTCGAGGAGCCCGTCGAGAAGACGATCTGGGGGTCGCCCGCGGGCAAGAAGCGCCTGGCCAAGCGGCTCGCGGCCATGTTGCCTGCGCACAAGACCTACGTCGAACCCTTCGCGGGGAGCGCCGCGGTGCTCTTCGCCAAGGAAGCCTCCGCGGTCGAGGTCATCAACGATGCGGATTTGGAGATCGCTGGCGCCTACCGCCTCATCAAGAAGCTGACCGTCGCCGACCTCGAGCGGCTCAAGAAGAAGCCGTGGGTCGGTGACGAGAATACCTTCAAGTCGCTCCTCGACGAATCGCCCCGCGACGACGTCGGACGTCTGCACCGCTTCCTGTACCTGACCCACTTTTCCTACGGGAAGATGCGCGGTCGCAGCTTCAGCCCGACCGTCGTCGGCGTCGAGGCAAAGACCATCAAGCGCATCGAGGAATTTGGGCCGCGACTGAAGCAGGTTCACGTGTACGGGGGCGACTACGAGAAGGTTGTCCGCAAGTACGACTCGAAGGACACCGTCTTCTTCCTCGACCCGCCGTACCCCGGCTACAACGTCGATGTCGGTGAGTCGAAGTTCGATGAAGAGCGCTTCTTCAAGCTGCTCAAGTCGCTCAAGGGCCGCTTTCTCATCACCTACGGTATCCGCGGCGAGTTCCCCAATCTGGTGAAGCAGACGGGCTGGTGGACCAAGCGCATCCGCACGCCGCGCACCATCGCGGCCATGCGTGGTGTCGGCGGTTCGTCCGTCCTGACGCAGCTGCTCGTCGCCAACTACAACCCCACAGCCAAGTCCCTCGACGATGAGTTCGAGCTGTCGGACTGGAACCTGGAGGAGCTTGCAGCCGAGGACGTCGAGAAGGCCCAGCCTTTCGGCACCTTCGGAGGCTCATTCCACTACGCCAAGCGCATCGTCCCACTCATCCCCGAGCACGACACCTACGTCGAGCCCTTCGCGGGAGCGGCGGCGGTGCTCCACGCGAAGGAGCCGAGCACCAAGGATGTGCTCGCGGACGTGGACGACGATGTCGTCTTCCTGCACCGCGCCATCAAGGCGATGACGCCAGAGCGAGTGACCGAGCTCGGCCGTCGCTTCGAATGGAAGGTCACCGAGGAAAGCTTCCGCAAGGCGCGGGACATGGCGCCCAAGGACGATCTGGGCCGCTTCTACAAGCTGGTCTTTGTCCGTACCCACGCTCGCGATTGCCGTCCAGACGGCACTCACCCGGCGAAGCAGCACCTCGGCTCGACCACGAATCCCGAAAAGTACCTGCGAGCCGCCGAGCGGCTCAAGAACGTGACCATCGTCCGCCAGGACTACAAGAAGACGCTCAAGGCCTACGACGGTTCGGACACGTTCTTCTTCATCGACCCGCCATACCCGGGTGAGTGGTTCGACAAGGACGCGGTCATCGACCTCGACGAGTTCGTCGGCGAGCTGGCGAAGCTCCGCGGCAAGTTCATTGCGGTGATCAACCCCACACCGGAGAATGTCGCAGCGTTCAAGCGCGTCGGACACGTCTTCCGCCTGAAGGTGCGAGAGGCCTCGGGCCTTGGTGGCGCCAAGCAGGCGATGCGCCTGTTCGTCGCCAACTACCCTGTGCGCAAGGCGGAGGAGTTCGAGCTCGTCGCCAAGCACGCTCCCGAAGACTCTGACCCGTTCGCGACGACGAGCCAGCTCCTGAAGGGGCTCGACCCAAACGACGAGCGCTACGTGCTCGGTATCGTGCTCGAGCCCGAGGTCGTCGACGCCCAGGGCGACATCTACTCCGCCGAAGAAATTCGTGCCGCTGCTCACCGCTTCATGGAGGAGTTCGGTGGCCTCGGCCTGATGCACCGCCTGCGCGTGAACGACCAGGTGAAGGTGCTGGAGAGCTTTCTCGCTCCCACGGACTTCCAGCTCGGCGACGTGCAGGTGCGCCGCGGAACCTGGCTGCTCGCGGTGCGCGTCCTTTCCGATGAGCTCTGGACGAAGGTCACCGAAGGCGAGCTGACCGGATTTTCGATTGGGGGCTCCGCGCGCCGAGTTCCAGAAGCTGTTCAGGCGCCTGAACGGGAGTGGAAAGATCCCGAAGCGGACCGTTCCGCGGACGTCCACGAGCCGAAGGCGAGTGCACAGACCGAACCTCCTGCTCCCGCTGAGCCCGCCCCCGATGAGGAGGCTGCATGACGACCACCGACCCCACCGCGAACGGCGACGGAGTGCATCGCCTCATCGACATGGTCGTCGAGGAGGTCTCCCTCGTCGACCGCGCGGCAAACAAGCACCGCTTTCTGCTCGTGAAGAGGAATGACGCCATGGATGACGAAACGCCCGCTGATCCCACCACTCCGACCGAAACCACTTCCGACGGCGAGCCGCCCGCATCCACGCCGGTGACAGCCCCCGAAGCGGCGCCTGCGGCTCCTCACTCCGATTCGGCACCTACGAGCTCGCCTCTCTCCACCGCGGTCGCTGCGCTGGAGAGCCTGACGAGCATCGTCGAGCTGCTCGGATCCTTCGGCGCGCAGCACGCCGATCAGCGTCTCGCACCCCTCGCTCGCGATCTGCGCGCGACGGCCGAGAAGCTGCTCGGACAGTCGAGCCCCGACCAGCCCGAACCGACTCCGAACGCGGCGGTCCCACAGGCTGCCACGCCCGCGTCTACCGGGGAGTCTCCGTTTGCGGTGGACGTGACGGCAGCCAAGCAAGCGCTTGCTCGACTGTCTGAACTCGCGGCGTCCGCGGTGCCTGCGGTTGCTCAGCCGCCCAATGAAGGTGCCACCACCGAAGCCAGCCTCGCGAAGCTGGCCGAATCGTTCCGCACGCTCTCCGAGACCGTGAAGACGCAGCACGAGCGTCTCGGTCGCGTCGAGAAGCAGTTCGGAATGCCCAACAGCGCTGGGCCCGCCGAGCAGGTCGCGAAGGTCGCGACCGACGTCGGCTGGCCCCTCGATCTCAACAAGCCCATGGACCGGGAGAACGTCGACAAGGCGGTCTCCTTCCACGACCTGTGATCCGGGAGGAACCGCACCCATGACCCACCTCGACAATCGTACCATCCTCGAGAAGGCCGACCTCGCTCTGGCCGATCTGACCGGCGGCGGAGGCATTCTCCAGCCCGCTCAGGCGCAGAAGTTCATGCGCCTGCTCATCAAGCAATCCGTCCTCATGCAGATGGCGACCGTCGTCCCGATGGCCTCGCCGAAGCAGCAGATCTCCAAGATCAAGTTCGGTAGCCGCATCCTTCGCCCTGGGCAGGAGGCGACCGCGCTCACCGCGGCTCAGCGTTCCGCGCCCGACCTGTCGCAGGTCGAGCTCGACGCGAAGCTTTTCAAGGCCGAGGTGCGACTGTCCGACGAGGTGCTCGAAGACAGCATCGAACGCGGCGAGCTGCGTCAGACCATCATGGAGATGATGGCTGACGCCATTTCCCGAGACATGGAGGAAGTGCTGGTCAACGGCGACTCGACCTCTGCCGATCCGTTCCTCGCCACGATGGACGGCGTCCTTCGGCAGGCCACGAGTCACGTCGTGGACGCTGCAGGTAACCCGGTCTCGAAGGATCTCCTCCGCGACCTGGTGAAGACGCTCCCCAGCGAGCACCTGCGCGACAAGAGCGCCATGCGCTACCTCACGAGCGTCGACGCCGATCTCGACTACCGCAACACGCTGGCCGAGCGCGCGACGGCCGTTGGCGACAAGTTCCTCGAGGGCGAGGCTCCCGTGCTCTACTCCGGCGTGCCGGTGCAGCCGGTGCCGCTCTTCCCCGAGAACCTCGGCGCGACCAACGACCAGACGGTCGTGCTGCTCTGCAACCCGAAGAACATCCACGTCGGCATCTGGCGACAGATCCGTGTGGAGTCGGCGCGCGACATTTCCGAGGGCACCTTGAAGATCGTCGCCACCCTGCGCTTCGACGTGAAGTACGCCGAGGAAGCAGGCGTCGCCAAGGCCATCAACGTCCAGCTGTGATCCAGGAGACGACATGGAGACTCGACTCGTACGCCTGAAGCCATTCGATCCCCGCCGTGGTCATGTACTGCGGCGCTACACCTACGTCGGCATCAAGTTCCAGGAGGAACGCGGTTGGAGCCGCGTCGACAAGGCCGTCGGAGACTACCTCAAGGCCGTGCACCAGGTGCCGGGCGACAAGTACGCTCCGCTGGCCTTCGACGTCTGCACCGAGGAGGAAGCCAAGGCCCTCGACGAGGCCGAGTCCGACTCCACCAAGGTGAAGCGGAGCGCCTCTGACGACCTCAAGGTCGTGCCGGCCCGCGAGGGCGGCACCGTGACCACCGAGGCGCTGCCCGACGACAAGGCCGCGTCCCAAGCGCGCCGCGGAAAGCGGGAGTGACGTGTACGCGACGGTCGCCGAGCTCCGAGCAGAAGGTGTCTCGGCGTCCGCCGCTGATGACACGCGAGCTGCAGCCTTGCTCGACGAGGCCACGGCGCTCATCGATCGCTTGACGGGCTGGTTCTTTGAGCCGCGCGCCGCGAGCTTCCAGCTCGATGGGCGTGGGGCGCCTACGCTCGTGCTTCCTGTGCCTCCCCTTCAGCTCTCGGAGCTGCTGGTGAACGACGCCGAGTGGCCGCTCGACTCGGCGACTCTGGTCGTCGTCGGGGCTCCAGTCGGTCCCGGCTTCGACGAGCCGCGGTTGACGCTCCGCCATGGTCGGCGGTTCCCCAAGGGTCAAGGCAACGTGACGGTCTCGGGCCTCTGGGGCTTCACCGAACAGGATGGCAACGCGAGCGGACGCACTCCGCTCGCGGTTCGGCGTGCTTGCTTGATGCTCGCTATCCGCAACATCGAGCCGCTCGGTGACGACGCCTCCTTCGACGCTCGGAGTCGCTGGCGCATCATTGAGGAGCGGACCCGCGACCAAGCGTACAAGCTGGACCCCCTTGCTGCGTCAGCCACGCTCACTGGCGACCCTGACGTCGATGCTCTGCTCGCGCCCTACGTGAGGCCGTCACCGCTCGGCGCGGCGTAGTGCGTGGGTCGCTCATCTTCCCGTTCCTCGCGGAGCTCTACCGCTGGGACGCGGCCGCAATGGCTGCCGATCCAGACGGCAGCGGCGAGCTGATGTCCGGATTCGATCCCGACTTCAAGGAACCAATCCTCCTCGACGCGGACGACGACGGCGTCGCCGAGCCCTTTCGTCGCGAGCGTCCGCCCGTCCGCGTCCCCTGTCAGGTGGAGCCCGAGGCTTTTCAAGCGCTGCGCATGGCGGATTCAGGGAACACCCCGAGGACGAGCTTCAGTCTCGTCTTCCACTTCAAGGATCTGGAGCGGCTCGGCTTGGTCGACGCGGGCTCCG
The DNA here is from genome assembly GCA_023398955.1 of Pseudomonadota bacterium. Lineage (GTDB taxonomy): Bacteria > Myxococcota_A > Polyangia > Polyangiales > Polyangiaceae > JAEWRL01. Next base: position 68,809 of record JAEWRL010000082.1, read on the forward strand.
GCGATGCCTTGATCCGCCCAAGCGATCGCCTCGGCGGTCTGTTCGATGTCGAGGGGCGACTCGTTCAGGCCGTGCGCACTCCCCCCGGGCTCTACGTCCACGAGGCACGGCCCATCGGCTTCGGTCTTCACCGACGCCGCCCCCAACGAAACCTCCTCCTCGTGTCCTTCAAGGACCGACCTGCCGCAAGGAACCTCGCATGATCAAGCTCGCACCCACGATGATTCTGTTCGCTCTCACTGCCACCGTGGCCGCATGCGGTCCCACGGAGCCCTGCACGCCGGAGTCCACGCGCTGCACCGGAAACGTCGCCGAGATTTGCGGGAGCGATGGCCGCTACCGTGAGCTCGCCGACTGCGATCAGGTGAGCGCGCAGTCCGGCATCGCGTTCACCTGCGGTCACGTCGATGAGGAGACCCCCGACGGTCCCGTCGAAGGCTTCACCTGTCTGCCGGCGACCGAGGTCGATGGCGACGGCGCTGGCGGCGCAGGAGGCAGCGATGCCCAGCAGTGACGCCGGTATCCGTCCCGAAGACGTCCGCGCCTTCTGGAGCTACATGCAGCAGCGCTTCGGCACGCGCGTGCTCAACAAGCAGAGCGCCATCGAGATGCGGCTCGTGGCCCGCGCCCTGGAGCTCCTGGGGATCCAGAGCCAAGGCGAGTTCCTGCGGCGGTACACGACCACCATCGGGCGGCGCATCTACACGCCCTTCACGGTGGGCGTCGCCGATTCGACGTACTCGCTCTGGGACCAGCTCGTCGTCTGCGTGCACGAGCACCAGCACGTGGCGCAGTACGATCGCACCGGTCTGTCGTTCCAGCTCTCGTACCTGTTCAATTCCGCGGCTCGCGCCCAGTGGGAATCCGAGGGCTATCGCTGTGACCTGGAACTGCACTTCTGGCGCTACGGCGAGACGCCTTCCGTGAGACCTATCGCCGAGAAACTGCTCGCCTACGGGTGCAATCAGCAGGACGTCGAGGTCGCAGCCAAATCGCTCGCGCTTTCGGCCACAGCTGTCCGACGCGGAGCCATCATCAACTACGCCACGACCGTTGCGCTCTCGTGGCTCAACGAGCACCTCCCGCAGCTCCGAGCTCGAGGGGTGACCTGAGCCATGGTCCAGCGAACCGGAGATTGGGCTCTGGCGCGCCGGGTGCTGAGCGCAGCGCCGCTTCGGTTGAAGCGGGCGATCGGCACTGCTGTGCGCCAGGAGGCCCACGCGCTCCGGAACGCTGTGGTCCAGGGGCTCACGAATCAGGCGCCCGGCGGTGAGCCCATTCGTCTGCCGAGCGCGCTCACCATCGCCGCCCGCGAGCTCAAAGGCTTTGGCGGCACGAAGGCTCTCATCGTGCGGGGCGACCTGCGGAACTCCATCGGCGTGGTTGTGCGTGGCGACGAGGCTTTCGTCGGTGTGCTGCGCTCAGCGAAGTCCAGCAACGGCGGCAGCGCCGTCAACCTGGCCGAGCTCCACGAGTTCGGCGGACCGCCCGTTGTCATCCCCATCACGCCAAAGATGCGGCGTTTCCTCTTCGCCCTGCTTCGCAAGGCCGGACAAGAGCCGAGCGGCGGCAGTGGTCGCGGCGTCATCGTGACCCAGGTTCCCGCGCGCCCGTTCCTGCGGCCCGCCTTCAACCGCTTCCGTGAGGGTGCAGACCGTCGGTTCCTCGAGCGCGTGGCGAAGGAGCTCGGGTTCGGCCCGTACCGTATTTGATGTGCCATGGTCCTGCAGCAGGGAAGATGTTCCGGCCCGTACGAGTAGAACGGCCTGACTGGAACCCTTGAACCCTTGACTGCGATGCCGAAAGATCCCGAAGTCCGTGCAGCTGCCCTGCCTACGACGCTCCCGACCGAACTTGCAGCTCGCCTGAGGCGACTAGTCGACGGGCTGCTGTCGGGACTCGTGGAGCGCGACGTTGCTGTTCGTCTCGCGCTCTTGGCTGCCGTAGCCGGGGAGCATCTTCTCCTTATCGGGCCACCAGGAACTGCCAAGAGTCTCATCGCGCGTCGACTCCATCTAGCATTTGCCGACTCCACGTATTTCGAGCGGTTGCTCACGCGGTTCACCGTCCCTGAGGAGCTATTCGGCCCGTTGTCTATCAAGGGGCTCGAGGAGGACCGATACGAGCGCCTCACGCAAGCGTACCTGCCGACGGCGGGCGTCGCGTTTCTCGATGAGATATTCAAGGCGAACAGCGCGATCCTGAACGCGCTTCTTACTTTGCTGAACGAGCGTGAGTTTGACAACGGCACGCAACGTGTTCCGACACCTCTTCTTGCCGCAGTCGGCGCGAGCAATGAGCTTCCAGCCGGGGATGAACTGGACGCACTCTTTGACCGCTTCCTCCTTCGGCTACATGTCGGCCCAGTGTCGAAGGCCGGATTCCCGTCGCTGCTCGGTCTGCGTGGCGAGTCAAGGGTAAGCGTGCCGTCGGAGGCTCGCCTCACCACGGCTGACCTGCAGTCGATTCGCCAGTCAGTACCGACAGTGGCGGTGCCTGATGACGTAATTGTGCTCCTTGCCGAACTCCGTGATTGGTGTGCCGCCGAGAAGATTGCAGTGTCGGATCGGCGTTGGCGAAAGATCGTGGGGCTGCTTCAGACATCCGCGCTTACCAACGGGCGCACTGCGGTGTCGATTTGGGACTGCTGGCTCTTGCAACACTGTCTGTGGACGGAGCCAGAGCAGCAAGCCAAGATCTACGAATGGTATGCCGCTCGCGCGGGAGCGAGCGCGGCAATGGACCCGTCGCGCCTGACTCGCATCGTTGTCTCGTGGGAAGGTCGCCTGAAACAGGACCAGGAGAGCCGTTCTCAAGCACGAGATGGCGACGGCAATCTCCTCTTCAAGGATCAAGATGGGACGCCGACAACCGACAGAACTGGGATTCGCCAAGCGAAGCGGAGCAACGACCTGCTCTTCCTAGCGCCGCCGAATGAGGTCGACCACTACGGTCGTAGCCAAGATCGGAAGGATCGTACGAATGGCGGCAAGGGCTACACCGAAAGCGAGCTCGATCAGACTCACGTCTTCGACCCGAACCACGGTGCCCGGAACTTCGTTCACTGGAAGGAGCGTGCGGAATACCTCGCCAACAAGGCAAATTGGCTCACCGAGGAGAAGGACCTCGTCCCTCTGATGGAGCCGACACGGCACAAGACGATGTACATCGAGTCTAGCCTGCAGGAGATCCGGGCACTTCGTGAGCAGGTGGAGAGTTACGACCAAAAGCTAGATATGCACATTGCGAGCCTGCACTCTGACATCCGCGAGCACCTTTGGGTGGCCGATGACTTCGTCGCGCCTGCCGCTCAGAGCCTCGATGGTACCCGTGAATCGGTCCGGACCCTTCTGGACCGCATCGACAAGATTCAGCAGGGCTTCGAGATGCTTCCCCGAGAAGTCCAATCCGACACACACGAAATGTAGGCGGAGACGAACGACCAATGGCCGAGGCATTCGATGCTAGTGAACTTGAGCAACGGTACTCGTTTCTCGACGACTGCCCGGACCAATTCCTCCAGGAGATCGTCACTCTTCCCGTTGGCACACTCCAGGAGCGGGTTAGGGGGATTCGAGCGTGGAGAGAAGCGCTGCTCGTAACCCTGAGCTCGCAGATATCCACGAGGAAGGGGCGTCCCGTGCACGGTGGCTAGCAGGGAAATAGAGCCGCCCCCTCGCGGAGCTTGACCATCAAGCCCGGAGGAGGCGACCTCCTTGTT
>JAEWRL010000110.1 GCA_023398955.1 Pseudomonadota bacterium
GCGCAGGATGCTCGCCAGCTTCATGCAGAAGCTGACGCCTGACGGCTGACACCTGATAGCCTGCCCTCCGGTTGCATTTGGCGTTGCCAGTTCCCCTGTTTGGTTCCGGCTCCGCCGGGTTAGGGAGGTCTGAGGGCGCGCGGCGAGTTGTACCCGCCACTCCGTCAGGGAGGTCTGGGAAGCGCGCCAAAGGCTGTATATGGCCCCCGCCGGTGCCAAAAGGGCCCAGTAAGGAGGAACTCAGCTCCTCGTGGCATCGATCGTGGCGCCAGCGCACCACTCGACGCGTGCCAATGGCCCAGCGAGGAGGCCTTCAGCTCCTCTGCGCGCCGCGACATGACACATCTGGGGGAGGGAGCCAACAGATCGAGGAGCTGCCGGTCGGCTCCCAGTGGCCACCGGGAACGCGCTCGCAGCAGAGTTGGCACAGAGCGGCGGTTCCAGCCCCGCCGCTACCTACATGGCCATGCCGCCATCCACTCGCAACGTTTCTCCCGTGATATAGCTCGCAGCATCCGATGCCAGGAACACTACCGCGGCCGCCACATCGGCAGGCATGCCGAGGCGTTTCGACGGTATGTGCTCGACCAGGGCCGCCCGTGCCTTGTCATCGAGCTTCTCGGTCATTGCCGTCTGTATATACCCGGGGCAGACGGCGTTGACGCGAATGTTGCGGGAGGCAAGCTCCTTGGCGCTGCTCTTCGTGATTCCGATGACGCCAGCTTTCGAGGCGGAGTAGTTGACCTGACCGCCATTACCCATCAAGCCCACCACGCTGGAGATGTTGATGATACTGCCGCTCTTTTGCTTGATCATCGGACGCGCTACCGCCTTCGTGAAGTTGAAGATGCTCTTCAAGTTCACCGCGAGCACCAGATCCCAGTCCTGCTCGGACATGGTCATCAATAGGCCGTCACGGGTGATACCTGCGTTGTTCACCAAGATGTCGATATGGCCGAAGCGCTTCCCAATCTCTCCCACGACGCCCTTGACCGCCTCTGTGTTGGCGACGTCCACCGCGTAGGCCTCAGCGTCGAGGTCCCGAGCACGAACCTTGGCGGCCATCTCCTTGGCCTTCTCTTCGTTGATGTCAATCACGGCGACGTTTGCCCTGGCGTCCACCAACTGTTCGACGATGGCAGCACCGATACCCTGAGCGCCCCCGGTGACGATGGCGACCTTGTCCTTGAGAATAGTCATGCGTTGCATTGCTCCCGCTCGGCCTCATCGGTAGGAGCCGTCACACTCATGCGGGCGCCTCGGATGCGAGCAGCGGCAGCATGGAATCCTGCCCGGAAGGGGTCAAGCGAAGGTTGAACGGCCGGGCTACCTACTGCGACGCTGGGGCGGTCGTTTGCCCGGCCCTTCGCGCAGCGAGGAATGGCCACAGAGCGGAAAATCCTGCGTTTTACAAGGCGCTCGGGGCGAGCTATGTCGAGGACCCCAATGCTGGGTCAGCAGGGACCTGCCTCGTCCTCGCGGCGCGGCCCTACCGTTCCCGCTGCTCCCCACCCGGAGCGCGCGGCCCGAGCCCCCGAACCACCAGATCCTCCCAAGGAGCGAACCATCATGTCCAAGGACGTCTCTCCGTTGCAGAAGGCGCGTAGCGCCTACCGTCCGAAATTGCCGAAAGTGCTTGCCGAGAACGGCGCCGCCGTGAAGGCAGCGGCAGGCGCGCCGACGCAGTCCATCGCGGATCAGGAAGCGATAGGAAGCCTCTTCCCCAACACCTACGGCCTGCCGGTGATCACCTTCGAGCCGGCACCCGGCGCCAGCGCGGAACCCGTGAAAATCGGCGTGATCCTCAGCGGCGGCCAGGCTCCTGGCGGACACAACGTCATCGCAGGGCTCTATGATGGCTTGAAGAGCCTGAACCCCGCTAGCGAACTCTACGGGTTCCTGGGTGGCCCGAGCGGGCTCATCGACAACAAGCACGTGCTCTTCGACGCCGCGAAAATCGATGCTTACCGCAACACTGGCGGATTTGACATCATCGGGTCCGGCCGCACGAAGCTCGAGACCGTCGCACAGTTCGAGAAGGTGGTCGCCAACTGCAAGGCGCTAGGCATCACCGGGATCGTGGTCATCGGCGGGGACGACAGCAACACCAACGCGTGCGTGCTCGCCGAGTACTGTCTCCGAGAAAAGACCGGGATCAGCGTGGTTGGCTGCCCGAAGACCATCGACGGCGACATGAAGAACGAGTGGATCGAGGCATCCTTCGGTTTCGATACCGCGACGAAGGTTTACAGCGAGCTCATCGGCAACATCCAGCGCGATGCGAACAGCGCGAAGAAGTACTGGCACTTCATCAAGCTCATGGGCCGCAGCGCTTCACACATTGGGCTGGAATGTGCCTTGCAGACCCATCCGAACATCGCCCTCATCAGCGAAGAGATCGAGTCGAAGGGCAAAACGCTACGCCAGGTCGTGCTCGAGATCGCGACGGTGGTGAAGAAGCGCTCCGATGCGGGCAAGGAGTTCGGTGTCGTGCTCGTCCCTGAGGGGCTCATCGAGTTCATTCCTGAGATGAAGCGGATGATCGCCGAGCTCAATGACCTGATGGTGGACAAGTACTTCGAGTCACTCAAGAACGACGACGACAAGCTGCAGTTCATCAACGGCAAGCTGGACGCAAGCTCATCCCAAGCTTTCAGCAGTCTACCCCAAGAGATTCAGCGGCAGCTCATGTTGGATCGCGATCCCCATGGCAACGTCCAGGTCTCACGCATCGAGACCGAGAAGCTGCTCATTGATTTAGTCGCGGATCTGCTTCGCGAGTGGAAGGTCAAGGGGACATTCAAGGGTAGGTTCAGCGGCTTGAACCATTTCTTTGGCTATGAGGGGCGCTGCGCCGCACCCTCCAACTTCGATGCCGACTACTGCTACTCGCTGGGGTTCACCGCCTCGGCGCTGCTCGGCGCTGGGAAGAGTGGCTATCTCTCGAGCGTACGCAACACGACGAAACCAGCCAGTGAATGGGTCGCTGGAGGCATCCCGCTCACGATGATGATGAATCTCGAGCGCCGCCACGGCGATGACAAGCCAGTCATCAAGAAGGCCTTGGTGGAGCTCGACGGTAAGCCCTTCAAGGCGTTTGCCGAGGCCCGTGACCGGTGGGCGTTAGAAGACGACTTCCAATACCCGGGTCCCATCCAGTATTTCGGCCCGACCGAGGTCTGTGATCTGACGACGCAAACGCTCAAACTCGAGCGCAGCTGAGGGGATCACCCGTCCGTGAAGACGCCGCGGCTCCCCCCGACCGGGACCGCGGCGTTTCGACGTCCTGCCGCCATTGCCACGTCCGGTCGGCACCTCGTCACCAGTCGACACACCTTCGAGGGTATCGGTCGTAGGAGAGCCATCGGTCCAGCTGCCAGCCGTGGAACCGGGCCACCCATCCGCTGGCGCCCTGCGGCGACTAGCGCGCCACCAAAGCCGAAACGCCACGAGCAGTGTGGCGCAGGTCCGAATGTGAGCACCTCTTCCACCCGCGCTGCAGACAACGCTGCCTCAAGGACTCCAGGGTCGCCCCGAGTTGCCGCTCGCGACCAAGCGCAGCATAGACCTCAACCAAGCGGAGGTCGCGTAGATCGACCGCACTCTGGTAGAACGGATCCGTCGGCGCTGGCAGTGGTGCGCTCTCAAGCAGCACGCGGGCGTGCTCGGGTTTGCCAAAGCGAAAGGCCAGCTCTGCAGCTTCGGCTTCTGGGTAGCTTGCCAAGGTCTCCTCCTTGGACAGCCTGCCCACATCCGAATCCACCGGAGCGGTGAAGCCGAACGCTACGCCGACGCTCGCGGCCAGGAGATGCGAGATGGCCGCTACTATCCATCGCGGGGTGGTCATCGACGGGTGGCCTTCCGCATTGCCACTAGACCCGCCGCGTCGCACCGGGGCCAGTCCAGACGGCGGCAGATCCCCGCAGCGCGTTTCAAATCTTCGACATCGCCACTGTCGAGCCTGCGCAGCGCGCGTATCAGACGTAGGGTATCTCCCAGCGGGCCCTTGTCTTCTCCTGCGACTACCCGCACGTCACGCTCGAACTCTGCGTCCCCGTAGCCGGACCGTGCGCGGCCCGGCTCCATCCCCACGGCGAGTTGCGCCAACGCCCTGCGCCGGGGCGCCTGCGATTCGGCCGACGACCGCCCCCAACGGGTGACGCTGCCCGCGACGACCGCAAGGACGAGATGGCTAATGACAAGCAGGGCGAGCGTTGCTTTGCGGGTGCGCCGGCTGGCACGAGCGGGAGCATCAGGCTCCATGACGGCCCATCGAGTGGTCCTGGTCCATGGTCCGCTCGTAGCACGCCTGGAGCGGCATCGGAAACAGGGAGTGCCCAACCTCTGCGCCCGTGAACGGCTTCGAGACCATCGCGAACGGGTCGCGCCAGCTGCCGTCTGTCACCAGAGCAAGACGCCCAGTTGCGGAGAGGTGCCTACCGTCGAGCTTCAAACGCTCCCAGAGCGCCACGGGCGTCTGCCCCTGCATCGGCGCCATGTGGACCAGGCGCCCAATCCGTGTATGCCGCACCAGACGCGCGCCAGCTTCAGTCGAGAGCTCCTCGCAGTCATTCTTCTCTGTCGTCCGCGGGTTTCGAGGGCGTCTCGAGCCAGAGATCGCTCCATTGATAGTCAGATCCACTAGTACGTCATTCGGTGACCCATAAGACACCGACAATACGATAGGTCAGGCGGAGCGTTGACGGGGGCCGCGCGTGCGGGCATCGGCACTGGACGCTTCTCGTCCCTTCCTGCATCCTCTGCCGGGATGGCCCGTGTCGAGCTCACTGCACACCTGTCTGCGTTCTTTCCGCAGCTGGAGGGGCGCCAGCTGATGCTCGAGGCAGGCACGGTCGCGGACATCATTGACCAGCTGGAGAAGGTCGCGCCAGGAATCGCCTTCTACCTATGTGATGAGGCGCGCAGGTTACGGAAGCACGTCAACGTCTTCGTCGACGGTGAAATCATCGCAGATCGGCGCAGCTTGAGCGACGAAGTGGCTGACGACTCGTGCGTGTTCATCGCACAAGCCCTGAGCGGGGGCTGACCGCTCGAAAGCTGAACGGACGCTGCATATGGCCAAAGAGATACTGATTGGGACGCGCAAGGGAACGTTCAAAGTGAGCCGCGCCAACGGCGCTTGGGAACCGCGACTGATCGGACATGCAGGGGTCGGCGTCAACTATGTTGCGCGAGACCCCGAAAGCGGTGCCCTCTGGGCCGCGCTGGGTCATGGCCACTGGGGGGCCAAGCTGTCGCGCTCCGACGACGGTGGAGCGACTTGGAGGGACGCCGCCCAAGTGAAGTTTCCCGAAGGCGCACGCTACTTGGCACCGGGCTTCCCCGACGAAGCCGGGGAGAGTACCGATGAGCCGCAGCGCCACGCAATCAAGACGGCCACGGTGCTAAAGCTCTGGGTCATCGCTTTCGGGGCACCTGGACGCATCTACGTGGGAACGATTCCCGGGGGGCTCTTCGTGAGCGACGACGGCGGGGAGAGCTTCTCTTTGAACCTCCCGCTCTGGAACCATGAGTCGCGCGGCGGCGACCTATTTACGGGGAATGGCTCCGGCACGACGCACTGGTACGGAACTCCCGCATCGGAGGGTGGCGAGTTTGCGCCAGGGATTCACTCCATCACGGTGGATCCCACCGCCCCCGATCGCATCCTGGTGGCCGTATCGACCGCCGGAGTACTGGAATCCACCGACGGCGGCAGAAGCTGGCATGGACGTAATCGCGGCATGACGATGGACTATCTGCCGAATCCATCCGCCGAGTGGGGGCACGACCCACACGCTATTGAACGCTGCCCGGCGCAACCAAGTCACATCTGGCAGCAGAACCACTGCGGGGTCTTCTACAGCAGCGATGGCGCTGGAACCTGGAGGAAGGTCAACGCGCCCCAGCTAGGCGTCAATTTCGGGTTTCCAGTTGGCGTTGACGACAACGACGGCAAGACAGCGTGGCTCGTGCCCGGAAAGGCAGACTCGGAGCGCATGGCGATCGACGGTGCCCTCTTCGTGGCGCGCACTCAGGATGGGGGCGAGACCTGGCAGCAGCTGCGCCGCGGACTGCCCCAAAAGAACGCCTACGACGTGATCTATCGTCATGCCCTGGCGAGCCGGGGCGACACGCTGGCCTTCGGCACCACGACCGGCAACCTCTATGTCAGCGATGACCGGGGCGACGCCTGGTGCACGGTCGCGAATAACCTGCCTCCCGTGTATAGTGTTAGGTTCACCTGAGGCGCGCCACATGCCCCACCGCAGGAGCTGACACGCATCGAGCATCCTGGCAGCTTCGCTTCTTCCCATGTCGTGACAATGAGAACGTGTCTGCGACGCCAGTGCTCGCGGTCGAAGGCTGAGTTCGAAGCCATTCCCCGATAGGGCGCTGCGAGCTTTCACGATCTCGCCCCTCTCCGCGCGATCTTATGCACGGCTGCTTGGGCCACTGGCTTGATGATCATCTCATCGACATTGACATGGGGAGGCCGGGTCGCGAGCCACACCAGAGCTTCCGCGATGTCTTCCGCGGTCAAGGGATCGACGCCCTCATAAACGCGCCGAGCCTTTTCGGCGTCGCCCTTATAGCGCACGAGTGAGAACTCCGTCTCGGTCAGGCCCGGATCGATGGATCCAACTCTAATCCCGGTACCGCACAGCTCGAGACGTAGCGCGCGAGTGATCTGCAGCTCGCCAGCCTTCGCCGCGCAGTACGCGGCTCCCCCTTCGTAGGCCGTGTGTCCAGCAATCGAGCCAACGTTGAGGATAGAGCTGCCTGCGTGGTGGCGGAGCATCGGAAGCACCGCACGCGTCACCCTGAGGAGGCCGAGCACGTTGCTCTGAAGCATCGCCTCCCAATCGTCGTCTTTGGCCACCTCGACGAAGTCCATGCCGTGAGCCCCACCGGCATTGTTGACGAGAACATGCACGTTCGGTGCGCGCGTCGCGACCCACGCGACGAATGCCCGGACACTCGTGGTACTCGCGACGTCCAGAACGTGGAAGAGGGCCTGAGCAGCACCTGCGTGCCGCGCCTCCTGAGCTACGGTTCGCAACCGATCCACCCGGCGCGCCCCGAGCAGCAGGTGGGCCCCCTCCGCCGCGAACGCGCGAGCTGAGGCCGCCCCAATCCCGCTAGAAGCTCCAGTGATGAGCACCCACTTGCCATGGAGACGCGATGCCATAGACCCACTTTAGCCCACTTCGGACTCGATGGGATCACCCCTACCGATGTCCGGCCGGCGGAGCATCTCGACGTGGACCGCCGGTGCTGCGATGCTGCGGCCTCAGGGGCTGGCGAGAAGCACCCAAGGCACCAGCTGCCATCAGAGAAGAGGAAAGACGATGATGAATCCGACGAGCCATGCTGCACTGATAGGCGTGACGGTTTGCTTCGCGGCCGTCGCTTGCGGCGGAGGGAACGCTGAAGCAGAGGACCCCCGTGCTCTCCCCGACGTACCCAGCGCAGCTCTAAGTGGCGCCAACGTCTGCAGCGTCAAACAGATCACGATCAACGAACCGGAGACACGTGCAGTGGACAGAGTGTCCGCCAGCATCACGGGGCGTGTGGACACCGAATGCGCGGAGGTGTGGGTCATCGCTCACCCGGTCGGGAGCCTCGACTACTACGCCTTGCCCAAAGCGGCCGTACGCAGCAGCAGGGAGTGGTTGACGAGCCTCTATTTCAGCAAGCTGGGCGGAGGCGCGACAGGGCTATTCGAGGTCCTGGCCGTTGCCAATCCCCATCAACCCCTATTGGCGGACATGAGACTACCTGGATGGCCGGAGGGTGAAGCGCGCTCGGAGGTGCTGGTGCTCGACAACATCCCCGAGAAGGAGTGCGCCAAGGACTCAGGCGGAGCGGCAGCGTCGAACGAATGAGCTCGGCGTCTGCCGGAGATAGTGGGACCGCGGCGCCCGAGGATCACCGGCTACCGCTCGTCGGAACCGTAGATCTCAGCCTCGTGCGGCGCCACCGCGGTGTCCAATACGGCAATGAGACCCATGAACTCCATGTCATGAGAGAAACGCGGGTGGCGGCTCAGTAGGTCTCGCAGCCAGGCTATCGCTTCGACATGCCCCTGCCGCCCCCTGCGCCGTGCCGCGTCGTACTTGTCAAGAAGAATAACCAGCTTCTCAGGGCGATCGAATGCCCCGTTCGTGCCGAAATGGCGAGTGAACCTGCCGTCCTCGGCGACGATGGAATCAGGGTTGACGTTCTCCAGCAGATGATGAGTGGCAGCCGCAGCCACTGCTTCCGAGGGCACGCCATCGGATTGCATGATGTCGAGCGTCCACGTGCTGTGAAGGTTCCAGAACTCCCGCATGGTGCTGTGGAGGTTCAGGCCCAAACCCTTGAGCCTTTCGCTGCGCATCGGCGCATCCCCCGGGAAATACTCCTCCAGGAAATCCGTAATCGTGAGAAGCTCGTTGGGCACGCGCTCGATGGCGAACATCTGCGCGATGAGCCGTTGGTCAGCAGGCGATGCGTGCCGAGGCCCCGTCTTGCCGATATCCGAGAACAGTGAACCAATGCGGACGGTCGCCTTCTCCACCTCCGCAAACGGCTCGTCGCCAATCGCGAAGTAGTCGAACACATGCTCCGCAAGGTCCATAGCACGCCGACAGTCATCCACCGTTGGCGTACAGGCTGCGAGAAGCCGCATGCGCGCCAAAATCTCCGGATCGAGTCGATCGGGGTCCATGCCGGCGCGTTCGCACGCCTGCCGCAGCTCCTCGGCAGCGGGATCGGGTCGGATGCTGGCCATAGACTCCCTGTTAGCTGAGATACCGCCGTTTGTGCAGGGGGGAATCTGGCCGCCCTCCGCCAGCCGTCAAATGCTTCCCGTCCCGCCGACGAGAGTGTGCACCGCACCGCCAAGACCGAGAGTCGCTCCACCTGCCGCCAGGGCACCGCCAGATGCTATCGACGATCCCCCAAGGCCAATACTGCCGCCACTCGCGAGAGCTCCCCCAAGACCGGTACTGCCGCCACTCGCGAGAGCTCCCCCAACTCCTGGGCTACTTCCTCCGGTAGTACCGGGCGCGCCACCCAATCCGAGAAGGCCCCCGACGCCGAATGCTCCGGCCTCACCCGCCCCCGCAGCCCCGGCAATCTGGTCGCCTCCCAGCCCGTCATCGCCACCGCGGCTCGTGTCGCGATCCACATCCCCGGGTAGCCGGGGCCTTGCTGCAGCCGCACCGCCATAGTCACCGAACGTCGCCGGACGACTCTCCGCGTCGCCGCAACCAGAAGAGACTGCCGCCGCTGCCAGCAGTGGAAACACTGCTAGCGCGCAACGGGTTATTCCGCTGTCCCGGCCTCCTCGACACCCGAAAGCCCTCCCCATTACGGGATCCAAGCCGTCTCCTTCAGCTCGATGCCACCAGGTACCTCCTGCGGCTGCGCTGCCAAGGATAGCCAATTGCGGGCCTGTTCCTCAGCCCCCTCAGGGAAGCTCCTCGCCCTTGCCCCCATGACGGGTCGGGGCAGATGGTGCATCAGGGACGATAGTCCGCCGTTGCCAACGAACGCGACGTGGGTAGAGCAGTCCGCCACGTGTTTTGCCGTGCGGATGGAGTGCCAAAGGTCGCCCGGGCGCAGGGAGCTGCGCGGTGGACGCTCATCGATCCAAAGCGCACGCACAGGGCGCCGTTCGGCTACCTTGCGCGTTATCACCTCGATCGCCGCTCGTGCCTCATCGGCTCGCAGCTCATCGCGCACTCTAAGCTCCACGATGCTGATGTTTCCGTCGATGTGGTCTTCGATGCTCAACATCCTCGACGCCTCCACTCTGCGTAGAAGACGTTGCTGCAGGGCGCGTGCCAACACGCACACTCTCGGCGTGCCCGCGTGGTGGCGAACCTACGCGACTGGAGCCGCTGCGGCGTTCTGCTTGGGTGTCGGCGCGTGTATGGCATTCTCTGCTCGCAACGACGCGTCGAGGGTCGCGAGGAAGTGCTCCGTGCGCACGGGCTTGGGAAGAATTGTATCGACGATGCTCGCCGCGGGATCGAGTTTCAGGGCCTCGGCAACGCCCGAGTGCAGTATGCAGTTCCTGGCGCGCCGTCGTGCTTTGGCCCACGCGATGAGCTCGAGCCCATTCATGCCTGGCATCTCGTAATCGGAAAGCAGTACATCCGCCTCGCGGGTGGCCAGTATGGCGCGCGCATCCTCCCCATTCGGTGCCGACAGCACTTGCCACCCGGGTCGGGCAAGTCGGAGGGTTCGCGCAAGTTGACGCAGCAGAGGCTCGTAGTCGTCGACGAGCAGTATCAGCGCCCCGACGGGTCGCACGTACACGCCCGAAGGGCACCTGTAGCTCGGCATGAGTGTGCAGAAATGCAAATCCTGCACCAACGGCGGACTAGGTCAGCCACGCCTGGACAAGGCGAGGGGGCGCGGGGTGCGGGGCAGCCTTGCCGTCTTGAATCGCCTCGGAAAGGGGCAGAACGCCGCAGCGGGGAATCGACCCCTCAGAGTGGTACGCGAACGGGATCGCTCTGAGACCCACTGGCGGGAAGTGAACTCCGGTCACCCTCGCAGGCCCCTTCGCGATCACAGTAGAACCTCTGCATTGTAAGGCCCTCGAGGGATGGTTCCACGGTCTGAAGGGGGCCCGCGATGACGGCAACGAACTGGCGCTCGTCCGCGTGAGATTCTGCGCTGCGGTTCGCAGCCTCAAGGGTCACTGCCGTGAGAGCATCCGCATAGTCCCGATACCAGTTCGCCGGACGCCCGGTTAGCCGTAGTTGAGCAAGGCGTTGGCCGACGCTGGCCAGATGCTCGAACTCACCCGGGAAGCCAAGAAGCATTGCCCCTGTTGCCGCCTCCAGTTCAGCCTCGGTCAGTGGCTGTGGCCCCGCGATCTCTCGCACCTCTCGGAACATTTCGTCCAAGCTGGCACGGGTGCTCTCCGCCTTCACCTGCGCAAACATACCAAAGACACCCACCTTTTCGTACCGGGTAAAGCCACTCCGCGCACCGTAGGTGTAACCTTTGCTCTCCCGCAGGTTCATGTTCAAGCGGCTCGTGAAGGCACCCCCGAGGACCCAGTTGAACACTGCAGCCGGGAAATAGTCCTCGGCAGCGGCTCCTTCGGCCCTCTGCACGAGAGCGACGGAGGACTGAGTAGAGCCGGGAAAATCAATGAGATAGATGCCCTGTGGGGGCGACAACTCCTTGAGGGGACGAGCCTCGGCGGAGGGTGCTCCGCTCCAATCCCCGAAGGTGTGGTCCAACACACCCTTCACGGTCTGCTCATCCAGAGCCCCTACGACGACGAAGGTGGCACCCTGAGGTTGTACGATTCCGTCATAGTGCTTCTTGACGTCGTTCGGGTGGATGGCGCGAAGGCTGGACGGAACACCATGCACCGGGAGCCCCCCATAGCCGTCGCCAAACAGTGCGCGATCGGCAGCGAGGTCGAGGGCCGCGTCGAGATTATCCTGGGCAGCAAGGGACTGCGCGATCATCATGTCACGGCGGCGGTCGAACTCGGCAACGGATAGCTGAGGGCGGCGCACGACATCTGCCAGGAGCTCCAGCGAAGGCCGCAGCTGATCCGCGAGCAGGTGCATGGACAGCATCACGCCATCCCGGGCCGTATACGCCTCGTACTCCGTAGCAAGCCGCTGAAACGCTTCGGAGACCTGAAGCGCGGAGCGCTCGCCAGCACCTTCGTCGAGCAGGTCCGCTGTCAGGGCGGTGAGCCCCGCCTTGGTCACCGGATCCGTGCTGCTCCCGCGAGGAAGGACCAAGGTAACCGAAGCGAGCGGCGCTTGATCTTGTCGCAAGAACCAGACGCCCGCTCCATTCGCCATCGTCCATGTGGTCACTGCCGGCGGGGTCCACTCCGGAATTTCGCGGGCCAGTGGGAGCCGAGTCCGATCGGGGCCTTCCTGACCCAAGCTAGCCCCCGGTGGCTCCGCGGCGACAAGGTCAGGAGAGCGCGGCCCAGAGCTCTGGCAGCCGGATGCGAACGCCACCACCGCTCCGACGGAGGCCAATACGATCCGGTACTTCATCGCGTAGTCCCCTGCTGCCCCGCGGGAACCATATCGATTCGCACAGCGCGCTCGAGATCCAGCCAGCGTTTCGCGTGGTGATGAACATCCGCTGCCGTCAACGTAGTATAGCGCGCAAGATCCTCGGCAATGTAGTCTGGGTCGCCCGTCATTGCGTAGTAGGTGCTGAGCAGCTGCGCCCGCGAGAGGACTCCCTCTATTTGCTCATAGAAGGACTTGCGCCACTGGTTGACGACGCGCGCCATCTCATCAGCAGATGGCGGCTTATCGAGAGCCGCGGCGAGTTGAGCTTGGAGCGCCTGACTGAGCACGTCCACCGATACCCCCGGAGCCGCAGTCGCCTGTACGACAAAGAAGCTGCCAAGGGCACGGGAGACTTGGTACGCGACGACGTCCTTGGCGACCTTCTGCTCGTATACCAAAGACTGCGAGAGTCGACTTGTCTTGCCCGTGCTCAGGACCCCGGCAAGAACATCCAGCGCAGCATCACCATCGGCAAAGAGTGCGGGGGTATTCCAAGCCAGATGAATGCGCGGCAGCTGCACGTTGTCCGGATCGATGATGTGCGCGCCGCGCTGAACGAGCCGTGGTGGCACGGGCATACTCGCCCGCTGCCCGGCGGGAAGGTGCCCAAAGTACCGATCCACCAAGGCCTTAGCTTCCGACGGCTCGAAATCGCCGACAATGGTCAGGACAGCATTGGACGGCACGTAGTAGGTGGCGAAGAATTCCTTCACGTCGTCCAAGGTTGCGGCAGACAAGTCTTCGTGGCTGCCGATAGTTGTATGGTGGTAGGGGTGGCCAGGAGGATGAAGGGCGTTGGCGAGGTGCTTCCAAACCATCCCGTAAGGACTGTTCTCGTACCGCTGACGGCGCTCGTTCTTGACGACGTCTCGTTGGTTGTCGAGCTTCTCTTGAGTGAGCGCGTCGAGCAGCCCCTCCATCCGATCGGACTCCATCCACAGCGCTAGCTCGAGGTAGCTGCTGGGTACTCGCTCGTAGTAGTTGGTGCGATCCGTATTCGTGCTGCCATTGACGATCGCGCCGATCGGCTCGAAAGGTTTGAAGTACTCGTCGTCGTAGGAGCGCGATCCCTGAAACATCAGGTGCTCGAACAAATGCGCGAAACCGCTGCGACCCGGGCGTTCATGCGCGGATCCTACCAAGTATCGCACCTCGACGGCGACCACGGGCAGGCGTTGGCCGCGACTCAAGAGAACCGTAAGGCCATTCGAAAGGGAGTACGATTCCACGTCAATCGAGGGCAGTTCGGCATCCCGTGGCGCGGCCTGCGCCGCAGGCGTCTGGGCGACGAGGGACAGCACGCCCACCAGCGCGCAAGTGGCAAGAACCACCAGATTTGGAGTTTTCGTGGCAGCCTCCGTTCTCGTTGATTCGATATTGCTGACGCGAACAAGCCTAGTCGCGGGCAGGGCCAGCGCCAACTCATTGCTTCCGAGAACGTCTCGTTGAGCCGAACCGCGGTCCGCTCGTAACGCGCACGCTCGGGCTCTCGGAGACCCTGAAAGTTGATGGGCCCCGGAATCCGCCCGCGCCCACCTCGCTGTCGACGCTGGTTCGGCAGCCCGCGACGCCAATCGCCAAACTGTTCCGCAGGGGCTGGCTCAACAGTAGCCAAGGCTCCGGGCAACGCTGAGAGCGTAGGTCGCCCGATCGCGGGCTTCGCGGTCGGCACCCGAGTCGAATGCCGCGAGGACCTCGCGCAGGGCCTCGTCGAGCAGCACAGGGAGCGCTTGCTGAGAAGGCACCAGCAGCTGCTCGATGGTGTCTCGGGCGCCGTCCATGCACTCCTCTCCGAGCTGCAGGTCCAGCAAGGGCAACAGACAGACCCACTTGAAAGGAAACGGGTGGGCGTGAAGACGCCAGACCTCGGTAGCCTTTCGCGCGTGCGTCCTGGCCGCTTGCGCCCTATCCTTCCGCCAGAGGGCCCAGCATTCGAAGGCCTCCGCGATGGCAACGTAAGGAGGTAGCTGCGCCGATTCTGCAGCAAACATGACTCGCTTGGCGAGGCGATGCGTGCTCTCGACATCCTCGATGCGAACCAGCGCCAAGGTCTGGTAAACGAGGATTCTAGAGAGTAGTGTCGCGTCACCGGCCCTCTCCGCAGTCCTCTCCGCGTCCTGAAACCACTGGAGGGCCATCTTGCACTGCTCACGGCTGCCTGTCATGAGCGCGAAGCCCATGATGAAGCTTGCCTGAGCAACGAGATTCAGTGGAAGGGGCCCCACGTTGTTCGGCAATGTCCGACGAGCCATCTGGACCACGGCTTCGTCGTGAGCGAAGCGGTTCTGAGCGTTTAGACAGGAAAAGGCCGCCGCATAGAGCAAATGACGCTGAACGGCGGAACCATACTGGGTGACCAGCGGTTCGAGCTCGTCGACGAGTTGCTGCATCTGATCCCCGACGCGACCCGAGAAGTACAGCACCTCCAGTCGACCAACTAGTATCTCAATACGTTCACGGTTGTCTTCGAGCTGTTCGCTGTCCGGAACACCCAGCACTCTCTCGGCGAAATCGAGAAGCTCCCCCGCCTTCTCGTAGTCGTGCAGCAGCCAGTACGAGCTCGCGTTCTTCCGCAGCACCCGAGCACGCTGAAGATGTTCTTCTGTGTGCGTGAGCGCCAATGCGCGCTCGAAGGCGGCGCGCGCCTCGCCATGCTGCGCCAGCAAGATGAGCGCATCACCCAGACCTTCTTCGAGGCTCGCCAGACGCCGCCGGAAACGGGCCGGAGCATGCTGTTGCAGCTGGCGGCATTGATGGATCGCCTCACGATAGAGCTCCACTGCACGTGCAGTCGCAAAGCGCTCTCGCGCAGCGATGGCCGCGCGCTCGAGGTGGGTGAGCGCCTGCTCTGGCTCTCCGGCCTCGGCCCAGTGGATCCCCAGAGCCTCCGCCAATGTGTCCTCATCACGTTGATGCGAGGCGAGATCCTCGAGACGCAAGGCGACCGAACGGTGGAGGCGACGTCTCAGCTCCGGAGACAGAGCCGCCGCCTGCGCCTCGCGTAGCTTACTGTGAACGAATCGATAGCGTCGGGGACCGACCCATTCCAGGAGTTCGGCGGAGACCAACTCTTCGAGGGCCTCTTCATCGAAGGTTCCATCGTGACTGGGAAGCGCTTGGAGCAAACCGAGCTCGAAGTCCCTTCCCAGGACCGCGGCGAACTGCAACAGGGAAGTCGCCTTCGAGGACAGCGAAGCAAGCCGAAGCTCGAACAGTGCTCCCAAAGACCGCGGCAGCTCGATGCCTCCACTGGCATCGAACTCCCACTCACCATTCCCCCGATACCTGAGCAAACCCCGTCCCAAGGCAGCGCGCAGGTACTCGGTGGCAAAGAATGGGTTACCCTCCGAGTTGCGAACTAGAAACTGGCTGAGCCCCTCGGGAACCACCCTGGCCCCAAGCATATCCTTGGCGGCATTGTGAAGTCCCGACTCCGACATCCGCTCGAGACCGTGGTCGACCAGCGCACAGTCGCAGAGGGACGTCAACTCCTCGCTGGCTTGCTCGCGTCGATAGGTGACGAGGAGGAGCACCTTCGTACTGCCCAGTTGTGGTCCTCGCTCCCTCAGAAATTCGAGCGTGAGTTCGTCGGCCCATTGGAGATCGTCGAGGACGAGCAGCAGCGGTTGTTCTTCGGCGAGAGCAGCGAGGAGCTCGCTCAGGCATCGCAGCACCCGCCTCCGCGCGAGCTCGGGCGACAGGCTTTCAGGCGCCTGCACCGGAGCGATGGATCCCAGGGACGCCGGCGCGTACGGCTCGAGTACGGCGACGTGCTCGGCAAACTTACGGCGCCAGCCGTTCTCGTCGCTGACGACCCACCTGTCCGCAACCTCCTCCAAGACGGAAGCAAATGGCTGCAGCGCGGCCATGACGCGCATTCCCGATGCCATTTCGGCGCCGGTCTCGCCACACTGACCTGAGACAACTCGAACCCCCGACGCCCGCGCTCGCGACGCCACTTCGTTGACGAGACGTGTCTTGCCTACCCCACTTTCCCCGTGAAGTATCACTATCCCGCCACGGGCGTCCGGGCGAACGGGCAGGAACCCACAAACCGACTCCAACACGGCTTCTCGGTCGTGGAGGCGCGATCTGAACAGGAGTGGATTGCGATCGGGCACACGCTCGGACGTGCCCGGCGCCTCACCCATTGCAAATCGCAAGATTGCCGCCACCTCACGCGCTCGGCCGATCCTGTCGGTCGGATCCTTGGCCAACAGCCGCGCGATTAGGTCGTCCACAGCGGGGGGAGCACCGATGACCACGGCAGCCAGCCTTGTGGGCTGCGTCAGCCGGTGTTGCCGAGTCACGGCCGCTGCGTCCGGGCCCAGAAAGACCCTGCGCCCCGCCAAGAGCTCGAAAAGGATGCAACCCAGCGCATACAGATCGCATCGCGCGTCCAGAGTCCGGCCTGCGATGGCTTCGGGAGCCATGTAGGCTGGCGTCCCCTGGGGCCGACCGACGACGTGCATCAACTCACGTCCCAGCCCCCCTCGAAACGTCAGAAAGGATGTCCCAAAGTCAACGAGTACGGGCGTTCCCGTTGACGCCCGAATAATGACGTTGCGCGGCGTGAGGTCGCCGTGGACAACCCCCTCGGAATGAATCAGGTCCAGGGCGTCGGCGAGGCAAGCGCCTATGCGCAGCACGTCGTTCAACCGCCCTGCTGCAGCCTGCGGCTGTAGTGGGTACCCGTTGCCATCGACGGACCCAACCATCTCGCCCGAATCCCACTCGGGACGCTCGAGCGGCCGCGTCACGCCAGGAGCCACCGCAGAACTCGCCTCACTCATCCCCGAGGAAGGCTGGGTCAGAGTCGAGGCGGGCTCGCTCGCCCCCCCCAAACCAGTCCCGTGCAGGCCAGCCCAGAGACCCTCGCGAAAAGAAGCGAGGTGCTGACCTTGGATGTACTCCATGGCGTACCATGGCGTTCCCGCCTCGGCTCCGTAGTCCAACAATCTCACGATGCTCGAGTCCTCGAGCTGGCTGAGGCGCTGGAGCAGCACGATCTCACGCCGGAGGGCTTCGCGCTCGAATACGCTCTCTCCGAGCGGGAGTTTCAGCGCGGCGAGGTGCCCCGTACCTGTGTGCACGCACCGGTACACCCTCCCTGCACCACCCTGGGCCATCAGCTCGGCCAACCGGTACTTGCCGATAATTTGCGTTGCTTGGCTCTTGGCAGGCTGCACGATCGGTGCCTGGAGACTACCATGGACCGGGAGCAGTCGCGCCGAAACAGTCGCGCCGAAACCGGAGTGAAGGCATAGTTGGCGACACGGCACGGAAAGTACAACCGACAGGCAAGCATCGGCAGAATGCCTCGGGTCGTCCGAGGGTCCGGCACTGGTCCGACGATTCTGCAGAACGGTCGCCAGGTGCAGCATCAGGTTACAAAACGCCTCTGCTCACGTCCGGCCCGCGTGCAGCGCCGCGCCTTTGCGGCACAGCTGCAAGAGCCGCACCGTCGCGCCACAACGGCGGAGCCGCCAGTTTGTTGGGCTGAACGTGCCCATGTCGACCCGGAACCTGCTAATTTGCTGCCGCAAACGCCTGTAAGACTTGCCCCGTAACCCTGACCCGGCGAGGCTGGACACGGTGGTGGCCGCGCGCCAGCGCCGCGCACCCTAAGGACGTTCTCCAAAACCTGATCTGCATGGCAACACTCGAGCGAGGCGATGGTCGGGCCACGGTGATGGTCGAGCCGGAGTTGGTGATCGGCCGGCTGCAAACCTGCGGGCTCAGGCTCAGCGCACCCTATGTTTCGAGCGTCCATGCGACGCTGCGCTGGTATGACTCGCGATGGGAGGTCAAGGACCTTGGTAGTCGTAACGGCACGTGGTTGAATGGGGAGCTATTGATGCCCGGCCAAACGTATCCGCTCACGCAGGGCGCTAGGCTGACATTCGGGCACGAGCAGGAGATATGGCGACTGTCCGACGACTCGGCACCGCGGCCGATGCTCATGCGCGTGGGCGATGGGGCCGCCGTCTTGCTCGAGCAAGATGTGGTCGGGATCCCGGATGACGAAGACCCCGAAGTGATGCTCTTGCGCGACGCCAATGGCGTCTGGCGAGCGGAGCGGATCGATGGGGAATCCATTCCGCTCGAGCACCGGGGCACGTTCGAGGCCGGGGGCCACCGCTGGCGATTCGCGGTTCCGGAAAGCGTAGGGGCCACCTCCGTGCTCGCCTCGCCGGAGGATTTGCCGTCGATCCTCCTGAAATTCACCGTGTCCCACGACGAAGAACACGTGGAACTGCGCGTCGAGTCCAACGGACACACGTTCGAGCTTGGCGCGCGCGGTCACAACTATCTCCTTTTGACGCTGGCGCGGCTCCGCCTGGACGACGTGAGACGAGGAACCCGTAGCTCGGCTTCTGGATGGACCTACGTCGACGACCTGGAGAAGCTGTTGAAGACCAAAGCGTCACGGCTGAACATCGACATCTTCCGCATTCGGCAGCAGTTCTCCAGGCTCGGGCTCGGCAACGTGCTGAATATCGTCGAGCGCCGTCATCGCGCCAAGCAACTGAGAATCGGGACCGACGCCATCGACATCCAGATGCTCTAGGCGTAGTGCCGACCTCCGCGACCATGCCAAAAGAAGTGACTAGTCCCCCGGAGGAGCTCGACCACGACCGATGGATGCGCGAAGCCCTCGCTGAGGCCGCGATGGCAGCAGTTCATGGGGATGTTCCGGTCGGTTGCGTCATCGTTCGCGGCGACACCATCATCGCTCGCGCCCACAACCGCCGAGAGATCGACGCGGATCCGACCGCGCACGCCGAGCTCCTCGCCTTGCGCGCCGCCGCGCTCGCCCTGAGCACGTGGCGCATTGCGGACGTGACGCTCTATTCTACCTTGGAGCCGTGCACCATGTGCGCGGGTGCCCTCGTCAACGCACGGGTCCCGCGGCTCGTCTATGGCGCCAGTGATCCGAAGGCCGGCGGGGTAGATAGCGTCTTCGCGATCCCGACGGACCCGCGCCTGAACCACCGAGTCGACTGCACGGGAGGAGTACTTCGTGAGGAAGCAGTTGCGCTCTTGCGGGCCTTCTTTGGCAAGCTACGCGCCGAAGGACAGAAGTAGCAGGTACTCATCAACGCAGTGGCTGGGAGGAGGGGAGAGCTCCCTGAGTTCGCCGCGGCAGGGCTCGCGGAACGTACTCGTGCTGCTGCCGGAGCCCGACGCCAGCGCCCCCCTCGTAAGGGTCTGGCTCGAGGTCCGTGGGGAGCGCTGGGATGGCACCAGCGTCGCCGTTCGACCCCGGTCTCCCAAAGACCAGCTCCTCTCGTAGAGCCAGCGCAACCTCGCTATCAGTCAATCGCCCACGCTCATGGGCAATCTCTATGAGGCGCCGGACGTAGCGCTGCCACCCCGGCTTCAGACGACCATCTCCGTCGAAATGATAAGCTTTTGGATTGGGGAGAATCGAAGCGAGATAAAAGGCCTGGGCCACGCTGAGCTGTGCCGGCTCCTTGGCGAAGTAGAAGCGCGCGGCCGGTCCAATTCCGTAGAGCCCGGGACCATACTCGATGACATTGAGATAAAGCTCCAGTATCTGCTCCTTGGTCAGCTGCTGTTCGAGCAACATCGTGAAGACGGCCTCCTGGACCTTGCGAACCAGCGTTTTTTCCCTGCCAAGATAGAGATTCTTCGCCAATTGCATCGTCACCGTGCTAGCGCCACGCAGGAACGTTCCGGCGTCTATGTTCTGTCGAATGGCGCCTTGGATGGCGTAGTCATCGAAACCATCATGGCGATAGAAGCGACCATCCTCACACACCAAGATCGCGGTCTCCATATACGTGGAGATCGCCCCGAACGGTACCCAGTCATTCGTGCCTGGACCAGCGGTCTTCTCAAGCCACCGCCCATTTGCAGCCTGAACATCATAGGTGAAGACACCGCCAAACCGTCGCGGGTCGACGGAGGCCGGGACGCTCGTCACCCGGCATCGGTTATCGAGCGCCCACTTCACGTTCGCCTCGCCGGGCTTTCGTGTGTCGAATGCTACTGCTGTGTCCAGGGAAACCGTACCGGCGAGTTTCAGCCCGTCGAGTGCTGGGAAAACCCCAGCCGGAGCCGATTCCAGCATGGTCTGGCAGGCAGCCAGCGGGACCTTGGCGCCAAAGTCCACAACGACGTAATCCTCCGTGCGCTCGACGCTTCCGGCAAGCTCTAGCCGAACCTCGCCAATCGAGAGCTGTGCAGCTTCCACCTCGAGCCGCCGCGGCGAGAAGCTCAGGCTACCACGGCCGCTCCATCCGATGTCGATGTCCCGCAGCGCTGAGTGGGACAGTTTCGGTTGACGCAATGTGACATCTTTTACCTCGCCCGTTGCGTCCACTCGCAGCCACGATCCGTCCGCAGCGAGTCTGGCTCGGGTCTCAGCCTTCACGCGAGCCGCGCGAACCTCCTCGAGTCCGAAATCGCCCTCGCGAACGCCGAGCGCCGCGAGGTTCACTGGACCCCCCGCGACCCGGAAGTCGACGGGACCATCGCGGAGCGGTAGCTGGATCGATAGGTCCATCCCAGCCGCCGCTCGAGGCCCCGGCTCCAAAACCGCCTTCAGAAGACCGTTCTCCCGCGAGACTCGAAGGCCGGCCGGGCCGATCTTCAAACGCTGGCCAGCGTTCCTCAGCTCGATCTCGACGCCCCCCAGAGCCAAACCCTGAGACGGAATGAACGGCACCAGAGCGCTCGCCGCGTGCTTCAGCTGCCGTCTTAGGAGCTGACCCGCGTGGAGAACCTCTCCACGCTGCGGGTCCGTGAGCTGTCGGCCGGGGAGAGCTTCCGGGTCTCCGGACGCACCGAAGAGGAAGCTGACCCACTTCGTCGGACGGGCGTGCTCCAGATCAATCCACGCCGACATCCCCGCAGCGTCCATACGTTCCATCGCGCGCGGTCTCTCTCCGCTCCGCGAGCTCGCTGCGCCACCTCTCACGTCGACACCCAGGCCTGGCAGTTCCAAGCGCGCAAGCCCAAACCGAACATCAACTCGCCGATCCCCCGTCTTCAATCGTAGGTCCCAAATGCGTTGCAGGGGCGACTCGGGAGAAGGACGCCAAACAACATCCAATCCAGCAATGGTCACTGCGGGCGCAGAAGCAGCTGGGGCGACGCTGGGCGTGGCGTCGTTACGCGACCGACGCCACGTCGCTGCCGCCGCCTCGATCTCGGTCGCCGTACCGCGAAGGACCAACCGACCGCCGTGCACTTCGATGCTCGCGATGCCGAGCTTCCAATTCGGCACGACGCGCACCCGGCGGAGCTCGAGACGCATGGTGTCGCCGGATTTGGTCGCGACCCGCAGATTCGAGAGCGTCACGGCACCGAGCCCCAGCGAGACGTCGTCGATCTCCAACATTAGCCCGCGTTGCTCAGCTTTTCCAGCGACAACGGACCTTATGAGAGCCGGGATCGAGAGCAGGAGGGCCACTGCCACGGCTAGAGACCCAGTCGTCACGACAACGAACGGCCAACGCATCTTCGTCATGTTAGTTCGAGGAGCCGAAAGCACAAATCCGGCCACCCCCTCACTGTGGCATGGTACCCACGACGTCGAATTCCACGAGCTCGCGCTTTGAGTTGCGCTTCCGCAAGGCTTTGACGGCTACTTGGGCGAACCCGGCTTCCCGCAGGAGCTCCGCGTATGCTTGCTCGGTCGGAACCAGCTGTCCGTAGAAAGACGAGTTGCCAACGATGTAGTGGACCCTGCCGCCCGGAGCGATGCGAGCCGCGACCGCCGCGATATGCTGACGAACATCCCCGAAATACTTGTGCACGTAGCGCGCGAGCAGGTCCGCGCTCTGGCCCTGCGATTGGCGAATGGCACGGAGGCTGGCGGACACGACGAGCGGTAGTGCGTGCCCGTCGGACGCTGGAACCCAAGTCGCGATGCGACTCGTTGCTATCCCCCAAGTCCCCCCTACCGCTCGCCAGTCGAGCTCTCCGGCATCCCGAGCGTTCTCCAGATATCCCAACCAGTACATATATGGACGCAGCTCACGAATGTAGCTCATTCGGTTCACGTAAGGTGGAGACGTCACGACTAGGTCGAAGGAGGCTGGCTCCACTGGCTTCAGATCCCGTGCGTCCGCGATGAGGATCCGCGTAGCACCGAGTGGGTTCGGACTCACCGCTTCGATCACTGCCGCAGCCGAAGTGCGAAAATGGGCGCTCACCTGGCGTAGGGAGGCGCTCCGCTTTGGGGGTGGCCCTGCGGTTGCCGTCTTGAACGACATCGATTGATGATTGAATGCCGCCGCGGAAACGCCGATCACCGTGCGGCAGAACGCTACGTCGAGTAGGCGACGCGCTCCCGAGCGGGCCGTCGTGTACTCCTCGATGGCAGCGCGCACTGCACAGAGCGCGTGAAGTACGGGGGGGGGCCACCAGCGTTCTATATTGTGAATGGGCGGTGGCGCGACCGGGAGGATACCGTTTGCAGCGTGGTGACTGACGAGGTCGACGACGACGCGAGTGTCGCGCACCACGGCGGCGGAGTACCGCGCGGTCTTGGCCCGGGCCAGCCACACCAGGAAAGGATTGATGTCCGTGGCCTGCGCGGGAAGACCCGACTCGCTGGCACAGAGCGCCGTCGTGCCGGTCCCAGAGTACGGGTCAAGCACGCCAATCCTCGGCGCCTCGCTGCGTAGGATTTCGCTCACGACGTTCACGGAGTATGCGGGCGTCAGACGCAGCCATCCGTGGCGCCCTTGCTGCGCGTTCTGGCGAAAGGTGAGGTCGCGCCGCGAGGAAAGGCGGCTACGGTCCAGCATCGTGCACGGATGATGGCGGGAATTGCCCAGACGCTGTCAAGTCTCAAAGCCGAGAACTTGGCCGCGGCCTTGGAGTTCTGCCACGCGCGTCTTCCTGCCATGAACAAATCACGCCTCGACCTGGAGATTGCCCGGGCGCTTCGCAACAATGATGATGCTCTTGCCCTCGAGCTCATGCGAGAGAAGGACGCGCTCCGCGTCAAACCGCGTCCCATCGCGAAGGCAGCAGCGGCTCAGCGAGCGATTACCGCAACCCGCGGCAGGATCGCGGGGCAAGCGAGGCGTCAACTTGCCTGACCGGGCAACCTATCAGCGCGATTCACCTTCAGCCCCAACCGCGGCGCCTTTCAGATTACACGGTACCCAAAGCCGCGGCGCCCCTGAAGGCAATAGGCAAGACCGCCCAGCTTCTTGCGAATATTGAAGACGTGCACCCGCACCAGCGACGTGTCCCCGGTCATGGGACCATCAAAGGCCTTCTGGAGGAGCTCGGCCGCTGTCCGCCACTGCCTTTTCCGCTCCAGCAAGGCAGCCACCAACGCGGCCTCGGTCACTGTGAGGTGGACGGGGACGCCCTGGACACGCAGCTCCGTGCCATGCAGCGCGATTTCTGGGGAAGACTGCGGGAGCTGCGCCGCCGCCGCAGTAGCTGGATACATCCCTGACGCAGCGCCTAGCAGTGCTGTCGTTCTTGCCAGGACCTGCGGTTCCGAGATGGCCCCAGCAACGACGTCGTCTGCTCCCGCGTCGAGCAACTGAGTGACTACTTCGGCGTCGGCTCCTTGAGCAACCACGGCGATGGGAGCGCAGCCGACCCGACGACGTATGTGGTGGAGCCAACCGATGGCCGCGCCGCTCGGCTCTCGTAGCCAGAACACGACGAGGTGCCAGGGACCCTCGCTCACCCGAAGGTACTCCGGCTCATCCCGAAGCTCGACCTCCTGAAGAGAGACGTCGCCAAGCTCCCGCACAAGCGCGGCGATGCCCGGCGAGCCCTGCCGACACGTCGTAACGACGAGAATGCGCCGCCGAGCAGCGACGCGGCCTGCGTAATCGTTCACTCCAGACCCCATGGATGCTCCTCTAGAGGATATACACGCATCCACGGTGACGCTCCAGCGCTCCTTTGGGCGATGGATACCCAGGCACGCACGACCACCACGGACTCGCATCCCTTGCGCAAATGTCGGCCCAGCGCCTCTCGAATATCAGACTGAAAACTCGAACCAGCAAATTATAGGCGCTACAGCATTTCAGAGGGGCACGTTTGCCATCGCGCCCTACACGCGAGCCGCACCAGAAGGAACTCGTGGGGGCGATGGCCCAAGCCGCGGGGGACTGAGGTCAAGGCCTCGCTGGCGACGCGCGAGCTTAACGTTGCACCTCCACCGTGGGGCACGCAGAGCGAGTCGTTGGCATCTTCGGTTTGCCAGACAGCTCGTTTTCAATTGGCAGGCACACCTCGAGGTTTTCGTTCTTCGGTCCCTCGCGATGACCTCCGCCAGGCTGCGCGCCAGCTGCATTGCACTACGCCACCCGCGAGGACGCCCTGGCCGTTTGGCCTTGGTGGAGAAACCCAACCCGCACGCTCCCCAGTGACGGCGAGCAGCCCGGATCCGAGTGGCGCTCGGCGCCCACGAGCGCACACTACGTCCCATGCTGGTTACCGATGGCTCCCGCCGACGTGCTCTGGCTCAGTGTTCCCGCAGCCACGCCTTGCAGAGACTAGGGCGAGGCCGACGTGCGCTGATTGGCGTCCTCCTTTCTGGCGCCGCGTTTGCGTGTGGCCCTGGTGCTGGCACTTACTGCCAGACAGGCAACCGCTACGGCACAGAGTGCTACTCGCGAGCAGATGTCGAGAGTCCTCCTGGGGCGCCGGGGCGACCTGCGGACGGGGAGAGCAGGCCTGACTGGCGCGGCAGCTTGAGTCCATCGCGAACGGTGCCGCCTCCACCCGCCAAGCTGCCTCCGCCCGTCGTGGTGAGCAGCACCAAACCGCTGTCGGAGGGTCGCACTGGTGCCGGCGGTGGCAGCGCCGGCACCGGCCCTGCCCTCCCTTCCCCGCCGCCGACGCCATCGCATTCTCCTGCGCCATCGCAGAGACCGCCAGCCCCCAACGACTGAGCGTGGCCCTCACCCCCGCGGCAGCGCCTGTCGGGACGGCGGTGTTGTTGCTGAGCCATTGGGCGAGGGGGCCTTGGGCATCCGCCAGGCTACGACACTCCCTCGCTGACGGTATACGTCGCGCCGCCTCCCCGTTCCGTCCCTTCAAGTGGGCACCACATGGCACCTCCAATAGGAGCGGCGGTGGAGCCGAGGGGGATCGAACCCCTGACCTCCTGACTGCCAGTCAGGCGCTCTCCCAGCTGAGCTACGGCCCCTTGGGGAGGCGCAACGTTACACGAAGCGAGAACAAAGGCGAGCTGTTTTCTGTATTTCTGACAAGCCCAGCAGCCACAAGGAGCAGCAAAGCCTACCGTCCCGCCGACCCTTGGCGCGTCAGTGTATGCTGCGCAGCATCATCCCCGGAATCCTCCACTGTTTCGGTGTCGGTGCCTCCTAGTACCAACAGCGCCAGGATGCCGCCAAGGAACAGCGCTCCACCCAGCAGGGTCAGCCAGCCGGGAGTAGATGGCTCGTGCAAGTCCAGAGCGTCGTGATCACCGTGGGCAGAGTCTGCTGAGCGACTTTTCATCGTTCGAAACAATACTCCGGAGAGTACTCCAAGCAACGCCGATCATGGCGGCCGAAGGACCAAGCGCGCTCGGCTGTCGGCCACAGGCGCGCCCACGGCCGCCGCGGCACATCCTTCGCGTCGCTGATCTTGACCCCTGTTGATGGCGGGCCGTACCCTCCCCCGTCGTCACTTGCCCCCGAGTTGCGTCCGCCTCGACAGCTGCCGTCGTCGCGGCACACCTTCCGAAAAGAGCCTATGGCCCACCAGCAACAGAGATACCGAGTCATCGAGAAGATCGCATCCGGGGGGATGGCGGAGGTATTCCGGGCGGAGAGTGCTGGTCTCGAGGGATTCAAGAAGACTGTCGCGATCAAGCGAGTCCTTCCGCACCTTTCCGAGAAGAAGCAGTTCATCGGGATGTTCCTGGATGAAGCACGGGTCAGCGCACACCTGTCGCACTCGAACTGCGTGCAAGTATTCGATATTGGCGTAGGCGATAACACATACTTCATTGTTATGGAGTATGTTGATGGCGCCGACCTCAAGGCAGTCATCGAGCGACATAGGAGGTTCGGCCAGCCCATTCCCGCCGAACTGGCCACACTAATTAGTGTGCGAATCTGTGAAGGGCTTTCCTATGCGCATGAGCTCCGTGACGGACAGGGGAGACCACTACACATCGTCCACCGCGACATGTCGCCTCCCAATGTACTCATCACACGTCATGGGGAGGTCAAAATTGTCGACTTTGGACTCGCAAAAGCGAACAGCCAGCTAGAGCATAGCGAGCCTGGAATCATCAAAGGGAAGTTCGGCTATTTGTCGCCGGAAGCAGCGAAGGGGCTCCCGATCGATCATCGCACCGATGTCTTCGCCGTGGGCATCATCCTCTGGGAGATGCTGGCCGGAAAGCGTCTCTTCATGGGAGATACCGACCTAGCGACAGTGCGACAGGTCCAGGCTGCCGTCATTCCACCGCTGCATCAGTTCAATCCAAGCGTTACCCCGGATCTCGAGCAGATCTTGGCGAAGGCACTGGCAGCAGATCCTGATGCTCGCTACCAGACCGCACGCGACTTTGGCCGTGACCTCAATGCGCTCTTGTTTCAGTCTTCGCGCCCGGTCTCGTCCTTCGATATTGCCGACTTAGTAAGTCCAGTACGAGAGGAGCGCGAAGCAAGTCATCGCGCCAAGACATCGAACCGGCATTCCCTCATCGGGTCGCTCATCGACGAAGCTCTGTTCGAGTTCACCTCGCTCGACTCCGATAGCGACGCCTCCTCCCAGAAGGGCAGCGCCCCACTGAACCTGAGCACATTCGAAGATGCTCAGGATTGGGGTGTCGATCTGGGGGGCGTGCACCTGTCGGGGAACCAGCAGGAGGCGCCACGGGACGCCCGTCTGGAGCTGGGCAACCTGGCTGCGCTAGAGGACGACGGCCCGGCAGCGACACGCAAGGCACGGCAGGCAAGCACGTCGCTCGGATACGATGCAGCTGCCGTCGCGCAGCGCATCGATTCCGAACGGCCCGGCGCGGCGCCGCCTCACGAAGCCCCAACGCCACAAGCAGGCCACGTCGAGACGGCTGCCCCTGGCGCGAGCCAGAAGCTCCTCATATCACTGATCGCACTAGTACTACTGCTTGCGGGAACCCTCGTCCTACTGCTTACGCTCGGGCGCTGACGCCGCACGTACTTGCCCCAGCTCGAGAGTGCGCACCAACCTCGAGGCATTCACCGGACCGTCAGCAGCCCAAGACGCGGGCAGACACGTTCAGAGAGACCCGGTGACCCTAGATTGGCGCCGGGGCTGCGCCGCGCGAATGCTCATGTGCCTTCCGCCGCGCCATCCACGGGGCCTCGGACGCTCGAAGGCGCGCTGTCATCTGCTCCTTCAGAGTGCTCCTGTGTGTCAGCCACCGACTCCGACCCCGCCGATCCTCCGGCGGCCGCACCCTCGTCGGTCTTGCGGGCAACCGAGCGCGCCTTCTCCTGCGCAATGCGTTGCATGACCAGAGGCTTCGGCGCGAGGATCATTGCCATCGTGCGTCCCTCCATGGTGGGGCGCTGCTCCACGTTGGCGAGATCCTCCAGCTGGGAAACGACATAGTCGTGCTGCATCTGGGCCCTCTCGGGGTGGGTGATTTCGCGGCCCCGAAAACGGCAGGTCACCTTTACCTTGTTCCCCGATTCGATGAAGCGGCGTGCAGCGCGAACCTTCACGTTCAGGTCGTGGTCATCCGTCTTGGGTCGGAGCTTGACCTCCTTCACCTCAACCACCGTCTGCTTCTTCTTGGCCTCGCTCTGCTTCTTCTTCTCCTCGTACTTGAACTTGCCAAAGTCGAGGATCTTGCACACCGGTGGACTCGCCTTCGGGTTCACCTCCACGAGATCGAGACCAAGCCCCAGCGCGCGACTCAGTGCCTGCTCCGTAGGTATCACACCAAGGTTCGATCCATCCTCCGCGACGACGCGCACTTCGGGCACGCGAATGCGGCGGTTAACCCTGATCTGAGGGCCGCGAGGTTCACTCCGACGAAAACGTCGACCCATTGCCATAGATTCGTCCAATTACTCCTTGCTAAGGGTACCAAACCGGTACCCGGAAGGCAGCCTGGCCACGAGTGGCTCGGCCGCCCAAACCCAAAGCGCTACCGCCGTTCCCAAGCGGGCAACTCCAGCGGCTCATTCGAACAAGAGCCATCACCGGAACACCCCCGCCGGCTCCGTGGGGTGCACGATGATCCCCACCCCGCGCGAAATGGCGCTGCCTCGTGGGCTCCGCCACCCCTCCCTCTCCACGAGCCAGTCCCTCCCAAGTCCAGCGGCTCGCGCGGCCCCGCGCCCACGCACGCCTCATCAAGACGCCATGGGGGTTGGTCTTTCGGAGCCTGAGCGCCCTCGACGCGCGAACGCGGAGGGCGCAGTAGGCGCGGGCAGGATTGAACTGCCGACCCCTACCGTGTCAAGGTAGTGCTCTACCACTGAGCTACGCGCCTGGAAAACGGTTTTGCCAACTCGGTGCCTGAACTGATGCACTTCGAAACGCAGTGGCCTGGATTACATGTCGCTCGTCGCTCTGTCAAGCAGAGTTACACTTATCGCAACATACGGGCCCAAGAACCGAGTCAACCACGCTGAGTGGACTTCCAGCATGGGGCGCCTCGTGAATCCAATCCCCGGCGACGAAGGCTACGGCCAGCCGCCTGATGATGGTGGACCCCCGCAACCAGGCTCCGCTTGCACGAGGCCGAGAAAACCGGTATAGGCCGCCCTCCCCACGTCTGTATGTGGGCGAGAGGGAAGCCGAGGCGAAAGCCCCACAGCGTATCGCGGAGAGCACCTTGAGTTTGTCAGCCGTCGCATATCAAGAGGTCCCACCCGCACCGGGCCGACCAGAGGGCCCACCCGGTGCACAAACACAGGCGACGGAGCAGGCGACGCCTTCCCCGGGCGACGGTGCGCCACCTGCCCCCGGAGGAGGTTCGCTGGGTCTGCTCTTCCCCTTGTTGATCTTCGTTCCATTGATTCTTTTGATGCTCTGGTCTGGCAAGTCACAGCAGAAAAAGCAGCAGAAGGTCCTGGCCGAGCTCAAGAAGGGTGACCGAGTGCTGCTGCAAAGCGGCATCGCCGGCAAGCTCATCGAGATGGGCGATCGCTTTGCGAAGATCGAAATTGCGCCAAACGCCCGGATAGAGGTGCTTAAGAGCGGCATCCTCGGCAAAGACAGCGCTGATACGCAGGCTACGGCGGAAAAGAAATAGCAGCAGTCCGAGCAAGGCAAGAAGTCCCGTGACGAACACTATCCTCACCTATACATTTGCCGGGCTGTTCGCCATTATGGCCATTTGGGGCTACGCGGCGCGGCAACGCCGTGCCGCAATGTGGTTTGGCGCGCTTGGCGCCGCTGGTGCAGCGGCGGGGGCGTTTTCGGACGCCTTCTGGGTCGTCGTCGGTTTCGGCGCGATAGCGTTGTGGGGCTTCATCATGGGCCTTCGCGCGATCGACATTGGCTGGCGCGCACGCGCGGGCCTCGTGCTCGGCGTGGTTGGGATCGCCTTCATGGCGCTCTGGCCCTCCATGGACGCGATGAGCAACGGGCTCATCCCGTGTCCGGAATGGGTCGAGCAGCGTGTCCCTGCGCGATTGGTCGCGGGCCTGGATCTGAGGGGTGGCCTACGCCTCGTCTACAGCGTTGACGTCGACGAGGCAATCCGTGACAAACGGGACCGCTATTACGAGGACATGCGCTCCGAGCTGGCGCGCATCTACGGGCTCCACGACGACGACGAGCGTCCCACTGAGGAGACGATCGAGAAGCTGCGCAGCATCGCGGTAGTAGAAGCACCCCGCGACGACGTGGAGGTGCTGCGTGTCACCGTGCAGCCAGGACACGATCCGTCGAAGCTGGACGCCCGTTTTCTCAGTCGCTTCGCGGGCGAGCTGGGGTACTCGCGAAGCGAGGATCAGCGGACCTTCGAGTTCCGTATGCGCGACTCCGTGGAGAGCGCAATCCGGGAACGCGCCGTGGGACAAGCCCGTGAGATCGTCCTGCGCCGCGTCGACGAGCTTGGCCTGAAGGAAGCAGCGGTCTCCACGCGCGACGAAGACATCATCGTGGAGGTCCCTGGGGAGAACGAAGAGAGCTTCGACACAATCCGGGACATCATCAGTCAGACGGCTCGTCTCGAGTTCAAGCTTCTGGACGACAGGACCGACTTCTTCAAGCCCCTCGCCGAGAAGGTCATGGCGGGTGATGCCGCAGGACTGCCCTCCGGAATCGAGTTTCCGCAAGAGAACGTGCCCCTCGGCCTCGATGAGGATGGGGATGTCCAAAGCCAGCTGAACTATTACGCATATCTTCCGAAAGAGCCGACGGAAACCATCCAGGAGACTCTAGAACGACTGAAAGCGTGGAGCGAAACGCTGGAGCTGCCGCCGGACCGCGAGCTCGGGTTCTCGCTCGTTCGTGAGCGCGACCCGGACACGCTCCAGGAGTCGGAAGCGGGATGGCGAACCTTTTTCCTCAAGAGCCGCGCGGAAGTCACAGGCGACATGATTCGAGACGCCGTGGCTACACCCGACCAAGACCAGGGTTCCATGGGCGGGTGGCATGTCGCCCTGGCGTTCACGGACCAGGGCGGCAGCATTTTCGGCAGGATCACTAGCGACAACGTGAAGCGCCGGTTCGCAATCATCCTCGATGAGCGAGTCGAGAGCGCTCCCGTCATTCAGACGGCGATCCTCGGAGGTCACGCCAGCATCACGATGGGATCGGGTGATCCTCAGGTGCAGCTGGAAGACTCCAGGAAGCTCGAACTCGTGCTCCGCTCGGGGGCGCTCCCAGCGCCGATCTCGCCCACCAACGAGCAGCGGATTGGCCCATCTCTCGGTCGCGACACGATACGTCTCGGCGTCGAGGGCGCCCTGGGTGGCGGGCTCATCGTGCTGCTGTTCATGCTCCTCTATTACCGGCGGGCCGGCATTATCGCTAACATCGCCGTGAGCCTGAACCTCTTTCTCCAGCTGGCAGTTCTCGCCTCTTTTGGGGCCTCGATGACTCTGCCTGGCATCTTCGGTCTCGCCCTGACGATCGGGATGAGCGTCGATGCCAACGTCCTCATCAACGAGCGTATCCGAGAGGAGCTACGGGGAGGCAAGACCCCCCGGGCGGCGGTCGAGCTCGGGTTCAATCGAGCATTGAGCGCCATCATCGATGGTCAGCTCACGACCCTGATCTCGGCCATCATCCTGGCGCAGTACGGCGTCGGGCCGATCAAGGGCTTCGCTGTGACCCTGATGGTGGGCGTGGTCTGCAATGTATTCACCGGTGTCGTGGTCTCGCGCGTGCTGTTCGACCTTTGGGTTCGAGGAGCCGGCAAGCAGGTCAAATTCAAGTTGGGTTGAGCGATGCAACTGTTCCAGTTCGGGAAAACCTTCGACTTCATGGGCCAAAGCCGGCTCTTCGGCTTCGTTAGCCTCTTCATGGTAGTCGGCTCCCTCGTCTCGCTCGTGGTTCCAGGACCCCTGATGGGTACCGACTTCCAGGGTGGCACTGAGCTCGAGGTCGCCTTCCAGAAGCCCGTTACCGCAGGTCAGATACGGGACGCGACCTCGAAGGCGGGCTTCGTGGCTCCGATGGCCGTCAAGGTCGACGATCCCGAGAACCCGTACCGGTTCTTGATCCGCGTGCAGGACGTCTCCACGATCACCGAAGCCAAGCAGGGCGACCTCCAGCGCGCCCTCTGCTACGGCGAGAACCTCCCCGCTTCTGAGTGCCCAGCGGAACGCCAGGCGACCGAAGTGAAATTCAGCCCGGGCGGTGACAAGATCACGGTGCGTTTTCCCGCAGAACCCGACTTGGACTGGGTCCGAGAGCGAGCGTCGAGCGTGAGCGGGATTGCGCTCCGTGAAGGTTCAAATAACCCTTTCGTCCAGAACGCCCGAGCACACAGGGTGGAGATCCAGCTGAAGAGCAAAGGCGACCAGCTTCTCGATGCTTTGAGTGCAGCTCTCCCCACAGGCGCCGTACCTGAACGGGCGCTCCGAGCCGAATGGATTGGACCGAAAGCCGGCGCTCAGCTGCGAGACGCTGCCATCAAGAGCATCCTCATCTCGCTCGTCTTCATCATGGCCTACGTCGCCGTGCGCTTCGATCTGCGCTTCGCTCCTGGAGGCGTTATCGCTCTGGCGCACGACGCAATCGTCACGATGGGTGTCCTCGTGCTGCTCCAGGTCATGACCGGCCAGCACGAGTTCAGCTTGAGTACCGTCGCCGCCCTGCTCACGATCGTCGGCTATTCCGTCAATGACACTGTCGTCGTCTACGACCGGGTTCGGGAGAACTTTGGCAAGCTGAGGGGCTCTACGTTCATCCACATCATCAACGTGAGCCTTTCGGAGATGCTGAGCCGAACACTGCTCACCAGCGCCACGACGATCTTCAGCTTGCTCGCATTCTTCGTATGGGGCACGGG
Source organism: Pseudomonadota bacterium (assembly GCA_023398955.1). GTDB lineage: Bacteria > Myxococcota_A > Polyangia > Polyangiales > Polyangiaceae > JAEWRL01. The sequence continues at coordinate 32,497 of JAEWRL010000110.1, forward strand.
GGCCATCGAGGAGTTTGCGCTGACTCTGGTGATCGGATTGCTGCTCGGAACCTACTCGTCGATCTACATTGCGCTGCCCGTCACTGAATGGCTCGACCGCAAGTTCTTCGCCAAGGTGGCGGCGAAGCAGAAGCGGCGCCCACACAGTGCGAAGAAGGCAGAAGCCGCAATCTGATTGCACTGACTCGCCAGCACAGGGTGCCGTTCCTCGCGATGGGCGGCGTCATCACCGCGCGCGCCTTGCTGTGCACCGCCGCGCCGCAGCAGCTTGTTGCGGCTGCGGACGCTACAACAAGGCCCGTATTGGTGCCTCGAGCTCCTCCGGCTTGGTGCGGGGAGCGAAACGCGCCACGACATGCCCTCCGCGGTCGACCAGGAACTTCGTGAAGTTCCACTTGATGGCTTCGGTGCCAAGAATGCCAGGCGCGTGCGTCTTCAAGTACCGATACAGGGGGTGCGCATCAGCGCCGTTGACATCGATCTTCGCGAACAGCGGAAAGGTGACCTGGTGGCGAGTACCGCAAAAGGCTCGTATCTCGGCAGCATCTCCCGGCTCTTGCGCTCCAAACTGATTGCACGGGAACCCCAAGACGCTGAGCCCCTCGTCGTGAAGGTCCCGGTAGAGTTTCTCCAGTGCGTCATACTGCGGCGTGAACCCACACTGACTTGCCACATTGACAATCAGGAGCACCCTGCCTTCGAAACCCCTGAGCGAGGTGACCTCGCCTTCCAGGGTCGTCACGGGGATGTCGTACAGGCTCGGACCGTTGCCGACGGCGGATTCAGCCATAGCTCATTACCTTGAGCGCATACCCGCTCGCCGCAACCGTGGGGACGGCCTTACCAGCGCCACGGCTGAAGCCCGAGCCTTTCGCCTACCACCCGCCCCCTCTTTCGATACGAGCTAGGCCGAATCGCCCCCACCAGACAACCACTCCGCGGTGACGACTGGCACGTCGCTGTTACTCCCTGGCTTCTGACGGGGCCCCCTGCGAGGCCCCATCGCGGCGAGCCCCGAGCGTCACTCGGCCGTCGGCGCTGGGCTTGGATCGGGGCCCCCCCAACCAACGCTCAATCGCGTGACATGAAGATGCGCAGCACGTACCAGAGCATCAGTGCGATGGATGCGAAGAGCTGTAGCGCCGCGCCGACGTGTCGATCGGTCGGGTAATGGTGGAGTACATTGCTAGTGTCATAGAGGATGGCTGCACCAGCAAGACCCACCATCGCCACGCTGAAGAAGGTGCCGAGATTGAATCCAAAGAGGACACCGGCGACGATCAATGCGAGAGCGACGATGAAGCCCCACCGGAGGATGCCTCCAAGGAACGAGAAATCCTTACGAGTCTGAAAAGCCACCGCAGTCAGCCCTACGAACCCAATCAAGGTGACGACGGATGCGCTCTGGATGGCGCCCGGGGCAACGGTGTTCGCCATGACGAGCAGTGGGACGAAAATCAGCGCTTCCGCGACGACGAAGCCCGCCAAGGCGCCGTACTGGGCAACGGGGGAGGTCGCTGAGTGTGCCGCATGCGTCGCCAGCCAGCTCACGACCATGAATCCGCCCAAGACGAGCAGCCAGCTCGTGCCCAGCATTGCCTGAGCGATCTGCGGGGCAAGACCCGTTTGAAACAGTGCTACCTCGATGAGCACGAACGCGACGATGGCGCCAAAAAGGTGCGCATACGTTCGCATGATGAACTTGGCGCGCTCGCTCACTGCCGCTTGAGCTGCGACGTGCCGGTAGCCTGCGTGTTGGTATCCCTCTGCCATGTGACCTTCTCCGGTATGAGTTTGGGCGGCCCGCACGCCCCGGCGCCCGCCTGGTGTCTCAGCCTAGCACGGCTCCTGGGCCCGAGCGGGTTGGGGTCGATTGTACCCGGCCTGAGCCAACGAAGGACTCACAGATTGATCCTTCCTCGCGCCAACCACCAGCGCTTAGCTCCTATTCCATCCGTTGACAACCGGCGCAGAGGCATGGTGCAAAGCGTACACTGTGGCGGCCGAAGGAATCATCGAACTCCCGTCTCGTGCCACCGTCGCGCTGCCCCCGGTGCCAGGCGCTGAGGATGAGGCCCTAGGCCAAGCACTCGGCCTGTCGCCAACGGTGGCGCAGTGGCTGAAGCGTCGCGGCCTCGATGATCGCGCCGCGGCGGTACGCTTCCTCCAACCCAGGCTCGCAGACCTCACCCCACCGGATGGCATGGCGGGTCGACGAGCAGCTGCACAGCGGCTTGCTGAGGCGGTGCAAGCCGGCGAGACCGTCTGTGTCTTTGGCGACTACGACTGTGACGGGATTACCGCTACTGCCATCATGACCGAGGTGCTGCGAACGCTCGGGGCGAGTGCTGTGCCGCTATTGGCCAGTCGCTTTGATGGCGGGTACGGCGTCTCGGATTCCGCGGTAGCGCGGATCCTAGCGACCAACGCCAAGCTCATCATCACCTGTGACTGTGGGAGCTCTGATCACCAGAGCCTCCAACGCCTAGCGGACGCCGGACGCGACGTCGTGGTCATCGATCACCATTTGGTGCCCGAGCAGGCGCTCCCCGCACTAGCGTTTCTGAATCCACACCGCGAGGACTGCCTTTTCTCTTTCAAGGGACTGGCTTCCTGTGGGCTCGCCCTCTCGGTCGGCGCTGCGCTCAGGACTGAGCTCGGCGTGCCTCTCGACCTGAGGCGTTGGCTCGACCTCGTAGCAATAGGAACAATCGCCGACGTCGCACCACTTGCCCGCGACAACCGTGCGCTGGTCCGAGCAGGGCTGGTGAGCCTCTCCGCGGGTAGTCGTCCGGGAGTTCGCGCACTGCTGCGCTTGGCCGGTCATGAGCCCGGCGAACCGCTCAACGCCGAAGACGTGGCGTTTCGCATAGCGCCGCGGTTGAATGCGCCAGGACGCCTCGGGCGCCCAGACCTCGCTCTGGATCTCCTGCTCGCGCGTGATTCAGCGACCGCCGACGCGCTTGCCACCCGAATCGAGGAGCTCCAGGTCGAGCGACGGCGTCTGCAAGACGTGATCCTTCAGGAAGCTTGCGAGGAGATCGATCGCGAAGGGTATTCGCATCGCCCCGCCATCGTCATCGGCCGCGAGAACTGGAACCACGGCATCGTGGGGATCGTCGCAGGGCGCCTCGCCGAACGCTACCATAGGCCGGTCATCGTCGTCGGGTTCGAGGGCTCGCACGGCCGGGGATCCCTTCGAGGGCCGCGCGGCATCGAGCTGTTTGACGCATTGAAGCTGGCGGCACCGGCGCTCGTTCGCTTCGGAGGCCATCAAGCAGCAGCTGGGCTGGAAGTGACGGAGCAGGCTCTTCCCAAGCTGCGCGAATTGTTCGAGAACGCTTGCGAGCCACTCCTCTACAACAGCCACTCCTTGCCCGCGCCCGAGCAGCTACTTCGGATGCATCCCAATGATGCTCCGTGGCAGGTTCAGGAGGATCTCTGTCAGCTGGAACCATGCGGAGAGGGCAACCCAGCGCCCCGCCTGGCGCTCGAAGGGGAGGTGCTACGAGCCCGCTCGGTTCGGGGAGGCCACCTGAAGCTGGAGCTGCGAGCTTCAGGCCACGACGTAGGTGGCTTCGGAGTCAGCATGGGAGCTCTCGCTGAGCACGTTGTAGGTCCGGTGGTCGTCATCGGTACCCTGCGGCGGGATAGGTGGCGAGGAGGGCGCGCTGTCGAGATCCGCGCCGAAGCGATCCTGCGATGACTCTTCGGAAGACACGGCTCGTGAGGGATCGATCTCCGCTCGTCGACATCAGCCGGTGGCTCTGCTCTCGAGTTGCTGAACTCTCCTTCTCGTTGCCCATCACGCACGTTTACAACCCTTTGAGCTACGCTCGCCAGCCGCACGAAGCATACCTAAGACGCTTCGGGTCGACGCCGAAGTCCACGCTGCTCGTCGGAATGAACCCTGGCCCGTTTGGTATGGCGCAGACGGGGGTTCCTTTTGGCGACGTCTCCTTCGTTCGTGACTGGATGGGGATCACTGGCGCTGTGGCGCGTCCAATCCCGGAGCATCCGAAGCGTCCAGTATCCGGTTTCCTGTGCACGCGGAGCGAGGTGAGCGGTACACGCTTGTGGGGATTCGCACGAGACGCTTTCGGGACCCCCGAACAATTCTTCAGCAAGATCTTCGTGACCAACTACTGCCCATTGGTCTTCATGGAGGCTACGGGGAAGAACCGTACGCCCGACAAGCTTCCGAGCTCGGAACGCCAACCGCTGTACGAGGTCTGCGACGAAGCCCTTCGGCGCACGGCGACCATCCTGCGCCCCAGCAGGGTGGTGGGGGTCGGTGGCTTTGCAGAAAGGCGCGCCAGAGAAGCGCTTTCCGGCTTGAGCATCGAGGTGGCGTGCTTGCTGCATCCAAGCCCCGCCAATCCAAGAGCTAACCGCGGCTGGGCCGCCGAGGCCCACCGGACACTGAGTGCCTTAGGGGCGTTGCCCTGACCCTCGAATCATTGGCAGTCGTCCCCCGATGCTCTAAACTCGCGAGTCGCGCTCAATGCCTCGGGAACTCATACGCTTCGTAGACGTGAACAAGGCTTTCGGACCCAAAGTGGTCTACCGGGGCCTCAATCTCGAGATTCGCAAAGGGGAAGCGCTGACCATCGTCGGGGGCTCCGGCGTCGGCAAGAGCGTCATGCTGAAGATGCTGATCGGACTCTTGCGTGCGGACTCGGGCCAGGTCTACTTCGATGGAAGCGACGTCGCTAGGATGAACGAGGACGAGCTCGCTCCGGTTCGGCAGCGCATTGCCATGCTCTTCCAGAGCGGAGCTCTCTTCGATTCCTTGACCGTGGGGCAGAACGTCGCCTATGGCCTCGAGGAACACTTCCGATACACGATGACTCGCACGGAGATAGCGGAACGGGTGGCGTGGGCACTTGCAGCAGTCGACCTGCCAGGTGTCGAGGGAATGTGGCCTGCGGATCTCTCGGGGGGCATGCGCAAGCGCGTAGGGCTCGCCCGCGCCATCGCCGTGCGGCCAGAAGTGCTGCTCTATGACGAGCCGACGACCGGACTGGATCCCATCAACACGGCTCGAGTCAATCGGCTCATCATTGGGCTCAGAGAACGCCTCAACGTCACCACCGTCGTTGTCACCCATGACATGAAGAGCGCGTTCGCCATCAGCGACCGCCTGGCCATGGTGCATGGGGGTCGGGTGATCCACGAAGCGCCCGTGAATGAGTTCCAGCGCTCCGATGACCCACGCATTCGAGACTTCATCGAAGGGCGGGCACCAGCGAACGAGGACGTCGAGACACTCCTTACAACCTAAGCCGGCGTAGCCGGAACCAAAGAGGAGCTGTGCGTCGCCAGGCTATCAGCTATCTGTATGAAGATCCAACTCGGGTCGACTGTGCCACCCACTGCTGACCAGATGGCGAGTGCCCTCCCCCAGCGGTCGCGCGTACCTGGCAGACCAACTCCGGCGAGCCGCCGGCTCCATCCCTCTGAGCATCGGGAGGGAGCTGGCGAATTCGCTGCTGCCATATAGGGCGCGCTTCTACCGATTCGCGCGCCGCTCAGCGACCGAATCCGCCGCCTTCATTGACGCACTCGGATTACTCGAGCTCACCGATGAGCTGCTCCGAACTCGCGCCCGAGGTCTTCTGCTGGGCGTCGTCGCCATGCTCACCGCCATGGTCTTGAAGATTTCGGGCTAGTCGGGCTCCGGGCCCCTCCGTGCCCTGGGCTCGGGCTCGAATCCCTCCTTTGCAAGCTCTCCCTAGAGTCCGCAGACAACCGCGGTCACGAGCTCCACGTGGACAACACCCGCCGAATGCGGCCCACGGACCGAGGTGACTCCACGGCGCCTGATGGTAGAAGGGAAGGACGTAGAGGGCCATGGTCATCGCTCGAGAAGTCAAAGTCGGCGCGTTCATGCTCGCGGGGTTGATCATCATCACCGCCGCCATCTTCATGATAGGCCAGGAACGCAACGTCTTTAGTTCAAAGGTGCAGTACAAGACGATCTTCACCAATGTGGAGGGCCTCAAGCGGGGTTCGCCCGTTCGCATGGGAGGGGTCGACGTCGGAATCGTCTCGGAGGTCGGCTACTCTCGGGATCCAAACGACCCGCGCCTCTACGTGACACTCGAGGTTGTCTCGGACGAGGCGCGGCGGATCCGCCAGGACAGCACGGCCACGATTGCCGGCAAAGGTCTGCTTGGCGATAAGCTGGTCGACGTCGAACCGGGAACGGTAGGCAAGCCACGCATCGAAGCTGGGGGCATCATTCCGTCACAAGAGTCGAAGGACCTGACGCAGGCGATTGCGCAGCTCGGCACGATCACCTCGAAGGCAGAACGAGTGCTCAACAATCTCGAGCAATCGACGCGCTCTCTCGCTGACGACAGACTTCACCAGGACCTCAAAGCTAGCGTTGCTTCCTTGGAAGGAATCCTGGGTAGCGTAAACCGCGGCGAGGGATACGTCGGCAAGCTCGTGAAAGACGAACGCGAAGCAGAACGCGTCTCCCGGACCATCGATGGGCTCGAGGGAGCCACGCGGCAACTCGCGGAAACGCTCAGTACCCTCAACACAGTCGTAGCGCAGGTGCAACAGGGGCCGGGGTTCGCGCACGACCTGCTGTACGGGGAAGGCCCAGGTCAGACGCTCGCCTCCTTCGGCAGTGCAGCCGATGAGGTAGCCATCACCCTGAAGGGCATGCGGGAAGGGAATGGCATTGGCCGAAGTGTCATCTACGGCGACGGGGACTCCGAGCAGCTGATGGAGAACCTTGAAGCCATCACCACCGATGTGCGTGCGATGATCGCTGACATTCGCGCAGGCAAGGGCACGCTAGGGGCGCTTCTGGTGGATCCGTCCGTTTACGAGGATCTCAAGGTTCTCCTCGGGAACGTGAGCAGAAATAAGGCGCTTCGTGCCCTGGTACGGTACTCCGTCCAGCAGGAGGAGGGCGCGGAAGCCGTGGAGATTCAGAGCTCCGCGCCGCAGTCACCGAGCGCCGGGCCGGAGAAGTAGCCCCGAGCGCTCAGCAGTCTCGGGCCCTTCCCTGACAGCCACGAATTCCCGTTCTATAATCGCCGGGCAATGCGATTCTTGGAACGCGCCGCTCGAGCGCTGGTCGTACTCTGTGTATTCGGCCTGGCATCGTACCTAGCAATCCAACACGGAACGGGCGGCCTCTGGCGGGGACTCGAGGCGGCACACGCCGTCGGCGCCCCCGGCGTTCCCAAGGCCCCTTACGACCTCACCGAGCTGACGGCAGTCAACGAGACGCTGCACACGATCCGTAAGCAATACGTGGAACCGGAACGCGTCAACCCGCGACAGATGTTCCTCAGCGCGCTGAATCAGATACAAAAGGAGGTTGCGCAGGTCATTGTCTCCCACGCCGACAAGTCGCGAACCGTCACTCTCCAAGTCGAAACGGAATCGCGTGAGTTTCGGGTGGACACGGTCCAAGGGCTCTGGGACGTCTCCGCGCGCCTTCGAGAGGTCTTCGCGTTCCTCCAGCAGAATCTGGCAAATACCGACGTCGATCTGCGGGACGTCGAGTACGCTGCATGCAACGGCATGTTGCGGACGCTCGACCCCCACAGCGTCTTTCTGACACCGGAAGCGTACCGCGAGATGAACCTCTCGACCTCCGGGCACTTCGGCGGGCTGGGCATCGTCATCTCGATTCGCGACCAAATGTTGACGATCATGCGCCCCATGCCCGCTACACCCGCCGGAAACGCGGGGCTCAAACGATTCGACAGGATCGTCAAGATCAACAACGAGTCGACGCTCAACATGCCGCTCGACGACGCCGTCGCGCGATTGCGGGGGAAGCCCGGCTCACGCGTCACCGTGTGGATTCAGCGAGACGGCGCTGGCGGCTGGAAGGGAGCTCGCGCTTTCGAGCTCGTTCGTGAGGAGATCAGCATTGCATCGGTGGACTCGCGCATGCTCACCGCAGACGTTGGGTACGTCAGACTGAAGGGCTTCCAAAGCACTACGGCGGACGAACTGGACAAGGCTCTCGCTACGCTGAAGTCAAAGAGCCCCCTCCGGGGTCTCGTCCTCGATCTGCGGGACAATCCAGGCGGTCTCCTTGACCAGGCCACGAAGGTGGCCGACAAATTCGTCGGGGAAGGCGTGCTCGTCGCGACGGAAGGCATCAGTGAAGGCCGTGAAGAGAAGCTGGCAACGCGTCGAGGCACGGAGCCCGACTATCCCATCGTCGTCCTGACGAACGGCTCCTCCGCCAGCGCCAGCGAGATCGTCGCGGGTGCACTCAAGAACCAAGGTCGCGCTCTGGTCGCCGGACGGACCACGTTCGGAAAGGGAACCGTCCAGCTCGTATTCCCACGCATCACCCCTGACGGAGCCGCTCTCAAGCTGACCATCGCTCAGTACCTTACGCCCGGAGACGTTTCCATCCAGGGTGTCGGCGTGACGCCAGACATCGCGTTGGACCCCATGACTGCCGACCCGTTGGAGATGGACCTGTTTAGTTCCGAGCGACCCATTCGGGAGCGTGACCTCTCCGAGAGTCTGGCGACCCGCGGGAAACGAAACACCGATCGCCCCGCATTTACCCTTCGCTACAACCTGAAGGAGGAGGAACGAGCGGCCATGCGCGAACGTGGTGGCGAGCTCGACGACGAGTTCTCGATCGACTTTCCGCTCGAGTTCGCCCGTGATCTGGTCAGCCACCTGCTCCCCGGCCAGCGCAAGGCACAGCTACGCCAAGCGAAGGACTTCGTCGACAAGGTTCAACAGCAGGAGATCGCCGCTGTCAGCGAGGACTTGGCCGCGCTCGGTATCGACTGGAGCAGCCCTCCGAAAGAGGCGGAACCCGGCCCGACCAACAAGCAGTACGAGGTGCGGGTCACGACGGATCGGAAGGGCAATACGGCTACCGCTGGCGAACCGATGACGCTCAAGGTCAGCGTCACCAATAAGGCGAAGACGCCGATTCATCAGCTTCGAGCCATTACTAAGAGCGACGGAGGCTACTATGACGAGAAGGAGCTGATCTTCGGCCGCATCAACGGCGGAGAAACAAGGACAGCCACCGTCCCACTCGGGTGGTGCGAGATCGAGGGTCGCCGCCCCGGAACGACGACCCCGGTGCCGGACGGAGCAGCCCGCTCGTGCAAGCTGCCCATGGACGCGGTGACACGTCAGGACGTCGTGAAGATTCGATTCCACGCGGAAGGTGGCCAGCCGCCGAACGACGCTGAGATTCGCCCCACCGTGCGCAGCCTGGAGCGCCCCATCTTTGCGTATACCTATCAGCTTGTCGACAATCGACCCGGCAATGGAGACGGACAGCTATCGAGGGGTGAGGGTGCCACCATCTATCTGACGGTGAAGAACGTCGGAAAGGGCCGCAGCTACGAGACGCAAAGCAACCTTCGAAACCTTACTGGCGACGGCCTACTGCTTCACGCTGGGCGTTTCGATGTCTCCAACATGATGCCTGGCGACGTCCGGGAGGTCGAGCTCACGTTCGATGTGCTCGAAACGCTCGACGAAAACGCAGTGCAGCTCGAGGTCAGCGTCGTCGACCGGGATCTTCGTGTTGCCGCGACGGAAAAGCTCGTTTTCCCGGTAGTGAAGGGCGGGCTCTTCGTTCAGAAAGCAACAGGAATGGTCGCCACGCTGGTCGATGACGCGCCTGTGAGGGGGCAGCCTCTGGAAGCCGCGCGGGTTGTCGGTCAACTCGCAAAGGGAAGCACCCTGAACCAACTTGGTACCTTCGGGGAATTCCTGAAGGTGGAGCTGGGCGCCAACAGGTTCGGCTTCGTCCCTCGCAGCGCTACGCGGGATGCTGGCGGCGCGTCGAAGGACAATGTAGCTTTCGAACCGCTGCTAAAGCACTCTCCGCCGATCCTGGAGGTCACACCGGCAACGCTGGCGACTCGCGATTCGACGGTCAGAATCGAAGGGACCGCGACCGACGGTGATCGCGTGTTAGACACCTACATATTCGTGGGCTCCCGGAAGGTGTTCTACCGGTCGAACCGCAAGGGCGAGACCCCGAACACGATGGAATTTTCGGTGCTGGCGGAGCTCACACCCGGCATCAACGTCATCTCCGTTGTTGCACGCGAGAGCGAAGATACGGCGGCTCGGCACACCATGATCGTCCGACGTGACGGACCAAACGGTGAGCCGCTGCCAACTCCCGAAAGCGAACTCTTCGGCGCCGGTTGGGAGTTCACGGGCGCCACGGACTAGTCTGCGACAAGCAGCCTCGCCTAATCCTCAGCCCCACGGGAGGAGGGGAAATACCTCCCTTGCGAGACGGTCATGCGCCTTCACGTCAACATCGATCACGTTGCCACGTTGCGCAATGCGCGCGGTACCTCCTATCCCAATCCGATTGACGCTGCGCTGAGGGCCGAGCAGGCCGGCGCCGACGGCATTACAGCACACCTGCGGGAAGACCGGCGTCACATGCGTGATGCGGACATGACAGCGTTGCGAGGTGCGATTTCGACGGTTCTGAATATGGAAATGGCGGCCACTCCAGAGATGTCGGGCATTGCCCGGCGGCTCCGACCCGACGTGATAACGCTGGTGCCCGAGCGTCGTGAGGAAAGGACCACCGAGGGTGGTCTCGACGTGGTAGGAGGTCATGCAGCGATCGAGCTGGTAGCGAGGATGTGCCGTGAAACAGGCATCAAGCTGAGCCTTTTCATCGAACCCGATGAGGCGCAGATTCGCGCCAGTCGGGATCTGGGTGCAGCTCAGGTTGAGCTGCACACTGGTGCCTACTGCAACCTGGATGGCCAAGACTGCTCCGCCGAGTTGGAGCGGATTCGGAGCGCCGCTCGAAGCGCCCATGCCCTCGGGCTGGAGGTCGCTGCCGGACATGGCCTCACGCGACGTCATCTCTCCGCTATCGCAGCAATCCCAGAAATCGTTGAGGTGAACATTGGCCACGCCATTGTTGCGGACGCCATCTTCCTTGGACTGGACGCTGCGATCCGGGCGTTTCGAGAGGCGATGGTCGTGGCCCGCTCGGCATGACATCGAATGAGAACGTATCTCTGCCGGTCATGGCAGTACGCGATGATCCACGGAGCATGGGTGCTCGCACCGTCCGAGCTCAGGCCAGGACTTGAGGCTCAGGCCTCGCCCGGCGAATCCTCCGCGGGCACCGGTGGCGTCGCCGCGATCGCACGCGCCAAATAGCGGTCCAGGGTGCTCAGCGCGCGCGGCTTGGCAGTCTCTGCCGCTCGCGAAACGTGGCGCAGCAGAACCCGAAGCTCGCGACGGTTCGCCTCCGAATGGTTCTCGAGGAACGCATCGATCCCCTGCTCACCTTCCGCCAAGAGGCGGGTACGCCAGCTCACGACGGGGGTCGGGGCTCCTACCTGAGCTCGGGGTGGTGGCAAAACCCCGGCACGGAGATTCTGAGCAAGCTCCGAATCGCCCAATGCGCGAAGCTCCTGCCGAATGCGCCTGATAGCGCGGTTGCGCGCGGCGTCGCTCGTGATGCGGCGCGCCTCCGCGACGGCGCTCAACAGCGTCTCAGGTAGTTCCATGAGCCGAAGACGACGTGACGGTAGGGCACAAAGCTCCTCGGCAAGCCGCGCGAGGACCGCCTCCCTCTCCTTCCGTTCGCGGCGCTCAGCCGTCCGCGATAGCCTGGGCTCGACGGCGTCGTCGCGATGGTGTTCGTCGTGGAGGGGGTCGCCAGGCATGTGAGCGCAATCTAGTACTGGGCTACACCCCGTTCAATTGCTGGTCGAAACCGATGCTGGAACACCTCGCCACACCCAAGCGGGCCTATTGACCGGATGACAGACGGCTCGCCCCATCGAATAGCTTGGGTACCCCGGCGGGCAGCTACCCATCGGCACGACGACGGAGCAGGACTGCTCGCAGGGAATGCCATACCGGTCGTGGTACTAAGGACGACCAGAGGAGGATGTCGATGACAGCAGTCCTTTCGCGCGAGCAGATGCGGGCCTTCGATCGATTGATCATTCAGGAATATGGAGTCTCTGGACTCGTTCTGATGGAGAACGCCGGTCGTAATGCGGCGCAGATCGTGATGGCTGCGATGCAGGAGTCGGGGGCTCGGGCCGTCTGCATCGTCTGCGGCGGTGGAAACAACGGCGGGGATGGCTTCGTCGTGGCGCGGCATCTCTCGACAGCGGGCGTTCGTGTCAGCACCATTGGGCTCGTGCCGATTGAACGGCTCGCTGGCGACGCACGCTGCAATGCCGAGGCTTGGGTTGCCCTAGGCGGCACACTGGAACCATCCCCAGGAATCGCAGCTGCGCCGCGAATTGCGGCAGCCTGCGAGCGGCCCACTGTCCTCGTCGATGCCGTTTTTGGCACCGGGCTGGATCGCGAAGTCGGGGGCGACTTCCGCTCTGCCATTGAAGCAATGAACCGAGCGGACGCACCCCGGGTGTCCCTGGACATCCCGTCTGGATTGGATGCCAACACCGGCCGAGTGTTGGGGTGCGCCGTGCAGGCGACGGCGACGGTAACCTTCGGACACCCAAAGCTGGGATTGTTGACCTCCACGGGCTGGGCCCATGCTGGAGCACTCCACATCGTGGACCTCGGCGTTCCCACAGCTTTGTGGGCGCGGGTCGGCAAGTCTGCCGAGTGGGTGACAGCGTCGGCTGTCTCTGCACTGATTCCAAGACGGCCAGTCGGCGAGCACAAGGTCTCGGCGGGGCGGGTCGCCGTCATCGCTGGCTCTCCGGGCAAGGTGGGTGCTGCCCTCCTCGCAGCGCGCGGCGCCCTTCGAGCTGGGGCCGGCCTCGTCACGATTGCCAGCCACCCAGAAGCAGTGCCCGCGCTGGAAGGCCGCCTCGAGGAAGCGATGACCTGGCGAATCGATCCAAAGGCGGTGGAAGACTCTCTCGATGCCCTGATGGGGGCGCAGGACAGCGTGCTCGTCGGGCCCGGACTGGGACGCGATCAACGTGCGAGCACCATCGTGAACCATGTCGCATTGAACTGGCGCGGGACAGCAACTCTTGACGCGGACGCGGTTTCGCATTTCCAGGAGCGCCCCGAGCGACTTCGAGAGGCCGCGGGGCCCAGGATCTTGACGCCCCACTCCGGCGAACTCGCGCGCCTGTTGTCCGTCAGCTCGCAAGACATCGAGCAGGACCGGTTCGCTGCCGTCGCCCGCGCTGTGGATCTGACCGCTGCGACCGTGCTGCTCAAGGGTCCGTGCACGATCATCGGGACTCCTGGGTTGGCTCCGCAGGTGGTCACCACTGGCCACGAGGCACTCGCCACCGGCGGAACTGGAGACGTTCTCGGAGGTATCGTCGCGGCATTCGCAGCCAAGCTTCCCCCGCTCGAAGCTGCCACGGTCGGCACGTGGCTTCACGGGCAGGCAGCCCGTGCCTGGACGCGTGCCGCGGCTGATGCCGATCGGGGCATGCTCGCCCACGAGGTCGCCGACAACCTGCCTGGTGCAATTGCCGCAGTGACACGTCGACGCAGTCCCGTGCCAGTTTGACAGCGCCGAAGCCCTCTCCGCGAACATTCGCGGCCCACAAGTCCCGTACACGGACGATCGCGGAGCTTGGCACGCACGTTGCTGAAGGAGAGTCCGAGGTAACGCCATGCTCCCCTGCTCTCCCCAATCCGACAACGCCGCCGTTCCCCTGCGCCTGCAGCTGGAACTCCATTTGCCCGCTCTCAAACGCCGTGCGTTGGTGTTGACCCGTTCCCAAGCAGACGCCGACGACCTGCTGAGCGACACAGTGGAACGCGCGCTGCGGTTCGAAAAGACATTCCTACCCGGCACCAAGCTCAAGGCATGGCTCTTCAGGATCATGATGAGCGTTTTCGTCTCCCGACAGCGTCGCCGCAAGCGCGAGCTCAGAGCGCTCGACGGCCTCTATCACGACCCGTGCGTGTGGCTGAAGAACGATCCCCCAGCCGCTATGCGCGGCCTCTCTTCGACGTTGGAACATGCGATCCGGGGCCTCCCTGGCAAATTCTCCGAGGTACTCTGGTTGGTGGACCTTCATGATCTGAGCTACCGGGAAGCTGCCGAGGTCCTTTCCGTCCCGGTGGGAACCGTGATGAGTCGGCTTTCACGTGGGCGGCGCCGCCTTGCTGCACAGCTGGCTTGCCGCCCAGCAGCGTTGGCGAATGCTGCCTGAGGTCACGGCTGACGTCATTTGCAACGGGAAGCCGCAGCCAGCAGCGATCTCCGAGTCGCGCGCCGCCGATCGGCCCCGTGGTCAGCCCATACGGAGAACGCTCTCGGCGTAGCCTGGGCGTCCCGCCAGCAATCCGCGAACAGAACCACGTGATGCGGCGACCTGCCGGAGATCGTGCACGGGAGGCCGACCCTGTGATAGTTCATAGGAAGGCGGGGGGGCAGTTCTAGTCTCGGGGCCCCGCCCGCTCGAGACGCGGATGAGAGCTCCACTGCTAACCTCCTTCACCATCGATCGTGGGACCGTGATCGCCGGCAAGTACCGGGTGGAGCGTACACTCGGGCGGGGAGGCATGGGCATCGTCGTGGCTGCCCGTCACCTCGAGCTCCATGAGACAGTCGCTCTCAAGATGCTGCTCCCGAGCGTAGCGACCAATCCGATCGCCGTGGCCCGCTTTGGCCGAGAAGCACGGGCATCTGTGAAGATCAAGAGCCCTCACGTGGCGCGGACGATGGACATCGACAGACTGGACAACGGCCTGCCCTTCATCGTCATGGAGTACCTGGAGGGAGAATCGCTCGCGCAGAGGCTGAGACGATCGGGACCTCTTCCCATCGAAGAAGCCGTGGAGTTCGTCGTGCAAGCGACGCACGCCGTGGCGGAGGCACACAACTTCGGAATCGTTCACCGGGATCTAAAGCCAGCAAACCTTTTCGTCGTCAGACATCGTGACGGCAGCGAGTCCGTCAAGGTGCTCGACTTCGGCATCTCGAAGCTCACCGACTCTACGGGCAGCATGCTCGAGACGCTGACCCAGACCACAACGCCACCCGGCTCGCCCCCCTACATGGCGCCGGAACAGCTCGAAGACAGTTCCCACGCTGACTTCCGTGTCGACATCTGGTCACTCGGCATCACCCTTTTCGAGCTGTTGGCAGGCGTGAGGCCCTTCGGTGGAAAGACGCTCACGGAGGTCTGCCTCAGCATCCTCGGCGACCCTCTGCCCAAACTCCGCCGCCTGCGACCTGAGATCCCGCCGGGTCTCGAAGCCGCAATCGGAACGGCAACGGCGAAGAGGAGAGAAGAGCGCTTCCCCGACGTGGGGGCGCTCGCGCTGGCCCTGTCGCCCTTCTGCCCCGATGGCACCCGGCACTTGGCGGAGCTTGCGGCACGCATGGCGGACCAAAGTGGAGAACACGCCATCCGGCACCGCACACTCGTGCCGGAGTCTCTCGTAGCAACGGAACGCCTCTCGTGCCACTCAATCCCTCCACCGCCCGAACGACAGCTGTCCGGGGTACCGCCTTCCAGCCCTACCTTTCCCATTGCCGAGCAGGTGACCCGGACCGCCCCGTCCGAGGCCGTCACGCGCACCTCGGTTGCCGCATTAGAAGGAGCCGCAGGCAAGGGGACGTCGGTCCGTCGTTGGTGGCTCCTCGCGCTCGCCGCAATGCTCACCGTAACCCTTGCCGCTGCCCTAGGACTGCGGCGCCAGCATCCGGCGAGCCAGGAAACCGGAGCGCCAACAAGCTCGGGCACCCCAAGTAACGGCTCGCACTTCACTCCAGAGGAGCGCGGACCCAGCGACCCAAGCTCGGCACGAATACGAAACGGCCATTCGTCGCTGGCCAACCCAGGCGATTCGCATGACGCTTCGGGCGGCAATCCCATGAGCCCCCGCGGTTCGTCAGCGGAGCAAGCATTGAGCCTCTCACCGCACCTGCGTGCTCCCATTCCTAGCGCAAGCACCACCCCCGTTGACGGAGGCAATCCCGGACAGCCGGCTTCCGGTGTAGAGAAGGGGGACTCACAGGCTTTCGGGGACCGCACGTGAGCTCACGGCATGGCTCTGCCTCCTTTGACCACTCCCGCCGGCTCGGACTCCTGTGGATCCATTGCAAAGAGCAAAGGGGCTGAAGCGAAACACCTCCGCCAGCGAGGGATCCCGCGCAGTGTAACCAGCGCGGCTCTCCTCGACAGCGAAGCGCACGAGTGCACAGGGTAGAAGAGGTGTCAGCGGGGAAGCTTGGCTCGCTGCGGCTCGGAGCAGAGTTCCCGCCACGGCGCTGGACACGTGAGATCCCAATCCTTAAGATCCCCCCCGTGAATGGACCCAGCCGTTTCAGCGTCATCGTGGTGGGAGGAGGACTGCAGGGCGCGTTGCTCGGCTTGCGACTCCGCGGCGTCGCTGGGGTCTCCGTGACGCTCGTCGAGCGCGGACACAGCCTGGGAGGCAATCACACATGGTCCTTTCATGAGGGCGACCTAACAGAATCCCAACGGAAGTGGCTGGCTCCTCTCGTGGGGCACCACTGGCCGAGTTACGAAGTACGATTCCCAGGCCTTCAAAGGACCATTCACTCGCGCTACTCAAGCATCAACTCAGAGCACTTGAACCGCTACGCATCGTCTACGCTGAACGCTTCCGAGAACGTAAGACTGATGCTCGACGTTTCCGTGCAGCACCTCGAGCCGAGGCACGTCGTTCTTGAGGGCGGGCAGAACCTCCATGCGGACCTGGTGGTGGATGCGCGGGGTCCCGAGCACTACCCCGCGACGCGGGTGGCCTATCAGAAGTTCGTCGGGCTGGAGGTCGAGCTGAGCGAGGCACATCACTGCAACACAGTACGGCTCATGGACGCTCGCATGCCACAGGTCGATGGCTTCCGTTTCTTGTACGTCCTGCCATTGGAAACCCGACGGCTGCTCATCGAGGATACCTACTTCACTGGTGACAGTTCCTTTGACGAGAGCTTGTTGACAGGGCGCGTCCTTGAGTACGCCAACGCGAATGGTTGGCAAGTGCAACGCGTCCTGCGCACGGAGCGCGGCCTTCTGCCACTTCCTCTCGAGTCTCGCGACGTGGCGATGGAGAGCGGACTCATTCAGGCCGGCTATAGAGGCGGTTGGTTTCACCCCGTCACCGGATACTCGCTGCCCCTCGCGGTCCGATTCGCCGACACCGTGGCCCAAGCGATCGCCTCACCATCGTGGATGGACACGCTGCATGCGGCCACTGGGACGCAACGTCGTCAGTTCCGCTTTGGTGTCCTGCTGAACCAGCTTCTCTATGGCGCATTCGCGCCAGAAGACCGCTGGAATGTCCTGGAGCGTTTCTACCGTCTTCCGGAGGCGACGATTTCTCGGTTCTACGCCAGCCAGATGACGCTACATGACAAGGCCAGAATACTCTGCGGACGACCGCCTCGCAGGTTTTCTTTCCAACGGATGCTCGCCGGAGCACCGCCGCAGTAACGAAAGCACCGCGAGCGGCGCTCGCAACCAAGCAAAATCTGACACGAGCCTCTTCAGTCCCGGCGCGCTTCATTCTCGACCACTTCTGGCAGGGTTTTGTTCAGTGCTTCCGATGCTAACGTTGGTCAGGAGTCAGCCATCAGCCGTCAAGCTCCCGCTCCTGACTGCCATCGTCCATTTTCGTTCCGGCTTCGCCGGCTTAGGTCAACATTCGAGGTGATACAAATGTCGTCCTTCATCACGGACGTCGGCATCTACGTCGGCCGAATTCGAGAATTCGATCAACGTGACTGGCTCGTTTACATCAGCTGGGTTGGACTGATGCTTGGGCTCGTCTTCTCCACGGGTGGATTCCTACTCGTTGGGCATGGCGGCGGCGTCGAGTACCCTCCGGAAGCCTGGATGGTGCCCTTGGGCGCGAGCATCTTCACATTGAGCATTGCCATTGACACAGTTGGACATCGCACCATCTATCGCGCGGAGATCGCCGACGCTGAGGGACTCGTGCATGGGATCACGATCCTTTGCGGCATCGGCAGCTGCGTCTTGCTTTGCGCTGCGTATGAGTACCGCGGTTGGTTCTGGATACCAGCGCTCGTCCTCACTGTACTCTCTTTCGTCTATAGCCTGGTCGACGAAGTCTTTCATTGGCGCCGGTACGTGCGGCGGCGTTCAGATCGCGTGGAGATGTGGAGCCACGTGGGAATTCTCGTCGGCCACACGACGATGATGATCGGATGGTGGGCCTGGTTTGCAGGGGGATACTCGGGCGTTTCGGAGACTCTCGCCCTGCTTCCGTAACGGGCATCGCTCGAATGACCAAGAACGGCCACTGATTCTGGGAACGCTCAATGAACCACCAACGACGCATCCTCTTCGTCTCCGAAAACGTCACCTTGGCGCAGGTCGTTCGGCTCGCCACCCTCGCACGCTCCCTCGATCCGGAGCGTTACGAGGTACACTTTGCGAGCGCGGGGTTTCCGGAGCTCATCTTCGGTGGAACCGAGTTCATTCAACACCACATCGAGACTCTGCCAGCGGAGGACGCCGCAAGAGCGCTGGAATCCGGCAAGCGACTCTACGAGAAGTCTACTCTCCTGAAGTACATCGAAGCCGAACGGGAGCTCATCGAGAGAGTCCAGCCGGCGCTCGTGGTGGGAGACTTCCGTCTGTCACTGTCCACGAGCGCCGAGGTCTGCCACGTACCGAGCGCCGTCCTCATCAACGCCTACTGGAGCCCCTTCGCGGTGCGCGAAAGGTTTCCAGTTCCCGATCACCCCATCATCAAGGTACTTGGAGAGAGGCTGACCGAGCAATACTTCCCAAGAGCGATCCCCCAGGTGTTTCAGCATTTCGCCAACCCACTGAATGCCGCGCGCCGTAAGCACGGGTTAAGCCCGGTAGGAAGCCTCTTGGAGATGCTGACCCACGGCAGCTATGTCCTCCACCCAGACGACTGCGAGTTGACCCCCGTGGCGGGAGCTCCTTCACATCACCGCTTCCTGGGCCCAGTGCTATGGGAGCCTAGTGTCGCCGCACCTCAGCTACCCCTCGAGCATCCGGAGTGGCCACTCGTCTATGTTACGCTGGGCTCGTCCGGCAAAGCGGACGTGCTGCCGACGGTCGTCGACGCCCTCGCGGGATTGCAGGTTCGGGCAGTGGTGGCAACGGCCGATCGAGTGACCCTGCCAGCATTGCCCGCCAATATCGTGCAGACTCCGTTTGCGCCCGGATCCCGCTTGGCGGCCCGTTCGAGCCTCGTGATAACCAATGGCGGCAGCACGACTGGCTACCAGGCTCTCGCGGCCGGAACCCCCGTCGTAGGCATTCCCAGTAACTTCGACCAGTATCTAGCGAGCCAAGCCATCGTCACCGCGGGAGCTGGGCTCGAGGTCAAGGCACGGCTTGCCACGGTGACCACCCTCCGCTCGGCGGTGCGGACGGCGCTGGATAGTGACGCCTTGCGAGAGTCTGCGGCCGCGATCGGGCGTCGGTTCGCTTCGGCGGACAGCTCGATGCGCTTTCGAGAGTGGCTCGCCGAAACGGTCGGATAGGAAAAGGGGCGTCAGAGGGAAAAATAGCGCGCTTCGATGCGCACTATGGAGCGCCTCGCGCGGAGTCGAAAGGCCGCCGAATCGAAGCTAGGTGGCCCGAGCAGCACGGGAGCGTCCCGTGAGAAGCCATACCCCTCACGCGGCATGCCGAGGAAATTGAAATCCATTCTGTCGTTCTTGTTCTCGTCATGCAGCACGGCCACGGCATACACGCCTGGCTTCAGGCCCTCGAAGACGACAGTGGCGCGACCCTTACGGATTGGAGACAGGCTTCCACGAAGGGAGCGCTCTTGGTCGGGAAACGCTTCGGCCTCATCGAACAAGGCGACAGCCACCCGACCAGCCTCGTTCCTCAGCCCATGCACCTCGACCACGAGGGAAGCCTTGGTGGCTGCTGATTCGGAGGCCGCTGCGCCACTGCTGGCGCTCGGAACTGCGCTGAGGGCGAGCAGTGCACAGCCCAGTACAGCTGGTCGTCGGCACGCGAATTGACTCGACATGGTGGATCCATGGTGCCGTACTGTGTAATGACAAGCACCAGCGAGCGGAAAGGCCCCGCTCGGCAGCCGCCACTGCAGTGGGCGCCCTCACAGTGAGGCGCGCTGCTTCTCATTCGCGACACAGCCAGACCGCGGCTTCTACGTGGCCGGTGTGCGGGAACATGTCGAACGCGGTAACGCTCTCCACGCGGAGGCCAGCCTTGGTCAGGTGTCGAAGGTCCCTGGCAAGACTCTGCGTGCTGCACGAATGCAGGAGCGCATGGCGCGCCACAAGGTCTGCAAAGGCGCCCGCATGCTCCTTGAGTCCCGCGCGGGGGGGATCCAAGAGCACCAGGTCGAATCGGGCTCCGCGGCGAACCGTGTCCTCGGCCCACCGAGAGGCGTCGGCGGTCAGGCAGGAGAGGCCCTCTATGGCGCGGGCTGCGGCTGTTGCGCGCGCCGCTCTCGACCCGCGAGGGTCCCGTTCCACCGCCACGCCCTGGAAGCCAGCGGCAGAGAGAGGCAGCGCGAAATTCCCGCAACCAGAGAAGAGATCCGCGAACGTGGACGCGCTCCGCGCAGTGGCCCCTGCGACGGCGTGCTGCACCAAGAGCTCATTGACTCCAGCGTTGATCTGCATGAACGCGCCGAGAGGCACGTACCACCAGGAGCCAAACAGGGGATACCGTTGACCACTGTGCATCGTCCCCGAGCCATCCACTTCTACGTACCAGCTAGTCCTGAGCTCGGCGATCGCTTCTGCGGCAGGAGGCGAAGGGGGTCTGCCAGTATCGCGCGGGACCAGGTAAGCCGAAGGACGGCCCTCGAGATCAGCCGCCCGGATCTCGACATGCGCGAACTCCGCGAAAGCGCCCTCCGAACGCGCCGCGAAGGACGTCAGTGTTCGCAGCCCGTCCGCCACCGAGCTCGCCAAGACAGGACACGGGAGGGCCTTCTTTTGATTGAAGAAGGCTAGTTCGCCAGCCTCGTCGATTCTCATCCGGATCCTGCCGCGGTATCCTAGCGGCTCCGGCGAATGGACGAACTGGACGCCACGGCTCGCGTTGCGCGCCCATAGCAGCCCCGGCGTGGTGCAAGCCGCTTCCAGAGACTGCTCGATGAGCTGCCGCTTCGCGAATGCCTGCTCGCCAAGGCTCCTGCCACCCTCCGGGCAGCCGCCGCACGCGGCTGCGACGGGGCAAGACAACGTTCCGTCACTCGAGCGGCTCGACCAGGGGGGCGTCTCCATCCCATCGTTGTAGCGCCGGCCGCACCCCGCGAGGAGCGATTCGGAGCACGCCGCGCCGCACCGGACGCCGGCTCGCAAACCTCGACGGTCCCTGGGCCACGCCACATGGCTTCAGCTTCCAGTGTAGCGCACCACCAGAAGGGTGACGTCGTCATCGAGACTGGGGCTCCACGCACTCACCGCCTCGTAGATGGCATCGCGTAGAAGCGGCGCAGACTTGGACGCATGAGCTCGCACGAGAGCGACCAAACGCTCCAAGGAGAACTGCTCGTGATGAGCATTCCGGGGCTCGGTGACGCCGTCGCTGTAGAGCACCATGACGTCTCCGGGCTCGAGCGTGAACTCCGAATCGTGAGTCATCCGCCGAATGCTCGGGATCGCGCCAACCCAGAAACCAGGCGTCGCGATGGTGTCGCAACGCTGCTGACGTTGGCGCCACACGATGATATCCTCATGTGCGCCAGCGAAGATGAAGCGCCCGCCGCGTTGGTACCTGAGCACGGTGAGAGTTGCGTGATCGTCACGCCTCAAACGCTGGCGAACGTTGTCCCAAATGGCGTCCCCGATGGTCGACACGACTTCACTCGGAGCCAGGGGCGGCTCAACGCGAGAAAGGCTAGCCACCATGCTTTGAATCATCAACATCACTAGCCCCGAGGCGAGCCCGTGGCCTGTCACGTCCCCGATCGCGAGCCATGCCCCATCGCGTACTGGAATGACGTCATAGTAGTCTCCGCCGGCCTCCGCCGCGGGAATCATCAGGGCAGCCAGCTCCAGACCATCGACGTCCATCAGAACAGGCTTCATGCTCGTTTGGATCTCGGCAGCGAGGCGAGCTTCCTTCGAGACACGATCGGCTTCGAGACGCTGACGAAGGGCCACCTGCTCCACCATCTCACGATGCATCGCTGCACCCTTGACCGCGGAACCTATCTGCTGACGGAGCGTCTCATACACGCTCGGCATGGCACCGCTTGCAAGCACGGCCACACCGAGCATCTCCGCCTCGAAGGTGATCGGTAGAACGACGAAGTGCTCACACCTCTCGGTATCGAGAAAGTCGGCGGGAGCGAGCTGCGTCTCAGGAAATGGATCGCCCAAAGCCGTCACCTCGCCCGTATCGGTTCGCAAGGCAAGAGGCTTGAGCTCCCTGGCGCCCGCGTCTGTATAGAGGGAAACGCAACCGCGTTCAATCTGCAGCCGCGGTAACCCCTCGATCAGAGCATCCCTGAGCAGGGACAAACTCAGGGCCGTGGCAAGCCGCTCCCCGACCCAGCTCAACCACGACGTCACCTGCTGCTGTTCGATCTTCTGCCGGCCCAAGAGGCGAATCGATGAGGCTCCGACGAGTACCCGGGCGCTGTGCCAAATGCGCTCGATGTGGCGGCTCTCGTCGCGGTTCCGCACGCGCACCCGACGAAACTCGGACCGCATGACAGACACCAGGCGTTGAAACTCGTCGAGGCTGGCGCCCTCACGCTGCGCGCGCTCGAGCAGAGACTCGAAGGCCGCCGTGAAGTGCCCTTCGGCTCCCGCCAGCTCGTCGCGGAGCGCGTCCAACAGCATGCCAGGCCAGTCGCCAAGCGCATCGGTGGGTATCGAGACGGATCCGCGCATGACGGCCACCAGTCCGCCGCGGCGTTCGCTGATCACATCCGACATGCTGCCGCGCTCCTCACCGCTGGGATGCACGGTCAATGCCACTTGGTAACCGCAACCACAGGATTCGCGCCGAACGAATTCGACGGGACCAGCTTCCAACGCAGCGACGCTACGTCCCACCAGCTGATCGAGGACGCAGTCCACTGCCTTCTCGCCCAGCCACCACATCGGTTGACGGAGCGTCGACAAGGTAGGCCGGGCGAAATGCGCGGAGTCGATATCGTCGAAGCCGCAAACCATAACGTCGCGTGGGACCTGGAGACCCGCCTCCTCGAGTGCATCGAGAGCACCCAGAGCCATGCTGTCATTGGCAGCCACCACGGCATCGAAGGCGACGCCAGCGCGTAGCAACTCACGCATCTTCGCATTGCCGGAGGGCACCGTGAACGTCCCATGAACGAGCAGCTGCTCATCGACGGCAATCCCACGCTCAAGATGCGCCTGGCGGTAACCCTCGACACGCAGGTTGGACTCGACGCTGCTCGGCTGACCCGCAATGAACGCGATGCGCCTGCAATGATGGACGTCCATCAGGTGGCCCGTCCCGAGCCGCATGCCTCCGGCGTTGTCGATGACCAAGCTGGGCACACCGGGTAGCGAAACCCCGACGCTGCACATTGGCAAGGGCGCATAGCTGCGGCAAAGCGCAGAGAGCCCCTCCGGACCGCAATAGTGGCCGACCGTCGAGGCCACTATGATGACCCCGTCGACGCAGTCCTTGCTGACCGCGCCATAAAGTCGGTTCTGCACGGCCTCAGCGGCTTCGCGAGCACCCAGACGCTGCCCCATGACGACGATGACACGGACATCGCGCCGAGCAGCCGCCGTTTCGATGGCACGCCGGAGCTGGACAGCATACTCGGAGATGAGACTATCAAACAGAAGAGCTATATGAATCCGGCGGCGCGGCGACTTTTCTAGCATACTATCGCCTCTCTACTTGCGCTCCCTTACACGGCCTCGACGGTCACCAAGTCTGGAGCCATTCGCGTAAAGGCAGACAGCGCGCGTGCCTGCCACGAGAGCTTGCCGTCCACGACGAACCGAAGAGGGAACTGCGGGCCGTCCGTCTGCATGGAGTAGATGAAACGAACGAACGCTTTGATGCAGCTCGAGTTTAGCAGATAGAGCGCTCGAATGTCGATGTCCGTCCTCTTCAAGCCCAACCGAGCCATATCGTTGCGCACTTGGCCGAGACACTCCTTCAACGGTTCGACGGCGGCCATGTCACCAGTCCCGGACAGCCGGAGACTGAGGCTGTTTCGCTCCTCAGAGACCTCTATCTGAAATGAATCTAGGTGGATGCTACTCACTGACAGCATGAGGCAAACCTCCCTGCGGCGGAATGGATGCATGAACGTAGACAGTGAGCTCATCCCCTTCGATAGAGTAGTCCACATTCAACTCCCCCTCCGCGCGGATCCGCGCCAGACCGAGGCCCGAGACGTTGTCCAGTGGAGCTGTCTCCCGGATGAGCCGATCATAGAGCTCGGTGGGATCGGAAGCGTTGGTCAGCTCTCGCAGTCGGCGCTCGACGGCCTGCAACTGCTCCGGCGAGCTCTGGTTCTTCGCCTCCAGGCGTAGAATCGCAGAATCGTCGCTGCCAATCAGCTCCGCGCGGAGGCTGACGAGGGGACCCGACGAGTACTTGGTGAGGTTCTCCGCAAGCTCTTGGGCCGCCATATGAAACCGCGCGGCGAGATCCGCATCGTCGAGCAACACCCGACAGAACTCAGAGATGAGGCTCGAGACCGCCGCAACGATGCGCGAACTGGGGAAGGACGTCATGGACACGGCGAGGGTGGCCCGGGGACGGGGTTGCGACATCGGCGAGTACCTCGGTCGGTTGTTGGCTCAGCGATAGGCTCGAACGGCCGCAAACCCGCGAATGTTAAGCCCGACGAGGCCACCTGCCGACATGCACCGCTTTGACCACACTGTCACGCCGCTCACGACGGCCGCTGAAGCACGCCACGCTCGAGGGCCGTCGCAAGCTGACCCAGGTCAGCAAACGTGGGACACCCGCGATCCGGCTGCAGGCCGCCGCGGTCGATGAGCACAGCGCTGATACCAGCGGCCCTCGCTCCCACTATGTCGACGTGATATAGGTCGCCCACGTGAAGCGTGGTCTCTGGCGATGCACAGGCGCGCCGTAGGGCGATTTCGAAGAACCTGGGATCGGGCTTCTCGATCCCTTCCTCGCCCGAATCGACGACGTGCTCGAACCAATCGAGCATCCCGAGCCGCTCGAGCTTTGTCCGGACGGTTCCGTTCGCATTCGACAGGACGACGAGCCGCAGACCTGAGGCGCGTAAGCGCTGGAGGGCCGGGAGCACGTCTTCCGGGATGCTCTCCCACAGGTTCTCGGCGTCGTGGATGCGCTTGAGCTCAGCGACCGCGACGCTTCGCTGGCGCGGGTCGCCGGAACCTGCCGACCGCTCGAGGACGCGATGGAAGAACACCGAGACGCGATCGTCATCGTTCGTGGACCCGATCTGCCGTGGGTCGTCGAGCTCGCACATGACATCGAGCTCGTTTCGGTCTAGCGCTTGCAGCTCGACCGGGAAACCATGTGTCTCGCACACGCGAGCCACTCTCGCCCAATTCGGTCGAACGAGCACTCCACCAGCGTCCAGCGATAGGGTCTTGAGCATGGCGATGGTGTAGCGCAAACGGCGCACACCTTGCGAGGGATCGTGGCGTGGCCCAGCTTCGACCACAAACTCACGACTCGACCCGCTCGACGCTCCCCGACGTCACCTTGGTCAGGCCGCGCGCATCCCGCAAAAGGAGGGCGCCGTCAGCGGCGATTCCTGACGCGATCCCCACCCGACCCGCGACGGCTACGCGCTCGCCGAGCAGCGCATCGTGGTCGCGGAGCTCGTTCAGAAAGCCAACCAGCCCGCTGTTTTCGTACGCCGCCGTGCGAGCTTCCAGCGCAGCCAGGAAGTTTGCGAGAAGCACCTCTCGACTTGTGTGTTTCCCTGATGCCTGCAGCAGAGATGTAGCAGAACCTGCGAGCTCATCGGGAAACTCGGCTACATTGACGTTGAACCCCACCCCTACGACGAGCGCGCTCAGGACGCAGCCCTGAACCTGACTCTCCACGAGGATGCCGCCCAGCTTCCGCTTTCCGAGGAGCAAGTCGTTGGGCCACTTGATGCGTGGGCTCTCCTGCACCAAACCTGCCGTCACCTCTCGAGCCGCCAAGCCGACGACCAAAGCGAACGGTGGCGCCTGCTCGATGGGGATCCGCGGGCGAAGCACCACCGAGAATAGGAGACTCTCGCGAGCGCCGGCCCGCCAGCGGTTGCTACCGCGTCCCCTTCCGCGCGTCTGATGCTCTGCGAGGAATAGTGCGCCTGCAGGCGCGCCCGCTCGTGCGGCGCGTTTCGCTTCGTCGCTCGTCGACGCGACGGAGTCGAAGACCTTCATGGGCGTGCCGATTCGGGTGCCGAAGGCCTTGCGCTCCTGTTCGAATCGGGCGCAATCAAAGGCTGGAAGCATGGTTCCTCAGCGCTCGAGACGTTCGATATTCAACGAGATATCGGCGGCCGGCGCCGAATGCGTCAATGCCCCAACGCTGATGACATCGACACCAAGGCGCGCCAGTTCCGAGACCCTTTCGAGCGACACGCCCCCAGAGACCTCGACGAGAGCCTTGCCCCGAGCGCGGGCGAGAGCCGCCCTCAGGGCATCCGGCACGAAGTTGTCCAACATGACGATGTCGGCACCAGCCTCTAGCGCTTCGTCCAACGCTTCCAGGGACTCGACCTCAACCTCGACACGCGCGGTGTGAGGCGCGTGCGCCCTGGCGCGCGCGATGGCTACGGAGACCGACCCAGCCGCTTCGATGTGGTTGTCCTTGATGAGAATGGCAGAGCCCAGCGAATCCCGGTGGTTGTGTGCTCCGCCGCAACGCACCGCGTAACGCTCGAGGCAGCGAAGGCCGGGGGTCGTCTTGCGAGTGTCGACGATCCGGGTGCCGCTGCCCGCCGGCAAAGCATCTACGAAGCGCCGCGCGATTGTCGCGGTCCCACTGAGCCTCTGTACGAAGTTCAGCGCCGTTCGCTCGGCCATGAGGATTGAGCGCGTATGCCCCTCCACGACCCACAGCGCGTCGCCTGGGTTGGCGCGGGCTCCATCCTGGCACCGTCGCTCGACGCGAACCCGCGCGTCGACACGATAGAAAACCCGAGCGAAGACGTCGGCTCCGCATGCGACGAGCTCTTGCTTCGCCGTCGCGACAGCGACGGCCCGTGCGTCGAGATCCACGATGGCATCCGTCGTCAGATCGCCACCTTGTAGGTCCTCGGCGAGCGCCCTGTCGACGATTGGGTTCAGCACGGCGTCCGGAATCATTGGAAGAGACCGTAACCCCGCCCTAGGAAGGAAGCAAAGAGGTTGCTCCCGGCATGCAGCAACACGGGCGCCCCAATGCCCCCCGTGCGGGCGCGGAGCCAACCAAAGAGCAATGAAGGAAAGAACACCGCCAACCGGCTTGCGTCGAGCTCCGTGACGAAGTGTCCGAGCGCGAAGACAGCGCTGGTGATGAGGATTCCTGGGCCAACCCTAGCCCCCAGCAGGAGGCGCCGCGGCGGGAAAGCGTCATCCAATGCGGTCTGGAGATAGCCGCGGTAGAATGCTTCCTCGGGCAACGCAATCACTAACATCTGACCCATCACTTCGTCGAGTGGCCCGGGCAGCCCCAAGAATCGAAATGGCAAACGAGGCTCCCACCACCAGGCAAAGCCGATCCAGAACAGTGGGAAAACCAAGAGAGCAACGAGGACGGCATGGCCGATCGCCCGCAGCGTGCTCCGAGCGATTCTGCCCGCACTGAGCGACTGCGCATCCAGGAGCCCTCCAAGGGAGAGTCCGAAGTGCCGCGCGCGTTCACCGTCGTCATCGTCGCGCAGAGCAAGCCAGTACGTGAACGACAGAAAGCAAAGGCCCACGGCGGTGGCAGCGATCGAATCCGGTAGCCCATACGAACACGCAGCGGCCGCCAGCGTGGCCATTGCGGCGGCCCAGAGGGGCTGTCGCCATCTGGAGGGATGCTGTTGTTGGGACGGAGAATTGGCCGCTGTCACGGGCGGACTCGCCCTGGACCTTAACCGTGGAGACCTACGCCAACAAGGCCGGAAGCGCTCCCACAGCGCTCGAATTTTCTGGCCGGACTAGAGGGGGTTGCACCCACGAGTCACCTCTGCTGCACTCCACCTCCCCGAGCGCACCAGGTTGAGATAAGGTCCCGGGGACGCCCTAAGTAGAGCCGGCGTGCGGCGCGCCTTTGGCGCCCAACCCACGAGCCGCACGTCTCGGAGGACCCATGCTCGAGCCAAACCAGGTGAATCATCTTCCGGCCAATCGCCCCGTCGCCGCAGGGGAGAGACGACCAGACACATCCACGCGGCACGTCAGCGGCCATCGCGCCGGCGCGCCACCCCTCGGCGGCGGCATGGCCGCAGGAGCGGGTGATTTCGACATGGAAGGCGGCAACTTCAAGAAGGGCCGCGTCAATCCGGTCATCGTGCTCGTAGCCATCGCGGCAGTGGCGACGCTCGCTGTCTTCCTGTTCATCGGTTTCCAGCAGGATGCCAAGCGCCTTACGGTGGAAGAGGCAGCCGCCCAGGTGAAAGCGATCTACCTACTGCCGAAAGAGGAACAGATCCCGCAGTGGCGAACGTGGGCAGCCAGCGAAGCGAGCGACTTGCTCCGAGCTGAGGCGCTCAAGCAACTCGCGTGGGCGCGGGATCCAGAGGGAGTTGCCCTGGCTATTGCGGCTCTCAAGGCTCAGTCCGAGCCAATTCAGGCGATGGCTGCCTCCGCCCTAGCCGAGTATGGCTCGCCCATGGCCGATCCCGCCAAGGACCCGCTACTGGCGGCACTCTCCCAGGCCGGCCCCGGCGCAAAGCCGCAGATTGCCTGGGCGCTCGTCGAGCTTGGAGAGTCGAGGGCTTTCGATAAGGTCCTGGAGCTCTACCGTGCCGGCCACCTTTCCCAGGTTCAGAAGCTTGGCGGGGGGATTGCCTTCGATCCCAACAAAATCGTGAGGCTCGTCAGCTTGGACAAACTTGCGACCCTCGCTGGCGACGAGAGCCCAGCCGTTCGCCAGCTGGTAGCCACTGTCCTTTCCGACAACGCCGCCCCCAAGTTCACGGACGTTCTGATCAAGCTGCTCCAAGACGAGGACCCAGAGATTTCCCGCCAGGCCGCGCCGGGCCTCGGGAAGATCGGGGACGAACGAGCACGCGAGCCTCTCATCGCCGCCCTCAAGCGCGCGGACAAAGAGAGCCGAAAGAAGTACCTGTACGCGTTGCGGGATGGCATCGGCGGCGCGGGGCTCGTGATCGCGCTGGACACGGTCAGCTCCGAAAACGAGAAGAGTGCGTGGTACCAAACACGCCAGGTCTTCAAGACCATGGACAAGCTCGCGGATCCACGCGCCTCGGATGCGCTGTACACCTACTTGAATACGAAGCCGCACATCCACTGGCAGACCGAGGCCGCCACCCTCATGGCAAAGGTGGGTGACGTTCGCGCCGTGCCGACCCTCGCGCTTCGGCTCCGCATGGATCCGCTGAAGATCTACAGCGACGAGTATGACTGGGAGATGGAACTGAAGCGCGACGATCAAGAGCGGGTGGTCGCAGCTCGCATGATCGCGGACCTCGCCGTGCTTCATCCAGAGAAGGCGGAGGACATCAGGGCTCAGGCCGAGGATGCTGTCATCTTCTGGCTGCACCAAATGCCGCAGCCGCACGCGAACGGCTTGCGGGCCCTTGCTGCCATGGGATCGACGAAAGACATCGAGTCTCTCCGCAAATGGGCGAAACCCGATGTTCCCCTGCCCAAAGAGGGTCAGCAGGAGATGCCACAGGAGTGGATTGTCGCCCAAAGCGCGATGCGCTACGTCGGTTGGCTGAAGGACGAGCGCTCCTGGCCTGTCCTCGAGAACGCGCTCACTCTGCGCCCCGAAGAGATCGACGTGACCATGGACGCGCTCATGCAGGGCGGCCTCGCGGTGCTCGGCATGACGCTGCGCGCGGTGGGCGTCGGTGCCGCACAAGGGTTCTCCCAATGGGGCGACAACAAGGCGTTCAAGCCGTTGATGGAGTACATCGAGGACGAGCGGGAGAACGAGCAGTCCCGCTTCGAGGCATGCGCGGCCCTGGCGTGGGTCGCGAACGACGAGGACTTCCTGGAGATTGCGAAGAAGATCCAGAAGTACGAGGGCGAGAACAAGGCTGACCAGGTGCGACGTGCCTGTCTCCTGGAATCGCTGATTCAGCGCCCCGTCCCGGGCACGGCCTCTGCACTCCTACAGCTGCTCGACACGAACTCCAGTCTCGAGACGCGTCACCAAGCAGCGCGCGCAATTGGCAAGGCTGGGGTTACTCCAGAGGTCGAAGGGAAGCTCTTCGAGCTCCTGGAGAACGAAGCAATGATGACGGATGCCGCCCTTGCGTTGATCCTTGGCGGGTCGCCCGACACCGCCGCGCGCACCGTCGCGCGCTTCGCGGACAAGGGCAAGGAGGCTCTCGACGAGCTACAGGACCTCTGGTACCGCTCGTTCGGGTACTGGTCGACAGAGGACCTCGAGCAGGGGCGGATCTTCGCGTGGGTCGACAACGCCGATGCAATCTCCCGAATCTCGATTCGTCAGACGCCTCAGGAGTGGGCGAGCGCGCTGTTGACGCGACAGTTCGACAACCTCGACTTCGACAACGGCCCTCATTCCTTTACGCGAGTCGTCTTGCGCAGCCGTCTCTTCGATATGGCGAAGGGCGACGACAAAGAGCAGCGAGAGGGAGCGATCCGCACCCTGAGATTCATGAAGGAACAGGGCGTTTTGCTCGCGCTACGGGACGCCGAGGGAGAGACCGGACGCCTGGCCCGAGAGGCCTACCACGATCTGATGCACCCCAAGCTAGTCAGTGGCGTCATCAAGACGGACGAGGGCGAAGCAAAGCAAGTTGCAGTCGACGACGAATAGCGAGTTTCTCACGACGCGCTGGGTCTCTCTGCTGCTGGCCACTGCAGCGGCCCTAACCCTGACCGCTGCTTGCGGTGCCAGGGCCGGAGACCCAGCGTCCACGGGTCGAGACACAATGCCCATGACAGCCCGTAGCTCCGCTGAGCTCGGCTGCACGCCGTCAGGGCCCGAGCGGTGCTACGACGCAGTCGACAACGACTGCAATGGGCTTGCCGATGACGGCTGCGGAGTGCCCTTCGGGGTGGTTACCTTTCGTGTTGCCTGGGATGACCCCACCGCCGACGTCGACTTGGAAGTCGTCGACACGGCGGGAGAACTCGTCGGTACCGGAGCGCCGAGCGCTGGGGGCTTGATCAAGGAGCATGACTGCCCGACGGACAGCGACTGCGCGGGGCGCGCCTACGAAAGCGTGTACTCAGTGTCGCCCCCACCCCGGAGCGCTTCGTACGGCGTGACGCTAAGGCTGGAGCGGATTGGAGAAGCAATGCTCCCGTTGGCGGTAGCCTTGAACGCTCGCCTAGGTCCCACGACGTACTCGCATCGGCTGGCGCTCGGAGCAGCCGGACAGCGCTGCAGCTACACCTTCTCGTTCTGAATCCCGCGGCCACCCTCGGGGCAGCGTCATGACCCGTCATGGCCAGTGACTCGGTAGTCCAATGCAGTCGATGCAAGTCAAGCACCTTCGCTCAATGCGCTATGATGGGAGAACGTGGCAGAAGTCATTGGCCGAGTCACCCGCGGCATCTCCGATAAGCGCGGTCCCGATTCCACGCACCGGATCACGGTTCCCGAAGCGTGGCTTGCGCTGGGCTGCGCGATTTCCCTGGAGCTGCCGGCGAGACTGACTTGCGCGACCTGCGCGGGAGGCGGCTGTGATGCTTGCGGGAGGGGCGGTGCGACTCGCTTGCGAGAAAACCACGAGCCGCCCGAAGTGATCCAGGTCGTGCTCCCCGCCCGCGGAGAGCACGCCAAAGACGGTGGCGTCGTTCTGCGCATTCCGGGCCATGGCGGCAGAGCGGATGACCCCTCGACGGAGCGCGGCTTGCTGCTCCTGAAGGTGGAGGTCGGCGCAGACCCTGATCCATCGGTCCACGCGATCGAACGCGAGAATCCCGCCTCCCTCGACGGGAACCCGACGCTCACTGCGGCGGCAACGCGGTTCGTCATCGCGTTGGCGCTCGTCCTAGTGATGTGGCTCGCTGCAGCGTTGGTCCTACGGTGAATCCTACTCTCATTGCGGGCTCCCTGGTCATCGCGCTCTGCTGCATGGCGTGGGGCATTCGACGCCGCTGGCTCCTCCTCCGCGGGGCGCTTGGCAGCCCACGACCGATAGAGGCTTGCCTCGATCAACCGCGAGGGCGCTTACTGAGAATGCTCGTACGTGTCCTCGGCCACGCAAGACTCTACCGGTATCCGCTCACCGGACTCGCTCATCACCTTCTCTTCTTCGGATTCCTGGTGCTAGGCATTCGGAGCTTCATCCTCATAGGACGCGGCTTCGACCCTGGGTTCAACGGCTGGTTCCTTGGAGCCGGCACCTGGGCGGGCGACACCTATGGCTGGTTCAAGGACGGATTCGTCGCCCTGGTGCTCGTTGGCACGTCGCTTCTCGGGTACCAGCGATTGGTGCGGCGGCCCTCACGACTCACACATAGTCTTGAGGGCATCGCCATCCTGGCCACCATCGCCACGATGATGATCGCCGAAATCGCCTATGACGGGGCTCTACTCTACCTCTCGCGGCACGCGGATGCCGAAGGAATCCTCACGGCTCCATTCCCGACGTTGGACCGAGCGACTGGGGTGGGAGGACCGCCGATCGCTTCCTTTGTCGCCGGACTATTCGAGCACCTGGGCGCGCGCCAAGTCGCCATCGAACAGATTGCGCAGGTCGGGTACTGGACGCACGTCGCTCTGATCCTGTCACTCCTCGCCTGGATTCCCCATTCGAAGCACCTTCACATCCTCGCTGCACCCATCAACATCTATCTGGCACCCCTCAAACCGGCGGGGAGTCTGCCGCTCGTTGCTGCTACCGCGGACGGCCTGGTGCAACGGGTGGAGGATGCTCTGGATGACACCGCAGGACAGCACCCGCCCATCGGAATAGGTAAGCTCGAAGATCTCGAGTGGAAGGAACGATTGGACCTGCTTGCCTGCACCGAGTGCGGCCGCTGCACGGCGCGCTGCCCGGCTGCGCTGAGCGGCGCCCCCCTGAGCCCCAAGGAGCTCATCGTCGGCCTCCGTGACACGCTCTACGGTCGTCGGCACGGTCAGCTCCCAGGAGGTGCGTACGACGAGCCTGGGCCGAACATGCACAACCCATGCGGCGAACTCGTCGCACCTCGATCCCCGACCCGAGGCGTGGACGGAAACGTCTCGGTCTTTGACCTCGTTTCTCCCGAGGCCGTGTGGTCCTGCACCACCTGCCGCGCATGCGAGGAGGAGTGCCCCGTCGGGGTAGCGCACGTCGCCATCCTCGTCCGTATGCGCCGTCACTTGGTCATGGTCGAGGGCGAGCCGGCTCCCGGGCTCTCCAGGAGCTTCGCCTGGACGGAGACCAATGGCAACCCGTGGAACCTTTCGCCCTACGACCGTCTTTCGTGGGCAAATGGCCTAGACATTCCGGTGATGAACGAGGACTCGCAGGTCGACGTGCTCCTCTGGGTGGGCTGCGCACCAGCCTACGACGATAGGGCCCGTCGCATCGCGCGCGCGACAGTGAAGTTGCTCACCCAAGCAGGCGTCCGCTTCGCCGTCTTGGGTGAGGCTGAACGCTGCACGGGCGACGCGGCGCGCCGGGCTGGAAACGAACTGCTATTCCTCGAACTTGCGGCGGCAAACATCAAGACGCTCTCCGAACACCAGCGCCGTGGACGGTTCAAGCGCATCGTCACCTTGTGCCCCCACTGCTACGGCACGCTCGCTCGCGATTACGCGGAGCTCGGGGGACAGTTCGTCGTGCTTCCTCACGCGTCCTTGCTGGTCGAGCTCCTCAGTGAGGGCAGGCTCCAGCCCAAACTCCCAGCGGTCCGCCGCTATGCCTTTCATGACCCTTGCTCCTTGACGCGCGAGGCTGGCCTCGGTGGCGCCCCTCGCGGTGTGCTGAAGCGGCTCCCTGGAGCTGAGTTGACGGCCTCGGCGGACTACTCTGGCAAGCGGGCGCTCTGCTGCGGCGCCGGAGGTGCACAGTTCTGGATGGAAGGCTCACGCCGCGCGACGAGTATTCAGAAGCTGCGCGCCACCCAGCTTGCGGCGCTCGAAGGAGCAACCGTCGTCACGGCATGCCCGTTCTGCCTGGTGATGCTGTCGGACGGCATGGAGGGGATAGGACGCCGCGACGTCCCGGTTCGCGACGTCGCCGAGGTACTGTTGGACAGTTGCTCATCCTGAGCCGGCCTCCTGAGGCGACTGGTCAAGCCCTCCTGCCCCAGGACCGGTCCGACGTCGCTATCAGGGAGCGCCGGATCTCACTGCGTGTGTTGGTGCTTCCGATCGGGCCCGTCGGGCCACAGAATTGCCGCATGTTTGATTTCCCGCCGCACCCAGACCTCGACTGCCCCCTGCGCGCCAAGAAGAAGACGAAGATCGTAGCGACTCTCGGTCCAGCTTCTGAGGACAGGGAGGTCCTGCGTGCGATGATGCAGTCCGGGATGAACGTAGTGCGGCTGAACATGAGCCACGGTGATCACGAGAGCCACTCGCGTCGGTTGGCGCTAGTCAGGGAGATATCAGGAGAGCTGGACCACCCAATCGCCGTTCTCGTGGACCTTCAGGGTCCAAAGATCCGGATAGGAAAACTAGCCGACGACCAACCCGTGGAGTGGATCGCAGGAGAGCAAACCATCATTACCGTCGCCGAATGGCCCGACGGAACCTCCGAAAAGGTCGGTACGACGTACCCCGGGCTGGCGAGCGATGTTAAGCCTGGAAACACAATCCTCGTCGACGATGGACGTCTACGTCTCGACGTCGAAGCCGTGGAAGGGGATGACGTCATCTGTCGTATCAAGGTCGGCGGTACGCTCCGCTCGAACAAGGGGATCAACTTGCCGGGGGTTGCCGTGAGCACCGGTTCGCTCTCCGACAAGGATAAGGCGGATCTGGCGTGGGCACTGACAAACGACATCGAGTACATCGCCTTGAGCTTCGTTCGCACGGCTCGCGACGTCAGAAATCTGCGCAATCGGATCGCCGAAAGCGGACATAAGATACCGATCATCGCCAAGATCGAGCGATCCGAGGCAGTAGGCAACATTGATGCCATTCTCGAGGAGGCGGATGGTATCATGGTGGCTCGAGGAGACCTCGGAATCGAGCTATCGATCAATAAGCTCCCGATCATCCAGAAGGAGCTGATTCTCCGAGCCGCGCAGCTCGGCCGCCTCGTCATCACGGCAACTCAAATGCTCGAGTCGATGATAGAGGACCCCATCCCGACGAGGGCCGAAGCGACAGATGTGGCCAACGCGGTGTTCGATGGAACGGATGCGGTAATGCTCTCCGCGGAAACCGCTATAGGCCGGCACCCCGTGGGCAGCATCCGAGAGATGACAAGGATCCTCCTCACTGCCGAGCGGAGCCGCTATCTTCCGGATGCCGTGTTGGAGCAAGGGCGGTGCCCCTTCGACAAGACGACGATGGTCGTCACGGGGGCTGCACATTCCATCGTCGAGTCACTTGACGCGGCGGGATTCCTTGTCTTCAGCGATGGGATGAGTAGCGCGCTGCTCCTATCCAAGCGGCGCAACCTCAAGCCGGCCATCATAGTGTGCCACGACGAGAGGACATGGCGTACCTATTGCCTCTACTGGGGGGTGGTCGCGCTGCTCATACCCCGCCTGGATGACGTCCAAGACTTGCTGGAGGCAGCGCTGGACAGCGCGCTGCGCCATGGGTTCATTCGCGAGGGAGAGAGACTCGTCGTCTTGTACAATCAGGCTGCCGGTGAGGTGATGCAGATCAGGTTGCACCGCGTTTGAGTCCGGCAGCGGTAGCGCCTACCCTAACGCGAAGCGAGCAGAGGCTGGCAGCCAGAGAGTCATCGAAATGGCGCTCAGGCCGCACCGC
Source organism: Pseudomonadota bacterium (assembly GCA_023398955.1). Taxonomy (GTDB): domain Bacteria; phylum Myxococcota_A; class Polyangia; order Polyangiales; family Polyangiaceae; genus JAEWRL01. The sequence goes on from JAEWRL010000110.1 coordinate 68,385, forward strand.
AGCCGTTTCTCGCTTCTTTGGATCGCGACAGTCGCCGTGCCCCCACCTCACACATCTTTCAGTGAGCTGGGCCAGGTACTTGGGTAGTAGTATTGGCCGTCAACGCTTGCCAATGGCGTGATGCGCCAGGAGCTCCAGCACCGGCCGGCTGAGCTCACCCCGATTGAGCATAGCGTGGAGAGCGCGGGCGCGGGCCTGCAGCCGAGCCGCAGCCACGACGTCGCCACGCTCCGCCTCGATCTCGGCTCGGTGCCAGAAGAGAATGCTCGCAAGTGCCATCTTGTCGGCGCTGCCAAGCAGCATCGCCAACGACCTCGTCTCCAGGACGTCGCACCCTCTGGGGAGCCCCAGTTCGCGCTCCAGCTGCTCGAGATCTCTAGTCGCGTCCGACAGGCGTCCGGCACCAGCCAGCCCTCCAAGCTTCGCCAGGAACGCGGCCATGTTCTCGATCAATCGCTTGATATAGTCGTGGCGTAGCAACGTCGGCAGTATAGTGCTCTCGGGCGGCGCCTACTCCGGGGACTGATGCATTAGACTGGACCCACATTGCCCAGCCACCCGACCGACGCAAGGGCGCTAGTAACGACGAACCTGGGGCGCTCCTTGCATGGCAACGGCTTCGCGAACGAACGCGGCGGCGCTAGCGGCGCAGCCCTGATGGCCCAAAGCACTGTTCAAAGTCAGGAAGCGGAATCTCGATGTCGAACCAGGACGAGTCAACGACGACACCATGGCACGCAGAGTCGATAGAGGGTGTGACACAGCGACTGGGAACCACGGCGGAGGGATTGTCGCCGGAGGCGGCCAAGCAGCGGCTCGATGAATGTGGCCCGAACACGATTGCGCGGACGCGTCGAGCATCGCCTTGGGAGATGCTCTGGCGTCAACTGAAGGATCCGCTGCTCGCCGTGCTCATCGGGTCGGGTCTACTGGCCATCGCCCTTGGCAAGCTGACCGACGGAGCAGTGGTGCTCGCCGTCGTCATCATCAATACGGTGATCGGGTTCGTCCAAGAGTACCGGGCAAGTCGAGCCATCGAGTCTTTGAGCAAGCTCGTACCACAGCGAGCCGAAGTGCGGCGGCAGGGGGAATGGAATGGAATCGATGCGAGCCAGCTAGTTCCGGGAGACTTGGTCCGCATCGGCGCGGGCGACAAGGTCCCGGCCGATCTCCGGCTGACCCTCGTCAAGAGTATGGCCGTGGACGAGGCCATGCTCACTGGGGAGAGCGTTCCGTCGGAGAAACGCGTGCAACCCGTCGGCGAGGACGCGCAAGCGGGCGACCAGCTCTGCCTTGCGTTCAAGGGCACGCTGGTCACCTCTGGCGCGGCCGAGGGGATCGTGATTCGCACGGGGAACCAGACCGAACTCGGGCAAATCTCGGAGATGCTGAGCGGAGCCACCGAGATCGCGACGCCCATGACTCGAGCGCTGGCGACCTTGGGCAAGCAGATTACCGTCGCGATCATGCTTCTCGCCGTCGGCATCATGGCGGTGGGTATGTGGCGCGAGATCGCTCGTGGCGCCGACGTCTACTCTGCCGTGCGCGACACCGTGATGTTCGCTATCGCTCTGGCCGTAGGAGCGATCCCAGAGGGGTTGCCAGCCATCGTCACCATCGCGCTCGCCATAGGAGTTCGGCGCATGGCTGCCCGCAAGGCCATCGTTCGCACCCTCCCGTCGGTCGAGACGCTCGGAAGCACGACCGTCATTTGTAGTGACAAAACGGGGACCCTCACGCGCAATGAAATGACGGTCCGTAGTGCGTGGACATTCGCTGGTTCGGTCCACGTGGACGGCGTCGGCTACGGTGCTGAGGGAGGGGTGCGTACCGAGGGTGAAGGAAATCTCGACGAGGTGTTCGCTGCTGCGTGTCGCTGCGGCGCTCTTTGCAGTGATGCTCGCATCGTGGAAGAGGATGGCCACCGAACCGTGGAGGGCGACCCGACCGAGGGAGCTCTCATCGTGATTGCCGAGAAGGCGGGGCTGAATCCCAGTGACCTGCGACAGCACTATCCGCGGCTGGATGCAGTTCCGTTCGACTCCGAGCGCAAGTACATGGCCACCCTCCACGACGGGGAGGAGGGACGGTTCATCGTTCTGAAGGGCGCGCCGGAGGTAGTTCTCGGGCTCTGCCACATGAACGGGGACTCCGCGCACGCCGAAGTTCTCGAGCAGGTGGATGGGTTCGCGAAACAGGGAATGCGGGTGCTGGCCGTGGCGCGGCGACAGGACGAAGGCACCGCTAGCTCGCAAGGGCTCTCTGAAGATGACGTCGCTCGAGGCGACTTCGAGCTCTTGGCCCTATTCGGAATCATCGATCCACCACGCCAGGAAGCCGTCGATTCCATCGCGCTGTGTCACACGGCCGGTGTCACGATCAAGATGATCACCGGCGACCACGCGACCACCGCGGAGGCCATCAGCAAGGAGCTGGGGATTCACCAGGGCAAGGCCGCCATCTCCGGCAGCGACCTGGCCCGCATGAACGATGACCAGCTATGGCTGGCTGCGCGTCAGACGAACATCTTTGCTCGCGTCTCTCCAGAGAGCAAACTGAGACTCGTCAAGGCGCTCCAGAGGGAAAGGCACGGCGAGGGGCGCGCCGAGATAGTCGCCATGACCGGCGATGGAGTAAACGACGCGCCAGCCCTCAAACAAGCAAATATTGGCGTGGCCATGGGCATCACAGGAACCTCCACCTCTCAGGAGGCGGCGGATCTCGTCCTAATGGACGACAATTTCGCCACGATTGCCGCGGCGATGGAGGAAGGGCGCCGAGTCTACGATAATCTCATCAAGTCCCTTGCCTTCGTGCTTCCGACGAATCTCGCCCTGGCTCTCATCCTCGTGTTTGCGGTCATCTTCTTTCCGTTCGACGCGGCGCGCGGCGAGTTGCTCCTGCCCGTGAGGCCGACACAGCTCCTCTGGATCAATCTGGTCGCAGCCGTGGCTCTTGCACTGCCGCTTGCGTTCGAAGCGAAGGAGCCAGACATCATGGAGCGTCCGCCCCGCGACCCGAGTGCCCCTGTCTTCAGTCGCTTCCTGATCCTGCGCACCGCGCTCGCCGCCACGCTGATGTGCGCTGTCGCGCTCGTGATGTTCAGCTGGCACTACTACCCAGTTCCGGACTCCGCCGCGCGCGCCGGAGAGACGCTCCGCGAGGCCCAGACACTCGCCGTTACGACAGTCGTGCTTTCCCAAGTCTTCTATCTGTTAAACTGCAGATCCCTCAGGGGTTCTGTTCTCCGGATCGGTTTCTTCTCGAATCCGACCCTGTTCGCGGGGATCGCCGTCGTACTGGCACTTCAAGGAATCTTCATCTACGCGCCTTTCATGAACGGCGTTTTCTATAGCTCCCCCCTGAGCGCCACCGAGCTCGCGTTGGCTACCTGTGCCGCCGTGCTCATCATGCCCGTAATCGGTCTCGAGAAGTGGATCCGTGGGCTGACGACGTCACGACAGCCTTCTTGAAGCGTGTCAGCGTCGCAACCGCTCCGATACTCCCCCAGTCCGGAGCGGTCGCACTGGCAGACGCCTGCCGCGCCCTTGACACGCCGGCCAGTCACCCTCTAAGTCATTGACAGGGTTCGCGGGCTGGGACTGAGCTTGGCGGCGCCTCGGCTGACACAGTAGCCTCACACGACTCGCCTCCATGCTCGGAAGGACCTCTTCTTGGACAATCGCCGTTAGGCTGCTGCTCGTCGGAGCTGCCCTATGGACGGCACGCGACGTCAGTCGCCTCCTCTTTCACAGCATCGTGGAGATCTTCACGATCGCGATCAGCGGCGCCGTGTTCATGCTCGCATCGAGCTCCGACCGCTTCGCCGCGCGGAGCTTCTTGCCCGCCCTCGGCTCTACTTATCTCTACACCGGTGTGCTCGACCTCATGCACACCCTTGCCTACGAAGGGATGGGAGTCCTTCCTGGAGGAGGAACGGACCTCGCCGCACAATTCTGGATCGCAGCGCGCCTCGTCGAAAGCGGCGGATTGCTCGTTGCCATGGCCCTCATCGACCGCAAGCGGCCACGAAACGTCCCACTTGTTGGTATCGGGGTCTGCGCGGTGCTCCTTTTATATGCGATTCTGACGGCTCGATTTCCCACGTGTTTCGTTCCGGGAAGAGGACTGACCCCGTTCAAGATCGCGATGGAGTACGTGGTGTGCTCGCTGCTGTTGGCTGCCGGGCTACTCTTGTGGCGCGCTCGAAGCCGCTTCAGCTCGGTCGTTGCGTCGACCCTACTCGTCGCCATCGGATTGACGGTAGCGTCGGAGCTGTGTTTCACCCTCTACGAGGGCCCGTTCAGCTTTTTCAACAGCATGGGGCATCTCCTCAAAGCGGTCTCCTTCTACTTGATCTACCGGGCGGTGTTCGAGATGGGCCTTCGCAGCCCGCACCAGCTCCTCTTTCGGGAGCTCGAGCTGCAACGGGCAGCCCTTCAAGCGGCCAACCACGAGCTCGATCATTACGCCCGGACGGTATCGCACGACCTCAAGTCGCCGCTGGCCGCGATTGCGAACGGCAACGCGGCGATCGGTCTATGGCTGAAGGGGCAGCCGGCGACGGAAGCACTGTCAACCCTACATCGAGCCAACTCCGCCGTCGGTCGAGCCGTGCAGACCGCGCTCACGCTCATCGACGATCTGCTGTTGCTCGCACGTGCGGGGCAAACCCCCGTCGATGTGCAGTCGGTCGACGTGGCGAGCGTCCTTGCCAGTATTCGAGCCGAACTGGAGGACCAGATTCGGCAGCTGGGGATGCGCCTCGATCTGAGTGAGAACCTCGGAGTGGTGGTGGCTTCCCCTGCCCACATCTACCAACTCTTCAGCAACCTGGTCCGCAATGCCATGATACATGGGAAACGCCAGGGAGGCCGCATCCAGGTGGTGTACCTTGGCCGCAACCAGGCGGGGGCCCACGAATACCGAGTACGAGATGATGGTCCTGGGATCGCCCCCGACGTCTCCGACAAGCTGTTCGATGCTTTCGTCCGGGGCTCGTCCGGGGGCACGGGGATTGGTCTCGCGATCGTCTCTAGAATCTTGGGGGTCTATGGTGGATCCATCCTCACGTGCAACGACGCGGGGGCCTGCTTCGATTTCACGCTCCACGATAGAAACACGGGGGCTGAGCCTGAGCGAAGCGCACCAGCGGCGGAGAAGCGGCCGGGGGTTTCGCAAGAGCAGGCTCCCTCCAGCCAGCCGTAGGGAGCGCCAGGAGGAGCTATGAAACAGAAGAAAGTCGTCATCACTGACCATGGAAGCGCCGGTCGGCTCGAGTTGGTGGATGCTGAGATACCGAACATCAAGGATTCCGAGCTCCTCTTACGCGTGGAGTATGCGGGCGTGGCCTTTGCCGATATCATGATGCGGCACGGCAGGTACCCGGGGCAGCCAAAGCCGCCCTTTACGCCGGGCTTCGATGTCGTTGGCGTGGTGGAGAGGTCAGCTTCCAACGCGCATGTGAAGACCGGGACCCGTGTAGCGGCCCTGACGCGCTATGGAGGCTACGCGCAGTATGTCGTGGTGGATGCGGTCGGGGCGGTCCCAGTGCCAGACGAGGTGCCCCCGGAGAAGGCAGTGTGTCTGGTGCTCAACTACCTGACAGCTTACCGGATACTACGACGAGTATGCTCTCTCGACGAGGGCGCCGCAGTGCTTGTCCATAGCGCCGCGGGCGGCGTTGGAACGGCCGCGCTTCAGATCGGCAGGAACCTGAAGCTCCAGATGTTCGGCACGGCATCAGCGTCGAAGCACGAGGTGGTGCGTGGTCTCGGTGGAGTCCCTATTGACTACCACAGCGAGGATTTCGTGGAGTTCATTGCGAAGGCAGCGCCCCGAGGGTTGGACGCCGTGCTCGACCCCATTGGGCCTTCGAATTGGCGCCGTTCGCAACGCGTGCTCAAGCGCGGGGGAACTCTTGTTGCTTTCGGTGGCCTCGCCATGCACGATCGAACGCGAGACGTCATGAAGGATGGCACGCTCTCGATGGTGACGACCGCGCTATGGCTGAAGCTCTTCTCGCGTGCGCGGCTGGCGCTCTTCGACGTCACCGCAGGAAAGCCAGAGGAGAGACGCACGGATTTGGCAACCCTTCTGGAGCAAACGAGGGAGCGCCAGCTCGACCCCATCGTCGCTCGTGTACTCCCACTCTCCTGCGCCCGTGAGGCTCACCAGCTACTCGGTTCGGGCGAGGTGATCGGAAAGCTAGTGCTGGATTGCCGACAGGAAGCGGGCAGGAGCCCTTCCTAGCCCCCGCCTCGGCTGTGAACCGTCCGTCAGAGCCGCTTCCCTGAGCCGGCCGAACCGGACCAAGAGGCACGGCGATTCGCGAGGCGATCATCCGTCCGCCGTCAGCAGGTGGCCGGACGAGCTTGGCGACTATGTGAAGCGGTACAGCATTGATTCGCCGCTTCTTGCACTACGCGCGCGGGGACCGCCCACCTCCACGGTTCGACAGCGCAAGGGTTTCTGCCACCACTCATCCAGAAATGGCAGTACTCGATGAGTCAGTGTCGTGCTCGCGGACTCGCCCTTTGGCGCCAGGCGCCGCCGATCACCGCTCCTACGAACATGCCGAGATCGGCCAGCGCGATCACGAGGCCAAGCGTCAGTCCGGCGAGCATGCCCCAGAGCGCGAGATCGAGAACCGCAAACGCGAACCACACGACCAAGGCCACAACCAGCGCAGGAAGTATGGCTGCGATCAAGGCACGTTTCACGCTTCCCGCGCGATAGCCACCGACAATCCCCCCTATTAGTCCATTGATGGCCGGAAGAAAGAACAGTCCTATAGTTATACCAACCATCCATAGTGCTCCGATCAAGATGTCGGAGCGACCAGGCTCCGGCGCTGCGCCGCCATGGGATCGATGAAACCGCCTCAGTACCATCAGCTTTTCTCCTGAAAAGGGCCTTGGTGAGGCATACTCCGCCTGCAAGGCCCGTTCCCTCCCGTGCGACGACAACGCGACAGCCTGGCATGGCACCTGCATGGTAGAGTTCGACGGCTGCGCACTTCACAGCCGAGGGCAAGAATGCCACACATCCGAGCACAGCACCCAGATCGATGAACGACATGAGCGACCGCGCCGAGGAGGCGAGCGCCCCGAGCGAGCAGAGTACCCATTCAGCCCCGAAGGCCGAGTCGCAGTCTGGGTTCACACACCAGGTGGTCGTGGTACTGGCCCTTGCTGCCCTGGCATTCGTGCTGCTGTACGCGGGCACGTTGTTGACGGCTGTGTGGATGGTGTTGTTCGCGAGCATCCTATTGGCCGTGTTCTTGGACGGGCTAGCCCGCCTAGTCAGGCGCTGGCTGCCTGTCGGCCCCATGCCGTCCGTGCTTATCGTGGTACTCGTCCTCACGGGGCTTGCCGTAGGCCTTGGATTCCTCCTCGGACCGCGCGTGGCGGACCAGCTGGTACAGATGCGTGACCGGATTCCTCAGGCGATCGAGGACCTCCGAGTGACCATCGGCGAGAAGGAGAACCTCGCCAAACTGATGCCTTCATCGGATTGGGCCCGCCGAGGACTCTTGCCCGACTCTGGCATCGGCCAGGAGCTCACGAACATGTTCAGCTCCGTCTTCGGCTTTTTCACCGCGCTCTTCGCCGTCGCCGTGATCGGGTTCTACTCGGCACTGCAACCGGCTGCGTATACGGGTGCGGCACTCGCACTGGTGCCTCCAGAGAGGCGGGAGAATGCGGCGCAGCTCCTTCGCGTGCTCGGGCACGCCCTGCGTCAGTGGCTCCTGGGACGCTTTCTGTCGATGCTTGCGGTGGGCGTGTTGACATCCGTCGCCCTCTGGGCGCTGGACGTCCCAATGGCTCTGGGCCTTGGCCTCATCGCGGGTACACTCTCTTTCGTGCCGTTCATCGGGCCGCTAGCATCGGCGGTTCCCGCTGTGCTCATCGGCTTCCTGAATGGTCCCGAGCAGGTACTCTGGATTCTGATCATCTACGCGGGTGTGCAGGTCGTCGAGGGTAACCTGATCACCCCCGTCGTGCAGTCGTACGTGATCTCTATCCCGCCTGCAGGGATTCTCATGGCTCAGCTGGTGTTCGGGGCGCTCTTCGGATTCATCGGCATCTTGGTAGCGACGCCGCTTGCGGTCGTGCTCATCGTCCTGGTGCAGGTGGTATATGTCAGGTGGTGGCTCGGGCAACCGGTCCGACTCCTCGCGGGCGTGGACATGGAGCAAGTGGAGTCAGTCGAGAATCGCGCCCCTCGCGATGGGTGACGGACAAGGTCCCTCGGGGATCCTTTTCCGAGTCCCTCGCCGCGCTTCGCACGAGGCCCCCACCCTAACCCGGCGGAGCCGGAACCAAACCGGGGAACTGGCAACGCCAAATGCAACCGGAGGGCAGGCTATCAGGTGTCAGCCGTCAGGCGTCAGCTTCTGCATGAAGCTGGCGAGCATCCTGCGCA
>JAEWRL010000137.1 GCA_023398955.1 Pseudomonadota bacterium
GTCGCCACCAGGACAAGATTGCCGGGGTGCTCTGCTGCTGGGATCGCGTTGTTATACAGGGGACCCTTCCGGGGCTTTGCTACGCGGCCGGGATGACCTCGTACCTCAGAACAAGCGACATTCGCGTGTTCGACTACCCACGCTTTGCCGAACCGCTGCGCGATCTCATTCGCGAGAACGCGGAGAATCTCGCCAAGAAGTCCGGCGTCCTTGGAACCCGCGCACAATGTCGCCTTCGCGCGCTCAATGCGTCACGGCGGGCTTTGGCGAAGTCTCGACCATCGCGAGCGGCCAGCGCAGCGGCTCCCGATGCCATCCCTCACTGCCAACCATCCGCCACTCGACACAGACCCCATACTGTCCGAGGACGGGGGGCAAAGGCAAGCCGATGGTCCTGGTTCGATAACGCGGCGTAGCCGCGCGGTGCCGTATCGGGTCGCTGAAGGTCTCCAACCCGCTGTCCGCGGCAACGGCGAACCGCACCTCGAACTCGAAATGAACCTCCTGTGGATCGACGTGGAAGTACGCGTGCACCTCCAAAGGCAACAATCCGTTGGGCGGGCGCGACGCGCCAGGGCGGACATTCACCTGCTCGACCAGGTTGAACAGCGAGACGTTGTTCGAGTGGCGATCGAGCGACGCGCCAGCGCACACCGCTAAGAGATAACAGCTCGGCACTCCATCCCCTTACACCGAAGGAGCGAGGAACGCCAGCACGCCCTAGCGCTCGGACGACCCGCGCAGGGCACGACCGGGCCGCGGTGCAAAACCGTTCCTAGCCCCCAAGTAGATGTGCAAACCAACGGCGCGTTGCCAACCGCGAGAGGCGGCCGAGCGCCTCCGTCAGGGGCACCCCGACGGGACAGACTTCCGCGCAGTTGTGCGCGTTGCCACAATCATCGATGCCCCCCGGCCCCGTTGCTACGGCAAGCCGCACCTCGCGTCCCAGTGCCGCATGGGGAACATGCTCCCCCCTTTCCGCTTCGGCGAGCACCACGGGACCCAGGAACTCGGAATGGGGTCCGTACTCAGGACACGCTTCGAGGCAGGCGGCGCATCCGATGCAGCGGGACAGCGCAGCAAGTACCTGCTGTTGCTCCTGGGTGGGGTGGGGATGGGGCGCTTCGCGGACATCGGCGTCGAGAGGCGTTGCCATCGCTTGAAGGCCGGCCTCCATGGCACCGCGATCGACGACCAGGTCGCGAATCAGCGGGAACTTGCTGAGCGGCGCAACCTCGATGCGCCTCCCACGCGGGCTCAGGTCGCCGAGCTTGGCAGTGCAGGCCAGAGTCACGCGGCCATCGACGAGCACGGAGCAAGCGCCGCAGAGGCCCTGCTGGCAATCGTGGTCGAACGCCAGTGGCGCCACAGTGCTCCCGTCGGTCGTCAGTGGAGCGCACTGCGCCGCGCGAAGTGCCTCTGCGAGGGTGCTCGTCGGAGGCAACGAGACTGCGTAGGTCTCCCAACGCCGTGTCCTCGGGTGCTCCAAAGAATCCTGACGAAGCACTCGGATTTCGAGCGACTTGACCTGAGCCTGGGTTTTCTCCTGCTCGCCATCCCGCTGTGCTGTGTGTTGTTCGTCGTTGCTGCTCATTGGTCGTTCTCGTCGACGCACTGAACGTCCTGCGCCTTCCAACGCAATAGCAGCGGCGGCTCCGGCATCGAGTCCTCGGAATCGGTCTCGCGCGCTTGGCCCAGGGCCGCGGCACGGGCGACGACGCGCGCTGCCACTGAAAGGCCTTCCCAGTGCATGGCGACGCGAAGGGCCGGGCTCTGGCACTTCACGGGGTCCACGCCAACAGCTTCAAAACCTTGGCACAGGAGCGCTTCGAGCTCGGCCATCAACGTCGTCGCCCTGTCGTCGGCCTCGACGAGGCGCCGCATGGCGGCTTGCACCTGCTCGAGCACACCGAGAATGCTCACGGGGCCCTCCGTGCCGGAGCCTGCACCAACCAGTGTCTCGAGGCGGCGCTCGAACACCGCGGCCGCACGATCGAAAACCGACTGTGGCAGGTCCAGGGCGCTCCTTCGGAGGGCGGTTCGGTAAGCTACCAAACCGTCAGCAGCGAGCCGCCCTGCAACGATGCGCCCGCTGATGCGATTGCCGGGAAGGGCACCCAAGGCCGCCTGTAGCCAGTCGAGGTCACCCGCGGCATAGAGACCAGGCACGCTGGTTGCTTGGTTACGGGGTGACCCCATCACGATGCCGTCAGCGTCAGCCTCCATATCGACCCAGAGGCCACCCTCCAGGGCAGCCGGGAAGGGCACGACTTGTATCGACTCCGCCAAAGTGTCAACCGCGGCGAAGGCTCGAACCAGGTCGAGCGCCCAGCCCGCCCGGCGAGCGAGGGTCGCCGAATCCAGGTGGGAGAGCTCCAGGTACACGGGGACCCCAGAGGACACCCGCTTTCGCATCGCGGAAGCCGTCGAACGGGCATTGAACCCTTCACGTTCCGCCCAGTAGTCCCGTTCGGCCTCGTCCAGCTGCCCTGGACGGCGCCCCTCGGCGCCCGGGTGAGGCGACCAGAGGCGACCTCCCAGCTCCCGAAGGAGCGCCGGGAGCGGGCGCACCAAGGTCCCCGGCACGCAGGTGGGCTCCCAATGAATCCGGTTTGCGTTGGCCATGATGGCGCCGGCACGGATGGCGGCACCACATGCACCACTCCCCGCAGCTTGCGCCCCGGCAATCCCGAACAAGCCCGCGAGGCTCCCGGTCGCCAGGCACACACCATCCCCGACGAACGCGCGTATCTTGGACGTTCTCTGCTCGAAAGCAACGACACCGACGACGGCGCCCTGGTCGTCCTGCACGAGCCCGAGGACATCCCAGTGCTCGAGGCGCTCCAGGAGCAGCTCTCCCGGGACGCGCCGCCCCTGGGCATCCCGGAGTTCTCGAGCCCCGAGCGCCCGCACCTGGCGCTCCAGAGCGCCAACCGCCTGCTGCCCCGTCGTGAGCTCGGAGAACACCGTTCTCACGGCAAGACCGTCGTCCGAATGGGCGGATACTGGAGCGTCGGAACCATCCCTGGAGAATGGAACGCCCAAGGCAGCGAGCTCTGCGATGACCCGCGGAGCCTCGGCCACGAGCTGCTCGACGCGCGGCGCCGCGGCTCCCAGACGTGCTGCGGAGAGGCTCGCCCTCCGGTGGAAAGCGGCTCCCGCGAGCTCCGCGTCCCGTGCCGCCACGATTCCTTCCTGGCAACTGCCGGACAGCGAGCGGCGCGGCTCTGCACTACTCAGGTGCAGGACAGCCACTCCCCGCCGCAACAGCTCGAGCACGGCACTGAGACCAGCGAGCCCGCTGCCAACAACGATGACGCGCGCCACCTTGCCGTTTGCGGTTACTGCGCTGCGCCTCACCGTCCCCTCCCGTTCGCTCCGACGGCGCTCTGCTCCCTGCTGGGCGGCGCGCAATCGCCATTCTGGGCCGCGACGCCGACGCGCGAAGGTGAAAGCATCAGGCTCGCTCCCGTCGCAAAGTACACGACGGTACTCGCCGAGACGACATAGAGCACAATTCCCAATACCCCGAACCACCCCGCCAAACGATTGCCGGCTCGGGGGTTCACGACGATGCCCCACGTTCGACAAAAGCCGTACAAGCCATTGCTGAGATGAAAAACAAGTGCTGCCAGACCCACGAGATAGCCGGCTGCTACGAAAGGCAAGCCAAGGTGTGTGCGAGAGAGATCCCCGCAGAGCTTCCCGAAGTGGTCGGCGCTCGGGGCCGCGGCAACGCCAAAACCGAAGCGCCAGGTGTGTGCAGCAACGAAGACCAGCAGCACCAGGGCGGACACTCGCTGTAGCAGGTACATGGTGTTCCGCGCCTGCGGATACTTCACGACGTTCGGCCGCGATGCGAGGAGCACCTTCATCCCGTAGCCGCCGTGGTATGCCAGGGGCAACCAGAACCCGAAAACTGGCAGCATCCAGGCGAACGGGTGCTCGGTCCAGCCTGCCATCGCAGTATCGAAGGCTTCGCGACCCCGCATGGCGTTGGCGGTAGTCCAGAGGTAGATCACCACGAAGACGCCTAAAGGCACCACCCCACTCAGTGAGAACAGGCGGCGCCCCCAGTACCCCTGTGCAACGCTCGATGCCGATCCCATCCTAGATGAATTTGCGGACAATGCGACAGCCTCGATGGGCCCTGTTGGAAGCTCGGGGAGCCTCCCTGGCCCGACGCGCGTGCTACGGGATTGGCGCGGTGCCGTCAAGCCAACACGGTGGCAAAGCGCACTTAGTCCGGCTGGCCTCCCCATTGATCATGCCGCTCATCGTGGCGTGCGCGTCGTCCGAGCGCCCCGAGCCGACCCCGGTCCCAACCCTCGCCCACACTGCCGGAGCTCAGCGTGAGTTTGCGCTGCTCGAGAACCGTTGGAGAAGCACTGCGTCCTCCCAGCGCTTCCAGCTCGATGCGGATCTGGAGCTCTTTCTTGCGAGGCACGGGGGGGAACCCATCGCCGATCGGGTACGCATCCTCCTCGCCTGGAACGCTCTGGAGCGTGACGACTCAGCCCGGGCCCAGCGGCACCTCGCCCCGGTCCTTGCACGCCCAGCAGGCGCGAGCCGCGATGCTGCGACCGTCGCTGCGGCGGCGCTGAGCCTCCGGCGCAATCAACCTGCGCGCGCCCTAGCCCTCCTGGAACCGCTCGATGGCAAGCTCATCGACCCGACGGAGCTTGCACAGTACCGCGAGCAGCTCGCTCTCGCTGCGGTAGAGTCCCACCATTGGGAGACGGCCATGAGCGCAATGCAGGTATGGCTCGCCGAGGCTCCGTCCCACGAACAAACGCGCGTGCGCGAGCGATCCATCAAGCTCCTGGAGCACTTCCCTGCCCGCGAGGTGAAGACGCAGTTGCGCCTGCTACAACAACGCATCGGTTCCGTTCCCGAAGGCGCCACGGACTTGGAGTCGGCGAGATGGCTCGCGGCTGCCCTGGAGAGGCGGCTCGTGGCGCTCGCGTTGCATCAGCGCGATGCCGTCCTTGCCAAGCAGCTGGTCGATGAAGGCGTCTACGCTCGTTCCCGTTCGAATGGCGCTGCCCTGCGCGAGCTGGCTAGCGAGGCCGATGTCTCACCACGCATCCAAGGAAGAACGATAGGGTTGGCGCTCACGGTCAGCGGTCCTGAACAGCGACGCCTCGCATCCGCCGCCGTGGAAGGACTGATGGCCGCCCTTGGGATACCGGGCGAAGACTCGGGCACCGGGCAGTTCCGGCTGCTCGTCCGTGAAATCGAGGACCCGTCCCGTACCGCCCGGACGCTGAACGCCCTGGCAGGCGAGGGCGCGGGCATCCTCGTCGCGGGAACCGACGCCGAGACGACAAACCTCGCATTGCGCTATGCCGCGAGGGACGCGGCTCCCTTGCTGCTCCTGATGCGCCCCAGCGAGCCGCTCCCCGTGGGGATGCCGGTCTTCTCCGTCGGTCTCCCCGCGAAGGCGGAGGAGCTCACCGCCAGCAGCGCGTTGGTGAAAGAGGGCGCAGAACAGGCAGCCTTCGTGGGGCTCGGGGGCCCCTGCGACAGCTACGAGAAGGGAACCCTGAACCGCTTCCCCATTGCAGAATGGCGGAGGAACGAGGTCGACGCCGTCGTGGCGCTCGGCCCCCTCGAGTGTACCCGGGTGCTCATCCGGGAGCTCGAGGCAGCCAGCATGAATCCGAGGATCCTCTTTGGGCTGCAGAGTGGAAGCCTCTATGGCTCGTCCGCCTGGGCGGGAGAGTCGTCGTGGCTCGGAGCTGGACACTTTCCCTTGGCAGCACAATCCGATCTGCCGCCCGAGCTTGCGCACCGAGACACGACATGGGGATGGTACCAGAGCCTCGGCTACGACGTCGGCACGCTGGCGAAGGCGGCGCTCAACGCCTTGCCGGCCGTGCGCGCCGAGGATCGGGGCGAGGTCGCGGAGTTCCACCGCCGCACAGACGCGGCCCTTCGCTCCACGGACGTCGCGCTCATCACGAGCCATTCTCGCGGATTCTCGCCGCAACAGGTCATCGAGCGCACTGTCGAGCCCGTTGCGCGGAAGGAAAGGTGAGGCGTGCACCGGGACTCCGATGACCGTCAGCGGCTGCGGGTGGCCTTGCCGAACAGGCGCAGCACCGTGCTGCTAGCACGCGCCGTGGCAGCCGTTCTCGCGCCGGGAGACCTCCTGGTTCTCGAAGGCCCGCTCGGCAGCGGGAAGACCTTCTTCACTCGCGCCATGTGCCGCACCCTGGGGCTGGATTCCCGTATCCGCGTCACCAGCCCAACCTTCAGCCTCATCCACGAGTATGAAACGACCCCGCCCCTAGCCCACGCCGATCTCTACCGACTCGCGGGCGAGGAGGACCTCCGCCACCTGGGCCTACGCGAGCTGCGCGACGACGGCTGGGTCATCGTCGCCGAATGGGCTGCGCCTTACGTCGGAGCCCTCGGTGGGGACGCCCTATTGCTCGAGCTGTCCCTGGAACCTAGAGCGGCGCGGCTAAGCGCGCGCGGCCAGCGCGCCGATGCACAACTGGCCTCGCTCTCCCGGATTCCACTCCCGGGAGGATCTCGTTGAGGCTCGTGGTCCGGCTCGCAGTATCACCTCGACGTGCTTCCCCTGTTCCCCAAGTGATGAAGTCGCTCTAGAACGACGGTGGTGACCCGCAAACCCGACAACGGCCAATGGTTCGCTCGCCTGGTCCGACCGATCCTGGAGGTGTTCGATGGCTTCGGCTCCCTCCTGATGCTCGTCCTCGAGACACTCGTTTGGACGGTGCGCCCACCGTACCGGATTGGGCAACTGCTCGCAGCGATGGATTTCATCGGCGTTCAATCGATCTTCATCGTCGCCCTGACGGGCACGTTCAGCGGCATGGTGCTCGCGCTGCAGACGACGCATAGCCTCAGCAACTTCGGTGCGGAAGCCGTCGTCGGCTCCATCGTTGCAGTCTCCCTGACCCGTGAGATAAGCCCCGTATTCGCGGCGCTGATGGTCACGGCCCGCGCCGGCAGCGCCATGGCGGCGGAGCTAGGGAACATGCGCGTCACCGAACAGATCGACGCCTTGGTCACGATGGGCGTGAGCCCCGTCCAGTACCTCCTTTCGCCTCGCGTGGTGGCGAGCATCATCGTGCTCCCGCTGCTGTGTATCCTGTATACTTGCGTCGGTATGATAGGGGCGTGGGGAGTAGCCGTCGAACTCCTCGGCGTGGACCCTGGACTGTTCATCGCCAACGTGGAGCGGTATGTGGTGCCGATGGACTTCTGGATGGGCGAGATTAAGGCGGCCGTCTTCGGGTTCCTGATCGCCATCATCTCCTGCAACCAGGGCTTCCATGCCAGCGGGGGCGCAAAGGGCGTGGGCCAGGCTACCACGCGCGCCGTCGTGCAGAGCGCTGTCGCCATGCTCATCGCCAACTACGTCATCACGAGCATCATGACCGACCTTTGATTCGTCCGGCAGGTCGCGGCAGGATGCCTGGCGAGGCGGGCAGAGCGCGCTATCTTGCGGGTCGGCCGCAGATAGCCCGAGTGACCCGTGCAGCGCTTCCATCCTCCAGCCACGACGGGCGACCTGTCGCCCGCTCTCTTGCCGAAGGCCAGTTCACCGAAGCGGCGGCTCGCGGTGCCGGCATGGCCCTACCATTGGCTGTTGATAGCCCTTCCGACAGGGTGCGCAGTGGTTTGGGACGCTGTACTCCGGGGGGAGCGCTTCGAGCACTTCAGCCCGATGCACGCCACGACGTACGTGCTGGCGTGCGCGGAGAGCATCGTGGTTTGGGGAACACTGCTCATTGCCGCAGCGCGGCAGCAAGGCAGGATGCGCTGGTTCCATCGGGTCCTGTTCGCTGCGACCGCGAGCCTCGCCTTCGGAAGCCAGAACTACTTCTTCGAGCAGTACAACGCTTACATCAACGTCGACGTCTCCCTATTCGCAACAGACTTCATCGACAGTGTCTGGAATCAGCTCTGGGCGGACATGACGAGCTATGCCTTCGCGCTACTGCCTCCGTTGGGGTTTGCGTGCGCTCTGCTGGGACTCGCTGCAAGGCTCCTCCAGCCCCCGCCACTGGCGTCCCACCTCGCGGCATGGGCTTCACCGGCGCTCTTGTGCGCCGCGTTCGTGATTCCGACCCAGCACCGTCATCTCCAGGCGTCCACACCAGACGTCCTCTACCTGAATGCGGTGGGCGGGTTCCTCCGAACACAGCTCGGGTTGACCCAAGAGTCACATCAGGTACGGCCGATGGCACGACAATCGCGGCCACTCCCCAAGCTGGAACCTCACCCGACCCGCCCGCGCAACGTCGTGCTGATCCTCCTGGAGAGCGTACGCGCCGACGCGTCGTGCAGCGCACCGACACCGAATTGCCAGGTAACCCCGTACACGAACGCTCTGGCTCCCCGCCGCGTCGGCTTCGAGCAGCTGCGCGCCTTGGACTCCAGCACGGCAATCTCCCTGGCCGTGCTGTGGTCGGGGCTCGCACCGACCGCATCGCGTGAGGCTCTTCATACGGTCCCGCTCGTCTTCGACTACGCACGAGCCGCTGGCTACGACACCGCGTACTGGACGAGCCAGAACATGATGTTCGGCAACGCACGCCTGTGGGTGCAGAACCTCGGTGCACGGCACTTCTTCAGCGCCACGGACCTCGACGCCACCTCTGACCTGGACATGGGCGCCCCGGAGTCCCTCTTGGCGGCCCGCGTCCGCCGCGACATCACCAAGCTCCGAGAGCCCTTCCTGGCGGTGGTGCAGCTCTCGAACGTGCACTACCCGTACCTCGTGGATCCCGATGGACCGGCGCCTTTCCAGCCGTCGAGGCCGAGCAAAGCAAAGGATGACGGCCGCTGGTTCTTCAACCACTACAAGAACGCCGTGCACCAGCAGGACCAACACGTCGCGACGATGATCCGTGCCTTTCGTCAGCACGTCGCCGGGGATCGAACGGTCGTGTTGTACACCAGCGATCACGGCGAAGCCTTCCGTGAACACGGTGTCACCGGCCATACCTTCAGCGTATTTGACGAAGAGATAAGGGTGCCGGGGTGGCTAGATGCCCCGGACGGGACCCTCGCCCCGCACGAGCACACTAACCTTCAGCTCAACGCTCGCGACTTCGCGTTCCATTCGGACGTGACCCCTACGATCCTCGATCTGATGGGACTCTGGGAGGCTGCCGATATCGAGCCATTTCGCCGGAAGATGATAGGAAGAAGCTGGCTGCGCCCACCAGCGGTCCGTGCGCCGCAGCCCTTGACGAACTGCGCCGGTGTTTGGAGCTGCGCCTTCGAGAATTGGGGATACATGGTCGGCTCCCGCAAGCTCCACGCTCGTTCCTGGGACAGCGGCTACCAGTGCTATGACGTCCTGAGCGATCCGGGTGAGTACTTCGAGCTGGGTGTCGACGAATGTCGCGACCTCCAGAGACTCGTGGATACGACCTTTGGACGTATTCCAGGAAGGTAGCAGGGTCGAGCCGCTACTTGGCGGTTGGGTCGAGGCGACATCCTTTGCCCCGACAACCCACGACGTCGGCGTCGCGCAACTGCTGCCGCTTCTTGGCCCAACAACCGGCAGCGCTCGTATCCTCGACGAAGGCGTAGACGCGCCGTCCCGGAGCACGGTTCAAGAACACCGGCGAACCCACCTCCTGGCCCTTCGCAAAGCGTACCAACGCCTGGAAGCGATACTGGTTCCTGACCGGAGCTCGGCTCGAGTATCCCTCCTTGGGAGCATTGAACCCAAGGCGAATGTGCAGCTTGCACCCGTCGTTCCACACCTTGAGCTGATCGAAGACGTGCTCGTGGACGTTCATCTCGACGAGCGCGTCCTGCTCCCAGGCCGCCGCGGCGACAGCGGCCCAACAGAGCCCGGCCACGGCGACAGGGCCCAGCAGATGCATCTTGCGTATGCGCTTCATAGCACGAGAGTATCACACGTACTGCGACGGCGAAGCGGCGTCAGTCATCGTTGCCGGCGACGCGGGTTTCCTTCGGAGTGACGTCATGAGCTCCGCCTTCGTGGATGCTCACGGCCGAAGCGAGAGTGAGCCTTGCCGTTCGCTGAAGCTCGGGGATTGACAATGCGCCGCAATTGCACATCGTCGAGCGCACCTTGGAGAGGGTGATGTCCAGGTTGTCCTTGAGGGGCCCCGCGTAGGGCACGTAGCTATCCACCCCCTCCTCGAACACCATCTCTTGGCCAGTCACCTTGTTCCCCCCCAGGTCGTACCGCTGCCAGTTCCGCGCGCGATTGCTGCCCTCGCCCCAGTACTCTTTGACGATATTGTTGTTGATGCGAAGCTTGCGGCCCGGAGCCTCGTCGAATCGGGCAAAGAACCTTCCCATCATCACGAAATCCGCGCCCATCGCGAGAGCAAGGGTCACGTGGTAGTCTTGCGTGATGCCGCCATCCGAGCAGATTGGGATGTAGATCCCGGTCGACTCGAAGTACTCGTCGCGCGCCTTGGCTACCTCGATAACGGCGGTCGCCTGCCCGCGGCCAATCCCTTTTTGCTCCCGCGTTATGCAGATGGAGCCACCTCCGATGCCGACCTTCACGAAATCTGCACCTGCCTCGACCAGGTAGAGGAAGCCCTCACGGTCGACCACGTTCCCTGCGCCCACGTAGGCAGCTTTCCCGAAGCGGCTCTTCACGAAATCAATCGTGCCTGCCTGCCACTCAGAGTACCCGTCCGAGGAATCGATACACAGCACGTCCGCACCAGCCTCGAGCAGGGCGGGAACGCGCTCCTCATGGTCGCGGGAGTTGATGCCAGCACCGACGATGAGCCGCTTCTCGGAGTCGACGTTCTCCAGTGGGAACTCTTGGTGGGCATCGTGGTCTTTGCGGAACACGAGGTAATGAAGGCGCTGCTGCGCATCCACGACGGGCAAGCAGTTCAGTTTGTGTTCCCAGATGAGATCATTGGCTTGCGCGAGGTCTATCCCTAATCTGCCACAGTTGAGTGATTCAAACGGGGTCATCAGGGCGTCCACGCGCGTGGAGGGTGGTGTTCGACCCGGGCGGTAGTCACGCCCGGTGGCGATGCCCAAGAGACGCCCATTGGCGCTGCCATCGTCTGTTACGGCAATCGTCGAGTGCCCAGTGCTCTCCGTGAGCTCGAGGACTTCACGCAGTGTCTGATCCGGGCGCACGTTGCTATCGCTGACGACGAACCCCGCCTTGTGGTTCTTCACCCGACGCACCATGGCAGCCTGCGCCTCGATGCTCTGTGACGGAAAGACGAAAGAGAGCCCACCGCTTCGCGCCAAGGCGATTGCAAGGAGATCGTCCGATACCGCTTGCATCATGGCAGAGGTGATCGGCACGTTGACGGTAAGCGGAGGCTGGTGCCCTCGCGAGTAGCGAACGACGGGGGCTTTGAGGCTGACGTTCGAGGGGACCGTATCCTTGCGCGTCAGATTGGGGATCAGCAGGTACTCGCCAAAGGTTCTGCTTGGTTCGTCGTAGATGAACGCCATGGGCTGGGCTAGTTTTCGGGCACCACGTTGTCAACCGGATTTGACGCGGTCGCCCTGAACTACTCGGCCGCCAAGCCATGCCAGCGCTCAACCAGCCATCCCACCAGCCCTGCATAGGGGAACGCATGGTTAGGCGAAGTGGACTGGCGAACGTCCATCATGGGCCCCCCAAGACTGTCGCCCGCTCCACCCAGTCCCGGATCCAAGGGTAGAACTCCCCTGCAGACTCCATCATGAAGTGCCCCTGTGCCCGCACGACAAGAACCGCAGTGGCATCAATTGACGGCAGGCCCCCGCGTCGCTGGATAGTCCACTCGCCGGCAATGTAGGCGCGAGGACAAGGGAGCCGAGCAAAGCGGCTCAGGAGCTCGCCGTTCACGGACCACTCGAAGCACGAGCGCGCGGCCCGATAGAGACAGAAGGGGGGCACCTTGGCGAGGGCTTCGAGGAAGAGCCTGCTCTGCTGGGGCGCCTCTCGCCCGAGAGCTCCATCGAGGAGCCTGGTCCACTTCGCGTACGCCCTGACGAAATCCACCTCACCCATCTGAGCAATCCGACGGCTCATGGTGGCGTCATCCGGACCCAGGTTGCCCTCTGCCGTCGCGAAGGTAGCGACGGCAGAGGGCTGTCGCTCGCAGAATAGAAGACTCGGAATGCAACCCATGCTGTGGGAAACGACGTGAAGACGAGGCTGCCTCAGGGCGACCCAGACGTCCTCGATGCCCATGGCCATGTCCTCCATGGAGCAGGTGCCCGTCGGGACTGCCTTGTTGGTGTCGACTCCCAGGAGGTCCGGAAAGACGAGTGTGAAGCGCTCCGGAGCGAAGTAGCAGGGAGATCGGCACCAGCACGAGCTATCCGCGCCCAGTCCATGCACGAAGAGGATGTGGATGGGTCCGCTGCCCGCGGTCCTGTACGGGACCTGCAGCCCGTCGCTAGCCATACCCCTCACGCGAGCACCGGCCTGCTGAGACCCTGCCTCAACTCCGCTGCAACCTCGAGATCACACGCCTGCAATCGCGACGGCCTCATTTCCACCACCGGAACGTGAGGCCCGATGCGCCCGGCGTAGGCGTCCAGTATTCGTTAAGAACGCTGGGCTGGACGGTCCTGCAATGGAGTGTAATTGCCGCAAACAAAAAGCGAGTCTGAATACTGGTTGCCACTATGGTTGAAGACGTCTTCGCGTCACCCGCGACTCCGTGCCGTTCGAGGAGAGTGATCGTGGTTTCCAAGTTTGACCTCGTCCAGTACCTCGAGGTCCCCGAGCTCGACGTGCCCGAGGCCGTTGCCCTGGGTATAGCACTGCTTGGGGCCGTTCCAGCCAGCTCGCCCCCAAGCGTCCGTGAGGCAGCTCTGGCTCTGAGAACGGCCGTCTTGTGTCTTCGGCAGCGCTGGGCGGAGCGCTCGGCGCAGGCAGAGACAGAGCTCGCACTCTCCGGGCTCGATGCACGTCTCGGGAACGCCTGGACAGCCCTGTACGGCGCCCTGAAGGCAGCGACACGCTTGCCGTCGGCTCGGGAGCGAAGCCAATTGGCCTCAAGGCTTCTGCTTGCCCTCTTCCCCGATGCTCTTCGGTTCCTAAACCTACCCTCGGCGGAGAAGCGCTATGCAAGCGCGGCACTCCAAGAGCGAATCGAGCGCGAGGGGCTGGCGCGCCCGATCTCCCTGGCCATCGGACATCCCGAGTTCTTGGAGGAGCTCGTAGAAGCGCAGGGTGCTTATCGACTGGCCGGTAACACGAGCGAGTGCACCGAAGACGGTGAAGATGTGGGCTTGGAACTGTGGCGGTTCCGTGAATCAACCGTTCAGTACGTACTCCAACTGGCGGCCTGGTGCGCACGGAGCAGCAAGGCGGGTGACGCACTCTTGGCTTGCTCGCTCCGGTCCCTCGTATCCCGACCACCACGGGCGACGCCCGCCACCCCAGTCCCGGGCGTCGCCTGAGCTCTGGTCGCGCGACGTCCGTGTCATGACGGGTCTTGCGCCCGACGCGATCGAATTTACCTTGAGGGCTGTTCCGAGAGAGCCGGGAGTCAAAGGAAACCGAGACGCGGCTCGCAGAATACGGACAGTGAATGGGCGATGCGTGTGGCCGCCCTGCGGGTCACACGCGAGGCGCGGCGGAGCATCCGCGCCGCAGCGAAAAGCAGGGGAAAGGACCAACATCCATGTTGACAATGTGGCATCCGTACAACGATTGGGGGTTTGGGCATCTGCGACGCACGCTGTCCACAATGGAGGCGCTCCGTCGTGAAATGGGAACACTGTTGGGCGACGCCGCTCGATGGCAGGAGAGCGACGCCGACGTGCGCTGGGGCGGGCTTCCCTCGGCGACGCTGGACGACACCGGGGAAGCTCTGGTTCTAAGGGCCGAGGTCCCGGGGCTGTCCGAGAACGACGTCGAAGTGACGGTCACAGCCGATACGGCGACGCTCCGCGGGGAGCGGAAGGAGAGCGTACCGGAAGGATACACAGTCTACCGCCAAGAGCGGAGCGCCTTCCAGTTCTCTCAGAGCTATGTGTTGCCGGTGAAGGTCGATTCCGAGAAGGCACAAGCGACCGTGAAGAACGGCATTCTCGAGCTCGTCCTTCCCAAGGCGGCGGAGGCCCAGCCC
This sequence comes from Pseudomonadota bacterium, assembly GCA_023398955.1. GTDB lineage: Bacteria > Myxococcota_A > Polyangia > Polyangiales > Polyangiaceae > JAEWRL01. Next base: position 14,079 of record JAEWRL010000137.1, read on the forward strand.
CGCAGGATAAGCGTCAGATCCAATTGATTGACTCACGCAAGGAGGATTGAACCATGGCACAGATTCAGACCGCTCGGAGTGAGAACAGGCGTTCGCTCGAAGGACAGGAGACCAAAGAACCGCGGCACCGGGTGCCAGCCACGGATATTCTCGAGAACGAAAGGGAATACCTCCTGCTTGCTGACATGCCGGGCGTCGATTCAAACGACCTGAGCATCCAGCTCGACGCTAACGAGCTCCGCATCGAGGGCAGGTACAAGGGGCTGGATGGCGCGCCGGCAGTGTACCGCCGCGTCTTTCAGGTAGGTCCCGCCATCGATCAGAGCGCCGTCAGCGCGGAGCTGAAGAACGGAGTGCTCCACGTAGTGGCCAAGAAAAGCGAGGCGCGGCGACCTCGCCAGATTGCGGTACGCGCCGCATAGCACCCAAGACCCCGCACGGAGCCCGATTGGCCAAAGGCCGGTCGGGTTCCTGTGGCGTTTGTGAGGGCAACCTCATGCCCCTCCGGAGACCGCGGGCGTCGCGCGAGAGGGCGCTTCTGCTCAGGGACGAGGGGTTAGCCCCTTACCATTTCTGCGCCCAGTACTCTCTTGTACCCGCGCCAAAGCCAAAGGATCTGCCGTCGGGGCTATCTCAGTCCCAATGCTCATCGTCGACTCGATGCCCACGTCCGCGCAGCGCGGAGGATTCTCGCCAGCTTCATGCTGACGCTGCCACATGACGGCTGACACCTGATAGCCTGCCACCTATTGCGTTGACGGTACTGGTGCCCCTGTTTGGGTCCAGCTCCGCCGGGCTGTGGAGCGGATACATCGGGATTGACGATGTATCCGCTCTCGCCCACCCTGCGGACGTGCCTGCTCCTGCCGAAAGTACCCACTACGCGGCGCTCTACCCCGAGCTGTACCGACTCCTTGGGCGCCGGGTGAGGAAAGACGAACAGCGCGTGACGCCCCAAGGATGGGCGGTTCTCCACCACCTCGAGCTCGCTGGCCCGCTGATGGTGCAGGAGATGACGGTGCACCTCGGACGCGCGCAGTCGGTGATCAGCGAGATGGTCGCGACGCTCGAACGCGCAGGAATGCTTCAGCGGCTGAAGGACCCACGCGACCGGCGACGCACGCTAGTGTGGCTGACGGAGGGCGGACTTGGATTCCTCAAACGACAGCGGGAGGTTCTCGACCCCGAGAGGCTCGGCCGCGCCATGGCAAGGCTCAGCGGGGAGGAGCGGGAGCTTCTGCTTCGGGGGACGCAGGCACTGGTGAGGGCGGCGGAGCTCGAGCGGCGACAGGAGCTGGCGGCTGAGAAGGAAGCACGGACTCCAGAGACCAGGACCCATCCCCGGCATCTCGCGGGGAACAGTGAAAGGTGACGAAAGCCATGAATCAGAAAAATTGTGAGAGCTGCGGCATGCCTGTCGAGCACGGACCCTATTGTCGGTATTGTGCCGACGAGCACGGTACCCTTCACGGGTTCGATGAGACCGTGCGCCGCATGAGCGCCTTCTGGCGCAGCACGGACAGCAGTCTCAGCGAGGAGCAAGCCGAGCGACAGACGCTCGAGCACATGGCGAAGATGCCCGCCTGGCAAGAGCACGCCGAACTGAAGGATCGGTTGCAACGCTGAGAACCAGGTCGTCCAGAGGGAGTGCCCCCCGGGCGCCGCGCCGCGGACCAGCGCCTCGACCAAGCGCCACGGTGAATCTCGGCCGGTAGGGGTCAGACGCCGGGGCCCCCTCCCCCTCTCCCGAGGAGCCAACGCCCGAGCGAGACTGAATCGGGCTCAGCCAACCACGCAATGACTCAGAACGAAAGCTGGAGGGAGTGCTTGGCTTCGTAGTCGAAGGGCTTCAGATCGAAGGGAACGTGGCTCTCGTATCTGAGCGTCACGTCCACCCGGGAGGCGAGCCGCTCAGTGACCTCGAACGTGGCGCCGCTCATGCTGAGGATTCGATAGTCTCCCCAATCGTCGAGGCGTGGCTGATAATAGGTAACACTGTTGATCGCGATGCGCTCATGTACCTCTAGCTGCACGGAAAGATAGCTGCTCAAGCGGTGCGCGATGTCCTGCTCGCCGTCGGCGCGAGCGCTGGAGTCACGCTCGGTGTACTCGAGCATGTATGCCTGACCCCAATGCAGAGAGAAGACCTCGGCGCTCGCGAGCGTCCAACGGGGCCCTGTCCCCACGAGCTCCCTTACCTGGATCCTGCGGAACTCGTCACGCTCGGCCTGAGCAAAGAGCTCTGCCGTGGCCCAGCGGGTGAGCTCATAGTTGTATCGCGCGTGCCCGAACGCCTTGGCGATCGTCGTTTCTTGCGCGTAGCGCGCGTAGTCCCCGGAGCCAGTCGCGTACGCGAAGTGCCGACCGCTTCGATAGCGAACTAGGACGTTGACGCCTAGCTCGATCCCCTGCGTGTTGCCGCCGCGAACCGTCGATGAGCCGGCGACTCGCATTCCGAACCCATCCACCAGGTGCTCGCGAAATGGCTCGACATTGACCTGGCAAGGGGCATTCGTAGTCGTGAGCAGCGTGACCATGGCCGCAGCCGGAGCGAAGAGACATCGAGAACGCATTCCTTCGACTATGCTCATGGCGCCAGATGGGCGTCTTCCAGCAGCAACCCCAGTTCGGAGAACAGCACATCAATGCTAAACGGCTTCTGTATGAAGCTGAAGCGAAGCCCGTCATCGACATGGGCTCGCACCTCGTGTTCCTCGAACCCGCTCCAAACGAGGACCGGAAGAGTGGGAGCCGTCTGACGCAGTAGGAGCAGGAGCTCACTCCCGCAAAGGCCCGGCAGCGTGAGGTCGAGCAAGACGGCGCACAAAGACTCAGCCGCAGAACGAAGGAACTCTAGCGCGCGTTCGCCTGAATCCACCTCATGGACCACGAACCCATGCTGGCGCAGAAGCCGAGCCACGGCGGAACGAACCGTCGATTGGTCATCGACGATCAACAGCTCACCACGACCTCGCAACGGTCTGCTCCGAACCGAGGATTCCGGCGCTGCCCGCCGTGTGTGGTACTGTGCTGCGAGTTCTATGCGCATGGTCGTACCCTTGCCTGGCTCGCTCTCCACTCCCATGCGCCCACCCAGACGTTGTACGATCCCAGCTACCGCGGAGAGCCCAAGTCCTCGGTCATCTCCCTTTGTCGAGTAGAAGGGCTCGAACACCCTATCGAGAGCCTCGCGTGGAATCCCGGTTCCGGTATCGGAGACCTCGAGGATCACCCAGCCCTCACCCTCTCCGCTGGAGTGCCTGGGCGGACTGCCGGAGGACGCCTCGCGCGAGCGGGACCAGGAGGCTCGAACCTGAACCCGCCGCTCAGGAACCCCTTGCACCGCTTCCGCTGCGTTGGTGAGAAGATTGATGACCAACTGTCGGATCTCTGCGGTGTCAGCACGCACTGCCGGGAGCTCCTCCTCGACGGCGCACTCCAGGCACAGGTTCCCACCAAAGGCGCTACGAACCAGGCTGCACGTTTGAGTCACAATCTCGCCAAGATCCACGAGCGCCCGTTCGGAGCGCCCGCGTCCTGAATAGGTGAGCATCTGCTTGGTCAAGCCAGCCGCCTGCAGTACCGCTTCCTTGAGTTGAATCAGGCAATCCACGGACGTCTGGACGCCCGATTCCCCCTGAAGCGTGCGAAGAGACAGCTCGGCATATCCCATGACGCCCGCCAACAGGTTATTCAGGTCGTGGGCGAGTCCCCCTGCCAGGAGCCCCACACTCTCGAGCCGCTGGGTTCGCTCCAACCTGGCTTGAAGCTCCCGCTGCTCCCTCAGCCGCGCAATCTCGGGGAGGGCACCCAAGAGCGCTCGAGCTGACCCAGCACCGTCCGCGTGCGCTGCTCGATCGCTTTCGGTCCCGAGGTCCTCGATCAAGAGCAGCACGCCCGACTCCAGCGGAATCCGAGTGGTCAGGGCCCGGGTCGCCATCGACGGGCCGCAGAGCCAGTTTTGGCTGGTCAACGGTCGCTGCTGAGACACGCAGAGCTGGTCATCCGCCGCGAAGGCGGCCACCAGGAACTCCGGAAACACCTCGCAGTCGCTGCGGGCCCCTGGGACACCAAGCGCCTTGAGAAGGTCCTCATACCCCTGGTTCAACATGAGGTACCTCCCGCGAGCACCTCGCAAACACACAGGCTGGGGCAAGCGCCTTACGAAGCCTTCCCACAAGATGTCAGGCAGGACAGCATCGATGCGCCTGCGCACGGTGCTCGGCACCGCCAAGTCCCCAGCTCCGCTTCCCACCGGCAGCAGCCCTTCCCGGGTGCGATGGTCCCAAACCATTGCACCCGTACACTACACGCAAGCCGAGAAGATTACCCGAGAAAAAAGGTGTTTCGATGGGCAAATGTGCAAACTGCCCCCATGGGGCCCAGCCGCGCCCTCTTCAGCCAAGTAGAGAACCGGCAGTCAGAAGGAGGCTCGCTCGAGCAGCTCGCTGACGGCTCGTCGTAGGGCCTGTGCCACCTTCTCGTCGGCGGGATCGACCTGAACGCCACACACCCCGCACCGGGGCGAGACGTGGCGCACCGCGGCATCCACCTCGAGCGGCTCGTGGTCGGAGAACGCGATTCGAAGACGCATTTTCCCGCTGCTGCGAAAGCGCTCCGGAACTGTCTCCAAAAGCAAACCAAGCCCGCCGACCCCAATATCGACAACGCCAACGCGTTCCTCGACAATTCCCTCCAGGATCCACACTTCCACGTCGTAGTCAGCCGTGGGACGAACCCGAACGTGGCGACGCCTCTCGGTAGCTGGGGGTCGTAAGCTCACGGAAGCAGGGTACCAGCGTTATCCAAAGAGAGACAGTCCCAGCCTCGAAATCCGGCCAACACACCGATTCGCAGCCCTCGCCCTAGGCCGCCAACCGGCCCCCCGAAGACCGCCGGCTCGGCGGAGCTGCTGCGAGAGCGTATACTGCGTCTGCCGCTCTCCCGTCCCGATGCAGGGATCCTGGGTATGCGCAAGCTAGCGGAAATGGGATGCAAGAGCGCTCTGGGCCGCCCAGTACCCGCACATTCCGTGCACGCCCCCGCCGGGCGGCGTGGATGCCGAACAGACGAACACTCGTGGGTTGGGCGTCGAGTAGGGGTTCAGCCGGAAAACCGGGCGCGCAAAGAGTTGCCTTAGCGAGTTTGCTCCGGCTCCGATGTCGCCGCCGACGAGGTTCGCGTCCATGGCCTCCAGCGCGAGCGGTCCCATGACGTGCCTGGCAGTGATCGAATCCTTGAATCCTGGCGCAAAACGTTCGACCTGCGTCTCGATCTGCGCACTCAGATCGGCTTGAGACCGATGAGGTACGTGACAGTACGCCCACGCGACGTGCACACCCGGGGGCGCCCGCGTGTCATCGAAGATCGATGGTTGCGTCAGCAGTACGAACGGCCGGGTCGGAACCCGCCCACTAGCAGCGGAGGCTTCTGCCTCGGCAATCTCGTCGAAACCATCCCCGATGTGCACGGTGCCGGCCTGCCTGCATACCGCCGCCGCCCACGGGATTGGAGCGGACAGCAGCCAATCGACCTTGAAGACCCCGGGCCCGTACTTGAACCGTGATAGCTGCGAGCGGTAACGAGGCGGTAAGCCAAGCCCCTCAACATTGAGCAGCTGCCTTGGCGTCAGAGAGAAAAGCACGGCTTTGCTCTCTGGAAGATCAGCAATGGAGCGCACCACTCGTTCACATTCGATCCGACCTCCCAGGCTTTCGTAGTATTGGACGAGAGCACTTATGATGGCCCCCGAGCCGCCGCGAGCGAACGGCCACCCGCGCTGCTGAGCCGTCAGCGCCAGAATAATGCCGAAGGAGGCCGTGCCCGCTGCCTCCAGAGGCATGGCGGAATGCGCGGCACAGCCAGCGAAGAGCGCGCGTGCCTCCCGAGTGGTGAACCACCGGTCCACCAGGGCGCGACAAGACTTCATCGCCTCCATGCCGAAGCGCCCCATTTTCAGAGGATGCGTGGGCACACGCAGGGGCCGGAGCACCTCGTTCAGCAGGATGTCGGACCCTTCGAGCAGCGGCCCAAAAAGCTCGCGCCATGCCCCGGAATCACTCCCCATCAGCGACAGAAGGGTACCGCTCGTGTCAAGGCCCACGGCGGAACCGTCCGAAAAGGGATGAGCCACGCTCACCGGCGGAAAACACCAAGAAAGGCCGAACTCCGTCAGAGGAAGGGAAGCCAAGAACGGGGATGCAAGCCCCATTGGGTGTACGGCCGCTCCTACATCATGCCAGCAGTCGGGACGTACCAGGGCGGCAGTTCTCGCAGCTCCGCCTGGTTCCGGACGGGCCTCAACGATCAATACCGACAGCCCCGCGCGGGCCAGCGTGATCCCCGCGCTAAGCCCGTTGGGGCCTGCCCCGACAATGACGACATCGTAACGGCACTTGGACATGTTTCCGGCGCTTCCTCTTCGCCGAGCAGGACCTGTGCCTGGCCCCAGCGGCGAGCGCAATATCGAGGACCCTCGACGATCGCACTCGCCTCTATGGGGTCGCGGCCCCGCAGAAAGGGTCACCCCAATGCCACGGGAAACGCGCCGCCGACACGGTGATCAGACGCCGTCGGCAACCATCTGGGCGACCAAGTCTCCAACCTGGACGGTACCCATTCCCATCTTTCCGGCGGCCATACTGTCGAGCTTCTCGGCGGTTGCCTTCATGATCGCTCTCTCGACCGCCCGAGCAGCCTCCACCTCACCCAAGCTGTACTCGAGGAGCATCGCGCCAGCGCCAATCGCAGCTAGCGGGTTGATGACGTTCTTTCCCGTATACTTGGGTGCAGAGCCTCCAATTGGCTCATACATACTGACGCCCTCGGGGTTCAGGTTGCCGCCAGCGGCAATGCCCATCCCTCCCTGGATCATCGCACCCAGATCGGTGATGATGTCGCCGAAGATGTTGTTCGTCACGATCACGTCGTACCATTCCGGATTCTTGACGAACCACATGCAGGCGGCGTCGACGTGGTTGTAGTCCCGCTTGATTGTCGGATAGTGGTGCTCTCCCATCTCGTGGAACGCGCGTTCCCAGAGGTCGAACTCATAGGTGAGCACGTTCGTTTTACCGACCAGCGTCAGGGTATTGTTCTTGGCGCGCCGCTTGGTTAGCTCGAACGCGAACTTCAAGCACCGGTCGCAGCCCACGCGAGACTGAACCGCGGTCTGGATCGCAACCTCTTCGGGAGTTCCCTTCTTGAGGAACCCGCCAGATCCCGTGTAGAGGCCTTCGTTGTTCTCACGCACCACCACGAAGTCAATGTGCTCGGGCCCCTTGTCCTTGATCGGGGTCCAGACTCCCGGGTACAGCTTCACGGGCCGTAGATTGATGTACTGCTGAAGCTCGAAGCGCAAACGGAGCAGGATCCCCTTCTCGAGAATGCCTGGCTTCACGTCAGGGTGGCCGATCGCCCCGAGCAGTATGGCATCGAACTGCCGAAGGGTGTCGGCGGCAGAATCGGGCAACACCTCACCGGTGCGAAGGTAACGGTCACCTCCCCAGTCGAACGGGGTGAAGTCCAGCTTGAAGCCAAACTTCTGTGCGGCAACTTCGATGACTTTCTTGGACTCGGCAGCCACTTCGGGACCGGTGCCATCGCCACCGAGCAGAGCCAACTTGTACGTCTTGGCCATGAGTATCGTCTTCCTTTGAAAGGGAGGGGTCCTGTCCCCGCACGAAGCCGGCGGCACGCGGACCCTTGGGGGCGGCGAGAATCCTTCATAAACGTCCCCTGCGCAAGAATCGGCCAAGCCAACAGCCGACGAATCCCCCCGAACGGTCCGGCCACCGAGGATTCTTGGCGGTGGCGAGCCGCCTAGGGCGGCCACCGCACGGCCTAGGTGGCGAGCCGCCTAGGGCGGCCACCGCACGGCCTCGCCAGCACACCCGGCGCACCGGAGCTCACGACTTTCGATCGAGCTCCGCGGTGAGCGCCGAGACGACCGCCCCGAAGGTGCTCTGATTCTCCGCGCTGAGGGACGCGAGATCACGGTGCGCGTCGAGCATGAGGCGGCTCATCACGTCCGGCTGCAGCTCGGCTCTGTCGAGAGACACCTCTTCCAGGTCGGCCTCATGATCGAACGGCCAATCCTCCGTCATCACGAAGATGGAATCGAAGGCAGCGGAGCGGAGGCACACGGTCACGTCCAGTACGCCACACACGATGACTGCGCGCCGCCCCCGCTGGAGCGAACGGCACCCCACGCGGGCCAAAAGCCCCATTCCGGTACTGTCGATGGTCTCCAAACCACGAAGATCGATAATGATCGTTTCTCCATGCTGAGGCTCAGCGAGCCGATCGATGACCGAGCGCAGCGCGCGCGCCGCCATGTACCGAACGTGGCCGGTGAGCTTCAGGACTGGACCCTGTTCGTAGCGACCGAGAAAGACCCTAGGTGCCTGCAAAGTGGCCATGCTGTCCTCCGCACTGGACGATGAGTATCGCGATATCGTCCGGCAATGGTTTGCTGCCATCCAGGGCAAGCTCGCGGCGCGCAGCCTGAATGTCAATCTCCTCCTGGCCGAAAAAGCGTTGTAGATGCTCTAGCTTCGCTTCCAGGCTGGGTTGTGGGAGCACTCCCAACACGCCGTCGGAACAGACGCAAAGCGTCGTCCTCGGGGCAAGTGTCAGCCGCCTGGCCTCGTAACGGCTGGACGGCAGCATCCCCACGGGCACACCTGGATGGTCCAGGGCCATCACCCGCTCACCGAGACGCAGGATGGGCCACGGGAAATGCCCCCCGTTGGCGTAGGTGAGTCTGTCTTCGACAAGATCGATGGTTCCGTAGAAGATTGTCAGATGCTTCTCCAGGCCGTCTCGGGTCATGTCCTCGTTCAAGCGCATGAGCAGACGGTCGGGATGGAGCACCAGGTCGTCTCCGGTCTCTGCATAGCTAGCGACCTGCCGCTGCACAAAGGTGCGCAGCAGCACGGTGACCAGGGCCGAGGAGACACCATGCCCCGAAACATCCGCAAGGTAGAACCCCCAATGACGCTCGTCGATCGCGAACGCATCGATGAAGTCGCCGCTGAGAAAGGTCGAGGGAACGACATCACGGGTCACGAGATACTTGCCGAATCGCTGGCGATCTCGCGGTAGCATCCGGAGTTGGATCTGCCTCCCGGCATCCTCGTCCTCCGCGAGCAGCCGAAGACTCGCGCGGAGCTCCGCGTTGAGCAGCTCCAAGTGCTCACGCTGACGCCGATTCTCTTGGATGAGGGCAGCCTTCTCCAACGCATTGTGGATCGAGTGTTCGAGGGCCGTCGCGTCGATGGGCTTTGCGATATAGTCCCAGGCGCCCAGCTTGAGAGCTCCCACGGCATCCTGCAGTAGTCCAGCTCCGGACATGACGACGAACGGAAGCTCGGGGAATTCCTCCCTCACGAGGGCGAGCAGCTCCAGACCGTCCAGTGCCGGCATGCGAAGGTCGCAGAGAACCAGGCTGGGGCGCTCTCGGCGAATCAGGTCCAGCCCCTCTTTGCCGTCCGACGCTTCGATGGGCGTGAACCCAAAGCTCTTCAGATGGCGCACGATGACCTCTCGGACCATCACAGTGTCTTCGATGACGGCGATTCGCTTGTGTCGTGGATGCTTCATGGCTCGTCCCTTCAACCGAGGGTCGCTCTCCGCCGTGCCACTCATGGGGATGGGGCGGTCTGGCCTGCCGCTCGCACCTGATAACATAGGCAGGGAAGCGAGGAGACGCCTCCCGCGAATTGGGGCCACCCGCCGTGGGGCCCCCATCCGGGCGCAGGCGCGGTGCAGATGGCGCGACCGTCACGACAGAGTCTGCGCTCACGTCGCGCAGGGGACCGGAGTCGCGCCCGTCCCAGCGGGGCGGCACCCAGCCCGGAAGGCGGGTGGCCACCGGGTCGGAATGGCAGAATGGTCTCAGCGGGGCGGGAGTGGGTACTCCGATGAAGCGGGGCGTAGGCACCACACGGAGGCCTGACGCCACTGTTTCGCAGCGATGAGCGTTGCGAGCGACACGCCGCGCCGGTATCACTGAAGAGCCGCGAAGCACAGTGAGGAGAATCTGGATGTCTGCCAAAGGGAAGCTCAAGGTGACGATCAACCACAAGCTCTGTCTAGGAGACGGTGCTTGTTGTGACCAGGCCTCCCGCACCTTCAAGCTCGGCTCGAATGGCGTGGCGACCGTGCGGGCGGACTCACCGGATCATGTGGAGACCGTCATTGCCGCGGCTCGCTCGTGTCGGATGGATGCGATAACGGTCGAGGATCTCGAGACCGGGGAACAGCTCGTTCCCAGCGTCGACTGAAGGCGCCCTGCACGCGGCCGGCTCGACGACTCGGCCGCGGCGGTGCGTCTCGTTCCCCTCGAGACTGTCGAGCTCCACGCGCAATGCAGAGACCCGGGACTGCCGCGCCGAGTTCGGGCGCTATAGAGACCAGATGCGCGCCACGAAGAAGAGCTCGGCGAGAGCGGCCCTGATGCTCTCCTGCTTGAGCTGCGGGGCTTGCGACCTTCGCTCGCGCTGGAACGAGGTACGGGGTGACCCCTATCCGCTCGATCGAGTTGAGCGATCCGCTGACGCCGACGCTGGTATCGCGTGCGACCCCTCGCAGCTCACGACATACGAGGGGACCTCCATCAGTTACACACCGCCCCTCAGGATCGCCGAACCGTTCGAGGCGCGGCTCAAGCGCTTCGAGGCGCTCGTTCGGCAACTGGGGCAGGAGGTCTACGGTCGAGGACCCGACCGCATCCTCAATGCGGGGACGTACTCCTGCCGAACCGTGGCTCATCGCCCGAACCGCTACAGTGAACACGCCCTCGGTAATGCCATTGACGTCACTGGGTTCCATTTCCCACCGACGAACGAAGATGCCGGCACGCCGCTGGACCTTCCCGAGCGTCTCCAGCGTGCTTTCACCGTCACCATCGCCGCCAACTGGCCAGACCCCGAGAACCCGGACGCCGCGGGCACCCACCACTCCCGCTTCTTCACCCGCTTGTCGGCGCGCCTTCAAGATGGTCCGTTCCGGAGCACCATTGGTCCCACCGACCCCAACCATCGCACCCATCTGCACCTCGACATGGCACCGTGGCGGTACATGAACCTTTAATCCCTAGGCGAGCGAGAGCTTGACAAGGTTTGGCTGATTAGCCTCCGCTCGGCGCCTGGATGCGTATTCGCTTGTACTTCGCCGTGGCGATCATGTAGGCGCCGTAAGCAAGGAATCCGGCAGCGACGAGGATGAGTAGCACCTGGCCGTAGGGGTTGCTCGCAATGGTATGCAATGCCTCGCCAAGGCCCTTCGCTTCAGATGCGTCGTGCTGGATTGCCGCCGTCAAGAGCGCGATGCCGATGATCGGAAACACGACGCCACGCGCAGCATGGCCGATCTGCCCCATGCGTTCGGTCACGGTGCGCATGCGGCTGTCCATCCGCGCCGTGTCCAGCTGTTCGAGGAAGCTCTTGTCGTAGGCGGTCTTCAACTGGATGACCCCAACGATGACGATGGCAGCTCCCAGCACACCCACGACGACCTGACCAAGGGGCTCGGCCATGAGGTCGGCGGTCCACGTCTTGGCGCCGCCCCCTCCACCCCCGCTGCCCCACACCAGCTGGAACGCGGTCAGGGCAATGAATCCATTCATCAACCCGCTGGCGACTTACCCGAGGCGCTTCGCGATACCCTGCCCGTCGGTTCCATCGTTCTCCGTGTCTTGCGCCGCCATCAAGAAGCGCCACAGCGCGTACCCAGCGAGCCCAGTTCCGATCAGGACGAGCAGGACTTGTCCAAAAGGCTGCGTCCCTAGGTACGCGACCGCCTCTTGTCCGCCACCAACCTGTCCTCCAGCGCCTATGGCTTCTTTGATGGCAAGAATGCCAATCAACGAGTAAACGACACCTTTTGCGGCGTGCCCAACGCGGGCAGCCGTCCTCAGCCAACCGGTAGCATCGTTGGAAGCCGTGGGGGCAGTGAGCATGATTCGTACCTTTCCTTGTCCTGGAGAGTTGACGGATCGGACTGCTGCACGGCGCGTGCCGTCGTCCCGAATCTATTCCCCGCGGGCCGAGGCCTGCCCGCGAACCTGCTTCCGAAAGGTCGGCCATGGCTGGTATACACGCGGCCATGGATGACGCCATCTCGTCCGGGAGCTCCCCGCGTATTGCGATCGTCGGCACGGGCGCCCTTGGCGGCCTCTATGGTGGACTCCTGGCCCGATCGGGAGAGGATGTCCATTTCCTCTTACGAAGCGACTTCCAACACGTCATGCGCCACGGGCTCAGGGTCGACTCCATTGACGGTAGCTTCGTGCTGCCCCGTGTGAGCGCCTACGACGATGCGAGCTCGATGCCGCGCTGCCAACTCGCCGTCGTCTGCCTGAAGACAACCGAGAACAGCGTGCTTCCACGGGTCATCCCGAAGCTCCTCGCACCGGGCGGAACTGTGATTCTGCTCCAAAATGGCATCGGCGAAGAGGAGCGCATTGCGGCGATCCCAGGGGTCGGTGCCGTCATCGCCGCCCTTGGGTTCGTCTGCGCGATGAAGAACGGGCCCGGTCACGTCGTACACCTCGACTACGGCTCACTGAGACTGGCCGAGTACCGAGCCGCTGCCGAGCGGGCCGGGATCACCCCGCTCCTGAAGGCCGTGGGGCTTCGGTTCGAGAAAGCAGGCGTGTCCGTCTCCCTGGCGGAAGACTGGCTGGAAGCACGTTGGAGGAAACTGGTTTGGAACGTTCCGTTCAATGGTCTGAGCGTGGTGCTGCGAAGCGATACGACCCAGCTGTTGGCGCACCCCGAGAGCCGCAAGCTCGTCAAGGACCTCATGCTGGAGGTGGCTGACGCGGCAGCTGGGGAGGGCCGCGATGTGTCCATGGATTTCATCGAAAAGATGATCGCGGATACCGCGCGGATGCGGCCATACCTCCCGAGCATGCGCCTAGACTTCGATGCGGGACGTCCCCTGGAGACGGCCAGCATGTACCGAGCACCCGTCCAGCGCGCGCGCGCGGTTGGCGTCCCCGCAGTGCGCATGACCATGCTGACGGAACAGCTGGAGTTCCTTGCGGTCGGTGACCGGGGGGTTGCGCCAGCGACGCGAAGAGCTTAGGACCAAGTTCCAGTAGGCGAACAGGAGTCTAGGCCATGAGGTGCATGCACTATTTCGGGGTGATCTTATCTTTGGCTGCGTTGACTAACTGTGGCGGGGGCCAGCAGCAGGCGACTGCACCCGCGGCCGAAATGGTTCCCGATCAGGGCGCCGCACCGTCGGGGGTCGGCGAAGCGCACGAAGAGCCGGCCGCAGTAGAGTGGGCCGCCATGAACGAGGCGGAACGTAAGCAGTACATGAAGGACGTTGTTTTGCCGAAGATGGCAACAGTCTTGCACTCTGGCGATCCGGAAGAGTTCGCCGAGGTGAACTGCGCGACGTGCCATGGTTCGAACGCAGGTTCCGGCGTCTTCGAGATGCCAAACCCCGAGTTACACCAGCTCGACCCGTCGAACGACTTCGCCGAAGCGCGCGAGGAGTACCCTGAGATGGTTGAGTTCATGGCTCAGAGAGTGGTCCCGGAGATGGCCACGCTGTTAGGGGTGAAGCCATATGACCCGGCAACCCAACAGGGATTCGGCTGCTTTCACTGCCACACAATGAAGCCAGCCGAGCCCCCCGCGGGGACCTGAGCGTAACGCGCAGCGCCGAGCCATGGGCACGCCCGTTGCTCTGACGGGGAGCATGTCACGGATCGCGAGAATTGCGCCCCACCTCATTGTCGGTCTCGGACTCTTCAGCTGCGAACAGGAGCCGTTCGGGTCTGGAAAGCTGCAGTCGACGACGTTCCTGGGCACCGCTCACGCCCAGCAGCAAGGTGCGACCGGAGAGCAAGCGGGCGAGCGCACCCAGGCCAATGCTCGGCGAGCCGCTCGAGCAGATGGCGGCGCCGATCCCGCCTACACCATGCCGGGAGCTCTCGAGTGCTTGAACAGGGCACGGAGCGAGACCTTTCTCGGCGAGGGGGACGCCTATTTGCTCTGCAGTGGTGCGGAATCGGCCGCACCACTCGCCTGCTACCAAGAGGCAGATACGGCGACGTTCTTGCCCGAGCGCCTCATGTTCAATCTGTGCCGTTGCGCCGCTTCCACGGATCCGGTCCGGTGCTTCGATCGCGTGCAGCAAGACACCTTCCTCGAGGACCGCGAGATCGTGCAGCTTTGCAGCGCCATCAACCGCCGACACCTGTGGCCCAACTGCTATCCCATCGCGCCGGTCCCTTACTGAAGGGCCAATGTCGCGTGACAGGGCGCCACAGCGTCGCTACACGCCACGGGACGCGACTCACGCGATCGTGCTCGCCAGCAAACCGGGGTAGCTGAGCTCTCGCCAGGGGGCACCCAGCCGCGGCGCCGGCTCGACGGCGTTCAGCGTCTTCTGCAGCGCGCCCTGCAGAGCGGCCCAGGTGGCCGTGCGCTGATTCGTGGCGAACGCCTCGAAACACAGCGTCCGCCACTCCCCTGCCAAGCCGTCGATCTCGACGGCCGACCACTCGAGGACGCAGCCGACGACGGACGGTGGCCCCGCAGAACCCCCGGATGGCAGCGCACCTGGGTGCGGTAGCTTCTGCGCGTAGGAGGCTTCCGTCCCGTACCTGCGCAACGAACGCCTCTTCGCAACCCGGCAACCAAGTAGTGCATCCCGCGGCACGAGACTGGCCGTGGAAACCTTGGTCCAGAGCTGAGCGGTGCACGGACGCGGCCCGAAGAACAGCTCGACGAAATGACGTTCGGCCAGCGTCTTGATCTCCAGGTTTGCGCCTCCGTCCGAGGTCTTCAGCCCCAGCTCGTCGCTCGAGGCGTCGACCACATAGACATCCACCAGCTGTGGCACATCCTCATCCCCACCGGAGCCAAGGCGGTGAAACCACTCGTCGACGCGGTCGATTTCTGCTCGCTCCTTCGCGCTGACGAACCAGCGAATCTCGGCTGTGGTCTTCGACATGGGTACCCTTTCAGCAAAGCTCCGGTCCAGTCCTGTGTAAGCCCGCTTCGCCCGCGTTCGCATCCGTCGCGTCCTGGTGCTGTACCATACCGCTTCGCCAACTTGCAGCCGAGCGCACGAGCCGCAACCCGGGACACCTGGCCACAGTCTTGCATCATCTGCGCAGGTGAATGGGACGAGCTCTCGGATCGAGAGTCACTGGACACCTTGTGGTCGCTATCGCATCTACGTAAGGACATCGCCGGCCAACGCGGGTCATGGGGCGCCCGCTCTGGTCATGCTCCATGGCATCGGCGTCTCGAGCCGCTACATGATCCCCTCGATCGAAGAGCTTGGCCCGCAGTTTCGGGTCTTCGCCCCTGATCTGCCGGGATTTGGCAAGACGAGCGCAGACCACGTACTCGGGATTGACGAGCTGGCAGACGTGACGGCGGAGTGGATGGACGCGGAAGGGCTGGAGCAGGCTCACGTGTTTGCCAACTCCTTCGGTTGCCAGGTGGCGGCTGAATTGGCCATCCGCTACCCCACGAAGGTCGCTCGCCTAGTGCTGCAAGGACCTTCGACTGATGCGACGCGGCGAACCTGGTACCAGCAAATACTCTTCTGGCTCCGTGATGCTCCGCGCGAGCGCCCCTCGTTGCTTCCTGTGGTAGTGCGGGACTACCTCCGCTCCGGCACTCTGCGGCTCGCAAGGACTTTCCGATTGGCACTGGAGCGCCCCCTGGAAGCCCGGCTGCCGCTCGTCCGGGCGCCAACCCTCGTCATACGCGGAACAGACGATCCACTCGTCACTCGTGAGTGGGCGACGCAGGTTGTGCGGGCGCTCCCGCACGGCAGCCTCGAGGAGCTCAGCGGGGCGCACGCGCTCAACTACTCGCAACCGGACCTCTTGGCGAGGACCCTGATCCGGTTCTACACCGCCCGTGATTAGCCTGAGGGCACCCTCAAGAGGCCGTTCGCCGCCGTTCCAAGCGCGCCGAGTCCACCTCGTCGCCGGGCGTACCTATCCTACTCATGAGTAGAGGTGAGCGGGGCATCCACGCAGGATCGGGTGCTGCCACCTCCGCTATTCGCGAAACCTTTGCGCGGAAGCTCTTAGTATGGCGCGCGAGCTGGAAGCGCTAAAGAAACCGGACATAATGGCGGAGATCGTTGACATGAAGCCCGCACTCTCCAGGAAGCTCCTGCACTTCGAAACAGCCGTCACGGACCTGAGCGACTCAGACTCGGAGTGGTGGCCGTTTCTATTCCTTCGGCCCGCACCCTCCCAGCGTCTGGACACGGGCCGATGCGCTCTGCTGTCGATCCTCCACACGCTCCCTGCGGTGCTCCTGAGCGTCATCGCCTCTACCCTCTTTGGACTCCCCCTTGGCCTGCTGCAGCTCACAATCCTGCTCCTCGTCGCCCTGGGTGCCAGCTTCGCAGTGTTTCGCTTCGTCCTGGCGGTCTTCTGGAATCGGCGTGCACTCCGACTCCACGCCCTGGCCGAGCGCCGCGCTGCGTGGGAACGCAGCAGCGGCGGCCCTTGCCGGTAGAGCGCAAGAGCGGGCAGTCCCGACCGCGGCGCACGCGCGCCACGCGACCACCCGCTACCGTGGGTCAGAGGGACCTTCGACTACCTGCGAAGTTCATCACGAGGGCGATAGCCGCCACGATGAGGAACCCGACGAAGAGAATCTTGGCGATACCAGCCGCGGTCCCAGCAATTCCGCCGAACCCGAATAGGGCGGCGATGAGTGCAACGATGAAGAATATGAGTGCCCATTTCAGCATGACCATCCTCCTTGGTGTTGTGTCTTCCGGGTCTTGCCCCGGCGCGTCGGCCTTGCCTCAGTGTACGTGGTGATCAGCAAGCCGCGTGCCACGGCCTTACACGGCTCCAGCCGCCACGCATCGCTCTCTGGCGACACCAGCGCCACAAGGCGTGGCGGGGCGCCCCATGCCTTCGGGCGCGCGGCGCCTGAGTTGCGCGCAGCCGGCAACGACACGTCCATGAGGAGGCGCACCGCCCCACGCTCGAGCCGCAGGCTTCGCTGATCAATCATGATCGAGCGGCATGGGCTGGCTCGCCACACGCGAATCCGCTGCACCTCGACTACCAAACGGCCACGAGCAACCGACGCGCCACGTGGCTCCGCGACCTCGTCCTGAAGCGGCAGCGAATCGTTGCTGCACCTCGGCGTGAGATCCCGGGAAACGCGCGAAACAGCCTTGGCTGCGCCGACCGCCACTCCCATGGGGGCGCAGCGGCAGCGGAGCGAACGCTAATGCTGGTGTATCGCTCGTCTGCCACTCGGCGCGATACCCACGCGCCGCAGCAGATGGCGAACAGCAGAGCCTCACCGACCGTATGAACGAGCCCCTCGCTACTTACTGGTACTGGTGTGTCCTTGTGCCTCCACCGCCTCTGGCACCGTAGTCTCCTTCAGCAAGTTGGCGGCTGCCTTGGTATTCTCCTCGTATTTCTCAGCTTCGCCCTCAGCCTTCGAGATGTCGTTTTGGATCCCCTTGCGGTCCTTGGTCAGCGCCTTCGCTAGGTCCGCTCGTTCCTCGATCACCTCATCCGTGATGCCGCGTCTCGCCAGGGCCAGTTCCTTTTGAATGCTCTCCAGGTTCGCTCGGGCCTCCTCAAGGTCCGCTTCGAGGCGCTTCACGACCTCGCCGCTGCTCTTGCGTGCCTCCCGCAGGTCCCGCATCTCGCCAGGCGCGTCGTAGCCCCGATCGCAGCCGGAGACCGATAAAACGAGAACCCCTGCGCACCACCAGGCTGAGTCTTTCATGATCCAAACTCCGTTCTCCATCTGCAGGCGGCAAGGAGCAGGCCATGACTGCCGTTCAGCGTCCCGCACGGCTTGGTCCAGCACCATGCCACCGGCCGGACTGAGAGACCCCTAACGAGGCCGAGCGGCGTGACGCTTCGGCTCGAGGTGATAGAAAGCGCAGGGCTCACCGCAAGTGCGGGGGAGCGCCCCACCTAGCCAACGATCCGACGAATGCCTCCCGTTTCCGCCGACTGGCGCCCTCGTACCCTGCGCAGCCTGGGGGCTCCCGAGTCAGACACGAACCTCACCGTCGAGGAGTTGGTACTCCGGCTGGAGGAAGCAGTGACGACCTGTTGTAGCCCCGACGAGGCACGTGAACCGCTATCGCTGGCGATCGAAGCGCTCGCGGCATTGGAGGACACGGCTGTTTGTCGACAGCGCGCAGGGCGCCTGCTTGGGTGGGGGGCACTCCATTTGGCACCGCGAGAACAGGCCTCCGACATGGTCCCAGGGTGGGATCCAGATCTGCGACGACTCTTCGACACGTTGGCCCGGTGGGGAGCCGTCGAGCTCATCGAGGCACATCGGACGAACTACCCGCGCCGCGCCCAGCAACAGATCGCCTTCGCCCTCGCGGCCCGAGGTCTTGGACCGTGGCCGCGCGAGGTCATGCCGGCGGTGGCGCGACGGTACTTGAACTGTCCGCCCGGCAACTTTCCCTACGAGGGCGCGCTGCCCGTCTCAGAACTCCTGACCGCGACACGAGAACTGTTGCAGGGCGAGGCGGTGCCTCTGATGCAGTGGCATCGCATTGCCCCGATGCTGGCCGCGGCCGACGATACTCTGCGCTGCCTGCTTCTCTGTAACTACTGCGGGCAAGACTTCCGGTCGCGTGCCCTGCAGCTTGCCAGCGATGCCTCGCCCGAGTTTCTCGCAAAGGTGGAAGCGGCACTGCAAACCGAGGAGCTCACCTTCACGGCCACCATCGCTGCCGCCTTGGTGCTCACCCGAGCTCACGGCTCTCGTTGGGCGGACGGCGTCCCAGAAAGGGTCCGCCAAGGACTGCTCTGGGACTTGCGCTGCGGCAGCAATGCAGAGGCTGCTGTCTCGCTCAGCGCATACACGGCGCTACCGAGGCAGGAAGCGGCCGCGCTGCTCCGGGAATGCTTGACCGAGGAGCGCGCCATCGCCCTCGTTCCTGCCGTTGGGGACGAGCGTGTCGTCATAGACCTCCTGGCGCGGGTGGGCAGTGCCGGCGTGAGGCTGGGAACTCCTGTCGTCCTCGACGCTCTGGTCGCCTGCGGGGACCTGGCTGCCCCGCACCTCGTCACCGCAGCCGAGCAGCGTCACGTACCCCCCGGGCTTGCCATTGTATGCGCCGAAGCCCTGAGCCAACTCGCACACCCCCAAGCGGGGCGAGTGCTCGTGTCGCTCCTCGGGCATCCCTCGCAACGGGTCGCTGCCGTGTCAGTGCGGCTGCTGGAGCGGATGGGTGCCGCCGCGCAGGTCGACCTCACGCGCGGCCTCGCTGCTTCGAAGAAGGCCGTGCGCGCACACTGTGAGCGCATCCTGGCGCGCCTCTCCACGGCGCGCCAGGACACACGGACTCCGCTACACCACGTCCGCGAACGCACCGCCGGGCTGAATCCCGCGGAGCGTGACGACTTCCTCCAAGCGTGGCGCGGCTCCGACAGCAGCGAAGCAGCTTGGGAGGAGACTCTGCGACCCCAAGTACAACGGCTCCGTGCCGTTGCACTCGAGCTATTGCGCGGCTGGTTCCTCGAGAAACTAGAGGAGGGCGAGACGCGGCTGTGGTGCTATGCCGTGGAGGAGCTGCGCGACGACCCTGAAGCAGTCTGGGTGGCCGTGGATACCTTTGCGCGTATGCCGAAGCTCGCCGCATCCCTTTGGGCACGGCCGAGGCGGGCCCTCCGTCGCTGTGGCGCGGCATTGGGCGCTCCCATCGTCCATTGCTTGCGCAATACGCAGACGGAGTACAAGGAAGCGCTGTACGGCCTCCTTGCCGCGTATGCCACGGACGTCGAGCCTGCAGTGTTCCTCCACGGCCTCGGGGACAGCAGCAAGGCCGTCCGCGTCCACGCTGTCGATGGCCTCAGCAGGGCGACGGATGGCCCGCTCCAGGATGTCGGCGACCTGCTGCGTACCGGCCCACCCGGAACGCGGATCGCCGCCGCTGAGCTCCTGGCTGTCTGGGGCAGAGCCGAGGCGGGAGAGCTCCTCGCCAACGCTTGGCGTAACGAGCGGAGCCGCGCGGTGCGCCCCTACCTGGAAGACGCCCTCGTCGCCAGCGGCCGAGAGGATGTCGTGTTCGACTTCGGAGAAGGAGAAAGCCTGGACTTGGTGCGGGCCACGCGCTTCCTTCTCCACCAGCCCCTCAGTGAACGAATCCCCGCGTTCGCGCACGTAGAGAGGCTCCCTCCGCTCCGCCTTCGCGACGGCAGCTACGCGAGCGAGGAGGTTCGACGCGGGCTTATCGCGAGATTGATGCAGCTCGAGCTGTCCCTGAAGGGACGCGTGGTGCGACAGCTACTCGCGGTCTTCGAGGAACGGGACGTACACGCCTGGGCCGAGCACCTCTACGAAGGATGGGCACGCACCCGAGCAGCGTCGCAGAAGTGGGCAATTCTACAATTGAGTCTACTCGCCTCCGACAGGCTGATGGATGAGGCGCTAGCGACGCTCGGGCAGTGGCGTACCTCCGAACACGGGACCATCACGTGCCATCTGCGCGCTGCCCAGTGGCATGGCTCGGAGCGTGCTTTGCGCTGGCTTGCCTATTGGGCTTACAACCTGCCGGCATTGGGCGCTCGGGCAACGGCCAGACAACTCCTGGAGCGAGCGGCCTACAAGCGCGGCGTGCCAGTCACCGAGCTGCGGGCGAGGTTCACGTCGTTTCTGGCAGAGGAGCGAGCGGAGCGCCTCACCGAGGGCGAGCTCCCTCCTGGCGCCGCTCGAGAGAGCCAGATCTTCGAGTTGGAACGGGCGTGGCTCAGCGGGCGCCAGTGGTCATATGACGCGCTGGTACGCTTGCTGACGAACCAACAATATCTGGAGGGGGAGCGGCTGCTGATCATCGCGGCGGATGGGAGGCTTTGCCGGTTCTCAGGGGGCGATCTATTTCTTCTCGACGAGAAGGGGGCGGCCGCTCCGCACGAGCTCGGCTACTCCCTCGCGCACCCGTTGCAGCTCACGTCCCCGCAGCGGGAGGCCCTCCACGCTCTGACGCCGTTGGGAGTCCCCTGCCATTTCGAGCAGCTGCGCCGCAGCACCTACCTGACTACCCAACGAGCGAACGTCCTCGGCGGCGAGGTGGCCTCGAGCGCTTTCACCCGCTGGCGGCACAAGCACGGCTGGCTACATGGTGAACCCATGGACGGCGGGCTAGTGTACACCGACAGCTTGCACCTGCCTGCTCGTGGGCTTGTTGCAACCCTGCATCACTCTGGCTACGGCATCGGCAGCGCGGGTGCGGACGCGGCACCCGTTCGCATCCTGGGGCTGCACTTCGGAGACCTGGATGGCCACCCAGTAGCAGCAGACACCGTTCCAGCCGTGGTGTACAGCGAGCTCCATTTGTCGCTCGTCACGCTACTTGACGAGAACTCCCCCCGTCTGCGCTCTCCGACATAGCAGCGGGGAGAGCCTCGCCTACACGAGCGCACCCAAGCGTGCGCGAGCCTCGGTGCGTTCCACTGCATTCGAGGGAACACCTGCCGCTGGATTCCGTATACTCCCTCCCGTTCGAGCGGGTTCCAATTGCTCGAACCATCTTGGTGCTGGAAAGGGTTCATATGATGAGGCGAGTATTTTCGAAGAGTACAACTTGGGTCCTGCTATGCGGGCTCCTCTTGGGCGGCTGCGTCGTGGAGTCCAACGACGATGATGACGATAACGAGCAGCAAACCGGCGGTAGCGCCGGCAGTAGCTCGTCCGAGGGCAAGGCGGGTGCGGATGCTGGGGGCGCTGCCGGGAGCAGTGGCAACGGTTCCGGCGTCGCCGGAAAGGAAGCCGCAGCCGGTGACGACGGCAGTGCGGGCTCCAGCGGCGCGGACGGAACTGCGGGAGCCCCCGCGAGCGCTGGAGCTGCCGGCCATGAAGGCGGTGCTCCGGGCACGGGGACGGCCGGAACAGCCGGTGTCGATGCAGGCAGGGGCGGCAACGCTGGAGCAAGCGGCGCAGGCACGGCCGGCAGTGCAGGTGAGGTGGCCGCGGGCGGCGCCACGGCCGGAAGCGGCGGGGATGCCTCCACGGCCGGCAGCGCAGGAGCACCAGCTGTCGCAGCAAGCAGCTTGGCTCAGATTGAAGGAGCCAGCTTCACCGAGGGAGCGCGCCCCGACACGACTGGAAGTCAACTCGCCCCCACCGTCGAGTCCCCCGAGTACGTGATCAATGGCGGAACGGGAAGCTACACCGTAGCAGTGCCGGAAGGAGCCGTGTCCATCATCGTCGGCATCGAGGGAGACTCCGGCTACTTCACGATTCCGGTCGACGATGGTGAAGGTTCGCAGCAGGTGAACATTACTCTGCTGCAGGGCTACGAGCTGTCGACGCTCGGCGTTCTGGTAGCGACCATCGACGCTGATGGCGACGTCAGCGGCTGGACGAGCGACACCGTAGACGTCCTAGCGACATTGACGGGTGACATCAAGGTCTCGCTCAGCTTCGATGAAGACGAGGACCTCGATCTGCACGTGCTCGACCCGTCCGGAACGGAGATCTATTACGGAAACAAGACGGGCAACGGCGGTGAGCTCGATATGGATTCCAATCCCTCGTGCACCATCGACGGCAAGAACAACGAGAATATCTCGTGGGACGGCGATGAGGCGCTACGCGGCGAGTACACTGTCGAGGTCAACTACTACGCGGCCTGCTCGGCCGAGTCGGTCAACTACATCGTGACGGTCACTGTCGGTGAAGACGTCCGAACCTACTCCGGCAGCTTCGCGGGCCGCGAAGACGCTACGAGGCATACGGTGACAACCTTCACCTACTGAGCTCCAGGACGCTACGCTAGACGGCACACCGTCGCGTAGCCCAAGTCTCCTGACGCGGGGCGGGTCCCCTCGCCCGCCCCGTGGTCAGCAGCTTGAGACTATTCTTAGGTCGCACGAGAATATGCTGCAAACGGCCGCGTAACGGCGCCCCGAAGCACAGAGTTGGCGCTGGCACGGGGCTTGCTTGCCGCGGGTCATGCATTGGCATGGCTATCTTGCTCCGCTCCGCCGTCGCACGGGCACCCGAGTCGCGCTGACGGCGCTCGGGCTGCTACCCGCTTGCGCGACCTCCGCTGAGCGGCGCGCGCACTCGCAGTTCGACGCGGCAACGAGCAGCCCCCTCGGAATCGCGAGCCGGCCGCGGGACGCCAGCGCCGAAGCAGCAACCCGCCGAGGGAATGACGTTCGCGACTTCGATGGTTCGCTCCGCAGCTATCTCCGCTACGCCCTGGAACATAGCCCTGAACTGCGCGCGCAGTTCCTGCAGTGGCGAGCCAGCACGAGCCGCATCAGCATAGCGCGACGCTGGCCAGAGCCAACGCTCACCTACGCTTTCTTCGTGCGCAGCGTCGAGACGCGAGTCGGCCCCCAGCGGCACCGCTTCGGGATTTCGCAGACCATTCCATGGCCTTCCAAGCTCGGGGCCGCCGCCGACGCTGCCGCCTACGCCGCGGGTTCGGAGCGCCAACGCCTCGAGGCAGACGCCCTGATCATGAAGGAGAGGGTCGCACGTGCCTACTTCAATCTCTGGCTGATCGAGCAGCAGCGAAAGGTCCTCGCTGATCAGCAGCGCATCACCCAGCAGTTCGCTAGACTGACAGAGGCGCGGCTCGAGGTCGGAAAGGCAGCGCTCTCCGATCTGAACCAGATCAACCTGAAGCTGAGCCGAATCGTCGACAGCCTTGCTGCTCTCGACGAGGAGCGCCGTGTCGCCTCGGCACGGCTGCGGGCAACCATCGGGCATCCAGGCGTGGGACCTCTGCCCATCCTCGATGCACCGGTAGCGGCGAGACTCCCCGCGGAGAGCGAAGCGGAGCTCCTTCGTTCGGCTCTGGAGCACCCGCGCATCGATGCCCTGGAGCTGATGGCAAAGTCGCGACGAGAACGCGCTCGCGCAGCGGACGCCGACCGCTACCCGGGGTTCGTCGTCGGCGCTGAATACATCGAAACGGGTGAGTCGGAGATGAGCCCTGCACCGGAGGACAGCGGTAAGGACCCCATCGTCGTCTCTCTCGCCGTCCGCCTCCCGATATGGTTCGACAACTATGGGGATGCGGCGGCTGCGGAGCGGGCGGAAAGCGCTGTCATGCTGTCCCGGGCGACCGCCGCCAGGTACGACGCCCGCGCCGAGCTCGAGGCTGCCCTCTCCAAGCTCCGCGATGCAGTGCGTCGCACGCACCTCTACGAGAAGACGTTGGTACCACAAGCGTGGGCCGCCTACGAATCGGTCATCGGCGGCTACGCTGCCGATCGCTCCTCGTTCGCAGCAGCGCTGCTCGCCGAGCAGGAGCTTCTCGAGCTTCAGATGGCCCTCTACGAAGCACATGCTGAAGCAGCCACCACGTGGGCTCGCCTGGAAGCCCTCGTCGGTCGTCCCGTACAGGGACAGCCCGACAGTGAGCCATCGGCTCGCGAGGAACGCACCCCATGAGACGCATACTCCTCCCTCCACGGTGGTCTTCAGGGCTGCGCCGCATCGCGGTCGCGGCAGCGGTTCTCACTGCCTTCCTACTCGGACTCTGGATAGGCCTCCCCGATTCGGAGCCTACCGAGGAGGGCACGGCTCAGGGCACCGCATCCAAAGCCGAGCTCTGGACCTGCTCGATGCACCCTCAGATACAGCTACCTGAACCCGGCGATTGCCCCATCTGCGGCATGGACCTCATCCCCCTCGCCAGCGATGGCGATGAAGCTCGGGAACCGGGGCAGATAGCCATCTCGGATCGCGCCCGCATTCTTGCCCGCGTGAGGACGGTGCCCGCCGCTCGAGAAGCCGGGCCCGGGGTCGAGCTCAAGCTGCTCGGCAAGTTCGAGGCCAACGAGACCCGAGTGCGCACGGTGACACCTTGGGTTGGGGGTCGCATCGACGAGCTCTACGTCAGCACTGAAGGAGCCAAGATCACGCGGGGGCAGCCTATTGCGCGCGTATACAGCCCAGAAATATACACGGCACAACAAGACCTTGTCACAGCGAGGCGTCAGCTGAAGGATCTCGAGGGGGCCCTACCCGTTGCCCGCGGAGCCGCGCAGTCGACACTGCAGGCAGCGCGGCAACGGCTCGCTCTACTGGGGGTACCAGAGGGCACCATCGACGAGATGGCGCGAGAGGAGTCGCCCAGACAGCATGTCACCATCTACGCGCAGCACTCCGGCACCGTACTCGAGCAACTCGTCAACCAGGGAGCCTACATGTCCCCTGGCACTCCCCTCTTCCGCGTGGCGGATCTCGGCCAACTGTGGCTGCAGATGGACGCTTACGAGAGCGACCTCGCGCTCATCTCGGTGGGTCAAGAGGTCACCATTCAGGTAGCAACCTTCCCAGGGGAGCTCTTCGAAGGCAAGGTCGCGTTCATCGACCCGATCGTGGATCCCCAGACACGCACGGCTCAGGTGCGCGTCGAGGTACCCAACCCGAAGGGACGTTTGAGCCCAGGGATGTTCGCCGAAGCGATGGTCCACGCGGCCCATGGAGCAAAACGCGAACCCCCTATCGTCGTGCCGCGGAGTGCGGTGCTGTTCACTGGAAAGCGGTCGCTCGTTTACGTTGCAGTTCCGAATAGCCCCAAGCCGACTTACGAGGCTCGAGAAGTGCAGCTTGGACCACGCACAGGGGACGTTTATCCGGTCGTGGGTGGGCTCGAGGAGGGTGAGCACGTCGTCGTCGCGGGCGCATTCGCGCTCGACAGTGAGCTTCAGATACGGGGTGGCGACAGCATGATGGCCAGGAGCGACGACCCGGCGCGCGAGGCGATGGAGCCGCTCGACGTCTCCGAGAGTTTCAAGACCGGATTTGCTGTTGTCGTTGATGCCTACCTCGATCTCCAGAAGCATCTGGCGAGTGACGATCTGGCTGCATCCAAGAACGCCGCCAAGAAGCTAGCGACAGCTGCCGAAGGGTTCTCGACAAAGGAACGGGCGGAGGTGCGCGAGGCTTGGGAGAGCCTGAAGAAGCCGCTAATCCACCACGCAACGCAAGCACAGCAGGCCGACTCGCTGAAGCGGATCCGCCAAGTGTTCGAGCTACTCGGTCGCCTTCTCATCCGGAGCATGGAGCGGTTCGGGAACCCCCTCTCCGCACACGTCAAACTCGCCTTCTGCCCGATGGCGGGCACCGGCGGTGAGGGAGCGCAATGGCTGCAACGGGCCAATACGGTCGAGAACCCATACTATGGCGCGCAGATGTTCACGTGTGGGGAGATTCGGCAGGACCTCGCGAGCGGTCAACACCTTCGACTGGATGAGAAACGCACCAAGGCTCCGGCACCGGAAGGGCACCAGCATTGAACACGGATGACCCGAGAACGCCCGCTGATAGCGTAAGCAAGGACGACCCCGAGAGCCCAGGCGTCGCTCCCGCCAGCCCTCATGGTGGGACCACGAGCGAGCGTTCGACCTGGATTGCGTCGGCGCTGGGCTTCTTCCTGGATAACCGATTGGTCGTGGGCATCCTCACCGTGCTCCTCGTCGCGGGCGGTCTCTGGGCTGCGCCGTTCCGGTGGGACTTGGGGGGGCTGCCCCGAGATCCGGTTCCGGTAGATGCAATCCCGGACATTGGCGAAAATCAGCAGATCGTCTTCACGGAATGGCCAGGGCGCTCCCCTCGGGACGTGGAGGACCAGGTCACGTACCCGCTCACTACTGCACTCCTGGGCATTCCTGGCGTGCGCACGGTGCGCAGCTTCAGCATGTTCGGCTTCTCCACCATCTACGTGATCTTCGAGGAGGACGTCGAGTTCTACTGGTCCCGCTCACGCGTGCTCGAGAAGCTTGCCGCGCTGCCGACCGGGACCGTGCCCCCCGAGGCGAACCCGATGCTGGGTCCGGACGCGACGGCCCTCGGCCAGGTCTTCTGGTACACACTGGAGGGGCACGCTCCGGATGGGACCCTGGTGGGCGGCTGGGACCAACACGAGCTACGCACGATCCAAGACTGGACCGTGCGCTACGCCCTGCAGTCGGTGCCGGGGGTCAGCGAGGTGGCGAGCATCGGCGGGTTCGTCCGCGAGTATCAGGTCGATATCGAACCAGAGGCCATGCGCGCCCAAGGCGTGAATGTTGGTGACGTGGTCCAGGCCGTGCGCAGAGCGAACCTCGACGTTGGGGCGCGCACGATGGAGATCAACAACGTCGAGTACGTCGTCCGGGGGATTGGCTTCATCAAGAACGTGAAGGACCTCGAACAGATCGTGGTCCGCAATGTCGAGCACACGCCCATCCGGATCAGCGACATCGCCAGCGTCACGCTGGGCCCGGAGCAGCGGCGAGGGGCGCTGGACGATGAGGGGGCACCTGCCGTGGGCGGAGTCGTCGTGGTGCGCTTCGGTGCGAACCCGCTGGAGGTCATCGAGCGCGTCCAAGCGAAGATCGCGCAGATCTCGCCAGGGTTGCCGCGGCGTACGCTCGAAGGGGGCACCGTCAGCCAAGTCAAGATCGTTCCCTTCTACGACCGCACAGGCCTCATCGAAGAGACCCTGGGAACCCTCTCGACGGCGCTCTTTCAGCAGATCCTCATCACGATGCTGGTGGTCCTGGTGCTCCTGCGCCACCTCAGGAGCTCGCTGGTCATCAGCTCTCTCCTGCCCCTCGGCGTCCTCGCCGCGTTCATCGCCATGAAGCAAGCCGGTGTCGACGCCAACATCATGGCGCTCAGCGGCATAGCCATCGCCATCGGGACGATGGTCGACATGGGCATCATTCTCGTGGAGAACGTCGTCGAGCACCTTAACACGGCGAAGCCGGGCGAGAACCGGGCGCTCGTGGTCCGGCGCGCGGCAGCGGAGGTGGCTCCAGCCATTATCACCTCCACGCTGACGACCGTTGTCGGGTTTCTCCCGATCTTTGCGTTGACCGCCTCCGAGGGAAAGCTCTTCACGCCCCTTGCCTACACGAAAACCTTCGCGATGAGCGGCGCCCTGGTGCTGGCGTTGCTCGTCCTTCCGGCGGCTTGCTACCTCCTGCTGCGGCCGCCTGCGAAGAAGACCGAACAGCCCCCTCGCGGGGCGCGGGCAATACTGAAGAAGCTCTTTCGCGGCGCGACCCTGGGCGATTGGATCTTTCTTGTAGCAGGCGTCGTCGCGGCGCTCACGCTGAGCCCTGCGCTCGGTCTCGTCGTCGTCGTGCTGGCGGCGGTCCGACTCCTAGGGTACGTGCTTCCCGCGCGGGTAGCGGGATATCTGCCGGACGTCGGCAATGCCGTCGTCGTCGTGGTCGTCGTCGTACTGCTCGCGGACGACTGGATGCCGCTCGGCATGGAGCAGGGGACTTGGACGAACCGTCTCTTCGTGGCTAGCCTCATCGCCGGCCTCCTGTTGCTCTTCGTCGGGTTCCTCCGCATCTACCCCGCGCTACTGCGCTGGGCTCTAGACCACAAGCTACTCGCCTTGAGCGTGCCGGCCATCATCGTCATGTGGGGACTGACGGCGTGGCTGGGCTTTCAACGGACCTTTGGCTGGCTGCCTCAGGCGGTGCGCACCAGCTCACCAGTGGTTGCCGTCGCGCACGCCCTGCCTGGCTTCGGAAGGGAATTCATGCCCCCCTTCGACGAGGGGTCATTCCTCTACATGCCGACGACGATGCCCCATGCTTCCCTCGGGGAAGCGCTGTCGCAGTTGGAGCAGCTCGACGCTGCCATCGCCAGCGTGCCGGAGGTGGATCGCGCTGTTGGCAAGCTCGGCCGCGTCGATAGCCCGCTGGATCCCGCTCCCATCTCGATGTATGAGACTATCGTCACGCTTAAGCCCGAGTATCGGTTGGACGCGGATGGGCAGCGTACGCGCTTTCGCTTCGACGAGCAGGCCGAGACCTTCGTCCTGGACCGCTTCGGAGAGCCCATTCCGGATCCCGACGGGCGCCCCTATCGTCAATGGCGCAAGCAGATCCGGACGACAAACGACGTCTGGGAGGAAATCCGCCAAGCCGCGACGCTGCCCGGGCTCACGAGCGCCCCCAAACTCATGCCCATCGCTGCCCGCATCGTGATGCTCCAGAGCGGGATGCGAGCCCCCATGGGATTGAAGCTGCAAGGACCGGATCTGGAGACGCTGGAGAGCGCGGCGCTCCAGATGGAGGCGCTGCTCAAGCAGGTCCCCAGCATTCGCGCGGAGACCGTGGTCGCTGACCGCGTCGTCGGCAAGCCGTACATCGAGATCGTCATCGATCGCCGGGCGATTGCCCGCCACGGAATTGCCTTGGAGACCGTCCAAGACGTCATCCAAACGGCGATTGGGGGCCGCACCGTCACCCGTACCGTGGAAGGTCGTGAGCGATATCCCGTAAGGGTTCGGTTCATGAGAGAGGAGCGGGACAGCATCGAGTCCATCGGCCAGGTGTACGTTCCCTCACCCCTCGGGCACCAGATCCCCCTGGAGCAGCTCGCCAAGCTGCGGTATGTGCGGGGACCTCAGGTCATCAAGAGCGAAGACACCTTCATGACCAGCTATGTCGTCTTCGACAAGCTGGAGGATCGCGCAGAGGTCGGCGTCGTTGAAGACGCCCAGGCGTTCTTGTCCGCCAGGATCGCCAGCGGTGAACTCGTGCTTCCGGCAGGGGTGAGCTATCGCTTCGCCGGCAGCTACGAGAACCAGGTTCGCAGCGAGAAACGACTGATGGTCTTGGTCCCGCTCGCCATCGCGCTCATCCTCATCCTGATTTACCTCCAGTTCAGAAGGTCGACGACCACCCTGATGGTCTTCTCAGGGGCGGCCGTGGCGCTCTCCGGCGGCTTTTGCTTCCTCTGGCTCTATGCGCAACCGTGGTTCTTGGACGTCACCGTCTTCGACCAGAGCATGCGCACCCTGTTCCAGGTACACCCGATCAACATGAGCGTCGCCGTGTGGGTTGGCTTCATCGCGCTCCTGGGCATCGCGACCGACGATGGGGTGGTCATCAGCACCTATCTCCGACAACGGTTCACTGAGCTCCCGCCCAGCACCCGCGCGGAGGCGCGGCAGCGGACGCTCGAGGCGGGGCTACGCCGGGTGCGACCCTGCCTCATGACGACCGCTACGACGATTCTGGCATTGCTCCCGGTCATCACCAGCGCGGGACGCGGCTCGGACATGATGGTGCCCATGGCCATCCCGCTCTTCGGCGGCATGGCGTTCGAGCTCGTCACATTGTTCGTGGTACCGATCCTGTACTGCGCGCGAGAGGAGCGATCGCTGAAGGGAAAGCGAGCTGCAGCAGCTCACGGTTGATTGCAGGTCTCTAGCCCCTCGGCACTGCTGACGTCCACCGTCCCGGCAGCAATCTCCTCCACGGTGAAGCTGGTGGAGACCTTCTCCCAAAGGCACCTGCAGCGCTCCTCTTGGCCCGCCTTGCTCCGCATGCAACCCGCCATGAAGTCCTCCTCTGCGACGGCTGCGGGGAATTTTCCTTCGCATTTCACGACCATGGCCTTCTTGGCTGCCATGAACCGCGCATCCTCCTGACTGCCCTGCATCAGCTCGACCGGCGACAGGTGCTCTCTCAAGGCAGGCCAGGCGCACATGCAGTAGCCCTCCTTGCGAGCATCATCGGCGATGCATCCCTCAATGAAATTCTTCCGAACCGTCTCCTCCGGAATCGTATTGGCGCACTGGGCCACCACACGGCGCTGTAGATCCGCGAGGCGGGGATCGTCCGCTTCCAGCTCATCCTCCAGGTTCACACCGGCAAAGACCTCGCGAAATTGGCCAAAGCTGCATTCGCAGAAGTCGCGGTTGTTTGCCCTTGCCACGCAGGCATCCACGAACTCGGCGCGCTTGCCATCGATCGAATCCGCACCGGCGGGCGCGTCGCTGTTGGCGGCAGGCTGGGTGTTGGTCGCCGTTTTCGCTTCACCGGGCTGAGATCCCGCAGCACAAGCTACCACGACCACGCCGACAGACAGAGTGATGAGACGCAACATGAGCCCGAGGCTACCACGCCGCGCGGGTCACCCGATAGGCCCCTGCCTGGAAGCGGACCGGCGAACGGTTAAGCGACCGGCCCTGCGCCCATGCGTTCCCGGAGCGCGCCACCTGGTCACCCGGGCGCCATCACTCCCGTTGACCACTGATGCGGTCTTGGATCAGCTACGGCGCAGCGTACGGAGGACTGTCACCGAAAGCCCCGTAGACACCAGGAGAAGCAGAGGAATCACGATGATGGCGGGCACCACCTGGTAACCCTCCCTGGCCATGAAACCCAGCTTTGCCACCAGGGCGGCCATGAGTAGCGCCAGGAACACCAGGTATATGGGCGCGATGAGGTACCCTAACCCGGCGGAGCCGGAACCAAACCGGGGAACTGGCAACGCCAAATGCAACCGGAGGGCAGGCTATCAGGTGTCAGCCGTCAGGCGTCAGCTTCTGCATGAAGCTGGCGAGCATCCTGCGCA
>JAEWRL010000004.1 GCA_023398955.1 Pseudomonadota bacterium
GCACGCTTCCTCAGCATCGCCGCTGGCTCGGCCAGCGAGACCGAGTACCAGCTACTCCTGGCTCGTGACCTGGGCTATCTCAGTCCCGATGCTCATCGTCAGCTCGATGCCCAGGTCCGCGAAGTGCGCAGGATGCTCGCCAGCTTCATGCAGAAGCTGACGCCTGACAGCTGACACCTGATAGCCTGCCCTCCGGTTGCATTTGGCGTTGCCAGTTCCCCGGTTTGGTTCCGGCTCCGCCGGGTTAGGGAGTGCGCGGACCGTCGTTGGCCGAGACCCCGACGGCGGACACGTGTCCGTGCGGACAGGTGTCCGCTGGATGAAGTGGCGTCCGTCCGCTGCTGTCCGCGATCCCGACGCGTCGTCGCGCTGCCCGAGGTTTCCGCGTGAATACCCTGCCTTTGCCGCCAGCAGGAACCAGTGACTCGGAGCGCGCCGCTCGTGGCACGCCAAGTGCTTTGGGCAGTGCTCATGTCGCTCATGCTAGTCGATGTCAGCTCCGTTGCCCCCTCAGGGCCCGTCGCACCATTCCCCTCGGTCTCTCCTGCCCCGAGCTACCCGCGTGCGCCCGCTTCGGCCGAGAGCGAGAGCCTGGCCGAGCGCCTGCGGCGCGGCGACACCGACGCATTGGCGAGAGTCTACGACGAGCATCACGACGCGGTGCGGGCATTCGCGCTGCGGCTCGTCGGCGAAGCGGAAGCAGCGGACGACCTGGCGCACGAGGTGTTTCCGCTTCTACCCAACGCAATGAAGAGCTTTCGGGGAGAGTCCTCCCTGCGCACGTTCCTGATTGGGATGGTGATGAACCGCTCACGCCGGCACATCCGCTCCTCGGTTAGGCGCCGCGCCGCGTTCAAACGTCTGGCGGTGCAACCCATCTCGCCGAGCGCAGATCCCGAAGAGCTGACGTCCCGCAAAGAGCTCGCGTCTACCCTCACCCGTGCCCTCGCGCAACTCTCTGCGTTACATCGCGATGCCTTCCTGCTCTGCGAGGTCGAGGAGCTCTCGTCGAGCGAAGCCGCCGCCATGTTGGGGACTTGCGAAGGCACGGTGCGAAGCCGCGTCTATTACGCGAAGCGGCAGTTGAGGGCGCTCCTCGGTGCCACGCAGACCGCAGCAGCGTCCACTGAAGCCGTTGCGGGGTTGGTGGCGGCCTAAGCCGGTGTAGCCGGAACCAAAGAGGAGGGGATAGATAGACGGATCCCGACGCCCACGCTGCCGGACTCCGCAGTGTCACCCGCGCTCACGGACCGGGCGCCGTCCGCATGCTGCCACTGCATAGGCTGGCAACTGTCGCGATAAGCTCCGCCGGCGTTGCTGGCTTCGGTAGGAAAGTCTGGAACCCGGCTCGCAGAGCGTGGAGGCGTGCGTCTCCAATGGTGTGCGCCGAGATGGCGATGGCCGGAACCGGCACACGTTCGAGCTCCCGCTCCGCGCTGCGCAGCTTCCGCATCAGCGTAAAACCGTCTTCCTCCGGCATCTCGATGTCGCTGACGACGATGTCAGGGGCTCGCTCACGGAAGGCCCTCTGCGCCTCCGCGGAGCTGTCGACCGCCACGGTAATGGCGCCCTCGCTGCGCAGAATGGCGTTCAAGAGCTCGCGTGAGTCGTCGTGGTCCTCCACCAGCAGCACATGGAGACCAGCGAGTGCCTTGGGCGCCGCCTGGTCATCCACGTTGGGCAGGGTCGTCGCAGCACGTCGATGCCGGAAGATCGGCAGGGGCAGGCTCACGATGAAGGTGCTTCCTTCATCCCTGCCGTCGCTGTGAGCGAGCACGACACCGCCGTGGAGCTCGACAAGGTGTCGCACTATCGTGAGCCCGAGGCCCAAGCCACCGTGACGCCGCGTCGAAGACCCGTCCGCGCGACGAAAGCGATCGAACACGTAGGGCAGCACCTCGGCGTCGATGCCCTCTCCCGTGTCGCTGACCGAGACCTCCGCATGGGACTCCACGCGGCGAAGCACGACCTGAATCCGTCCACCCTTGGGGGTGTGCTTGGTGGCGTTGGCAAGCAGGTTCCAAACCACCTGCAGCAAGCGAGCGGGATCCCCGTTCACCACACAAGTCCCGGCGCTCGCCAGGACCTCGATACGCTGCCGCTTGGCCTCCGCCGCTGGGCGAGCGCTGTCGACGGCCTGCCGAATCACCTGCTCGAGGTCGACCCCCTGCAGCTGCAGCTTCATGCGCCCAGTAACCATGAGGGAGGCGTCCACGAGGTCTTCAGTCAGCTGACTCTCGGCCGCGACGTTCCGGGCAATGACTTCCAGACCGCGAGCCAGGAGCGCCCGATCCTCGACGTTGTCTTGAATAAGGGAAAGCCACCCAGAGATCGCGTGCAACGGGGTCCTTAGCTCGTGAGACACCGAAGCCAAGAGCTCGTCCTTGAAGCGACTCGCGTCCTCTGCCGCCGCGCGCGCTCGTCGCTCGCCCGCCAAGAGCACCTCCCGTTCCTGCTCGAGCAGCTCCCGTCGGCGGATCTCTGCGTGCAGCTTGTCGATCTGCTCGTTCAGCGTCACGAAGCGCGCGACCACTTCGCTGGCGGAGCGTAGCTGGAGCACCAAATAGGTACCATCAGCAAAGCTAGCGGAGCTCGCGTCGCAGCGCCAGCGGCCCGCTCCAACGCGGAGCCGAAGAGAGCCTGGCAGCGGACTATCCGAGCGCGACGCGAGCGCTAGGTAGCGCTCCAACGCGGCCGAATCCTGGACGAGCTCCCGCAGGGATACGGGCGCATCGCCCCCGTTGTCCAGGACTCTTCGCGCGACGGGGTTGAGCGCAAGAGTGTCCCCTTCCGGAGAGAGCAGCAGGAGGGCATCCGTGAGGCGGTCAGCGACCGCATGAAACCACTCGTAGCTCAATGCTGCCCCGCGCCACGATGGTAGACACGCCCGTCGGCAGCATCCGCATCCACGCTCGGGCGCAAGTAAACGACGACGCGGCACTCTGGATGGCGGCGCGCAATGGTCTTCTGAAGCTCTACCTTCGCGTACCCGAACTCCCGCGCCGAGATGGCCCCGAAGACATTCGAGGTCATCATGCAAAGCGCTGGGCGGTCCGTCACGCGATCGCCGAAGGGGCAGATGCGATTCCCGAAGACGATCTTGTCTTCGGTCTGCTCGATGACGTAAAAATCGCCGTTGATCCGCCTCTTCAGATCCACCAATACGTCTGCGAGTTGATCGGGGCGCAGCTGCTCGAGGGAGAAGGCGCGGCGATAGATGTCACCAATCTCTTCGCCCATCTCCTGACCGACGACGCTGATGAAGCCGGACGCTTCCTCGATGCCGACGACGTCCTGCAGCGTGCCGGACAGATGCCGGAGCAAGGTGCGCAAGAATGCGTCGCGCTCGAGGGGCAGGTCCAGGACAGCCAGGGCCTGCTTGGTGTTCGGCTGGGGCGCCGACGTATCATCGTTCGTTCTGCGCATCAATCCCTTTCGCGCATTCATTCGTCGCTAGCAGAGGCGCCCGCGGGAGCGCAACGCCGAGCATTGAGACCTGAGCGGGGGTCCGCAAGTGGGGCATGCTGGCGGCGCCGAAGGAGGTGGCAGCAGCGCAGCGCAATGACCGATGGGTCGCCATTCGGACGTGCCCGCCCAGGCCTGAAGTGTCGAACGCGGCAGCCTCCGAGCTCAGAGCGGCCAATGGCCGTCCGTCAGAGCCTCTCGCGGGTCGCCTCGAAGAGCGTGATGAACTCTTTCCGATCGGCGTCAGCCTCGAACGCCGGGTCGTCCATCAGGTCGGCAAGGACGTCGAGCTGCTCGGGCGACACGTAAGGATTGCCACGCACGATCTCGGCGTAGGCGGCCACGGCCGTAGCCCACACCACGTCGCTGTCCAGGGCATCCGTGCTCGCGGCAACTGCCGCGGGGCCGAGCGCCCGCGTTACCTCACGCGCTTCGTCGTCGGCGGCAGCGCCAGGTTCCTTATAGCGGATCTTCACGAGCACCAGCTC
The DNA here is from genome assembly GCA_023398955.1 of Pseudomonadota bacterium. Taxonomy (GTDB): domain Bacteria; phylum Myxococcota_A; class Polyangia; order Polyangiales; family Polyangiaceae; genus JAEWRL01. The sequence continues at coordinate 3,954 of JAEWRL010000004.1, forward strand.
GCCCGGGCCGACTTCCAGCTCGCCCTCGAAGGCGTCGCCCCGCCGTGGCTCCGGTGCCCCCTCGGGGGACGGAACCTGGCCGTCCGCTGGTACGAGCTCGTAGAGCGCGGTCACCCGGTGCCCCGCACCAATCTCGCCAGCGTCCACGCGGTCGTCCCGGAAGTCCTCGTCGGCAATGGCGCGGTTCTCGTAGCCGATGAGCCGGTACGCTGCCACGAGCTCGGGATTGAACTCGACTTGGAGCTTCACGTCTTTGGCAATGTGCACGAGGCTCGAGAGTAGCTTCTCATGAACGTACTCGATGGCATGGTCTTCATTGATGATGATCCCATAGATGCCGTCTCCAGCGTTGCTGACGCGCTCCATCATGGCATCATTGTTCTCCCCAAACCCGAGCGCCGTTAGGGTAATCCCCGACTCGCGCTTCGTCTCGATGAGCCTCACCAGCTCGTCCGTGCTCGAGGGGCCGACGTTGAAGTCGCCGTCCGTGCAAAGCACGACATGGTTGATCCCGCCCTCGACGAACCCCGCCTCCGCTTGATCGTAAGCGAGATCGAGGCCGGCGGCCCCTGCCGTACTGCCGCCTGCCGTCAGATGAGCCATCGCGTCCTCGATGGCGTCCCGCTCGGCGACGGGCGTCGGCTTCAGCGCCACGCGCGTGCTGCCCGCGTAGGTGACGATCGAAATTGTATCCTCGGGATCCAAAACCTCCAGGGATTCCGTGAGCGTCAACTGGACGAGCGGAAGCTTGTCCGGGCTGCTCATGCTACCCGATGTGTCGATCAGGTAAACCAAGTTGGTCGGCTTTTTCTCCTCCTCCGACGCCACTCTACCCTGAACACCGATCCGCAACATGAGGGTATCATTCCCCGTCAGGCTAGGACCTGCTGCGAGGGCGATGGCAAAGGGCTCCTCGGCCGTGGCCTTTGGCGCGGGGTAATCGTAGTCGAAGTAGTTGATCCACTCTTCCACGCGAACGTCTCTCGCAGACGGTAAGCGCCCATCCAGAGCGTCCCGGCGGAACATGTCGTAGCTCGCGGTGTCCACGTCCGCCGCGAAGGTGCTCTGAGGGTCGTGCTCCGCCATGACGAAGGGGTTGATGAGGATCTCGCCCTCATCCGAGGGCTCTGGAGGCGTTGGCCGCTCGCTCGCCTCGCCCTCATCCAGGACCACTCCGTGACCGGGCGAGAAGGCTACGTCTCCCCCGTTGGCCACTATACCGCCGGAGTCGTCGGCGGCAGAGCAGCTCCCCAACCCCAATGCGAACGATGTACCGACGATTACCAGTGTTCCCGGACGGTGATGCATAGCCTTCTCCTGATCGGTGCCAGAGCAACCGGGCTCGGCTAAGCAACCAATGTGCCACCACGTAATCTGCTCAGGGTCTGCTCGTTGACGCGCTGGCCCCTCTCACCACCTGCGACATCCCTGACGCGGTGCGTATCCGAGTGGGCCTTTGTGGGCCGCGCGACCCGTCATCAAATCGGATGCGAGGCATGAACGCGTCCTGCGACACCGGGTACGGAGTCCTCGTTATCAACGGCTTGGAGGCGCTTTGCCAGGAGGTTCGCATGTTCGGTGACAGTATTCGTATCGGTTGTCTCAGTGGGGTGGCCCTGTTCGCAGCAGCAGCCTGTGGGTCAGATGAGGAGCTCACCGTCGAGTCCTTCCGGCAGGCACTGCCCAGCGCCAAGTCGGCGACGATTGACGGACCGGAACGGGAATCGCCCCCCGACGTGAGCGGTGCAGCGGCGACCGCTGACGCAGACGCAGCAGAGTCGGCAGGCCCCAGTGAATGGGCTGAGTACTACGCTTTTACCCGCGAAGTACGCGACGGTGTCAACGCTATCACAGCCAGTGTTCTCGGTACCGTCTGGTTCGTAGCCGGCACGAACCCCAGCGAGATCAGTGAGGACGAAGCCATCTGGGGACCATACACCGATGCTCTCGAGCCGGCCACTTGGCGCTTTCGCATGAAGCGCGAAGGGGAGGGTGAGTACTCCTACGTTCTGGAGGGTAGACCGAAGGACTCCGAAGCAGAACAGGACTACCGGGTCGTGATTTCTGGGACGGGTTACGACGCCTCGAGCGCGCAGCACGGGGATGGAAGCTTCACCATCGACATCGACGAAGGCAAACGCCTGGATCCATTCGCTTACGGCGAGGACGACTCCGGCTCTATAGCAGTTACCCATGAGCTGCCACCGGACGTCACGAGCGAGGTCGGGGCCCTGCCGCGCACAATCGACGTGGAGCTCCGGCCAGCTGCAGGTCAGGAGCACCTCACGGTGCACTCGGAGGCGCGTGAGGACGGAACCGGGCTCATCGCCGTCGATGGAGTCTGGGACATCGACGAGGAAGGGCAAACAGCCTTGGAGGACGTCACGATCGTCAGCCAGTGGAACGTCGCTGGAGCTGGTCGCTCCACGGTGACAATCGCTGGCGGCGACCTTCCCGCTTCCATCGACTCGGTAGAGGCGGTGGAATGCTGGGACGAGAGCTTTCGGCGCGCTTATTACTCGGACTCCGTTGGGTTCCAGGAAGCCTTCGGAACGTCCGAAGCCTGCGCCGTGCAGGGAGACGAGGCGGACGACGCCTAGACGGCCCCCGTCAGGCCCCGTCGCCCTCCCACCGCTCCGGCCTTGACTCCTCTGCCGCGCATCACGGAGTTCAGCAAGGCTGGAGCGCCGTGGGTCTCGGTGGTCACGTCAGGGTATCCAAGCTAGAGCAGCCCCATGCCGACGCCGACCTCGCCCACCCGCAAACGTTGCTCACCCTGGACCTTGAGCCTCGCTGCCCTCGCCCTGGGGTGCAGCGGGGAGCACTTCGATGCCGCGACCGGAGGCAATGGAGAGGCCGGCGGCGTGGCCCTGGGAGGGAGCGCGAACGGTGGCGTTCCTGGTGCAGGTGGGCGGCCCTCGACGGCCCTCGGCGGGGCCGCCAACAGCGGCGGTGCCGGCGCGGCGGGCAGCAGTGGCTCGGCTGCGGGAGGCGCGGCGGGCAGACCGACCGGGGGCTCTCCAGGCACGGGAGGGTCATCACAGGCCATGGGCGGTAACGCCTCCGACACAGGAGGGGCAGGGCAAGAGCCGCGAGGAGGAACAACGGCAAGTGGCGGCAGCCTGGATGGCAGCGGTGGAACCCCCAACGGCAGCGGCGGAACCTCCAACGGCAGCGGCGGGACGCCATCCGGCGGCACGGGCCCAGAAGGGGGCGCGGCCGGCAGCGCTGGCGTCCCTACCTCTGGCGGATCAGCCGGCTCTCCGGCGGCGGGCGGCTCTCCGGCGGCGGGCGGCAGCGGCGGCGGTATCTCGAGCGCAGGTGCCGGCGGGGTAGGCGGCGATCCGGTGATCACCTGTCCAGAGACCCACGTTTGCGTCCCGGCGACGCCAACGGGCGCATGGCAGGGTCCGATCGTGCTGCTCGCCGGCAACGCCACCGCCTGCGCGCCAAGCTACCCCGAGTTCGCGCTCGTCGCCGGGACGGGCCTCGCAGAACGCGGGGACTGCACTTGCAGCTGCGGAACACCGAACGTGGAATGCTCGAACCGTGTCCAAGCACGAGTCTTCGCTGGTGCAGAATGTGCGTACGGGACAGATAGCCTCGAATACGCACTAGAAGGAAGCGACACCCTCTGCCAGTCCACCTTCGATAGTTCGTGGAGCTTCGAGCTCAGCGCGCCAGAGTCGACCTGCAACCCGGGCCAGTACATGGATGATTCACTGTCCACGGCCTTGACCGGCGAGCTCTCCCTCTGCGCTGCGGAACCTCTCGCCGAGAGTTGTGCGACGGCTGAGGAAGCTTGCGTCCCCGCACCGCCGGCAGCGAGCGATGCCAGCGTCTGCGTGTACGCGTGGGGTGACTTCTCGTGCCCAGCCGCATACCCCGAGCGAACCCTGCTCTTCGAGCGCATCGTCGATAACCGCGAGTGCTCGGGCAGCTGCGACTGCGTACCCGAGGGCAGCGAGTGTGCGGCCCGCATCGCGGGCTACGTCTCTACCGATTGCAGCTCTCTGGAGCCCCCCACCTTCGAACTGACAATTACCAGCTCGAGCGGGGAATGCCTGATCGACACTGGCACCGACACTCGTACCATCGCCTTCGACTTCCCCGACGCGGAGCCCTTCGTCTCGGACGCGGGCCAGTGCACGAGCAGCGCGACGGTGCCACCAAGTGGCAGCGCCGAGCTCGACCCGACCACCGCCATCACGGTCTGCTGCTTGACGCCAGGGCAGTGAGCTTACCCACGCGGGGAGACGTGGCGCCCATCCCTAGCCGGCCGAGCCGCGGCAACGGATCCCCAGAGCGCGAGGAGCACGGCCAAGCCCAGCCACCCTGAGTACCCCTGCGCGCCAGCTCCCGCGACCCGGCAGCCGCAACCATCTCCCTCCTCGCCATCGTCCTGGGGGGCCAGGCCGCCGTTCACGCCGGACACCCCGCCGTGGCCCGCTCTCGAACTCGGCTCAGGCAAGCCCGAAGCCCCGCCGACGACCGGCTCCACCGAAGGCTCATGCCACTCGTACGCGCCGAGATCCACGGCGCTCCCTTGGGGTCGTGGGATGCGATCGCGGTCGAGCAGGGGCGCCCGCTCGCTCGTCCCCCTGTCGATGGCAGGAGAGTCATCCCGGAGGTGCACATCATAGGCCTGCGCATCCACGAAGAGGGCGGCGGGGTCGTGGATGACCTCGTTGTTCACTTCGGTGACGCCCTCCGCGTTCGCGTAGTCCGTCGCCAGATTGTTGCTCACGAGGCAGCCTTCGGGCGGCGTGCCATCCTTGTGCGCATCGATGCTGATCCACGGCGGACCGGGGCGCTCCTCGTTCGGGTCGAGCACCGTGTTGTTCACGATGCGGCAACCCCGCGCTCCGAGCAGCGTGATGCCGTGCCAATGGTCGGTGATGACCACGTTGTTCTCGATCACCCAATCGACGTAGGTGCCATCGAAGCAGCCGATTCCTTGCAAGGTACCTCGGAAGGGCTGCTCCGGATCCTCGTAGCTGAGGAACGTGTTACCTCGCAGAATGATGCCAACGACCTGCCCCGTGCCGACGCTGCCGTCCTGCCCCACTGACCAGGACTGGAAGCCGTCGTCGTGATGATCGTCGACGGCGTAGCAGTTCTTGACCGTGTTGTATTGGAAGACCGTATCGTTCCCCAAACCGCGCAGGCCGTCGCGAGAGAAGCTGTCTACGACGTTGTCTTCGACGAGTGACTCCGTCGCAGTAACGCTGATCCCGTAACCGACGTTGGTGAGCTGGTTCTTGCGGATGATGAGTCGCTTCCCTTCGGCGGCGATGCCGCTGCTCGCTCGCTGGATCCAGTCCTGCGCCGTCCAGCTCGATGTGTCGCCGGTGCTTCTGAGCAGACACTCCTCGACGACGATATCCTCGTTGGCACCATCGAGATCGATGAGATAGCCCGCCGCTTCCCCTTCGACCTGGACCCCTCGAAGCACCCAGCCGGCGCTGTTTCGCACGACGATTCGCGAGAAGGCCGCCGCGGCTCCCTCCCCCGCTTCGAGGGTGATGGGCTCCGAGTTCGTGAAACCTTCGATGCGGAGCTCACCGTAGTCGCCGCTGGCCAAGACGAGCGTATCGCCAGGCGCCACGACGCTGCCTATCAGGTCCGCATCAATGACGTCCTGTGGGGATGCCCAGGGTGCCTCTGGAGCGCCCGTACCCGCGGCGCTGCCCGTCTCGGGGTCGACGTAGTAGGTTGCGGCGGCGAGGGCACGGGGGACAGCGACGCCGAGGGACGCGCAGAGCGCAGCCGTAACGCCATGCTTCAGCGAGCAGAGGTGCTGCCTTGGGGAGCACCCGATACGCCACGAAGAGCACCCGATACGCCGGTCAGACATGGGACCAGTCTCGAGGGCTCCCGAGCGCGAAGTAAAGGCGGCCGCGCCATTATTGGGGGTGGCATTCCCACTCGGGATTACGCGCCCCGCTCATGGAGCCGAGCGCTCGAGCTGCAACGTGACGGGCGAGTTCCGCTTGTCATCGGGAGATGACCGCGCCATACTCGCGGGACTATGATTGGTGCAAGGCTCCGCTAAGCCCTTCGTCCGGTGGTCGTCTCCCGAACTCGGGAGCGCCGCCTGACTCCCCACAGCCGTCGGCTATTTGGCTCACTCCAAAGGTGGGTAGCGCTGACGCTGGTTGGGCCACGGTAGGTGCAAGTGATGCAGCCTTTTGCCTGAAATGGAAGGCGTTTTACGTCCTCCATGGTCCAACGTCTCATGCGGCTCCGCGGAAGCAGTCCGGCAACGCACTGCCACCTGTGACGTCGCATCACCCCGCGTTCTCCGGTTTCCCGCGCTTCGACGCGGGCCGCACGGAGTGGACGAGTGCATTCGTCGCGTTCGTGGCGACTCAACTTTGCGCTCCACGGTCGCCTCGCGGCTCCCGCATTCTCGGGGGCCCCGTCGCGTCTTCCGTGGACCCGCCCAAGGACTCTATGACTAAGCCCTCCACCCAAGCAACTGCTCTCCCGCAACCCACCGCCATCATCATTAGCCCCCAAGCCGGCGTCTCGACGTCGGGCTCACACCGTCCCGAAACCCAAGTCGCGGCTCCGACGTACCGCGGCGCCAAGACGACCGAGGCCGCTGCGAGCACGCGCCCGGAGGAGCTGGCGCCGCTGACACCAGAAGGGCCCCACGCAGGGCAGACGGAGCTGCCCCCTCCACCTCGAGAACGCCTCGAATCGGCAGAGAACGCCTCCGTGGCGGAGCTCGCGCACTTGTTGAAAGGGCTCGGCGTGCGGATTGGGCCAGTGCTCCATCAGCGGAGGACCGAGCCGCGAGGCCCGGCAACCCTGGGTGCCGGCAAGCTGGAAGAGCTCAGACAGCTGCTCGAGGCGGAGCGCGAAGCACGCGAAGGACCGATCGTCCTCGTCTTCGATGGCGAGCTAACTCCCGGGCAGCAGCGGCATCTCCACCGGGAGTTCCAGGTGGAGATCATCGACCGCACCCAGGTAATCCTACGCGTCTTTGGTCAACGCGCGCGCACGCGCACGGCTCAGCTCGAGATCGAGCTCGCGGAGCTCCTCTACGAGGCGCCTCGTATCCGCGACGAAGAGGCCGTGGGAGCCAAGCAAGCGGGCGGTGGTGGGCGCGCAGCCAAGGGACACACGAGCGTGGAGCTGCGCAAGCAGCAGCTTCGCAAGCGCATCGCCCAACTGAAACAAGAACTCAGCGCAGCCGCCACGATGCAGCAGCGCAGGCGCAAGCGGCGCGCTCAGGTGTCGCGGGTTGCCCTACTGGGCTACACGAACGCCGGGAAATCGAGCTGGATGCGCGCCCTCACGGGGGCCGACGTGGAGGTCAAGGACGCCCTCTTCGCGACCCTGGACACGACGGTGCGCACCCTCCATCCACCCACGACACCGCGCATCGTGATCGCCGACACCGTGGGATTCCTGCGCCGGCTTCCGAACCACCTGCTTGCATCCTTCCACTCGACCCTGGACGAGGCCCTCGACGCCGAGCTGCTCATCATCGTCCTGGACGGCTCGGATCCGGAGTGGCGGACGCACCTCGAGACGACCCACGACGTGCTGCGGGCGGTCGACGCCGACGACATCCCGCGCTGGATCATCGTCAATAAGCGCGATCGAATGACCGAAGAGGCACGGACGGAGCTCTCCCTGGAGCATCCGGACGCTCCTTGCGTGAGCGCTCAGTCGTCCGCCGACGTTGCTGGCGTGCGACGGCGCATCACCCAGTTCTTCGAGGCACGGCTCGACGAAGCGCGTCTGCTCGTTCCCTTCGACAAGGCGAGCCTCCGCGCCGAGATCTGGGATACGGCGCGCGTGCTCGAGGAGCACAGTGACGAGGCCGGCACCCACCTGCGCGTCCTTGCCGAAGCCGAGCAGCTCGAGCGCTGGCGAGCTCAGCTCCCGAGACGGCCCGATTGAGGAAGCGCTTCGGGACTACCCCGTGGACCTCTCACTCGCCTCCAGGCTCGTGGGTCAGTTCACCCAGACCGAGGTGCGCCCCGCCGGGGGACGCGCAGATGCCGTCGCTGGCCATGACGGCACCTCGCCCGCCTGTCAGCGCGAAGCGGCGAGAGCGCGTCCCTCGATGGCCCACTCCACGATCTCCCGGAAGTGGTCGAAGAAGAGGAAATGGCCGGCGCCCGGGATCTCGCGGAGGCTGGCCCCGGGGATGGCAGCGGCGAGCGCCCGCGCCATGTCGATGGGGACGCTCGCGTCGGCGTCACCGTGCCAGAGTCGCACCGTGGTCCGAATGGCGCTCGGTTCGAACCCCCAAGGCAGCGCGAAGATCCGTGACTCTGCCGCATAGCCGCGCAAGCCTGAGCGGTTCGGGTCCGCCCAGTTGGCGGCGAGCATGGCGCGCACCTCGGGCCGCTCCAACACGGGACGGTCGCTCGGGCACTGCAGGAAGACCTTGGAGAAGTGGCGATCCGTTCGCCGTGGATCGGAGACCAGGCTTATCAAGGCGGGCAGGAGCCACGGCGCCCAACGCGCTATTCGAACACCGAAGCGGCGCTCGGGAAACATCCGGCGCAGTCCTTCAGGGGTGAGGATACCCAGGCCGCTGACGATGGCGACGCGCCGAACGCGATCTGGCAGCGCATGGGCGCAGGCAAGGGCATGCGGCCCACCCCCGGACAGTCCCACCACCGACAGGGTCTCGAGCTGGAGGTGATCTGCCAGCGCTGCCACGTCCTTGGGCCAATCGAGCAGGCAGCGCCGCGGCTGGTGGTCCGAGCGCCCGTAGCCCGGACGGTCCGTGGTGATCCAGCGCACCCCGAGACCCGCCAGCGCCTCGACGTCAGGGTGATGGAAGAGGCGACCGCTCGGGGTACCATGGAAGAAGAGCACGGGGCGCCCACCTGGGTCGCCCCACTCGGCGTAGGCGAGGCGCCGGGAGCCAGCAAGGGTAGCGATCGCGTCGAGGTGGGGTTTCATCGTGGGGCGTCCTTGCCCCGGGATACACCGTCGGTGTCCCGATGCCTAGGGAGGGTCGCGGCCAGGCTGCCGCCTCCCTTCGCCTTCTCGTCCATGGCCGCGCGTGTCCTGATGGGCGGCACCAGACGCCCTTCCCCGAAGCCGAGCACCCAAAAGGACTCGAGATCGAGGGCGCTCTCTTCCAGGGCCTCCACGAGGTCCGTCAGGGGTTCATACTGCCCATCGTCTGCCTGCCGGAAGGTTCCGAAGTGCATCGCGACGCTCGTCTGCGCGCCGAGCTCCAGGTGGGCTCGCACGGCTTGGGCCGGGTCCACGTGCACCGCACGCATGAACCAGCGCGGTCGGTAGGCGCCAATGGGCAGCATCGCGAGCCGCACCGGCGCGAAGCGCCTTCCGATCTCCGCAAAGTGGGAGCCATACCCCGTGTCGCCTGCGAAGTAGATGGCCTGCCCGTGGACCATCAAGACCCACCCTAGCCAAAGGGTCTCGTTTCCATCGCAGAGTCCTCGACGCGAGAAGTGCTGTGCTGGCACCGCGTGCAGGCTCACGTCCGGACCGAGGGAGACGCCATCCCACCAGTCCATGTCCGTGGCGCCCGGCATGCCTTCCTCCGCCAAGAAACCCGCGTTGCCCAAGCCGACGAAGACCTTCGGCCGATGCGCGGCGTGCAAGCGGCGCAGCGTAGGCAAATCCATATGGTCATAATGATTATGGCTGATGAGGACGACGTCGATGGGCGGCAGGTCCTCGAAGCGTATCCCGGGAGGCCGCCGCCGCGCCACGCCTGCCCATGAGGTGGGCCCCACGCGGTAGGACCACACGGGATCCGTCAAGACGTTCAAGCCGCCCGTTTGAACGAGCAGGGTCGAGTGCCCGACGAAGGTCACGCGCAGCGCCGAGCCCTCCACTCTTGCCGGTGGTGCGGGGCCGGGCGGCGCCGGCACCCACTCATCCCAGAGCCCAATGTCCCGATTGAGCTGCCAGTGCCAGAAGTCGCCAAAGCCGTGGGCGCGCTCGCCAGCGGGCCAGCGATTCCGAAACTCCCCCTTCACGAAATGGTCGCTCGGAGGGCCTTGGTAGCCAGCCACGGAGTAGCTGCAGCAACCGCTGGCTCCAAGCATGGCAAAACAGCAAACCCAGAGGACACGCCGGAGCATAGGGTACGATGCCGTCACTACTCCGAAATGCCAGAATCCTTGGATAGCGCCCGCGGCGGCGCGGCGGAAGAGCAAAGACATCGAGCTCTGCACCCTCGCCCGCCTCGCGCAGTCCACCTGCCGCCTCGCCACATTCCTCGTTCCCCACAGAATGGACGTCAAGTCGTCACAGGATCGGCCCGGCGCCCTCCACCGTACCGGTAGGGCGCCGGCCCCATCCCCCAGCTCGCCGCGCAACCCCCTTCCGGCAGCGCCGCCAGCCCTGAAAGCTCAGTCTGTATGGCCAGCGGCCCCTCGGTGGACTGCGGCGCCACGGCGCCGACCGAGCTCTGGAAGCTCAGCCCTACCGCGGCTCCCCTCCGCTGACGAGGTCGGCTCCACTCACAGGGCGCCGCGGAACCAGGGCCCCGTGATCGCGAATGTAACACCGGGGGATTGGATGTTGACGAAGAGCCAATCCCCATAAAAGGTCGCGCCCGCCCACTCCGAACCGGTGAAGGATCCCTCGTGGTCGTCGTGGAAGTGCGCCTTCGTGCCGGGGAACACGGCGTCGATGCGATCGATGTCGCCAGGGCCGAGCGCGATCTGGTTCTGTGCGAACGCAAAGGTCTCACCGCGAGGCGTGAGGCCGACGAGGCGCTGCGGATCGGCGTCACCGTCTTCGCAGAGGAGGATGCCGCCCCGCGGACTGATCGCGATATTGTCGGGACCATCGACCTCGGCGCCGCTGCTGGACTCGTAGAGCATCGTCAACTCCTCGCGGCGCGGGTCGTAGACCCAAACCTGGCCAAGCCCGGCGGCCCCGCCGCTCGTCGAAACGAAGTAGATCTTGCCCGCGTCGTACCAAGCGCCTTCGCCGCGGGCGATGATGGCAGCATCGGGTGCCGAGTCGAAGGCGCGCCCCTCCATGCCCTCGGGATCCGTGACGCGCTGCCAGCCAACGCTGAACGTGGCACCAGCGGCAAATCCCCCACGCAGGTCCATGCGGCTCACGCCGTCCAAGACCATCGCGTAGAGCTCGCCGCCGTCTTGCAGTCGGCGCCGCGCCGCGCCGAAGACGCGCCTCCTGGCGGCACCAGCGCTCGGTGGCACGTACTTGTAGAAGCCACTCTGACGTGCGTCCTCCGTTTCGTAGACGATGCCCGTCGCCGGATCGACAGCGACCGCTTCGTGAGAGAAGCGCCCTGCGGCCCGGATCGGCTGCCCATTGCCGACGCCGAACCCTGGGACCTCGAAGAGGTACCCGTGGTTGAAGCCGTCCGCGCGGCTACCCCAGGGGTGGAATGTCTCCTCGCAGCTGAGCCACGTGCCCCATGGTGTCGGCCCTCCCGCACAGTTTCGATTTGTCCCGCCAAGGCTCGTGTAGCTCGTCGAGAACCTCCCCGTCAGCAGGTTGAAGAACAGGTTCGTGGTGCCGCCGTACTCTGCTGGATTGTACATGCCGCCCTCCACGAAGGCCTGCGGCCCTTCTCCCGGCACGAGCTCGTGGTTTCGCACCAACGCTAGCAAGGGGCCACGCCGAGCCACGACCGCCATCCCGTCATGGTCCGTCGGAGTCGCGCGACCGTCAGCCATGGTCTGTCCCGTCCAACCATAGGAGGCATAGCGGAAGCCTTCGGGCAGCGCGAGCAGCGGGAGTCCCGTCGCCCCGTCGGGCTTCACGGAGAGTGGGCCGTACCCGGGAGAGCGGTGCCGCCACGCTCCGGCCAAGCCGTGCGCCAGGCTGCTCCGGGTCGAAAGCGCGCTGAAAGCCACGGTCGCGGCGCCGACCGCGCCAGCGTTGAGGAACTGTCGACGGCGGAGTACGCCGCGGGCACTGTTGGAGTCGAGACGGTTGGCGTCGAAGAAATCTGTCATGGTGCGTCCTTTGCGATGCTTGCTTGCGCTTCGGAGTGCCCTTCCCGCCTAGGGTGGGGCTCGATCGCGTCAAGCATCGCAGGCATGGGCCTGCAGCCGATTTGCAGACTCTTTTCGGGAACGTCACCGAGGCTTCGTGATCGGGGCATCACCCCGTCACTTCGACGCCCGATCCCGGGCGCACTTGCGCTTACTTCTCTTCGTAGGGCGACACGAAGCGATCCGCGCAATCACACTCCGGGCAGGTCATTCCCACGACCCGCACCTCGTCCGCCTCCTGATTGCACTTGGCGTAGGTGGTGGCCTCGAGATAATTGGGCCGCGGCTTGCCCTTCCATTGGCAATGGGTAACCCACTTACCAACCTTGCACGGCGCTTCCTTCTTCTGCTTCTTGGCGAGGATCTCCGCGACCTGGTCATTCAGGTAGGTGAGCTTGCCGGCTGCCAGCTTGCCGGATTCGCTCTCCGGATCGAGCTCCGTCGCTGCTTTGCAGGCGTCGCGAGCCTCGATCGTCTTCCACTTCGCCTCGAGGGCGACGCATTCGTCGAACTTGGCCTTCGCCTTGTCTGCGCAGCCGCCGACTCCCGCCGCCAGGAGCGCGACGATTGCGGGCACGGCGAACCTGGGGGGACGCGCCGCGCGTGTGGACGTGTTTCGGGGGCGTGAGCTGGCTGCGGGCATCAAGTGGAGCATGGCGATATCCGGTCCGATTCCTTTGGGAGCGGGGGAGCTTCCCTCAAGCGGCCGTCCGGGGCAAGGGGACGCTGTGGAGCTACACTCGGCAGAGGCCGAACCCCTGGCAAGCCGCACTGCCGGACCCCAGAGAGCTTCGCCGCGAAGCGCGGCCGCGGGAGGTGAGCGCGCCGGCTGCGACGGCATTCGGGGCGGGAGCAGCGGCGAGTGTCGGTATGAGCACGGCCATGTGGCGGTGCAACGTAGCATTCTCTTCAGACCGGGAGCTGACTTGGATCGAGAGGTTTGGCCGACGCCCTCCCCGCAATGATCCAGCGCCATGCTCGAGGGTCGAAGGCCGGCTTCGCGAGACGCTGGCAAGGAACCTTCATAATTCCGCTATAGGCGAAGGCACGTCTCTCGTTTCAGGTGCTGTCTTCGCCTAAGGGAACCTCTTCCCTCTCCCGACGCTCTCGAGGCGAAGTTGACCAGGTGGCATCACCAGCACGCGCAGCTCTCGCCTTCATCATCGAGAGAGCCTGAGCTAAGCTGTGGCGGGTGAGCAACCGTAGCGTGACGAAGCATTGGCGGAACCCTCTTGTCGTCGAGCAAGGATGGGTTGCCCTTCCCCTCGCGTTGGCGATCTGCCTCGCCTCATGCAGCAGCTCGCCCGATGACAGCGCGGGCAGAGCCAGCGACGGCACGGGCGGAGCCAGCGACGGCACGGGCGGAGTCGCGGTCGCCGGATCCTCCTCCGGCGTGGGTACCACGGGAGCGGGCGGCGCAGGGTCGGGACACATCTCCACGGGCGGGAGCGGCTCCGACGTCTCGGGGACCGGTGGCGCTCCAGGGGGCCCCGGGCTCGGCGGCACCGGCTTCGGAGGCGCGGGCTCCGGCGGCGCGGGCCCGGACGGCGCGGGGCTCGGTGGTGCCACGGCGGCGAGCGGCGGCGCGGGCTCCGACCAGCTCGGCGGCAGCTCGGCGGGCGGTGCGACAACAGGTTTGCCGAGCGGCGGCAACGCGGGCTCGAACCCCTTCGCGCAAGGTGGGGCGCCCGGCTCTGGCGGAACCGCGTCGAGCGGCGGTGGTCAAGGGAGCACTGCGAGCGGCGGGAGCGCGGGCGGAACCGGAGCCGAGCCCGGGCCAGATCGCGGTATGACCCTCTACTACGTACGCCATGCCGAAACCCTGGCTAACGTCACGGAGGACTATAGCAGCCTCAGCTACGAGGAAATGGACAACTTCACGCCCCTCGGGGAGCGTCAGGTGAGCGCCCTCACCGACTACCTCCTCTCGACGGGGCTCGAGCCCGACGCCGTGCTGGTGAGCCCCACGACGCGCACGCAGCGGACCATCGCGCCGTTCCTTGTTGCCGCGAACCTGACGGGCGTCATCTGGCCCGAGCTGGCGGAGTGCTGCGACCAGACGCCGACGGGTGGCCCCCTGCCGACGGAGCCCGAGTTCTACGAATACTTCGAGATAAGCCTCGAGAGCAACAATCTCGAGTTCCGGGAGGATGGAGCCCGCGCGCTCTGGAAGACCGACTCCTATGAGGCCGGGCTCTTCATGATCATGACGGCCCGTGACAGCTTCCTGGAGCAGTTCTCTCAGTCAGGCAGCACGGTCCTGCTCAGTGGACACGCCGTGGCCGGCAGCATCCTCATGGGCCTGCTCCTCGGGGAAGACATGTCGGAGGGGCCCCAGGACTTCCAGATGCGCGAGCGGCTCTTCATGATGAACACAGGGATTCAGGTGCTGTCGCAGGATCCAGAAACGGGGGAGTTCGAGCTCCTGGACACGAACGTGAATTCCCCCGAGCAGGGCTGACGGCACGCAGCGGTCTACAGCGCCTTCTTGCAGAAGTACCAGTCTGTGCACTCATGGCCCTCCCCGAGCCGAGCGGCGGCGGCCTCGAGGGTGGCGGGCGGCGGCACGATGACCTTGTCTCCCGGCTGCCAACCCTCTGGGGTAGCGACCTTCTTGGCGTCCGTCGTCTGGAGCGCCTGGACGAGGCGCACGAACTCCGCGATGGAGCGGCCGTTCGTCATCGGATAGTAGACCATGGCCCGCAGGACGCCCTTCGGGTCGATCACGAAGGTGGCGCGCACCGCAGAGGTGTCCGACGCTCCGGGCTGGATCATCCCGTAGGACTTGGCCACCGCCATCGAGAGGTCGGCGATGATGGGGAACGGGATCTTGACCCCGAATTTCTCTTCGATGTTGCGTGCCCAGGCGATGTGCGAGTAGTGGCTATCGATGGACAGCCCCAGGAGCTCCGTGTTGAGGGAACGAAAGCTCTCATGGGCCTTGGCGAAGGCGATGAACTCCGTCGTGCAGACCGGCGTGAAGTCGGCAGGATGCGAGAAGAGCACCAGCCACTTGCCTTCGTAGTCACTGAGCTTCTTGACGCCATGGGTCGTCAGAGCCTCGAAATCGGGGGCGCGCTCGTTCAGGCGGGGCATCATCGGGACGCTGGGGTTGTTGGACTCGGTCATGGGAACCTCCTCGGACTTTGGTGCCATTTGTGGGTTAGAGCCCCTGGCGAACCGAAGGATTCGGCACCGAGCCACGCGGAGCGTGGGCACCGAGGGGACCGAGGGGACCGAGCCACGCGGAGCGTGGGCACCGAGGGGACCGAGGGACCAGCCCTTGGCCGCGCCGTCCACGGGGTGGCGGCGGCGCATCGTGATGAACACCGGGCACGCGGCGTTTCGCCCCGGGTAGCCATGTTCCCACGCGGAGCCGACCCCTGCGGAATGCACAAGGCCAGTGTCGAGGCGTCCCCGCCACGGATCCTCGGGCCGTCTTTCGTGGCATCCAGCATGCATGTGCCGTCCGCGCAGGCGCTCTGCCGCTCGTCGAGCGGATCGCTTCGCGCGAGCCACGTCGAGCGAACCACAAGACCACCTGAAAGGACCTCGTCATGCGAACCCCTCTCATTCCGTCCCTGCTCGTCCTAGCGTTCGCTGCTTGTGGGTCACCACGGGAGCCAGAGTCGGCTGCGAACCAGTCGGAGCACTCGGGGACGACCTTTGCTGAAGACCCAACAGCCAAGGGCAGCGGGCAGCAGCACGCCGACACAACGACGGAGCCTTCGGCGACTGCCGAGGGAAATCAAGCCACAGGGCAGATGGCATCGGGAATGGCAGCTGGCTGTCCCATGTCGAGCGACGAAACCGAGGTGACAGCCGAGGAGGTGGAGGGCGCAGCAGCCCTGGTCTTCACGACGACCGGCTCCGTGACGGACTTACGCCGCCAGGTCGCCCATATGGCAATGATGCACAACAAGCACCATGTGGCGGGAGGCGCGCCCAAAGCCACCGGCGAGATGCAGGGGATGCAGGGGATGCAGGGGATGCAAGGAACCCGGGGCAACCAGGGCGAAGCGGCTCAATCAGGCAACCGTCCCATGACGCCAGCGAGTGGCAGTACTGGAGACGCCCGACGCCGGGGCATGCAGAATCAGCCAGGCGCTGGGGGCGACCAACAAGGTAGGCACCAAGGCATGCACGCGGGAGCCCCACGTCGTCACGGGCAGCCCGGAACCGGCGAAGGGATGATGCAAGGGCATGCCATGAAAATGCCATCCTCGATTGCTCGGGTGGAAGAGATCGATGGTGGAGCGCGCCTCGTCCTGACGCCGCAGGATCCCGCAGACATCGAGCAGCTGCGTGAGATGACTCGGATGCATGCCGCGCGCATGGAAGGCGGGACAACCTGCCCGATGATGTCGCCGAGCAGCAGCGGAGCTGGGGCATCGGCCACGCCAGAGACCGCACCAGGTGGTGGAGAGTAGGGCTTACGAAGCCGCCCCTTGGCGTTCTCCGATGCCAGCGTCGCCGACGAAGGCTCCCTGCCGCGAGATTGAGGCGAGATGCGACAGGTGAGGCAGCGCGACACAGCCGCGGCGCCGACGCTCCGCTACCCCGTGGCCGCCTAACCCCATCCAATTCCGGTAAATCCCCGCACTCCGCCGGGGGTTCACAGGGCGACCGGGGTTGCATGTTCAGCAGAGGCACGGTGATTGCTGGGGCCGCGGAGTGACAGCCAGCTCAAGCACTCCGCTCCGGCCCCCGGGGACCAATTCACCGGATCCCACCTCGGCCACCAGCCACTCGCCTCGATCCCGTCCATCCCCTGTAGTTCGGCAGCCGGTCTCCGCGACAGTCGCCGATTTATCGCGTGAGCGGGTGACCCGCTGGTGGCAACCAGCCGAGCAACTGCTCGCCTCGATACGAGACTATCAGAAGGCGCGCGCTCGCGGCGGTCCCATCGGGGAGGCCCTCGCCAAGGCAGCCGTCCTACGCCACCGCTTCTGGTCCGTCATAGCCGGTGCAGACGTTCCCATCACGGCAGGGAAGCTAGGCGGCGGACTCGTCCTGCGTCACCCGAACGGGATCGTCATCCACCCAGGCGCTGAGCTTGGTCCGAACTGCATGTTGTTCCAGCAGGTGACGATCGGTAGCGGACCAAAACCAGGGGTTCCTCGCCTCGGTGGTCACGTGGACGTCGGTGCAGGCGCGAAGATCCTCGGTGGCGTCGTGATCGGCGACCACTGCGTGATCGGAGCCAATGCAGTCGTGATCGATGACGTGCCCGACGGCTGCGTCGCCGTGGGGGTGCCGGCGGTCAGCAAGCCTCGCGCTCGGGCGAACGACGCTCCCCAGTGAGCGCCGACCATCCTTTCGCGAGGATGAGGTCACGAGCCTGCGTGCTACTGGGAGAGCTGTCCGAGCAGGTCGATACGCGGCGCTGTGACGGAGCAGCTCGCCCAATACTACTGCACCAAGTACGGCCGCGCGGCGCCCGGCCTGTTTCCAGTTCGCATTGCTAGTCTCCAGTTGCTAGTTTCACCGCGAGCAGGTTTTTGCGCAGGTTGAGATGCAACCTGAACTCGACCTCGACGAGCACACTGAAGGGTGTTTCGTGGCTTTACCGCTGGGTACGTGGAGGCGTCATGTCCCGGGTAGCCTTCCCGGACTTCGTGGGCGTGCTTCACGAGCCCTCGCGGC
>JAEWRL010000017.1 GCA_023398955.1 Pseudomonadota bacterium
GGATGCGGTCGCGAAGGCGAGCGCGAGCTAGCACGCTTCCTCAGCATCGCCGCTGGCTCGGCCAGCGAGACCGAGTACCAGCTACTCCTCGCTCGTGACCTGGGCTATCTCAGTCCCGATGCTCATCGTCAGCTCGATGCCCAGGTCCGCGAAGTGCGCAGGATGCTCGCCAACTTCATGCAGAAGCTGACGCCTGACGGCTGACACCTGATAGCCTGCCCTCCGGTTGCATTTGGCGTTGCCAGTTCCCCTGTTTGGTTCCGGCTCCGCCGGGTTAGGGTGCTGCTCCGCCCATCGCTGTGCCTCCGCCCATCGCTGTGCCTCCGCCCGTCCCGATGGCGCCTCCGGTGCCTTCCGGATCGTCATCGTCCGAACCGCATGCCGAGACGGCACTCATGATTGCGGTGGATCCTAGTATCAACGCCCACCGTAGGTACGGCTTCACCATTTTTATCATCGTTTTGTCTCCCTACTCATCTCATCCAAGCCAACTGTTCCCGATCAAACGAGACCGGTCCTCGAACGTCCCCCCCTGATCAGGATGAGACCGGGGCAAGAGCTCTTCGAGCGCTGCCCGGTTCATCCTCTTGTGTCTGATGGCCGTCGCTCAGCCCCCTGCCTAACGAGGCAATCAGCCCCGGCTCGGGGCCTGGCGGGATGCGCCGCCACTCGGCGTGGCAACTGACGCAACCATGGAGAGCGCGAAGACAGCCGCCCCGACAAGTACATTGTGCCAAAGCGTGCCCATGAGCACATGCGGCATGATGAACCAAGTCGAGATCACCAGCCACGCCCCCATGGCGCTGTTCAAGAACCGCGCGGCGGGAGCACGAAGGGCGACGAGCGCCACTACCGCGATGCCTAGCCCTACGATCCAAGTGTTCGTCTGAGAGGCTCCGCTGTGCGGCCAGATGAACGCTGACAGTACGAGCCATGCACCGAGGCCGGCATTGGTGTAACGCGCCCATAGGTTGCGGGTCGACAGAGCGGCTCGCCTGGGCGCCGGATCGATGTTGGATTGTGTCATTTGTGTATCTCCTCGTTGTTCGTTGCAGCCATCCAGTGCAAGCGCCGAGCCGAATCCGCAAAGCTGGATATGTGAGAAGCCAGGACGTCGTCAGGTCGGGCACCGGAAGTCGCACCCTGTCCAGCCCCGTCACGGCTTTACGCTGCGAAATGAGAGTTCGACTCCGCGCCTGGACGCGCAGCCCTACCGCTGGGTTCGGGACGTCGCGGCCACACCGTGGCAACCCTGACATTGCGTGCGCCGCCGGCTACGGTGGGGCAGCGCTGGCAGGGCTCCCGCCCACGCTCGCGCCCGCGGCAGGCAGATGGCCCCCACGAAAGCTCTCGTCTACGCTGAAGGCTTCCAGGCGCGGCAGGGCAGCCGTGCTCCCGCTCGGTATCGCGCCGACCAGGGGTACGGGAACACCTGCCGCGAACGGCCAAGCGGGGACCGGTGCTACTTGGGAGGGGTGGCGGCCCCTGACGCCTTCTCGGGAGCGCGCAGGTCCAGGTTCTGCAAGAGATCCTCGAGCTCGATCTTCTTCTCAAGGCGCTGGCTTTGTAGCTCCACGATTTCGCGCCCCACCTTGTCACCTTGCTGGGTGAACTCCTCCAGGCGGTTGGACAAGCGAGCGCGGAGAGCTCCGGCCGCCGGATCCTTCTTCAGCGCGTCCAGGTTCTGGCGCGTCTGATCCGCACGCTGGTCGAGATCCTCCCGCTGCTTCTTGAGGCCCTCTATCATTGTGTCGATACGCCCGATCTCCTGACGAAGCCGCACGATCGGCTCCAGCTGGGCGCGTGCTTCGGGCCCCAGGTTGGTTCCCACCAGGAGCTTCTCGAGTAGGGGAATGGCGCGTCCTTCCCAAATGCTGATGCTGGTGCGGGAGGGCGTCTCCTCGACAACCGCAGCGGTCGCCTCACGCTTGCTGGCAGGGACTCGCACAGGGACGAGGTAGGCGTCCGGCAACTCCTCCACACCCTCCGGACTCTCCTTCAGGGTGTAGTTCCAGCCGGCCTTCGGGTGGCGCACGAAGACGGTGAAGGCACCTCTATCAACCTGGGTCTTGGCTGTCCACTTCGTCGTCTGACGCGCAAAGGTCTCCACCTCCAGGACTCCGCGCACGATACGGATCAGGTGCATTTCTTCGCCGCTATGCACCACCTGGGAGCTGACGAGAATGCCCGGCTCGACAGCGAAGGGAATCGTCGCGCTCGTGTTGGTGCCGATGGTCTCCGACAGCCCCTCGCCCACGAAGCTCCCGCCCGCGTAGATGGCGATGGGGCCCGGCTCGAGCACGAAAGGGGTCGTATTGCGGAAGCGAACGACCCGATAGGGGTTTGCTTCGTAACCGGTGCCCGCCCCGCCGGGCCGGAACAGGAAGGTCTCTTCACCTTCCACGCTGTGATTGATGATGGCCACCATGGTCGAGGTCCCCTCGGGCACCGTCACCGCGTGCTCGAGGTCGAACCGGGTCAGGCCACTGACGGCGCTGGCCCGTGCGGAAGCGAGCGTGCTGCGCCGGAGGGAGTCGAAATCTACCATCGGAGCCTGTTCCGGTTCGGGCTTCGGGGCATACGCACCGACGGGCGCCGGTGGCGGCGATGCAGCCTGCGCTGACGGGGCTGCGGCCGGTGCCCCCCTCTTTGCGGCTCGCATCCGCGGGGCGCCTGCCCCTGCCTCGGCAGATTGTAGTTCGGCCACTTCGTCGAAGGCGAGGGACTCCTGCTCTTCGTCGGAGGCCTCCGCTGGCACTTCGCGCAGCGCGTCCTCGCCGCCCTGCTCGTAACTCGTTTCGCCAACCGCCACCCGCGCTCTCTTGCGGACGCCCGTCTCGGTGAGATCCGTGCGCTCGACCTCGCGTGGCGTGTGAAGGTCATAACGGAAGGCAATGGGCGCGCCCGAGGTGAGCCCAAGGGCGACCTCGCGCCATTCCTCTCCACTTGTGTTGTCGACGACGGCCCACCCTTGCAAGAGGGCCTTGCCCTTGCCAGTTTCTGGCAGCACGAGGCGGTACGTGGGCTTCCACATCGGGGCTGGTGCGACGTAGCTGACGAGGAGCTCGTGCTCGCTGTCTCCCGCGAGCCGGATTGAGGCATCTACCTGCTGGAACATGCCCTCCCCAGCACTCGCGTCGAGGGCGCGGTGAAACTGCAGGGCAAGGTCGCCGTCCTCGAGCATTATCTCCTCCACCTCGGAGAGACGAACGACTCGGAGCTCCTGCTCATCGAGGAGCGTGATGCGGTGGTCACCCTCCTTGCGTGGCTCGTCATCATCACCCTTCGGCTCGAGCTTCAGGGGCTCCACCATCGCGATCCGTCCCTCGACGTCGCCGCTCGTCGTCGTCAGCACGACATGGGTTCCCCGCAGGGCGTCGAGGACCTGGGCAAGGCTGCCGCTCCCGGGAGAGAGGGTGGCGAGTGCCGCGTTGGCCCAGGTCTGAGGGTCGAGGGGCATCGAGACGCTAACGGCGCGCCCGCTGTTTTTCTCCACGATGGTGAGGCTCTTGAGCAGATCGTTGACCTGATCCTTGCGGATCCGGATGCGCAAGATGTCACCCTCCACGGTCCCGACCCGCTCGAAGTAGCCAATTCCGTTCCGGTAGAGCACGACCCGGCTCAGGCGCAGGCCATCCGCCGTGGCGGGATACTTCGTCGGGGCCGGCGATGTACTACAGGCGACGAGGGAAACGAGACTGGCAAGGGTGAGCAGGTAACGCATTCTTCGCATGGGGGGGGCTCCAACCGGGGAGAATCGCACACCGAGCGAACGGGGCACAAGGCTTCCCCGTGGGACGGCCGCCCGTCGATGTGGGTGTCGCTGGGTGCGCGGCGCTACCGCCAACATCACGGGAAGAGCCTGCAAGGTCGGCGGAGC
Organism: Pseudomonadota bacterium; assembly: GCA_023398955.1. Lineage (GTDB taxonomy): Bacteria > Myxococcota_A > Polyangia > Polyangiales > Polyangiaceae > JAEWRL01. Next base: position 3,881 of record JAEWRL010000017.1, read on the forward strand.
CGGAACCAAAGCGGACACCGGCAATCAGCGGTCAGCAGTCAGCAGTCAGGCGATGGGGCTTGGCGCCTGATGGAGCACAGACGCCCTGACCGGCACGCAACGTGCAACCCTGCGGACCCATGCTGAAGCAACTTGCCAAGGGACTTGCAGCGAAGAAACTGATCGGCGGCCGCAGAACGCGCAAACGCCAAGGCCTCCTCGGGCTTGCACTGGCCGCACTGACCAGACGGCGGCGCTGACATCGTCGCTCCGCGGAGACAGAGCGTCACGCTCCGCGTCAGGACGCCACGTCCGGTGGCGCGATGCCGAACATCCATCAGCAGGACGCATTCGGACGGGTGATGCGGGCATTCGATATCGGCAGTGATCAACAAGCGGCCTGACGGCGCCGGGCTCATCTCGGGACGTAAGACGTTCCAGCGGCCCATGAAGGAAGGGGTCGAGCTGCCGCACCTCATTCAAGACCTGTATCTCGTTCCGTCTGTGATCATCGCGTGAAGACGACGCACGAGCGTGTCCCATACCACCGGGCCGGCTGGGTGCCAGGGTGACCTCGCCGTCCGCGACAGCGCGCGCCGTTGCGGCTGAACGCAGCGGATAGGAGCGGGTACCTACTCGCAACGTGGTCGACCCAGCAACGGAGCCCAGCCCTTGCCCTACGCCCTACCGCCTGCGGGACGCAAAGGGAAACTCGGACGGCTTCTACGATCGGCTCAGTGAGTGCGCCGACCGGGTGGAGGCGCTCCAGGAGGCCTTCGCCAGCACCATCCTGGACGAGTACCAGAGCTTCGCCGAAGCGCGAGGCGAGTCTCCGCCGAGGTCCCGATCGGAGTACGGGCTAGAGCTGCTCACCTTGGCGCTCTTCCGCCGGAGGTATCTCCATGCGTCGCAGCGGACTCCCCTCGTCTGGATTTGGCTCTCACGCGCGCTACTTCTGGTCAGGTCTCGGTTTCCGCGGCTCAAGCGGCTCGTCGATCCCTTGCGCGGACTGGTCCTCGGGCACTTCTTCCTGCCCGCACTGCGAGCGCCGCGTCCGGCGCGACCGCCGCACTTGGCCGCCCAGCGCCGGATGCTGCTCTGGATGAACGCTTCCGGAGAGTTTCGCGAAGAGGTACGTCGCCTCCGGGGCTGGCACGAGTACCTTACCCGAATGGGAGACGCTCGGTCGAAGCGGCTGCTCCGCTCGGCGTCGCTCCTGTGGCTCATGGTACGCGAAACCGCGCAATCCCTCCTCGGGCCCTACACCGAAGGCGTCACCGACCACCAGGCACGGCACCTCGAGGCGCATCGCTTCAGGGAAGACGTCCTGCTCCTGGCAAAGGGGAGAGACGAATACCACCTGAGCATCGTGGGGGCCGAGCTGATGAACCGGAGCCTCCGCGCAGCGTTCGAAGCGACGGCGCGCCGCATCGTGCTCGTACCCGGGTGCATGCGCGCTCGTTCCGGTAGCGACTGCCGTGCGAAGGTTCGCGGTCTCGACGTCGTGTGCACGGGCTGCGAGCCTGCCTGCGCCGTCTTCCAGCTGCGGCACACTGGAAGCCGCGAAGGCTTTGCGGTGCGCATCGTCCCGCACTCGTCCACCTTCACGCGCTGGCTCGAAGCGTACAGGCGGGTTCCCGCGACAGGCCTCATTCCCATCGCGTGTCCCCTGCACTTGATGGCGGGTGGCTACGAGGTCCGCCGTCTGGGCCTACGGGCGCACTGCGTGCTGCTCGACTACTGCGGGTGTAGGCAGCACTGGGCCACGGAGGGAGTCCCCACTGCCGTGAATCCCTCCAAGGTCGTCGCAGCAGCACGCTTCGGGCGCCGTGCGGCGCGGCCTCGGCAGTGAGGTATACACCGCGAAGATGCCAGAGGATGCTGTCAGCTCTGGCTTCGAGCTATTCGAAACGTCGAGGTTCCTCGCTTTCACGCGGAACCCCACTGCGGGGGGATGGACCTACGGCCCACCGTTTGGCACCTCGGGGGAGCCGCAGTTTTGGAACGACGCTTGCTACCTCCTCAGTAGGACACAGGCCATCGACGGGGTCGCAGCTTCTGCGTAGCCGTTCACGGCCGCTGGCGCAGGCGTGGGAGTTCTCCCGCGCCCCGCTCCCTTCAACGACGAAGACACAAACGAGGAGAACGGCATGAAAAAGCAAATTACCGCCATCTACAGCAACCCGCGCGACGTGCGCCGCGCCATCGACGAGCTCAACGCCGAGGGCTTCACGCAAGACCAGATCAGTGTGGTGATGTCGAAGTCGACACGACAGCACTACTTCCCGGAAGGGGAAATCAAGTCTTCCAAGATGCCGGAAGGCGCCGCAGCTGGGAGTGTTTTGGGCGTCATCGTCGGCGCGCTGATCGCTGTCGGTTCCCTCGGGGTCCCCGGTGGGATCTTCGTGGCAGGACCCCTCGGGGCGGCCCTGGGCGGCGCGGCTGCCGGAGCGGTAGGCGGCGGGCTCGTCGGAGCATTGATCGGCGCTGGAGTCCCCGAGGATCGCGCGCGCAGCTACGCCTCACAGGTGGAGAGCGGCAGCACCCTCGTCAGCGTCGAAACGCGGGATGAAGCCGAGGCGCGGCGCGCAGCTGACATCCTCGATCGTGCTGCTGCCCCGAGCGCGAGCAGTGCACGAGCCACCAGCACGGCAAGCCCGTGATGCAACCGCCACCTGGTCGCACCTAGCTAGACGAGGCTCCGGCGGCGGGCGGGAGCCTCAGCGACCAGGTGGACGAGGGTGATCTCCGGGGGGCAATTGATGCGCACCGGCAACCAGCCGCCGGTACCAGAGTTCACGTAGAGCTGCCGGTTGCCATGACGGTACGTGCCCTTGTGGTAGAAATCGATGGGCAGCACGGGGGAAAGGGCGTAATCGCCCACTCGGCCCAGGTGAATCTGGCCACCGTGCGTGTGCCCGGAGAGCATCAGGTCCAGGGGAAGCTCGCGTGCTGCCACGAAGGTTCGGGGATGGTGGCTCAGCAGGATGCGCGGCGCGCCGTCATCACGCATGTCCGCCAACGCCAGCGCGAGGCTCTCCTCGGTGGAGCGATCCGACCAGCGCTGGTAACGAGAGTGTCGGCTCGGGGGATAGTCGATGGCACCCATCCAGAGGTGATGGGCGCCGACGCGCACTCGCCGCGCTTCGTCGATGAGAACCTGAGCGCCGGCCTCCTCGAGACCGCGCACGATGCCGCGCACGTCGGCCCGCCGCGCGGCAATGTACTCGTGGTTGCCCATGGCGAAGAAGAGCTCTCCCCGCCTGGGGCGCATGCCCCGCAAGAGCCGCGTGGCAAGCTCCATCTGCACCACGTCGTTGTCGAGGAGATCGCCCGTGATCACGTGATAGTCGGCGCCCAAGGCGTTGACAGCGTCACGGAGGCGGTCTACCCGCGCCGCATCCATGTAGCTTCCCACGTGGACGTCACTGAGTTGGGCGATGGTAACCCCGTGGAGCTCACTCCACTCGGGGCGAACGGGCACCCTTAGGTGCGTCACTACCGGCATCTGCCGCGCCGACACCACGCCGGCCGCCGACAGCGTCAAGGCAGCCGATGGCGCTGCGACTATGGACGCAAGAACGAACCGGCGTCGCTCCAGGTCAGGGACCTCCGCTGTCGGGCGCGTGGCGCCTCCGGTTGGATGATGGTCCGCCCGTGGCGCCAGCGCCGCCGCGAAGCGACGAAGCGGAATCCGAGCGCCACGCGCAACGCGCCAAAGCGCGCGGCTCGCACCCCCGACACCCACTGCAGCGCCATAGAGGAGAGCGGCCACCTGCACCGCCATCGCGGCGATCAGGAGTCCGTCTGGCAGCAGCTCGCGCAAGGCACGGCTGCCGGACCAGCCCCCCACGACCATCAAGACAGCGGGATGAAAGAGCACCACGAAAAGAGCGACGGAGGCCCAGCGAGGGAGTCTCTTACGGCTGGGAAACGCCGTTTCCAGTCGTTTGCGAAGGTGCCGCCAAAGCAGCACGTCCAAGAGCAGCACGGCGAGGGGCAGTATCCAGAACATAGGCCGGGTGCGTAACGGTTCAGACCAGCCTAGCATTCCTCGGTCGAGCACGACGGCCGACGGTTCTGCCGGCAAACACTGAAACCGTGGCCTCTGCCCCTGAGGGGCTATTCCACGGGGATCGCTCCAGCGTGCGCCGGGCAACCACGGTGCTTTGAAGAACCGTGGCAACCTGTCACAGTCCCACGTGTCGTCTGGCGCGATGGGTTGGGCTACCTGGCTTCCTTCCGGACCGTGTTAAGGTCACCGCATGACAGCGAGCCGGCAAGCGTACTCGCGAAACCGACTACTCAAAGCTACCGCGCTCCTGTTTGTCACTCTCTCAACCGTGGGGCCACCGTGCCCCGCTGCGGCCAAGCCGCGTCTGGTTTGGCAAGACGGGTGGCGCCGCTCGGGAGCCCCCGAGTACGCGGTGACCGGCACGGCCTTGGCGGGCGCCGCCACGGTCTGGTTCCTGGTGCCGCCAGCGAGTGAACCGCTTTGGACCCGCCCGCTGTTCGCCGATCGTCGCATGCGCGAGGCGCTCCGTTTGGAGTCTGACGCCGGCCGGAACGCGGCGGGCATAATCAGCGACGTTTGGCTCAGTCTCTCCGTCACCCAGCCCCTCGTCATCGACAGCCTGTTCGTGGCGGCTTTGGGAGATAAGAATCGTGACGTGGCGCTCCAGATGGAGGCGATCAACATGCAATCCTTCGCTATCACGATATTCGCCAACACGGTCGCCAAGCGAGTCTTCGCCCGCCAGCGTCCCTACGGAAACAACTGCCTGGAGGATCCCAACTATACCCACAGCTGCGAGAGCCTCGACCGCTTTCGCTCGTTCTACAGCGGACATGCAGCCGTCACGGCTACTAGCGCGGGCCTTGTTTGTTCGCATCACACGCACTTGCCGCTCTACGGGGGCGGCATGGCGGACTCGCTGGCATGCGTCGGCTCGGTCGTCAGCACCCTCGCGGTGGGTTCCCTGCGCATCGCCTCGGATCGCCATTGGGCCACCGATGTCATCACCGGACACCTGCTCGGGTTTGCGGCCGGCTACCTGCTCCCCACGCTCCTCTACTATGGGTCCTTGCGCGCGACACCAGTGTCCGAAGCGCGGGAGGACCCCAACGCACTGATGCCGACGACCCCGCCGCTCTTCGTCTACTCTGGAGTGCTCTAGAGACCTTGCGTATGACCACCATTCCCTCCCCTTCGCCCAGGCGCACGCAGCACAGGCGTGTGCACATGGGCAGCCTCGCGCCGACCGTCTTGGCCGTCTCCACCTGCATCGCTTGCTCCCACAGCCACCCGCTGGCCCCCCCTGCCGCTCCGCTCACCCCGCCAGCACGGCTTTGCGGAGACGAAGACGCGGATACCGATTGCTGGCAAGCAGACGACGTCGAGCTTTGGCTCAAAGCCGATAAGCTCAACATCCTGGGCATGACCGAGCCCCCATCGGGAACCCAGGGGGCGAAGGTGGTGACGCTCGAAATAGAGGAGGCGGGAATGCGCTTTGTCTTCCGCGCCAAGTGGCGGCCGCAGAGCAGCGCCGGCTTCATCAATGAGCCACGCAAGGAGCTGGCAGCCTACGCTGTTCAGAAGCTCTTCCTCGATCCGTCCGCATACGTGGTCCCGCCAACGGCAGCTCACTGCTTTCCGCTCTCCCAATATAGGCGCTTCGTGCCGCAAGCAGAGGCTTCCTTCCTGCACACAGACTGCGTCTTCGGTTTCGTCTCCTATTGGCTCGAGAACGTTCACACAGTAGAGTCTGCCGAAGACGAAGACCTAATCGACGGTGACGACAGCATCTGGGACCCCGAGCGCTTCGAGACGGACAGAGTCTATAGAAGCTCGGTTGCCCGAGCAAACCTGCTCACCTATGCCATCAATCATGGCGACATGCACGAGCTTCAGTTCCTCGTCGAACCCACTCCAAAGGGTTTGCGAGCCTACGTCGTCGACAATAGCATCGCCTTTCTCAGCATCAAGAACCCAATGCTCCTCTTCCGCGAGGACTGGTCCGAGCTCCAGGTACCGGCCGTTCCCACTATCACCCTGTCGCGACTGCGCGCGCTCAGCGCCGCGGACTACGGGTCGCTCGCCACGATTGCTCGCTTCGAACAGCGAGGCAAAAGCCTCTATCAAGTGATGCACCCGCCCCCGGGCGACGAGGAGCCCACGGCCATTTCTTGGAATGGTAGCGAGCTGCGCGTCGGGCTCACGCAGAAGGAAATCGATCTGGTTCGCGCGCGGCTGGCCAATCTCCTTCGCGATGGAAGGCTGGAGCCCTCCCCCCCTGTCGAACCCGGGAGTGTCAGCAGGACGGCGCCAACAACCGGCCCTCTGGAGCCGTTGGCTGGGTTCCCACTGTTATTATGAACCCTATGTCACCCTCAAAGAGCAACAGGAATGGGTCCGAGCAGACGACAGCCCCCGAGCTTCTTGCCCAGCCCTCGCCCCGTCAGGGGCTGACCAAGAAGCGTCCGAGAATTGCGCTCGCTCACTCAGAGAGTAGACGGAAAACGACCGCCTGCTAGGAGCAGGTAGATCATCCGGAGCGTTGCCTGGAAGTAGGGACCGTCATCCCCCCCGGCACTGAGCCAGCTGCTCATGTAGGTGTCGAACTTGGCTGGATCGTAGCAACCTGCCAGCGCGAACGCGCCGAGAAACGCGCTGTTATTCTGCTGTGCCGCTTGCGGCAACCCGCCGTTGCTGTCAACCCAGTCAGTGAAGCCCATCAGCACCGCGAGAGCACGCTCATCGGCCGTCCAGGCGTAGTCCGTAGCGACGCGCCACGGCGTCCTACAAGCGTCGTACCAATAGGTGGCGCCGTACCAATCCGAACCATCCGTCGCGCTCCAGTCCGGCACCAATCCGTCCATCCGCGTCTGGTAGATGTTATAAAGAGCGTAAGTGTCGTCTCTCAAGTCGGTCCACACTGTCGCCTGCTCCGGAAAGAAGGCCGCAAAGACTGCGTAGTACCCAGGCGCAAAATAGGATGGATTGATGCGATTCTGCCCGTTCTGATCGCGACAACCACCGAATGCGTCCCCAGGCCGAAGCACGGTGCGACCCACGCAATCGAGATCGACCTCATGCTCGAGAATGAGGGCGGCCAGGGCGCGCGCAGCATCGAGGTAGCCACCGTCGGGCCAGCGAGCATGGGCCTGCAGGAGAGCCATGGCGGCATCGAGCTCCGCGTCCGTCGCCGCGTTGGAATCATTGTCACCCGGGGCCTCGCATACGCCCATGCTCCAGTTCATCAGTCCGCGTTCGTCCAGGTGCTCGGTGTAGAACTGCCACAGCCCGTCGAACACCGGGCGATCGTCCATACCCGCGGCGATGAGCATACCGTAGGCGATGCCCTCCGAGACCACCTGCCCGCCGTCCTTGACCACGACGGCGCTCCCGTTGCTGCAGCTTTCGACGAGAGCCGACTTCCAGCGCTGATACTCCTCTGCAAGCATGGCGTCGGTGACGGCGTTCGAGACGGCGCAGTGCCAGCCTCCCTCACCGCTGCCTCCTCCAGCTGCCGAACCCCCGCTCCCGGGATCGCCCCCCGAGCCACCAACGCCGTGAAGCCCCGCCGCGCCGCCACCGGGATTGCCGCCAGCAGCCGCCGAGACGCCACCCGCAGCAGTCGTGCCACCATCGCTGATCCTGCCACCGCTTCCAGCCGCGTCGCCGCTCGACCCTCCCCGTGCGAGCACATAGCCACCTGCACCCGGAACGCCACCATCCGCCGTCGCTCCGGCCATAGCCGTAGTGCCGCCCAGAGAGCTCGCGCCTCCGAGGGGCGCCGCACCTCCTGCCGAGGAACTACTGGAGCCCCCCAGGCCGCCGCTGGCTGCACTGCCCCCGCTTCCCGCCGGCCACGCCGTTGAAGAGCCGCCGACTGAGGCAGCCCCGCCAGCGGACGGGCCAGCTCCGGTTCCGCCGCCCGCCCCGCTGGTGGCAGGTAAGCATTGCGAGCCCACGCAGCGTTCGCCACCGCCGCACGCAAAGCCGCACTGACCGCAATTGTCGGTGCTGGAGCTCAGGTCGACGCATCCAGAGGGGCACGGCGCGGCCGGAGCGGGACAGCTGCCGCTGGAATCGCCATCGCTCGTTGCACAGCCAAGAGGGACAAAACCGAGAACGACAGCTCCGATGAGCACTGAACCGAGGGCCATTTCGCGGCGGAGCCGGGAGCCGAAGATGCGAAAAGTACGGGGGCGCATGAGTACACCTGCCAGTAAAGGGAATACAGGGCTGACTATGGCCGCACCCACGATGCATCGCGACCCCAACCCGCCTACAGCGAGAACCTTGCGCATTGACGTAGGACGCAGGCGGAAGACTCCACCCAGTGCGGCGGGGCCCCTCGGCCATCTGATCAGGGAGCTCAGCTGGGGGCGAAAAACCCCGCGCGGAGTGCCCTGGGTCCTCAAGGCATTTTTCTGACGGATTATGGTCCCCTGCACACTCAGCAGGAGGGACGCAGACCGTCTCTCTTTCCCTTTCTTTTTCTTTGGCAGGTGCACACAATGACCCGCTCTTCCGAGTCGACCGCGAGGTGCGAGGCCACGGATTCGTCCCGTGCAGAGTCCGGACCGCGCAGGCATCGAGCGCGGCTGGCTTCTCAGCGCCGGCTCCGTATTTCCTCCGCCGAGCGACTCATTCTCCTGGTCCCCAGCTGGCGCCCGGATGCACAGGAGCGCATCGCCGGAAAGCACTTCCTGGATTCGCGACGCGCCCGCGCCTGGCGCTCCCTGGTAAGGTCGGACGAGCTGCATTCCTTGGCAGAGCGGCTCCGGTGCATGGTGCGTGTGGCCACGGATGCGACAATCGAAGTACATCGTGGGTGGCTCGGCGCGCCCGCGGATGTAGAGGTGGTGACGAGCCCCGTAGGATCCACGCTGCTGGGAAGCTTCCCCGAAAGCTCCGTCGTTCTGACGGATTCGTACCCCGTGGCCAGCGAGCTCGGCGTCCGCGAGGGCGCCGTTGGCTATTTCGATGCTCTGACAGGCAGCGCCCTCGGAGGCGGGAATGGGTGCCAGGAAAGCGGCTCCGCGCCCGCCGGACCGCTCTGCCAGACGGAAGAGGAGGCGCTCAATGCCGTCGAACGGCTTCTCAAGCGCGCAAGCGCGGTCTCCAAACCGTCCTCGCCGTTGAGCGTGCCGCTCGCGTTCCGCGGTGGCTCCGAGGTTCTCCGCATCGCCAGCCTCGACGCGGCGACCAGTGAGGGGGGCGTGGAGGCGGGCGAGCAAGCCCAATGCGCCCTCATCGAGGCCGCCGAACGTGCATCGGAAGCTCAGGAATGGGGCCTCGCGGTGCGGCGCTGGCGCCTCGTGCTGGCTCTCCCGCCGAGTCGACGGCCGCACCACGCCGCCTCCTACCTTGCCACTGCCTTGAACCAGCTCCGCTGAGACCCACTCCCGCGAAACGTGTTCTTGCCGCAGGAGGCCCCTACCCTACCAGGGCAGCTCCTCGCCATTGGCGTGGACGAAGCGGCCCGTGCTCTTGATCGTGAGCTCATCGATGCGCTGGAGCAGCAGGTCCGCGGATTCTCGCGGTTCCACGCTGCCCCTTCCCTCCGTCATCTCGGTGCGAACGTAGCCGGGGTGCAGGATGACAACCGCGATGCCCAGAGGCGCCAGGTCGTGGGCCAGCGACTTACCGGCAGCGTTCAGGGCGGCCTTCGACATCCGGTAGCCGTACGATCCGCCACTGGAGTTATCCGCTATCGAGCCCATGCGGCTGCTTACCAGGGCGACCTTGGCACGCGGCGCGAGCTTGGGGAGCAGCGCTTCGGTGACACGGAGCGGGCCTAGCGCGTTCACCTCCCACTGCCTTTGGATCGCCGCATAGTCAATGCTGCCAAGGGGACTACTCTCCAGACGTCCCGCGTTGTTGATGAGGATATCTACCGACTTCGGCGCGAGCGCGTCCATGAGGGTCCGGATGGAGTCGGAGTCCGTCACGTCGACGCCACTGATGACTCGGAGGCCCAAAGCTTCGAGCGCGTCCGAATGCGCTCGGCACGTGGCAACGACCTCGTGCCCCTGGCTGCGAAGCTGACGGCAGAGCTCGAGGCCTATGCCGCGATTGGCTCCGGTGACGACTGCTACTGACATGAGGCATCTTCCTTTCTGGGCTGGGGCAGAGGTGCGGTCGCCCCTGAAGCATAGGCCCCCGCCCGTCCAAGGGAATGGCCTCAATGCGGGTTGGAGCGACCGAACCGCACCGCAACGCCCAACAGCGTCCTAGACGCGTAGAGCGCATTGACCGCCACGTAGGGGTAGAAATACAGCTCGATGCGCCCCACGGCGGCCGCAAGCCAAATATACGACGGATAGTGAATCAGAAGCTTCGCCGCTGCCTCGATGGCACCGACGGCTCGGTGGCTGAACGAGCGCCGTTGGCCATGCTCAGCGGAGCGCGGGGCGGTTTGCCCCAGCTCGGGTCGGCGCAAGAATGTGGTGAGGGCCACCCCCGAAGCCAGTGCCACTAGCCCTCCAATGCCCACCAGCAGCGGGGTCGTGCTGCCGGTTTCCAGGTGGAGCCGCACGCTCGTTGCAGCCAGCACGAGAAACGCCTTCAGCTCGTCCATTAGGAAGTCGAGCAGGTGTCCCAGCGCCGACTGCGTGCCGCGCCAGCGAGCCAGCATGCCATCTGCGCAGTCGAGAACGTAGGAGATCTCGAAGACGAGCACGGCGGCGAGGAGCCCCAGGTAGCCGGGCAGAGTCACTATGAGTGCGGCGGCGAGAGCCGCAACCGCCAGAGCGGCCAGGGTGATCTGGTTCGGCGTGACGCGGGTTCCTGCTAGGGCGGCCACGATGACCGCGGCGACGGGGCGCGCGACGAAACGATTCCAGAACAGGTCAGGCCGCTTCCGAGTCCGGTGGTATACGTCCCGCGCTTTGCCCATGGCGCACAACCATACACAGCCCAAGGCGGCGCCACCAGTGCCGCAGTCGGGGTGTCTTCCAGAGCTCCGGAGTCTGCCCACTCGGGTGGCAGGAGGAGCAGGGATGGTTTAGGCTCGCGCCATGCCCTGGGTTGGCTTCCGAACGCTCGCCGCCGAACCTGCGCAGACTGCGCGCAGATGGCTGCGGCGCGGAGTCGTCGTGCTGCTGCCGGCAGTGCTCCCCGCGTGCCACTCGCTCGACCCGGGGGTAGAGCAGCACTACGCGTCACCGCCGTCGGCGTCCGCTGCGCGGATGTCCCTTCCGCCCGCGCCGCACATGCCGCGCAGCTCGCGGGACGCGCTGGCACTGGAGCGCCATGGGGCGCGACAGCCGCTCAAGGCTGCCCCCCTGCACTCAGGTGTGCGGGAAGGGCACCGTGAACCCGGATCGAGAGGCGTCGTTGCAACGACGGTAGACGCAGCGCACCGCGAGCTCCCGCCGCCCGCCATCGAACATTTGCCCGCGCGTCCGTGCCGCGTCGCCGTGCTGGGCGACTCTCTCTCGGACGTCAAGTCTGGAGGTGGTGGCTACTTGCAAGTGCTCCAACGCACTTGCCCGCGCTGCACCATCGATAACTTCGCAAAGGGCGCGTCCATGGTCGTTCAGATGCGGCGGCGCTTCGAGAGCACTGTGGCGCCAGTGTTGGACCGCTACTCGCACCTCATCGTCTTTGGCGGCGTCAACGATGTGTACAGTGATGAAACCGCCGGGCGAACCCCAGAGAGAATCACTCGCGACCTCTCGGCAATCTACGAACGGGCACGAGCCGCAGGCACGCGTGTCGTTGCCATCAACGTGGCACCGTGGGGCGGCTTCAAGCGCTACTTCAACAAGCGACGCGGCGAAGCCACGCTGGCCGTGAATACGTGGTTGAAAGAGCAGGAAGGCGCAGGGCGGCTCGACAACGTGGTGGACGCCTACCGCGCGCTCTCTTGCGGCGTCCCGGAGCGGCTCTGCCCACACTTTGAGCGGCCGTTCAAGGACGGGATCCATTTCGGCCCGGCGGGCCACGAGGTGCTCGGCAGGGAGCTGGTCGCAGAAGCGTTTGCCACCTGTCCCGCTGACTCCGCTAGGGCGGATGCGGGAGTCAGCGTCATCGCTCACGAAGCAATCCTGTCAGGCCCATAGACCTAGTGGGCCCATGCGGGCGCTCGGGGATTCCGCCGCTCTTCCGGCCCGGCCCGATATGCGCTATCACCTGCGCCAAATGTCGGCCCGCACTCGCTCCGAGTCCCCTAGCCCGTCACAACGCCGTCGCACGAGGCGCCGGCCGCCTGAGCCCCAGGAGATCATCAGCGGCCGCATGTGGGTCGCGATTGGCCTGCTCTGCCTGATGGGGTTCGTGCCGTATTGGTCTGCCCTTGGCGCAGCACTCGCCCCCAAAGGGCCCCCCGACGTCAATCCCAACGCTTGGACCGTTGGCTCGACAATGCGCGTCCCCATCACCTTGGTCACCGCGGACTACAGTCTTCTCGCATGCGCCTCGGAGCAAACCTTCGAGGCTCCTGATCAGGACGTATTCGGTCCGGTACGCTGTGAGTTCAAGGACGAGCGCGAGCGCTGGCCGGAGCTCCCGACGGCTCCCGTCGAGGATAGTCGCGCCAACACGATCCAGCCTTATAGCGCCTATCCCAACAACGACCTGGTGATGGTGGAGGGCCTCTGGGCGGAACCAGCGGTCGCGGACCGGCTGCATGCGGAGCCGCCCGACGGGATCGATCCAAAGAAGCTGGCGCGCTTCACGGCCGAGTGCGATCTCACGTTTATCGGCCAGCTAGAGAACTTCAAACTGCGCTGGCGTCCCCAGGACGGTTGGAACGTGAAGGACCGAGCCTTCGTGGCGCGCCCCAGCAACTGCGAGATCACGGGCATCGAGCTCTAGAGTTCCAATCTCCGTGCCTGAGCTCCCTGAGCCGGCGTAGCCGGAACCAAGGAGGCCAGCAGCGCTCAGGCATCTGAACCCGCCACAGGCGTAGGTGCGGACCCGGGTCCAGGTGCGGCGGTCGCCCTCAGCCGCAGCAACGCCTGGCGACCATCCTCCACGACGGCGTACCCCGCTGGGACCAGCAATAGCGTGATGAAGGTCGCGAAGAGGACGCCGAAGCCTAGGGAGATGGCCATCGGGATGAGGAAGCGGGCTTGGACGCTCGTTTCCAGGATCATCGGCATCAAGCCGAAGAACGTGGTCAAGCTCGTGAGCAAGATGGGTCGGAAGCGCCGCGCCCCGCCATCGAGAATCGCCTGCACGAGCCCTCTGCCGCCAGCGCGGTACTCGTTGATCGCGACGACCAGAATGAGGGAGTCGTTGACGACGACTCCCGTCAGGGCAACGAGGCCCATCATGCTCATCAGCGACAGATCGTAGCCCATCAGCAGGTGACCGACGAGCGCGCCAACGACGCCGAAAGGGATCACCATCATGATGATGAGGGGCTGCATGTAGCTGCGGAACACGACGGCGAGCACCGCAAATATCGCGAGCACCGCGATGATGAACCCAATTCGCAGAGCGTCGAAGCTCTCCTTCATGTGACGATGCTCCCCTTCCATCGAGTGGCTGAGGCCGGGGTAGGCAGCCAGGACGTCCGGGAGCATCCTCGTCCCGAGGTCCGCGAGGATCTTGTCCGCGTTGGCCATGTGGGCATCGACGTCAGCAGTTACGTTGACGGTGCGGCGGCCTTCACGGCGATTGATGGAGGTGTAAGCTCGCCCGCGCTCGATCTCCACGGCATGCCCAAGAGGCACCTCTCCCCCTTCCGGTGTCCGCAGGATGAGTTGTTCGATGTCATGCTCGGAGCTCCTCTCCTCTTTGGGGAGACGCACGTAGACCCTGACTTCATCGCGCCCCCGCTGCTGACGGGCGGCCTCCGCGCCGTAGAAGGAGCTGCGCAGTTGTCGGCCAAGCTCCGCCTCGGTGATCCCCAGGGCGCGTGCGCCCGCTCGCAGGGTAACGTCGAGCTGCTCCTTGCCAGGAGAGAACCCGTCGTCGATGTCGAAGACGCCCTGGTACTCCCGCAACCGACGCGCGACCTCGGCCGCGGCTAGTTCCAAGACCACGATGTCGCGGTGACTCAGCTCGACGTCGATGGCGGCTCCCGCACGCATGCCGATGTCGAAGGTCACCTTCAGGGACTCCGCGCCTGGGATCTCTCCCAGGAGCCCACGCCAGGCGCGCGCGAACTCCGCGGAGGTGAACGGTCGCTCGTCCAGCGGTACCAGGAACACTGCCACCTCTGCCACGTGGCCGCCGCTCGCGGCAGCGCTCCCGTGAGGGCCTGCCATCGCGCCAGTTCCGCCCAGCTGTGAGAACATGCCGCGAACATAAGACTCGCCCTCTTTCTGCTTGTTGCCGATGACCGTCTGCGCGGCGGCCTGGATCCGCTCCATGAGCGCGCGTGTATCGGCTGCCGCGGTTCCATACGGCATCTGCAGCTCGGCCACGACGACGTCGCCGTCCACCTTCGGCATCGGCGTTACATTGACGTGACCGCCAGCCACGACACCAGCGGTGGCGATGAGCATGCTGGCGGCGACGGCGAAGGTAAGGTAACGCCTCTCTATCGCGCGACCGAGAATCGGCACGTACGTCCGCTGAATCAGCCATTCCACGAAGCAGCTGAAGCGTTGCTGCTGGTCACGAACGAACCCAAAGACGCCTGTGGCAGCGGCGGAGCCTCGGGAGTGCGCCAAGTGCGCTGGCAGCACGAAGAGGCTCTCGACGAGGGAGACGAGGAGGATGGCAATGACGACGATGGGAATGAAGCGGAAGAACTTGCCCATCACCCCTGGCACGAACATCAGGGGCGCGAACGCGATCACCGTCGTCAGCACCGCGAAGATGACGGGCACGCCCACCTCCCGCGTGCCCTCGATGGCGGCTCGGAGAGGACCCGCGCCATCCGTCCGCCGCTTGTAGATGGCCTCGCCGACGACAATGGCATCATCGACGACGATGCCGAGCACCACGATGAACGCGAACAGCGAGATCATGTTGATCGATGCGTCCAGCATGGGCATGAAAAGCAGGGAGCCCGTGAACGAAATGGGGATCCCGAGCGTCACCCAGAATGCCAGGCGGATCTCCAAGAATAGCCCGAGCACGAGCAGAACGAGGAGGAAACCCGCCACGGCGTTCCTCAACAGGAGGTTCACGCGGTCGGCGTAAACCTCCGAAGTATCAGACCAGATAGCGAGGTCGACACCCGGCGGCATGGCGCCGCGATTGGCCGTCACGTAGGCTCGCACCTTCTCGGACAGCTCCAGCGGCTTCTGATCACCGACCCGGAAGACCTTCACCATGGCGGCGCGCTTGCCATCGAAGTACGCCTCTTGATCGGTTTCGCGAAAGCCGTCCTTGACCCGTGCTATCTGACCCAGGGTCACGTCCATGCCGTCGGGGCGGCTCAACACCACGATATTGGCGAACTCCTCACCCCAGTCTCGACGCTCCGTCGTCCGGAGGAGGATCTCTCCCCCGCTCGTCTTCACGGCACCACCGGGCATGTCCACGGATGCCTGGCGAATGCGCGTCGCGACCTGGTCGAGGGTCAAGCCGTAGCGCCGCAGGTGCTCGCGCGGCACCTCCACGCTTATCTCCAGCGGCCGGACGCCGGCCAGCTCGACGACAGTGATATCCTCGATGTCCAGCAGTTCCTCGCGCATTCGGTCCGCCAACGCGCGCAGGGCCTTCTCTGGCTGGTCGCCATAGACAACGACGCTGATGACCTCGTTCTTTCGCTGGGCCAAGCTCACGATGGGCCGTTCGATGTCCTGCGGATAGGACGTCACCCTGTCGACGGCGCTCTTCACGTCGGCTAGGGCACGATCGGGATCCGCCGTCAGCATCAGCTCCACGGTGACGACTCCCACGCCTTCCGCGGCCGTCGAACGCACCTCCTTGATGCCGTCGACCGCACGAACCGCTTCCTCCGTGGCGAGGATGACGCCTTGCTCCACCTCCTCGGGGCTCGCTCCTGGATACGGAATGTTGATGATGACCATATCCAGCGCAAACTCGGGAAAGACCTCCTGGCGAATGCGCGAGAGCATCAGGAGCCCACCCACCACGAAGACGAGCATCAGCAGGTTCGATGCTACGGCATTCTGTGCCATCCAGGCGATGGGCCCGGGAGGAGCCTTCCAGCGCGAAGCTTCCTCGCCACTCATGGCGCGGCGCCGCCGTCCGTTGCCGCGAAACCATCACCCGTCCGTTGCCCAACGGCGACCCGCGCCTGCCTGAGCGGCAAGCCTTCGACGGCGCCAGGCACACGGCTGACAACGATGCTCTCCCCATCCTCGAGACCGCGCGTCACGAGGACCGTCTCTGGACGGCGCCAAAGCACGTCCACCTCGCGAATCTGAAGCCTGCCGTCGGTGCCGTAGACGAAGACGCGGTCTCCGCCCTGCAGCGCCCGTCGCGGAATCTCGATTACCGACTGCAGCGACTCGGACTCGAGCGAGACGTCCACGTAGGAGTCGAGCAGCAGGGGCAAGTCGGACTGCTCCGTTCGTTTCGCTCCCGTGTCCTGGACATCTTCGACAGCAACACCAGCCACAGTAGCCCCTCGACGGGCCCGTGCCTCGATGAGCAGCGGATCGTCGATACTGACGAGGACACGCGCCATGCGCCCGACGGGATCCAAATCTCCCAACAGACGCAGGATCCTCCCGGGCCTGGTCACGGTCTCCCCACCGAGCTGTTGGGTGACCTTCGCCTCGGATCCTTCTCCCTCCCGAGCGTTCATCCCGGGGACGTTCAACCACCGCAACTTATCGACGGGGATAGAGACCTGAACCCAGAACTCGTCGGAGCCGATCAACGTCCCCAGCTGCATGGCGGGACTGACCAACTGACCTACTTCTACGGCCTCGGCACGAATGAAGCCATTGAACGGCGCCGAGAGGACAGACCTGCCCAGCGCCAAGGTCGCCTGCTCGTGAGCTGCGCGCGCCCGCTCGAGGGCCGCCTGCAGCGCTTCCTGCTGGGGCTCCCGCAGGGCCACCGCACGACCAGCGTCGGTCGCATCACGGCCTTCGTCGATGATCTCCCACTCGCGGGCGGCAACTTGCTGGCGACTCTGCTCGATCTTCAGCTCTGCCTCGGCGCTGCGAATGGTCGCTGCCTGCTGCCTCTGGTTCAGCTGATAGTCACTGGGATCGATGCGAAGCAGCGGCTCACCCTTCTTGATGCGCCCGCCAGGCAGCAGCTGCTCCGACTGCCACACGACCCGCCCGGTGATCTCCGGCTGAAGCACCACCTTCCGGGCTGCGACGACGGTCCCTTGAGCTTGGATCCGGAGGTTCTCCGTCCCGCGGTGGACGACCATCGTCTCCACAAGAGCCCCCAGCTGGTCCACTGGCCGCCTCTTGGGCTCAGGTCGGGCGCTGACGAAGAAGATAAAGGCCCCAATGCCCAGAGCCAAAACGCCGACCGCTAAGAAGAATCGCCAAATAGCGCGGCCGGCTGAGCTCATAGGCCCGTGGCTTAGCTCTGAACGGCGACCTCCGCCAATTGTTCCTCCTCGGGAATGATGTCCACGCTGGCACCCGGGGCAGCTTCCCGGTGGATGCAGCGGAGCAGTGAATCAATGAAGGACATCACCAGTCCCTTGAACTCGAGGGCAGCCGGGAACAGCGGGATGGCGCCGCCTGCGGTTGCACTCTCGCCGAACAGCTCGCGCGGGATGCGCCGGGCCACCTCCGCACTGCTCATGTGAACCGTGAGCACCCCCACCGTTCCAGCCCACAGCTGAACGATGAGCTGGGCGGTATCCAGATCGGAGCGAATGGAACCATCAGCTTTGCCGCGCTCGACGGTGCTCGCGACGTGCGAGAACAGGTTGCCGATCGTCTCGCGGTATTGTGCAAAAGCCTCGCTCTGTTCCGGCACCGAGTACCCGGAGAAGAGCCAGCTGATGCCAAGGCGAAACCTCGACCGGTGCTGAACAGCGAAATTGGCGTAGGCCTTCAAGAGGGATTCGGCATGCTCGAACCCATTCGCCGACTCGGGCACAGAATGCAGTGCATCCAGCAACTCACTCACAGCGTCAGTGGCAATGGTGAGATATAGGTCATCTTTGCTCTTGAAGTAGAGGTACAGTGTCCCCTTACTCACCTCCGCAGCGCGCGCGATGTCGTCCATTGTGGTCTCGGCAACGCCTCGCCTCACGAACACGTCCTCGGCAGCCCGAAGAATCGTGATTCGCCGCTGTTCTTTCTCTCTTTGCCTGCGTTCTGCTACTCCCATGTCGACCTCACTCGGGTGACCGCGAGACCATCGATTGACCCGCGTATATCAGCAAGCCGGTCCCATAAGACCAAGATTCGGAGGCGCCAAGAGTGCCACAGCCCACACGCTTCGTATTCTTCCGCTTGAAACAGGTTGGCCGGGACTACGTGGCCTCGCGAGTGTTCTGGGCAGCGGCGTATACACTGAGACGCATCCTCTCGAATCCGTACAAAACCTGGAGGACACCCCTCGGCAGGTGGTCGTCCGCGCGGCCCCCGTTCGCATCGACGGAAGCACCAGTGGACGGATATGGGCGCAATCCCGGGCCTCGAGCCCCAGATAGGCCGTCAGGCAGACAGCGAGGCCGGTCGCTCAGGCCGTGCCGGATCGCAGCCTGACGTCAAGCCGCAGCTGCGTTGTCGCCCTCGTTGGACCGGCGCACGAGGCCATCCATTTCGTTTGCCCTAGAGCCAGCCGCTGCGCGGTGTATGGTGGCGACCGTGGAATCACAACTCGCGGACCGCCTGGATACACTCGTCGCGACATGGTTCGGTTGCGGCCGCGCGGCGACTGCGCCGGGCACCGTGGGCTCACTCGGCGCCTGGCCGGTTCACGCTCTGCTCCGTCACGGTCCCCTTTGGGCCCATGTCTTGGCGACCGTGGCCATCACGGCAGCCGGCTTCTGGAGCTCCGAACGCTACGCGCGGCGCCTAGGGGAATCCGATCCGCAGAGCGTCGTCATCGATGAGGTCGCTGGGACTCTCATCGCCATGGCGATGGTGCGGAGCCGCGGGTTCTCCGGCCAGCTTCTCGCCCTCGGGCTGTTCCGGATACTCGACATCACGAAGCCGGGCCTCATCGGCGCCGTCCAGGAATCTCGAAGCCTCTCGCTGGGCATCATGTCGGACGATCTACTCGCCGGGGCATGCGCTGGCGCCCTGGCGCGCTGGTTCACTCGCTCCTAAGTACCGCCATGCTGACCGCCTTGGTCGTGCACCTCAACGACTCGGGCTCGGGCTCGACTTGAGTGGGTACGAACTCGCGGGGACCTGTACTAAGCCGGCGTAGCCGGAACCAGAGAGGAACTGTGCGTCGCCAGGCTATCAGCGATTAGGGCCTGTCCCTGAATGCGGTTGGCTCTTCCGTAAACGTGCCCGTGCCCGTGCCCGAAAAAGTTAGCAACGCGGGGCCAGCGCTGGCCGATAGCTGAGCATGGAACTGGCTCATGAATAGCTCGACGTTTACCAACTTTCTCTCGATTTCGTCGTTCTGGCCAATGACGTCGTCGAGGGTCTTCCGCGAGGGAGGGAGCATCTGGCCGACCAGCTCGCGCGGGCATCAACATCGGTGGTGCTGAA
>JAEWRL010000061.1 GCA_023398955.1 Pseudomonadota bacterium
CGCCATTGACGTGTGCTGACATCAAAGCGTCGGCCGATGATTGCGACTGCGGTGTGCGGCTCCAGATTACCAACAACTGCGATGCCACACTCACCTTTGTCGACTTCCGCTTTCCTATCTGTGCCCCAGAGGGAACCGAACGCAGCGAGTCTTGCGCAGAGCTATACCCCGGTGGGTGGGGCAGGGTTATCTTCGAGCTGACAACGGTAGGCGAAACCCGCCAGGTCGTTACGGTACGCGACGCGGAGGGAGGCGAGCACCGCATCGAGCTGGCCACGACCGTGACGTCCTTCGACGACGGCTGCGCGTGTTCCTTGCCGGGGCGGTCGCGAAGTAGTGGGCTTGGCGGAGCAGCACTCTTGGCCCTGCTGGGCTTCGCGAGTCGGTTTCGGCGGGTGCCACGTGCAGGACTCCGCCCATGCGGCTCATGGCAGGTGCTCGAAGGGCGAGGTGCGCAGGGAACGCCTCGTCTCCGCCCTCTTACATGGGATTCGCTCGCAAGTGGGCGAGCACCTCCGCGGTCACCTCCTCGGGCTGCTCGTCGACGATGAAGTGACCGCCATCCGGCCTCACGACGCGATAGCTGCCCGTCATGAGCGGCGCCGTGTCCGTCACCGAGCGCTCTCCCACGTCTTCGCTGCCGTGGATGAGGAGTGAGGGGACATCGACCTCCCACAGATCGAAGTCGTCGATGACGCTCCGATGACCGTCCGACGCCCGGTACCAGTTCAGGGCCGCCGTCATCGCTCCGGGCTCCATCATGTGCGCGATGGTCTCCTCGGTCTGGTCGGCAGGCTTCGCCGTCCACATGCTCCTCATCGCGTCCGGGGTCCAGTAGTCTTCTCCGTCGCCCGGGGTCATCCAGATGTCCAGCAGCGAACGGTACCAGGCCATCTCTTGGTCGTCGTAGACCGAGCGCGCCCACACCCCGTAGTGCGGGATCGATATGGCTGTGAAGGATACGATCGGCGAGGGATCCGCCTCGAGCATCAGCCAGGCGATGTTCGCACCCCAATCGTGGGCGACGAGGTGATACCGCTCTCCCAGCTCGCTGCCCAAGGCGAACGCATCGGCGATGAGCTCTTCGTACCGGTAAGCGTCGACCTCGGTAGGACGCGCGCCGGGGCTGTACCCGCGCTGGTCCGGTGCGAGACAATGGTAACCGTTCTCCGCCAGCACCGTCATGACGTGGGTCCACATCAAGGAGGTATCCGGAAAGCCGTGCAACAACAGCACCGGCTCGCCACCGGAGCCGGCCTCCCGCACATCGAAGGTGAAGCCCCTCGTCTCGATCTGGCGAATCCGTATCCCCTCCCCGCCTGGGGTCCCGCCCTGCCCCCCGTCGCCAGTGGCGGCACCGCCGGTGGTCGCGTCGGTTCCTGCAGCGCCCGCTGAAGGGGCTCCGCCCGCGCCAGCGGGACCCGGGCCATCCCCGCCAGCGCTGAACCCGCCGGAACCCGTGCCTCCAGTGCCGAAACCGCCCGTTCCAGTGATGCCGCCAATACCACCAGGCTGACCACCCCCAGGTGCACTTCCTCCCGCAGCGACGGTTCCGCCCGCAGCGACGGTTCCGCCCGCAGCGACGGTTCCACCTGCATTGAGGAAGCCGCCCGCTGCAACGGTCCCTCCCGAGGCAGCGGTCCCACCTGCATTGAGGAGGCCGCCCGTGCCCACCGCTCCGCCGGAACCGGCGCCACCGGCACCAGGCATGTTTCCGGAGCCACCGACGGCAGCGCTCGCGCCGCCGGAGTCGGAGTCGGAGTCCGAGTCCCCGCCGCTGCTACAGGAGGCCAAAACCAGGCACAGGGCGGAAAGGGAGAGCGTGACGGAGCGAGTAGTGAGGGCCATGATGAGTCCCAGTCGGTGCTTTGTTCTCCCACGGACCGATCGGGCACGGCAATGCTGCAGAAACGCTCGCCGTCTAGGTGCACGATTCTAATCGCATCATCTCCGAGCCCCTGTCCGATGCTGAACGGCCGAGCCTACCCGAGCTCGCGGCTCATCGCGGCGACGTACTCTTTCAAGGTGGTGGGGGAACGGTGTTCGAAAGGCTCGTCGAGCCACTCGAGCTCCTCGATGCGATCCACGCGGAAGTTGCGATAGTCCGCTCTGAGCTCGCACCAGGCCCCCACTGTCCAGCTCGCTCCCCAGAACCAAAGCCCGAGGGGACACACGGTCCGCGCCGACTCCGCTCCTGTCCCCGTCCGATAGCGGAGGCGGACCTTGCAGTGGCCGTTGATGGCCCGGCGCAGCTCTGCCAGGTGCCGCGTGGTCGCTGGCGTGCGTGAAAACGAGAGGCTGAAGAGGGCCGTCGTCGAGAGCCGCTCGCGCTCGGGAGGAGGCAGCACGGCCTCCACCTTGGCCAGGATCGAGCGAGCTGCCCTCCGCAGCGCGTCGTCACCCCACGTCTCGACCATGCGCATGCCGACGACGAGGGCTTCTGCTTCATCCGCATCGAACATGAGGGGCGGGAGCCGATAGCTCGGATCGAGGGAGTACCCGACACCTGCCTCCCCCTGGATGGGCACGCCCGAGGCGGAGAGGTCGACGATGTCCCTGTAGACGGTGCGTTTGGAGACCTCGAGGTGCTCGGCGAGCTCATGGGCCGTGACGACGCGCCGCCGGCTCAGTAGGTGAATGATCTGAAAGAGCCGGTCAGCGCGCCGCATGGGCGTGGAGGCTAGCGACTCGCGGCGGGCCCCGCTAGCTTTCGGTTGCCTGCCCGGAGTCGATCGCCCGCTGACTGAATCACTTGCTGGCCAAGGCAGAGAGCTCCGCTGGAGTCAGCTCCTTGTAGACGTGGAAGAAGTCGATGACGATGCCGTTTGGGTCGACGGCAAGGAAGCTGCGCCAGCCCCAGGGCTTGTCTTCGGGCGGCGCCAGAAGCTTCACGCCAGCGCGCTCCAGCCGGGCGTACTTCTCGTCGGCGTTGCGTGTCGGCACGCTGACGATGACCCCTTCGCCGGAGAAGGGGCGCCACTCCCTCCCTTGCTTGTCCGTGTGGGGGGCCATGAAACAGAGCTCGGCCCCGTCCGCTTCGTCGCTGACCAACTGAAGGTACTCCTTGGCCTCGAGGGTAGCCTTGAAGCCGAGCTTCTCGGTGTAGAACGTCCGGGTCAGCGCCAGATCGCTTGTCAAGAACATGGGAAATAGCTGATTGGGGTTCTTGGGCATGGGTCTTTCCTCCTGTGTTGCAGGGTGTAGGAGGACCCTAGCTGACGGCTGCTGACACCGTCCTGTCAGCAGAGATCGGAGAACCGTCGAAAGCCGTCGCAACGGTGGCGGTGCACGCTGCGCTGCGCCAGGGGCGGCGCCCTACCGCTGCCACAGGACGGACAAGTCGAGCTCGATCGCGTCGAACGGCACGGCGCGGACGCGGGCCGCCTCGGTCGCGGTGAGCGCGAGCGCGTAACGCTCGCCGTCGAGCACGAAGACCTCGAGCAGCTGCGCGTCCGGATCCACCGCCCACAGCCAGCGCACCTGCTCGCGGAGGTAGATGTCCCGCTTCACGCCCCTGTCGATGCGCCGCGTGGAGGGCGACTCGACCTCGCAGACCCAGTCCGGCGCGAGTCGGAAGTAGCCCTCGTCCACGGGAACCTCGGGCATCCGCTCGCGCCGCCAGCCAGCCAGGTCGGGAACGACGACGTCCGCCCCGAGGTGTAGCTCCGGTTCGAAGAGAATGACCCAGCCCCCTGGGCCCCCTCGCCCTCGCTTGAAGGGTGGTACCAGCTCCCCGCTGAGGCTTGTCGCGGCGATCGCATGCCGTGGCGCCGGCCGCGGCTGCACGTGCAGCTCACCGCCGAGGATTTGCCCGACCTGGTTCTCGGGCAGCGCGAGGATATCCTCGTAGGTCGGAACGTGGCGAGCTGGCGCGGACACCCGGACAGGCTAGCACCGCGCAAGTGGGCGGGCACCCAACGGGCCCGGCAGGCGTTGTTCGACAGAGGCGTTCCGCCAGAAATCGCGCTCCAGGTTTCGATGTTGCTCGGAGGTGAGCGCCCCGCCAGACCACGTTCGTCGACGGACGCTGGCCCGTCGGGCTCGCGCCTCTGCCTCCGGGTCGGGGGAATGGGATTTGTCCATGCGCTTGGCGAGTGTACCACGTTCTTCGCCGTCCCGAATCGCGTCCCCGCCCCATGTCGCTCGGCTCGTTTCACCGTGGTAGAGTGGCGCCGTGGCCGATGAGATTGACGAGACTGACGACACGGAGCGAGCTGCCCGAAGGGAACGCGCGATGGCTCGGCGAGGAAAGTTGACCATCGAGGTCGTTTCCCCGGGACAGCCCAAGCCACCGCCCTACGCAAACAGCACGCCGGAGGAGCGGCTTGCCGCTGCCGTGCGCCTCATCGAGCACCATCAGGCACTTCGCGGGCGCGGCGCAGCGTTGCCGCGCTCGAAGTGGCCGGGAGAGAAGTTCTCCTGTGGGTGATGTCGCAAAGCTCCCTCAGGACTTCGCAGACCTGCTCGTCGAGCTTGGTGAGGCCGGCGCGGATTTTCTCCTCGTCGGAGGCTGGGCCGTCATCTTGTACGGGCACGTTCGCGCGACCGACGACATGGATATCTTCGTTCGCCCAACGCCGGAGAACTCCGGGCGCGTCCACGCTGCGCTGGCGAACTTCGGGGCACCACTCGAAGCGCATGAGGTGAGGCCCGAGCATTTCGCCATGAAGGGCGGCGCATACCGATTTGGGATTGCCCCCTTCAAGATCGAAGTACTCACACAGATTAGCGGTGTGTCATTCGAGGAAGCGCTGGAAGGTGCTCGATCCTTCGATCTGGATGGGCGAGCCATTCCGTACATCGGGAGAGCGGCACTCCTCCGAAACAAGAAGTCAGCGGGGCGCCACAAGGATCTGGCTGATGTGGAGGAGCTCGAGCGAATTGGCGATGCGCCGGGCGGATGAGACTCTCGCCACATTCCTCGCTCGGGCCGCGCCTGCGGCCGCACCCAGACGGAAGAGCCCGCACGAACGCCTCAGAACTCGCCCATGGCCTCGACGGCGGAGACCCAGTACAGGCCCTTGGCCTGCTCGCAGCTCCCACAGCCCTTGATACGCTCGACGACGCTGGTCAGGTTCTCCTTGGCGACGAAGAGATCGATGCGAATCCTGGGGACGAATCCCATCACCTCGTCGAGCGCGGAGTCGAAGGGCTGTTGGTCACCCGTGTGGTGCCCCTCGCCGTGGAAGATTGTATAGGCGCTCACCTCCGGGAGGCCCTGCAAGAGCTCCACGAGCTCGCGCTTCGTGCTCTCGTTGACCAGGAGTGACAGGCATTTCACGAGGTGACCTCCGCGGTGGGGGCAGGACTGGGTGACGAGTCCGCTTCGTGCTGGGTCGATGGGTGCTGGGCACGTCGCGCCGCGCGGCCTTCGACCCAGGCGTAGAACACCGGCAAGAGCACGAGCGTCAGGGCCGTCGACGAGAACACTCCGCCCACGACGACTATGGCCAAGGGGCGCTGGATCTCCGAGCCCGGACCGGTCGAGATGAGCAAGGGCACCAGGCCAAGGATCGTCAAGAGCGACGTCATCAGGATCGGGCGCAGGCGCCGCTCCGAGCCCTCGCGCACCGCTTGCTGCAGCGGCACCCCGCGCTCGCGCAGCTGATTGAAGAAGGAGAGCATGACGACGCCGTTGCCGACCGCGATGCCGAGCAGCGCGATGAAGCCAAGGGAGGCTGGCACCGAGAGGTAGAGCCCGCTCACGAACAGGGCCACCACGCCGCCGACCATCGCCAGGGGGATATTGAGCAGGATGGTCAGCGCCTGGCGCAGGGAATGGAAGGTGAGAAACAGGATGAGCAGGATGCTGAACACCGTCAGCGGCAGCACGATCGCCAGGTGCTCCGAGGCGCGCTGCTCGTTCTCGAACTGGCCGCCGTAGGTAGTGAAGTACCCGGGGGGGAGCTCGACCTCGCGGTCTATGGCGCGACGGATCTCGTCGACGAAGCCGACCACGTCGCGGCCCTGGACGTTCACCTGGATCACGACCTGCCGCTTGCCGTCCTCGCGCTTGATCTGCACCGGACCGTCGATGACCTCGATGTCCGCCAGATCCCGGAGCCGAAGCTTGCTGCCGGCGGGGGTGTCCACCAGGACGTCACCGATGGCCTCCTTCGAGCTCCGGGCTGCCTCCGGGTAGCGCACCAGGATCGGGACGCGGCGGTTGCCCTCCGTAACGTCGGAGACCACGCTGCCGCCGAGCGCGGCGCTGACCACGGTGTTGATGTCGCTGGCAGACACGCCGGCGCGGGCCATGTCGGCGTGCCGCATCTCGATGGTCAGGTAGGGCTGCCCCGTGAGCTGGCTGCGCAGCACGTCGACGCTGCCTGGAACATGCGCCACGATGCTCTCGATGCGCTGACCCAGGGCATCGAGCTTCGTGAGGTCGTCGCCGAAGAGCTTCACGGCCACCGCTGAGCGCACGCCGGTCAGCATCTCGGAGACGCGCATGTCGATCGGCTGCGTGAAGCCGTAGTCGAGCCCCGGGATGTCGTCGAGCGCGGCGCGCATCTTGTCCTGGAGTTCGAAGACGCTCTTCGCCTCCCACTCCGAGCGCGGCCGGGTGACGACGAAGGCGTCCGTCTCATGGAAGCCCATGGGGTCGAGGCGCAGCTCGTCCGAGCCGACGCGCGAGACCATGCCCTCGATCTCGGGCAGCTGCATCAGCGCCTTCTGCACCGCAATATCGCCCTGCATCGAGCGCTCCAGGGAGATGGTCGGCAGCTTCTCCGTCTGCACGACCAGCGTGCCCTCATCCAAGTACGGTAGAAACTCGCGCCCGATGAACCTGAACAGCACCCCCGCGCCCACCAGCGCCACGAGCGCGCCCATGAACACCAGCTTGGGGTGGGCCAGCGCGTAGCCAAGGCTCGGCCGGTACGCCCACAGGACGGCCTCGAGCAGGCGGCCCTTGCTGGTCTTGGCTTGGCGCATCAAAAGGCTCGCGAGCACCGGGATCACTGTCAGCGACAGCATCAGGGAGCAGAGTACGGCGATGGCGACCGTGATCGCCAGGGGGGCGAAGAGCTTGCCCTCGAGCCCGGTCAGCGTCGCGATCGGCGCCAGCGAGACCACGATGATCACCACCCCGATGATAATCGGGCCGGCCACCTCCGTGGCTGCGTTGTACACGACGTTGAGGCGGCTCGCGCTCGACCCGCGCTGGCCGAGCTCGGAGTGGATGTTCTCTACCATCACCACCGCGGAGTCGACAAGGATGCCGATGGCGATCGCGAGGCCGCCGAGGGACATCAGGTTGGCGGTGATGCCCAACTGCTGCATCACCCCGTAGGTCGCGAACACGGTCAGCGGCAAGATGAGCCCCGTGGTGATGGCGGCGCGGACGTTGCCGAGGAACAGGAACAGAACGAGCAGCACCAGCACCACGGCGCCCGCGAGCGCGGCCTCCACGTTGGCGACGGCAGCCTCGATCAGCTCGGAGCGGTCGTAGAACGGCTGGAGGCGCACCCCCTTGGGCAGCGTCGGGGCGATCTCGTCGAGGGCGCTCTTGACGTTGGCGACGGTGCTGCGGCCGTTGGCCCCCCGGCGGTTGAGCACCACCGCCTCGACGCCCTCGCCCTCGCCGTTGCGGGTGACGCCGCCGAAGCGCACCAGCGCGCCCTCGCGCACGTCCGCCACGGCGCCGAGCAGGATGGGCTGCCCGTCGCGGGTCGCCACGGCGACGTTGGCGATGTCGTCCATGGTCTTCAGGCGCCCGACGGAGCGCACCAGGATCACCTCGTCGTTGCGGACGTAGCGGTCGCCGCCAGCGTTGGCGTTGTTCGCTTGGATGGCGCGCTCGAGATCAGAGATCGACAGGTGGTAGGCGAGCAGGGCCTCGGGGCGCGGGATGACCTGGTAGCTTCGCACCTCGCCGCCCAGGGCGTTGACGTCCGCGACGCCGTCGACGGAGAGTAGCCGTGGGCGGATCTGCCAGTCGAGGATCTCGCGCAGCTGGCGCGGGGTGTAACCCTCGCCCTCGACAAGGAACATGTACACGTCGCTGAGCGGCGTGGTGATCGGCGCCAGTCCCCCCTCGACGCCGCTCGGGAGCCCGGCCAAGACCTGCCCGATGCGCTCAGACACCTGCTGCCGGGCCCAGTAGATGTCCGTGCCGTTCTCGAAGTCGATGGTGATGACCGAGAGGGCATACTTGGTAACCGAGCGCAGCACCGTCTGCTGCGGGATGCCGCGCACCTCGGTCTCGATCGGGAAGGTGACCCGCTCCTCGACCTCGATCGGGCTCATCCCGGGCGCCTTGACGATGACCTGTACCTGCGGCGCGGAGATGTCAGGGAAGGCGTCGATGGGTAGACGACCGTAGGCAAAGGCACCCGCGACCACCACCACCAGCGCGAGCAGCAGCGTCATCACGCGCTGGGTCAGCACGCGGCGGAGCAGGGCGGAGATCATCGTCACTCCCCCTCGGCGGCGAGCCACTCGGATTTGAGCACCAGGCTGTTGCCAACAGCGACCTGGGTCCCAGGCTCGAGCCCAGAGACGACCTCCTGCAGGTCATCGCCGCGCTCACCGAGCTTCACGACGACGGGCCGGTACGTGTCGACGCCAGCGCTGGCGAATACGACGGTCTCACCGTCGAGCTCGTGGAGGGCGCCGAGCGGCACGGCGACCTTGACGTCGTGCTGGGTTCCCTCGAGCTCCACGCGCACGGGCATGCCCGGACGCCAGGCGCCGTCGGGGTTGGCGATGGTGACGCGGACCGCGACGGTACGAGTGCTGGTGTCGGCGACGGACGCGATGTACGTCACCTCGCCGGGCGCTTCTAGACCCACGCCCTCGGAGACGACCCGCGCCTTGGCCCCCGTCTTCAGTGCGGGCACCGTCTCGAGCGGTACCTTGACCTCGACGCGCAGCTCGGAGAGATCGGCGAGCCGGAACAGCGGCTTGTCCTCGGAGACGGCGTCGCCCAGGGTGATGTCCTTCTCGATCACCTCGCCGGCGAACGGCGCGTAGAGCGTGAAATGGGTCATCGTCTGGTGCGGATTCTCTTCCAGGGCGTGCAGGCGCGCCTCTGAGAAACCCAAGAGCTTCAGGCGCTGCAGCGCCGCGGCGTGCCCCAGCTCGGCCGCTTCGCGATCGTGCACGACCTTCTGGTACTGCTCCTGCGAAGAGATGCCGCGCTCGACAAGCTTCTGCTCACGCGCCAGCGCGTCGTTCGCGAAGCGGAGGCCGTGCTCTGCCTCCAGATAGTCCAGCTTGGCCTCGGCGAGCTTCCGGCTCTCGAGCGTCGCCATCGGCTCCCCCTTCTTGACGTGGTCGCCCTCCTTCTTGTGCACCGCCGTCACCAACCCCTCCAGGCGCGGCACGATGGCGGCGAGCCGCTCGGGAATCGCCCCCACGTCGCCCTGGAAGACGAGCCTCCGCGCCAGGCGGGTGCTCACCGCCGGCTGGAGCTCGACGCCCGCGTGCGAGGCGGCGGCGGCGCGCAGCGTGATAGTGCGCTTGGGCGATGCCGTAGGCGCCTCCGTTGGCGGCGCGCTCGGGGTGGCCTGGCCCGCTCCGCTCTCGTTGCAGCCAGAGCCGGCGAGCAGCGCGAACGCTAGGCCCAGCGCGTGGAGCTTCGGATTCATTGGGGGGTCTCCTGGGGGCGAACGGGGGCGTCGAACAGCGCCGTGGGGAGCGGCAGGGCGGCCTCGCGAGCGAGCTCGATGAAGCTCTGGTGGTAGGTGACGCGGGCCTCGAGCGCCTGCTCCTGGATCTGGAAGAGCGCCGCCTGCGCGTCGAGCAGGTCCAGGTATCCGAAGCGGCCGAGCCGGTAGCCATCTCGCACTGCCCGGTACGTTTCCTGCACCTTCGGGTGGACCTCGCGGGTGAGCACGCTGGCGCGCCGGTGGGCGGCGGCGAGGCGGTGGTAGGCCGTCTGCTGGGAGCGCTCGCGCGTCAGGCGCTCCTGCGCCGCGAGCTGGCTCGCCTTGCGCTCCAGGTGTCGCGCCGCCGAGACGAGGCCGCGGGTGCGGTCGACGACCGGCAGCCCGATGGCGAGCCCCGCGACCACGGCGCGGTCGCGGGTCGCGTTGAGCCAGCGCAGGCCCAGGCTCACGGTCAGGTCGGGGACGCTTTGGCTCTCCTCCAGCGCGATCATGGCGTGCTGGTAGCGCGCGCGCGCCGACTCGGTCTGGACCGCGGGGTGCTGGTCGATGCGGCCGGCGAGGCTCGCCTTCGCGGGCAAGTCGGGCAGTGCGTCCAGATCGCCCAAGACGTGGTCGAAGAAGATCTCGTGGGCGCCGCAGGTCGCGGCCAGGCTCTGCCGGGTCGCGAGCAAGGAGCGTTGCGCCTCCTCGAGCGACAAGTCGACCAGGGAGCGCGCGATGGAGGCCTTGTCGGCCTCGATCGGCGTGGCGCGGCCGGCTTCTACCTGGAACCTGACGACGGTGAGGGTCTCGTCGGCCAGGCGCGCCATCTCCTTCGCGTTCTCGAGACGTTGCTGCTGAGCGAGCACCGCCAGGAACGCTAGGGCGACGTCTGCCTCGAGCCGCTGACGCGCGAGGCGCTGCTCCCAGCGCGAGATCCCCTGCTGCGCGCGCTTGACGTCGAGCCGCCGGGCGGGCTTGCCTCCCAGCTGGAGCTCTTGACTGAGCGCGACCGTCGCCTGGGTGGAGTCGAGGCGCCGCGCCACACCGGAGCCGAGGAAGTCTTCCACCTCCAGCGAGACCTCGGGGTTCTTGTAGCCCTCGTCGACCTCCAGCACCGCCCGATCGGCGTCGAGCTGCGACTGGTACGCGGCGAGCAGCGGGCTCTGCTCACGCGCGGTGCGCAGCGCCAGCGCGAAGGACAGCGGGTGCTCGGCGGCCGCGGGCTCCGCGGCGCTCACGGAAGCCAAGGTCGCGATGAGCAACACTGGGCCGATGGCTGCCCAGCGAATGAAGGAGAGGGAGCGAGCGAGGCCGGCGGAGCGAGCGAGGCCGGCGGAGCGAGCGAGGGCGTCCGAGTGGACGATGGCGCGAGGGCGAGGGCCTCGAGCGCGGCGGCGCGATCGGCGTGAGGAGTTTGGAGGGGCATCGTTCTGGGGCATCGCTCTCTCGACGGGAAGGACAAGTCGCTCCGGGACGGCCGATTGCGAGGGAGTTGCGACGTGTATCGGTGGGAGCAGTCGCCAGGGGGCGGCAAGGTCCAGCTTGCCGTCGCGCTAGCCTGGCGGGGCGAAACGCTGTGCGGCGACCGGGAGCCGTCGCGGGTGAGAGCCATGAGGGCGTCTCGAGGGTGCAAACCCAAGTGCGATCTGTTTATCACAAGTCGTTGGTCCCGTGGGGTGCGCTGGGCTCCCTCCCCGAAAATGGCGGACGCGGGCGCCACCGGGCTCGGGAGTCAGGCCCGCTCACTGGGACGCTGCCACCCCGGACCCGCAGCGTCGCGGAATCTGGGGAACCCTTCGGATTCGTTTTGCGTCCAACCGGAACGCTTGGAAGTCTGCCGAGCCGAGCCGGAATCCAGAGTGGGACATTCTCGCCACGTGACAGGCGTGGATTGCTGGGCGCGACGGCTAGGCAGGGCCACCTTGCGTTCGCCGTGCCCGTTCTTAGGACTACCCCCAAGCCATCACCGGCGCACACCTCGGTGCAAACCTTCACTTCAGGAGGCACCATGCAGAACCCAGGAATGACGCGAACCTTCAACGCTCCGTTCGACGAGGTCCTCGAGCGGATCACCGTGGCGCTCTCGCAGGAGGGATTCGGCATCCTCACGGAGATCGACGTCGACGCCACGCTGAAGAAGAAACTCGGCGTCGAGTTCGGGCCCTACCGCATCCTCGGCGCGTGCAACCCGCTGTTGGCGCATCGGGCCCTCACGGCCGATCCGCGCATCGGCCTCATGCTGCCGTGCAACGTCGTGGTACGCGCCGTTCCCGATGGCACGGAAGTCGCCGTCTTCGACCCGATGACCTTTGCTGGCGAGTCGGCCCCCGCGGCGATTCGCGAGCTGGCGGTCGAAGCCGCGGGGCGTCTCGACCGCGCCCTCACTGCAGCCTGAGACGGCCAAGCGTCGCTCCGGACCGCCGCGTGTGCATCGGGCACCGCAAGGTGGGGTCCGCCGACGCCCCGCGTGCCGCCACGACAGCACGACAGCCGTCGAGCACGGAGGGAGCGTTTCCCGGCGCCGGAGGCTCGGGCTGTGCGTCGGCTTCAGCTTCCACTTGGGGCGTCGCTTCCGTCTCAGCAGCGTTGGACTTGCCGGATGCGGGCGCCGCCGCGGGGCTCTGGCACTGAGCCCCACAGCTCGGCGTTAGGGCGAGGGCTAGCATCAAGGCGAGCACTGCCTGTACCCACTGACCCGAGCGACTCAGAAGCAGCGCGCGTAGAAGCTCACATTCTCGGCAGACAACCGTGGACGAGCTACGCCAGATGGAGCGCTTAATGTTCAGTCGAGATTCGACGTTTGGAGTCCAGTGGCGCGTTGGCGCGCGCCAACAGCCGGCTACCCGATGAGGCGGCTGTGGATAGCGCACAACCTGGGACCGAGTTCGGGCGCCCCAGAGGAACGGGCACGCTCGAGAGTCAAAGCGCGGCCCTGGCGCAGACGCTCGGCGGACAGAGCCGTCGCGGCACCGCGCCTG
>JAEWRL010000085.1:0-25000 GCA_023398955.1 Pseudomonadota bacterium
CAGGCGCGGTGCCGCGACGGCTCTGTCCGCCGAGCGTCTGCGCCAGGGCCGCGCTTTGACTCTCGAGCGTGCCCGTTCCTCTGGGGCGCCCGAACTCGGTCCCAGGTTGTGCGCTATCAACAGCCGCCTCACCCGGTAGCCGGCTGTTGGAGCGCGCCAAGCCTGGGCCATTTCTCGCGAGCATACCCGGGGTCATTTCTCCCGAGCGCTGAAGAACCTAGATCGGACGATCGATCGACAGCTCCGGCGGGTAGCCGCCACTTCACCTCATGGATGAAGCGACGCGCGCCAGACCGCGGGATGAACAGCCGAGAATTCCGCAGGATTCAGCGTCCATGTGCCGGGGGGCGCGCGAAATCTAGGATGAAAGGATGCTGGCAGTCAGCAGTCAGCGCTGTGGATGGCCGCCGGCCGCGGGAGCCCGTGTCCTCGGCTGCCACCGCTCAGTCTCGGACCAGGGCGGCCACGGGGATCAGGGGGTCTGAATGATCCCCGTGTTTCGCGGAGCGGAGCAGAGAGAGTAGCTCGGTATCGAGAAGGTGGGTCCCGCGGACGTTCATCAGGGCACTGAGCAGATTGCCCCGGAGGTGAGGATTCTCTCGGTTCAATGACTCTAGCCACACTTTCACTTCCTGTCGCTTCAGGTTCTCCTGCGATCCGCAGAGGGAACACGGAAGGACGGGGAATCCCCTCTCGGCGGCGAATGCTGCCAGGTCGGACTCCGCTGCCAAGATGAGGGGCCGTATGACAGTGTTCACCCCGTCATCGGCGCGCAGCTTTGCGGGCATGGCCTTCAGCTGACCGGCATAGAAGAGGTTCAGTAGGAGTGTCTCGATGGCGTCATCCGCATGGTGACCAAGGGCAATCTTGTTGGCCCCGAGCCTTCGGGCCGTCGTGTAGAGGATACCCCGGCGGAGCCGCGAGCAGAGTGAGCAGTAGGTCTTCCCGGCGGGAACCTTCTCGCGGACGATGCTATAGGTGTCTTCGGCAACAATCTCGTGATTGTATCCCTGCTCGTTGAGGTAGCGAGGAAGCACGTCCGTCGGGAATCCAGGGTGCCCCTGCTCGACGTGAACGGCTATCATCTCGAAGGGAAAGGGGGCGCGGCGCTGGGTCAACCTGAGTAGGTCCAGCATGGCGAATGAGTCCTTGCCACCGCTGACTGCCACCAAGATGCGATCCCCCGGCTCAATCAGGTGGTAGCGCTCACTCGCCCTGGCCAGTTGCTTCAAGAGCTTCTTCTGGAGCATTTGCGTCGGCGAAGCTAACACGTTCGGTTCCCCTGCGCCGGCACCAGCCCGGGAACCGACAGGCTCGTCGTGGGCGGGGCCCGAGCAGGACCGCCGAGGCTCCGCGCCCTCCGACGGCCTGCCGTGCGCCGCCGTGTCCTTGTATCGCCGCCTTGCCTGTCGACTTCGGTCCGGGGGTGAAGACCCCTAACCCTGGCCGCAGCGGCTTCTTCGTGAAACACTCCTCATCTCGTGCGGAACGCTCAGATCATCCAAATCTCGTTCATCGGAGCGGCGGCGCTGCTCGTGTTCTCATTCGTGCGAACCGTTGCCGACGCGGAGCATCGTCGATTGTGCGCGCCTGTTTGCGAGCTCCGCCCCGACTACGCGAACGTGAACCGGCGGGCTCCCGACTTCGAGCTGCCAAAGCTTGGTGGGGGCACGGGGCGCCTTTCCGATTACCGCGGGAAGGTTGTCATCATGAACTACTGGACGAAAACCTGCAAACCGTGCCTGGACGAGCTTCCGTCGCTCGCGACGCTCGCGGCCGCACTTCGCCAGCGCGATGATATGGTCCTCATTACTGTGAGCACCGACGAGAGCTTGGAGGACGTCGATGCCACGCTACGTTCCATACTGGCTGGGGCGCCCGAGTTCCCTGTTTTTCTCGACCGCGGTGCCGCAGTCGTCACCGGCAAGTACGGCACTCGCCTGTATCCCGAGACGTGGTTCATCGACCCCGACGGCATCATTCGTGCGCGTGTGGATGGATCGAGGGACTGGGCCGGACCTCTGCCCATGGATCTCGCCGAGTCGCTCGCTACGCCGCTAGCGTGCCCCATCCGCGTCGACCGCGGCAGACCCGAGGGATCCTGGGCTTGGCTCTGCGATCCCGCTCGCGCTGGATAATGCCGTGAGCCAAAGAAGCCGAGGGTGGGCAGGAGCGCCACTGACGCTTCTGCGGTGCCCACTACTCCCCGGCGTACTCGCAACGGGAGGTGCACGTCTCGTGGATCACCACGCAGTCTAGCTCGGGTAAGCGCGGCTTGAGGCGTTCCCAGATCCAAGCGGCGATATTCTCGCTCGTCGGGTTCTGGAGGCCTGGAACATCGTTGAGGCAGTTGTGGTCCAGCTGCTCGTGCAGGGATTTCCAGGCGTCGGCGATGTCGGCGTAGTCAATCAGCCAGCCAGCATCCGGGTCGACTGGGCCGCTCACCGCGAGCTCGACCTTGAAGCTATGCCCGTGCATGCGCGAGCACTTGTGGGTGGCCGGGACATTGGGGAGACGGTGGGCGGCTTCGAATCCAACGGTCTTGACGAGACGGACTTTCACGGTGCGGCGGAGCCTAGCAAAACTTCGCCCGGCAGCAGCAAGGAACCGCTCTTTGACGCGCTCCCTCTTGCAGGGACGGTGGTTCTATTCGAACTCGAGGCGCCAGCGCAGGTCGCCGCCAAGGTTGCCCAGGGCAGAGCTCGAGATATCGTTGACGTTGTCATAGGAGCCCTCGACGCTCAGGCGCGGGCTCAAACGCCATTCGAGCTTGGAACGGACCTCTCTCGATTCGGCGACCCCAGTGGTGACACTGGCACGAATGCGCTCGGCGAGGCGCTTCCCGACGGTTATCGTGGGCTCGGTGCGGCCAGCGCGCGAGGAATAGGCGCTCCCGAACCGGAACTCGTCGATGACAGGAATGGCGTCGCTAACGACTTCGTCCGCGCCGCTGATATGTCCGAGCGCTTCCAGTGCGACGCTCTCCCCGACGCTGGTAGACTGCGATTGATCGAGCTCCGCGCGCGTCACTCCCACGGTAAGGAGCAAGAAGATGTCGTCCTGGGCCAATGCAGGGTCACTCGAGAGGTCCACCTTCAGCTGCTCCGCGTCCCCGTGGGCGCGCATCGTAATGAGCCAGCGTCCGCCCATGGCACTTGCCGCCGCTCCGGCGTTCTGGCTGCCGCTCGAGCCCGCTTCAAAGCTGTCGGAGTAGCGCCGGTACTCGGTCGTCGCCGTGACGTCCACCTGCGGGGCGATACGCGTGGCATCGTCGAAGCGCACGAAGCCATCTCTCAACTCGAACTCGTTTCTTCGGAGTTGGATACGTCCGCCGGGCCTGACTCTGAGCTTGCCAACGAGTCCAACCCGCTGATTCGTACCCTGGAGTCGCAAGCCCTCTGGTGCGACGTCCAGTTCTGCATCCAGCAGATTGTTGGCGATCCGCAGCGGACGGGTTGCGTGCAACCCAATGTCGAACCGCAGCTGATCCAGGGATGGATCGTATGCATCTACGACGGTTTTGCTGCCGCGTCGAGTGAGTTCGGCGATGTCGACCGACATGGTGACGGGTCGCGTGTACGCGAACGATGCGATCTGAACATCCCCACTGATCGTGGGAAGCTCGGGGCTTTCGAGCTGCTCCAGCTGACCATCGTACTCCAGCACCAGCCTCGCATTCAGGAGTCCTTCTACTCCGACATCGAGCGGCGCGCGAACCCCGCTAGCTTGGAGCTCGAGCCGTAAGTCTCTGGGATTGGTCCCATCCAGCACAGCCGAACCGGACATGGAGAGCAAGCCGCTACCGAGCTTGGCGCGGCCCTCCAGGACTCTCACCTGATCATCGTTCAAGGCAACCACGACCCGCACTGCCGAAATGGGCCAAGGCGCGCCGCGAAGAATGAACTCGCCATCCGCTAGCTCGAACTGGCCGGTGTACCGCACCCGTGTCAGTGGCCCCGTCGCCGTTACGGCGCCGCTCACACGCCCCGTCGAGCGCTCCAGTTGTGGGAAGGCTCTCGTCAGCCGAGATACGTCGAACGGCTCCAGCTCCAGTGTCGCGTCCAGGACAGGAATCGCGTTCAGCTTGGACAGGGCGCCCCGCACCTCGAAGATAGTGGCCGGTTGGTCACGACCGGACACGCCAATTGAAAGGTCTGGGAATACGAGCTCAGAATTGGACAGCGCGAGCCGTGCCGGCGTGCGCAGGAGACGGGCACGCACCTCTCCATAGACGATCTCGAAATCATCCAGGTGCGCCACGACATTGGCACGGGATGGGGCCGATGGTGCGAACTCGTTGATCTGAACGGTGCCCGTGAGGGTGCTGCGAAGGGGCTTCGAGGTATCCTCAAAGGTGGTGACGAGCCCACTCAGGGCACCGACATCGAGATGATCGAGGCGAAGGATGCCCGCTACCTGAGTCTGCCGCTGGCGTGTCAGAGTCAACTTGTCGAGACGGATCTGTCCCCCGAACATCTGCCCCGACACCCGAAACTCGCCCTCGCTGGGATCGCTCTTGTACGTCGCCAGATCGAAGGGCGGCGGGATCGCCCCGCCGCAGGCGGAGATCCCGCTGTTTCGGGCGCGCGCGGGGGCTGGCAGCATGGCGACCTCGAGCTCGCTTGCAGCCAGAACGGCGTCTCCAAGGCGTACGGGAGAGATTGCGACGCTGGCATGCGCCTGCATGGAATCCAGCGCACCGCCGAGCTTTAGCACCCCGCTCGCCCGACCATCAGCGACGGTACGCAGAGCCCCCAAGGAGTCGATCTCTCGCAGAGGGACGCTCGTCGCGACTGCTGTGCCGTCGAGTGTCCCACCGTGCGTCACAGTGAACCCGCCCACTACGGTGCCTTCCCCTTTACGCAGGGTCAAACCGTTGAGGGCCAGCGACATTCCGTTCGCCTTGGCATCCATGTCAGACCAGTCCAGTGCGAATTGGGCGGAGCCAGAATCGTATCGTTCTCCGAATAGCAGGACTTGAGAAAGCGTCGCCTCGCCTTCCACTTCGAGGCGCCCAGCCCCGCAACGATCGCGACCGCCACCGAGAGCGTACCGGACGTGGGCCTCGGCGCGCGCCTTGCCTTCGAACCCGTCCCAGCGGGGATCGTCATCGAGATGCCACATTGCGAGGAAGTCCCGGACGTCGAGCCGTTGGCTCCCCACGTGCGCCTCAATAGTCACAGCAGCCCCAGTGCCGAAGTCTATACGGCCCATAGGGACATTCAGAGTGCTCGTTCCCTTGACGCTTACGACCTCCTCGAGCTCCAGCCAGAGGGGACGGAAGCGGACGCGGCTCTGCTTGATGCTGCCCACGGGATAGCCGCCGAAGACGAAATCGTCGATTGACATCTCGGCAGCCAACAAGGGGTCGTCACTCTTTCCTTCGAGATGTGCCTTGATGCGGCTGCGCCCGGCTACTGGGATGCCCGCCAAAGGCCCGACGTCGGCGAGTTCGATGATCGAACCCTCACGGATGGTAATCTCGAGGTCGTTGTCGAATCCAATGGAGACGAGCTCCGACACGACAGAGCTCGATCCAAACGAGGAGGTCGCTTCGTAGATCTGGAAGGCGGTGGGGCGCACCCCAATTCGCCCGCGCACCGACGCGCTGGGAACCGCCACCATGGGACGGCGTGCTGGGTCGTCCCAGCCTCGATCGAAGACCTGAAAGCCGGTGGTACGCGATTCGATGTCCGCGTCGAGATGCAGCGGGTGGAGAGTACCGCGTATGCGCGAGATATCCGTCTGGCCGAAGTGCCACGCGACGACAGTGTGCTCGGTGACTCCTAGGTCCCTCATCAATCCCGGGAAGGTCATGCCGCGGGTCTCGGTGAGCCGCGTCGTCACGGGGACCCCAGGCGCGAAGGGTGCCACGACGGTCTCATGCAGCGTCACGCGCCCGTCGGCGATTCCGAGCTCCAGCCGCGGAACCGCGATCCGCGTCCCCGCGATGACCAGGTCACCGCGCAGATCCTTCGCGATCCGGTAGTCATCGAGCCCCAAGTCGTCACCGACCACCACGCCGGAGACCTGCGGGAGGGCGAAGCGCCCATCATAAACGCCCTTTACGTCCAGCTGGGTCCATCCGTTGAGGCGCGGCAGTCGCGCGAACCTGTTCGCGATCCACGCTGGGCCGCGGACGAGCAGCTGTCCCTCGACCCGCGGGTTGGAGGGTTGCCTGAAGTCGATGGAAGTCCGCGTGATCTCCACACGGACGAGCTGCGCCGGATCGGGGGGAGAATCCGCGCAGTCCGGTCTGGTGTCGGGCTTCCCGCTGGGATCCGCGACACCCTTCGCCGTGAAGCTCTCGATGCGAAGCTGCTTGCCTTCATAGCCAACGCGAGCGTGCAATGAGCAGAGGGCGTCTTCGTCGTATTCGTAGGGGAAGCCTCCCTTCTCCGGTCCAGGTGGGCCGTCCCAGCTGCGACGGACGCGGGTTAGGTGCGACTGATCAACGGCGATGGAGCCTCGGAACGAGAGGCCCGGGCCCGCGAACAGCTCGATGTCAGCCTTCCCTAGCCTGGCGGAGACTTCGTCGAAGCGCACCTCGAGGGTAGCGTCTCGAATCCGGACCTTCGAGAAGGGCGCATGTTTCGGGGCAGTTCTCGTGTCAGCTCGCTTCGGGAGTCGATACCGGATGTTCGAGAGCTGTCCTTGCTTGAAGACGAGTCGACCCCGAGGCGCTACGATGTCCACCTCTCCTACCTGGAGCCTGCCTCCAAGCAGCGTGAGCCAACGCGGTCGTATGACCATGCGCTCGACGGTGAGTGCCTTGCCCTCTGCGCCCGTTCCGGCAATGCTGATGTCACTCAGCGTGATGCGGAGCGGCCACAGTCGCTGGCTGAGAGTGTAGTTGGCATCAAGGCCAAGCTCCGAACGCAGAAGTGAGCGCGTCTGGGCCGCGATCCACTCCTGAGCCCAATCGGTTTGGAGCGCGAGACCAACGACGAGCGGTACCGCGCCCACGATGGCCAGCAGCGCGCATAGGATCCCAAAGATCCATTGGGGGAGCCTCGATGATCGGCTTTGCAGCAGCCTGATGAGCTGTCCGGCCATTCGTCCTTCGGAGAAAGCCTATCGCGCCTTCGAGCGTGGCGCTCGTTTTTGGCGGCGTCCGGGTTCGTGAAGCCACGGGAGCTGTGCTATGCGGCCGAACTCCCTTCGACAGGTGCTCGCGAGGGCCCCGCCGGAACGCGCCCGAATCCATGGTCCAGAATCACGACAGAATGGTCCCAGCCAATGCCGGACGAGCCGCCGCGGCCATCGAGCGGGCTGTTGAGTGTTCGGTGACGGGTCAGGTGACCCATCCGATAATCATCGTTGGACCTGAGGATCTTCGTGCACTCGACCGCCCATACATCCGCGAGCAATTGGATCGGATGATGCTCGGCGAGCATCCGGACGAGGGACTCTCTTCCCTTCTCGACACGGGTATTCTGGACCTGATATTTCCCGAGGTGCAGGCGCTCGTCGGTTTCGGCGACGGCGAATGGCGGCACAAGGACGTTTGGAAACACACGCGGCAGGTCGTCAAGCAGAGTGCGTCGCGCCTGGAGGTTCGGTGGGCGGCTCTCTTCCATGACATCGGGAAGGTGCGCACTCGCAGCGTCGACGATAGTGGGGAGGTCCATTTCTTTGGCCACGCGGAGGTGGGCGCACGCATGTTCGACAAGCTCGAACGTCGGGAGGGGCTCTTTAGCAGGGATGCCGCTCTCCGAAAGACCGTGCGGTTCCTCGTCCTTCACCACCTGCGAGCGAGCCAGTACGATGCTCGCTGGACGGATAGCGCGGTCCGCCGCTTCGCACGCGACATCGGCGGGCACATGGAAGACCTGCTGTGCTTGTCAAGGGCGGATATCACCACGAAGCGCCCCGAAAAGAAACGTCGCGGTGTCGCGCTCATCGACGAGCTCAGCGAGCGCATATCGCAGCTGGCCGTGGAAGATGCAAAGCAGCCACCTTTGCCGAAAGGTGTAGGCACCGAGCTCATGCAAGCCTTCAAGTTGCCTCCTTCGCGCCTGGTCGGCGAGATCAAGCGCGCCTTGGAAGCGGCGGTTGCTGCGGGCGAGCTGGAGCCATTCCAGGAACCTGGCTACTACGTCGAGTATGTTGCTGCGCATCCGCAGCGGTTCCGGCTCGGCTGAGCGGTCACTCGAGATGGGACCGTGCCCCCGGAGCAAACGAGTGTTCGTTGAGATTGTGCCGGGGCAGTCGGTGGTCGGTCTCGACAAAGTACTACGCGGGGCTTACCTAGTCGCGTGGGATGTCCGTAGTGGGTGACGTGCGCTACGGGGGGCACAAGATGACGACCTCTGATGGACGTGCTGAACGCGCGAGCGGACGTGGGGCGCCCCCGTCCATGCCTGATTCGCAGCGCCCTGCGAGACGGTCCCGGCGGCGTTCGGACATATCGGTCAAGCGAACACTGTGCGCGAGTGCTGCTTCCTGCCTCGTGGACACGAGCGCCGCAATGCATCAGGTCCTGTCTTCCACTCCGAGGGCATGGGGCAAGGATCCGCCGGAGCTCGTGCTGCTCTTTGCCTCGCCTCGGCACGATATTGCTCAAGTCGCCCGTCAAGCCGTTGGCAGGTTTCCCGAAGCGACAGTCATCACGGCCAGCTCTGCCGGAGAGTTCACCGAGCAGGGAGCAACGCAGGGGGGGATCTCGGCACTCTTCGTGCGATGGGGTGAGGTGTCCGTGTCTTCCACCCTGCTCGAGTCGATGCGGGGCGAGCCGGAGCTGCTGAAGCAGCGTCTCCTCAGCACCTTCGCCGACGATATCCTTGAGTGGGCCGTGCGGGGGCGTTCGTACCCGGTCACGCTCTTGCTGTGTGACAGTTTCTCTCCTGAGTTCGAGCCGCTCGTGAGAGAACTCGGAAAGACACCCTACGACGACTACGTGTTCGCTGGCGCGGGGGCGGCGGACGACGGTGCGCTCGTTGGTTCCGCAGTAGCCCTGGGAGCGCGTGCGGCGCCTGCGGGCGCGGTGGCACTACATGCGTTCTCGAAACACCCCTGGGGTGTCGGCGTCGACACGGGGCTGATGCCTTCCGGTTCGCGGATGGCGGTGACGCGAGCGGACGGTCAGCGGGTCATCGAACTCGATGGGCTACCCGCTTGGGAGGCCTATCGCGCGCGTTCGACGCAGGGTTCGGACAACGCTGCGGTTCCCCACCGTGCCCTCCATACGAGCGAGCTAGGTGTTTTACTCTTCGACCAGCTAGTGGGCATCAGGGCGCCACGAAAGCCCGAACCGGACGGCTCGATGCTCTTTGGTGCTCCCGTGCCCGAGGGGTCGACCGTGACGTTCGTCGAGGCGACCCCCACCCAGCTCGCTGCGGCCGCGACCCGCGCCGCTCGTGCTGCGGAGGCGGCGCTCGAGGGACCTGCCGCCGGAGTGTTAGTGTTCAGCTCGCTCGCACGGCGACTGAGGCTGGACGATGATCACCTGGAAGTCAGAGCTGTCGCCGAGGTATTCCCCAACACGCCCATAGCCGGGTTCCTGAGCTACGCGGAAGTGGCACGTACGCCAGTCAGCCTCGGGGGCTACTACAATTCGAGCGTGGTGGTCATCGCTATTCCAGCGTAGTTCCGCGACGGGCAGAGCGGCGCGGAACTGGCCGGACCTTCAGTGCCGGATCGCGGATCGCAGCGCCCGATGAGGGGCGGTCTCGCCATCAGGGGCGGTCCTTGCTAGACGTCGGCCCATGGCTGAGTTCGTGTTCGTGATGCAGGAGGTAACCAAGGTTCACCCTCCCGATAAGCGAGTGCTCGAGAACATTACTCTCGCGTTCCTACCCGGCGCCAAGATTGGTGTCATTGGTGCCAACGGCTCGGGGAAGAGTTCACTCTTGCGGATCATGGCAGGCGTGGATCGGGATCACCTCGGTGAAGCGCGGCCAGCTTCAGGACTGAAGATAGGGTACTTCGCTCAGGAACCTGACCTTGGGGAAGCGAAGACGGTGCGCGACGCAGTCGAGGAGGCAGTGTCCCCGACTCGTCAGCTACTGACGGACTTCGAGGCGCTCAGCATGGCACTGTCAGAGCCGATGGATGACGCCCAGATGAATGCCGCGCTCGAGGAGCAGGGGAAGCTGCAGGATCGAATCGATGCAGCTGATGCATGGAATCTCGACACCGTCGTGGAAACCGCCATGGATGCGCTCCGCCTTCCTCCACCGGATGCGGAGGTGGCCCATCTCTCCGGCGGGGAGAAGCGGCGCGTTGCTCTGGCGCGCGTGCTGCTGCAGAAGCCCGACATGCTGCTTCTCGATGAGCCGACGAATCACCTCGACGCCGAGTCGGTAGCGTGGCTCGAGCGCTATCTTCATGAGTACCCCGGCACCGTTGTCGCCGTGACCCATGACCGCTACTTCCTCGATGACGTTGCTGGCTGGATCCTAGAACTCGATCGGGGGCGCGGTCTGCCGTACAAGGGCAATTACAGCGGGTGGCTAGAGCAGAAGTCGGCGCGCCTGGCGATCGAGGAGAAGCAGGAGAGCGCACGGCAACGCAAGCTCAAGCAGGAGCTCGAGTGGGTACGTGCCTCGCCACGTGCGCGCCAGGCAAAGAGCAAGGCGCGACTCTCGGCCTACGAGGAGTTGATGAACCAAGCTTCTCGTCGCTCCGGTGACACGGGCGAGATCAGTATCCCCCCTGGGCCCAGGCTTGGAGACGTCGTCCTGCAAGCGGAACACCTCAGGAAAGGCTTCGACGACACTCTTCTCATCGACGACCTCAACTTCTCCCTGCCCCGTAGCGGAATCGTCGGCATCATTGGGCCAAACGGTGTCGGTAAAACGACGCTGTTCCGGATGATCGTGGGTGAGCAACTCCCGGATGCGGGGACTCTACGCCTCGGGGACACCGTCCAGGTTGCCTACGTCGATCAGAGTCGCGAAGCGCTGCAGTCGCAGCGCAGCGTTTGGGAGGAGATTTCGGGCGGAAGTGACACCGTCGAACTCGGAAAGCGGGAGGTGAACTCTCGCGCCTACTGCGGATGGTTCGGCTTCAAGGGCAGCGACCACCAGAAGCCCGTAGGTTCGCTTTCGGGCGGCGAACGCAATCGGGTCCATTTAGCGAAGCTGCTCAAGCAGGGAGGTAACCTGCTCTTGCTCGACGAGCCCACCAACGATCTCGATGTGGACACCCTTCGTTCGCTGGAGGAGGCGCTCCTGGAGTTTCCTGGGTGTGCCGTCATCATCACGCATGATCGTTGGTTTCTCGACCGCATTGCGACTCACGTGCTGGCCTTCGAAGGGGACAGTCAGGTTGTCTGGTTTCAGGGCAACTATCGAGACTACGAGGAAGATAGGCGTAAGAGACTCGGCGCGGACGCCGAACAACCGCATCGGCCGAAGTACCGGCGGCTCAGGGGTTGAGGCTTTTGTCCCAGAACACCTCGAAGGGTTGGCTCGCGGTACTCGGGCCGGGCCTACTGTTTGCCGCCGCTGCAGTTGGGGTTTCGCACCTCGTTCAGTCGACGCGAGCTGGAGCGAGCTTCGGACTGGCCATGCTCGCGCCCGTGTTACTCGCCAATGCGGTGAAATACCCGGCGTTCCGTTTCGGGCCACAGTACGCTGCCGCCACGGGAACCTCGTTGCTGGAGGGATACCGGCGCCAAGGGCGCTGGGCACTCCTGCTGTACTCCCTCGTTACCCTTGGGACCATGTTCACGATCCAGGCTGCGGTAACCGTCGTGACGGCGGCGCTTGCCATTGCCACCTTGGATCTCGATGCCTCCCCCGTACCAGTTTCCGCGGTCATCTTGGGAGGGTGCGGTGCCCTGCTCGTGCTCGGTCGCTACCACTGGCTCGACCGCATCACCCGCGTCTTGGTGCTGGTACTTACGGTGTCGACGTTCATCGCTGCGGTTGCTGCTCTCCCGCTGATCGACTGGGGGGGACCACTCGTTCCGCCGGTTGCCAGCTTGGATCGTCGCACGATCTTCTTCGTCATAGCCCTGGTCGGTTGGATGCCCTCCGCCATCGATGTCTCGGTGTGGCAGTCCTTGTGGACCCTGGCACGAGCCGAGGATGACAAGCGGCCGCCTACGGTGCGCGAAGCACTCGTCGACTTCCACGTCGGATATCTGGGAACGGTTCTGCTGGCGCTCTGCTTCCTCTTCATGGGTGCGGGCGTCATGCATCGACGTGGTCTGGTGCTGGCGGATGGCGCGGGGGCGTTCGCCAGCCAGGTAATCGAGCTCTATACGACGGCCCTCGGCGCCTGGAGCGCTCCGGTAATTGGCACGAGCGCGTTCTTCGTCATGTTGTCCACAACGCTGACCGTCCTGGATGGCTTTCCCAGAGCGCTTGCGGTTCTCGTCGCCAGGTTTCGCGGGCCAGAGGATCGCTCCCGTTTCGAGATGAATGATCCTCCGCA
The DNA here is from genome assembly GCA_023398955.1 of Pseudomonadota bacterium. GTDB lineage: Bacteria > Myxococcota_A > Polyangia > Polyangiales > Polyangiaceae > JAEWRL01. The sequence continues at coordinate 12,385 of JAEWRL010000085.1, forward strand.
GCGGCGGCTCTACTTGGCCGCCATGGCGGTGCTGGCGATCGGAGCCGTCCTCGTGCTCTGGGTCGTCATGACCTCGTTGAAGGCGATGGTCGACATAGCGACGACATTGAGCTTTCTGACCGCTCCCATTCTTGCGCTTCTGAACCATCGAGCCGTCATCGGCGACGAAGTCGCGCCAGAGCACAGGCCCAACGCTTCGCTGCGTGTGATGAGCTGGGCTGGGATTACGCTCCAGGGGGCTTTGGCCCTATACTACATGTGGCTTCAATATGGGTGAGCCACGCGCCGCTCCCCCCCGCCAGTCTCGACCCCGAAGAGGCATCAGCCTAGGTCTCGAAGCATCTGCTCGGCGCGCTCGGCCCACCGCTGGTTACCGAGCTGGGTGGCTGTATCTGCAGCAGTGTGCTCTTCGAGCAGTTGGCTCAATCGGGCGCGCGCCTTCGCCGTACTGCCGGATTCTGCCAGATAGTGAGCAGCCGCGATTCGGTGGTTGAAGCGCCCGGTGTGCGTCGCCAGCGCCTCGAGCAGCTCCACGCAGTCATCACGACGCCCGGACTGCCAGAGGGCTTCGCCGTAGTCCAAGACGGCGCTGTAGTCTCGGAACTCCCTGTCGGTCTCGACGACCTTCTCGAGGTAGTTCACTGCGTTCTCGGGTTCCTTCTTGCCGAGTAAGCACCGTGCCATGCCGTGCATGGCGAAGAGGTTGTGCGGTTCGGTAGCAAGCACCATCTGATAGCGTTGGATTGCCTCATCGTAGCTGCCACGCTCCTCGAGCCCGTCTGCCTGCGCGACAATGGCCTGTGGGTTCTTCGGTGCGCTCGGTCTTGCTAGCTCGCCCAGCTCCGGCGCTGGCTGCTCGCCTCGTGTCAAGGTCGGCTTCTCGCGCGTGAAGTCTTTCAGCTTGATGAAGACGAAGTAGATCACGCTGCCAAACGGCAACAAGAGTATGATGGCAATCCAGTAGAGTTCGGCTCGCCGCCGATAGGCGTCGACCAGCATCCAGATGCTGAAAATGAGGAGCACCACCGCGAACGGCGGCAAATCCATGGCCTGATCGGACGACGAATTCATGCAAGCGGCTCTAGAATCTTGCCAGCGGTCTCGAATCTTACATCAACCCTATCAGACCGACCGAGATGAGCCAGAGCCGGAGTTCCTCTGGGAGCGATTGCTGTCACGACCTGGCGCTGCAGTGTCTCATGACCAGTCCCTCGAGGAAGCATGCGCTCGGTCGCTCGGTCGATGTGGCTGGCGCCGAGGGCTTGGGCGACCCAGCAATCGCATCCAGCGAGTCGCATGGTGATCAGCCCGCTTCGACGCTGTCCGGGTGAGGGCCGCCTCCGATTCGAGGCGGGGGTTCGCGTCGAAAGCGCTCCAGAGCGAAGGGCGACTGGCCAGCGGCGACAAGGCACACCCGGACGGCCTGGTGGGCTATCGGGCGCCCAAACATTGCCTCGACGACCTCTGCCGGTCGGGCTGCTCCGGAAGGTCCAATTCGCAGTGCCAGGTCAATGGCCCGCATTCGCCCGATCAGTCCGGCTTCGGTCACGGAGCTGCGCGCCTTCTCGGAATCCACCTCGAGCCCTAGGCACGCCGCGCGCACGTCGACCCTCTTCTTGCGGCCCTTCACCTCCCGCTCGACCAGGGCCTCGCTCCGCGCGAGAAAATCAGCAGCGATCGCCTGGAGAGGTCTGCTCCATTCTTCGGTGACAGCCTCGGCGAAGGCCACGGCGTAGTGCGCCTCGTCGATGATGCGGCTGAGGCTGGGATCATTCGGTCCCAATCGCGTGGCGCCCGAGAATTCGATCCCATCGGGGACCGCCCGTGACAGCCGCCGCAGTAGCTCTTCCGGTTCGGGAGCATCCACGAGGCGGAGATCGAGGAACTCCTCGAGACTCGGTACGCCGAGCGTCAGTGCCGGGCTGAACGTCATGTCCGCCTTCGGGTTGAATCCTGTCGTGTAGGCGGTTCGTATTCCGGCGCGCCTTATGATTCTTGGGAGCTCTCGGACCAGGTCCAAGTGCCCGAGCAGGGCGGCCCGGCCGCGCTTGCTGAACGCCAACCGCCACCGCTCGGGCGGTCCGCCCTGCCGCAGCGGCCGTAGGCGCTCGGGCTCTCCCAGGGTGCCCTCTGGAGCTCGTTGCGAAGAGGCGCTCGGGTCGACGTCGGTGCTGCGCCCTTCGGGACCGGAGGTCGTTGGGTCAGGCAAGGCTCGAGCACGTGCTTCCATGTGCGCCAGCGATTCGGTGCGTTGCTTCCGCATCTGAGTCAGGTCGCACGCAACACCGCAGTCGTAGCAAACGAGCCGGCGCTGGTCGGAGACGGCGCCAGCCGATGTAGAATGGTGGACGAACATCCCCTTTGGCTTGCCGCACGGGGGGCTCAATCTGCCACTCAAGGCGCGTCGGTACTCGCGTGCCAAGAAGCCATCCTCCAGCCCCAGGTCGAAATGGTCCCAGGGCAGGTGACCTGAAATGGGCAGTGTGCCGAGCAGCGACGGGATATCTATCTCGTGGTGCGCCAGGGCTTCCCTCCAGACGTCCAGCTTGAAGTGCTCCTCCCAAGAATCGAAGCGGGCGCCATTCACGTAGGCCCGCTCGATGACGTCTCCCAGCCGCCGATCGCCCCGAGCCAGGATGCCCTCGAGCCAGCTCGTCGTCGCGTCGTGCATGCGGAGCGACAAGCCGCGTGCTCCTCGGAAGGCAACCTTGAGCAGGCCCTGTTTGCGAGCGATTTCCTCCAAACTATCCATGGCACACCATTGGAACGGGGTGTGGGGCTTCGGGATGTGCGTCGAGACGCTCACTGTCACCTTGGGTCGCTTTCCTAGCCGCCGACCCACGGCGAGGGCATTGGCGCCTACGGAGGCAATGCCGAGCACATCCTCGTCCGACTCCGTTGGTAGCCCGATGATGAAGTAGAGCTTCATGCGATCGTAGCCGCGGGAGAACACTCGCTGGGCCGTCTCGAGGAGCTGTTGTTCCGTGACGTTCTTGTTGATCACGTCGCGCATGCGCTGGGTTCCCGCTTCGGGCGCGAAAGTCAAGCCGCTGGCCCTGACCCGCCGCATCGCGTCCAGGAGGTCTTCGGAAAGCCCATAGGCGCGGAGCGACGCGACTCCGAGGCGAACCCTCTCTGGTGCGGTCGCGTCCACCAGCTGTCGGATGAGCGGCGAGATGCAACTGACGTCCGCCGTCGAGAGCGCTGTCAGGCTGACCTCGTCCTGGCCGCTGAATTCAAGCGCCTCGAGCACTGTATCGATGACTTGCTTCGGGTCGCGTTCCCTCACCGGACGGTAGATCATCCCTGCCTGACAGAACCGGCATCCTTCCGTGCAGCCCCGAGCTACCTCGATGCTCATGCGATCGAAGACGGCTTCGGGGCCTCCGACGGGCCCCTTGGTGGGGAACGGAAAGTTGTCGAGATTGTCGACAAGGCGGCGCCGCACGGGAAATGGGGCGTCCGCCGTCGGACCGACGACGACCTCCAGGTTCGTGTCCGGGTCGACGGCAGTCGAGTAGAGCCGTGGGACGTAGACGCCCTCGATCCGTGCCAGCTGCTCGAGACTTTGGTGCCTGTCGAGTCCCCGGTTTCGTGCCGCGGCCCAGCAGAGTGCTATCTCGGTCGTTGCCTCCTCCCCGTCCCCGATGAGGAAGGCGTCGACAAAGGGTGCGATGGGCTCCGCGTGCGTCGCCACTGGCCCGCCGGCAAGGACCAGGGGCTCCGACTCACCGCGGGCTGCGCTGCGCCGAGTGATTCCGCCCAGATCCAGCATCGTCAGGATGTTCGTGTACGTGAGCTCGTACTGCAGAGAGAACCCGACGACGTCGAAGTCCCTGAGGGGTCGAGCGCTCTCGAGGGAGACGAGCGGCAGCGCACGCTCCCTGAGCTCCTGCTGCATGTCGACCCAGGGCGCGTAGCAGCGCTCGGCAAGCGTACGCGGGTCCTTGTTCAGCAGGTCATAGAGGATGCGGAACCCGAGATGGCTCATCCCGATGTCGTAGACGTCCGGAAAGGCGAGGCAGACCCTACACTCCGCCTGATCCCAGGGCTTTCGCGCGGCCCCGTGCTCGGCACCCGTGTAGCGGGTGGGCTTGGTGACGCGGTGGAGAAAATCAGCGTACGGGTGATCGAAGAGGCGAGCCAACGGTACTCCGGGGGCTAGGCTCGGCGCGGTCTCGCGGCCGAAAGTTTGGCGGAACGGGGAAGACTTGGCTCAAGCAAGTTGCGAGTCAAACGGGGCTGCATCCCCCGCCACGGATTCGTTCAGCACTCCAGCGCGAACGACCTCAAAGCATACCCCTGCCGCTCCGTTGACTGGCGCTCCCCGGGTGACGATCTACTGCGCTTCCTGGCTCCGGCCTCGTGGCCGTCAGGAGAAGTCATCGTCCGACAGCTCGTCCTCTCCGAGTAAACTTGCATCCTCGACGGCGTCCACCCAGTCGACTGGGTCGCCGTCTCCATCGCCGCTCCGTTCGCCGCGGCTCTCGGCTGTCCGCGGCCTGCCATCGCCAGTCGACTCAGCCGAGGCCTTCCGTGCCCCTCCTTCGTTGGAAGCCACGGGCGGCGCGTCGTTCGTGCCAGCACCCTCGGTTGATGCCGCCTTGGACGAGTATCCGTGCGTCTCAGCAATCTTGGGAGCTACGACTTTGTCCCAGAGGTGCTTGAGCGGCACATAGTCGACCAGCGCTGATGGTGGCATCGCCGCAAGCAGGTCCACCTCCGTGAATGGCCGCTTCGCTGCGCCGGCCGACAACGCTCCCTCGATGATCTTACCAAGCTCGGCCTTGGGCAAGCGCGTGGCTAGTTCTGCGACACTGACGCCGTCGACCACCGCGCGGTGATCGATGAGGCCATCCTTCAACGCGCGCTCGATCAGAAAAGCGAGATGTTCCTTGGCGGGGCCGTAGGACTGCTTGCCCGTCTCTGCGAGCCAGAACTCGTCCTCGACGAGGAAGGCCCACAGGGCCTTTCCATCCAGGTGGCGCACTCTGTCGTCGGGATGAAAAACGGAGACAATCGCTGCTGCGCTCGTCTCGCCTTCCTTCAGTGCGATATCCAGGTCCTCTGCCGCGGACGTCCACGATTTCTTCCGCGCGATCTTCTCCTTCAGCCCCGTTGTATGAACCAAGATGTTCGCGCGCAGCCCCGGTTCATTCGCCATCCCCTTCATGAGAGTCTCTGGTGGAAAATGCCGGATGAAATCAGCTGGAGAGCGTCGCCCGACGGCGAAAGCGTGTTCAATGGCATGAGCCAGGAATCTCTCTCGGCCTTGGCCGAGCTGAGACTCGAATGCAGGAGCACTAGTCTTGTCGTCCGACATGTTCAGGAAGCTCGAGGCAGTGTGTTGGAATAGACCCGCAGTGGACAATAGCCGATCCGCAGGGAGAGCGGGCACTCAAACAGCGGGAAACCTGCACTCGTTTGCGGGCGAGGTGCTCTCCTTCACTACCGCCATGTCACTGCACGTTCGCTCAGCGGGGCCCATGTCGAGCGCGCACCTGTCCGGCGCACCTGGATCGCATGCGCAGAGCTGCGCGTGAAGTGGAACGAGAGGTGGCTCAGCCCCTACTTGCCGAGCTGCTTGGCGAAGGTGTCAGCAAAGTCACCCTGACCATCTTTCCGCTGCGGAGACGTCCGTCCAGTTGGCTGTGAGCCGGGAGCAGTCGTGATCGATTGGTCGGACGAGTCTCGATCTCGAGCCGCTCCGCGTGTCTCCGGGGGCTCTTCTTGTCGGCTGGTGCCTGTGGGAGGCTGCGCTGCCTTCGCCGCTGTGCTCGCGGGAGTAGTGACGAGGGTGGGGGCCACGACTTCCTGCTCGTCCTCGCCACCCGTGCTGAGCACCACGATCGCAATGAGCGCGACGATTCCGATTCCGATTCCAATCCACAGGGCTGGCGGGCGTTTGCGCAACAGCGCGGCCTCGCCTCCAGAAAAGTCGTAGTCGAGCTGTGGCGGGGATGTCGCGACGCCTCCACCGGGGGAGTTGCTGAGGTCGGGCGCTCCGAGGGGCGGTACCTGTTGCGAGCCGACGAGCGGATTCTCCGCCGCCATCCTGCCCGACCCGGCCGGCATGGCAGGGGGCGGGCCTGGCGGTGGTGGAAAGGACGGCGTTCGTGCGGCAGCCACGGGACTCATTGCCGCACCTGTCATCGACGTGAGAGGCAGAGCATCGGCCGCCCCCGTACTCGTCTCATCGAGTGCCTGGGCCTCCGGAGCCGTTCGCGAGAGTGGAGCAGGGCTCCCCTGTGGTTCGCTTCGTGGTGGAGCGACAGGGCGTGGTGTTGGTGGTCGCGGTGTTGGCGGCGAGGGAGTCACCGCCTCGGCCGATGCCCGACGTGTCGACGGGGGCTTCGCGCCAATCGTCACCGCCGCTGACCCCATCCGTCGCGACGGCAGTGCCGGTTCTCGGCTCGGTGGAACCGGAAGGCCCTTGGGTGTGTGGACGTGCTTGGCGAGCTCCCGCACTTCCGCGATGGACTTCCAGTCCGGCATGCCTTCGGTCCACACGATGGTGCTCCCCGTGATGGCTCCAGCTGCCAGTTCACTGGCTATTTGAGCCTCCGTCAGCTCCCGATCGTCATCATCCGCATAGCTGACGGCCCACACCTTCGGCGGCGCAGCGACCTTTCCTGCTGGCTTCTTCCTGGTTTGCTGCGCGCCTCCGACACCCGTGGGTTCACGCGTGCTTGCTGCGCTCCTTGGAATCGACTGCCGTTCTGTGGACCTGACGCCGCCCGCCGCTCGCGGCGAGCTCTTCTCGCGGGATGACGAATCCCTTGGCGCGGTTAGCGGCTGGGCGGCCGCAGCACTCCCGGCTGCTTCCGTTGCCGTTGCCGTTGCCGTTGTCGTGGGGCGGGTGGCCGTATCGGGCGCTGGCGGAGTGGCGGCCCCGGCCGAGGTGAAAGTGCCGCCACTTTGCTGTCCTCCAGCGGTCGGCGGTGCCTCCGAAGGGCCCCGTTTCGTGCCATCCACACGGATGTCCTTTTTGCATTGCTTACAGCGGACGCTCACTACACGTCCCGCCACCTTGCGGTCAAAGACGTCATCGGGGATCGCGAAGCTTGCCCCGCAGCTGTCGCACGAGATCGAGAACGGCATACCGAGGCTTAGCCTACCTCGGCTTTTGTCAGGAGCGAAATCGATATGACCAGGCCGGTGTCGATGGGTGGGCGCGTCCAGCGCGACTTCGAGCCACCGAGAGGGTCTGCTTGGAGTTGCATCGCCTGCGACACCCTGGTGAATTTGATCCAGTCTTTTTGGGTCCATGGTCGGCTCGAGGAGCTGAAAAGCTTCACTGTTATAGGTCCGTCGGCCAGATGGTGATTCCCAGTGCTCGACGCAGAGGCGCCCATCGCGCACCATGCCCGCGTGACTCGTCGTACTCCCGTTGAGGCGCGTGAGCCTGTCGACGAGGCTGAACGGGAAGATGGCGCGAAGGAGGTCCGTCGATACCTCTTCAGGCTCGCGCTACTGATCCTGGCAGGACTCGTGGTGATGACGACGGCGGCCGTGCTCGCCTGGTTCCATTACGGTGCGCCACTCGAACGACGAGAGCCACCGGGCCCTCCCTCACAGAGCGCAGCGCCATAAAGGTGCCCGCGCTGCTTCGCGTCGGCGTGTCTTAGAACTCCCGGGGTCGCACCCTGCTCCTGCTCCTGCTCCTGCTCCTGCTCCTGCTCACGGTCGCCATGCTGACCGCCGTGGTCCTGCGCCTCGACGATCCGGGCTCGGGCTCGACTTGAATGGGTAGGAACTTCGAGGGGCTGTAATTAGAACGCGACACCGAGCGAGAAGCGCGCGTGAAGGACCGCCGGATGCAGCGGGCCATTCAGGTCGACTGCGCCCCCGGCTCGGTCCGTGCTGATCAGCAGCTCCGAATCATCGCACTGCGACTCCAGAAAGTCGTCCGGACAGCGGCTCTCTTTGTTCAATTCGACGCCTAGGCCAATACCACCGGCGATCGTGAAGGCGCCCCAGCGAGCATGAGATCCGAGCATCCCGTAGAGCTGTCGCTCCGTGTGATCCGCGGCGTCGATCTCGCCCGCATCGTCTCTCGATTCGTAAGAGTAAGCGTAGTTCGTGAATACGGCGCGCAGCACATAGCCGCGGAAGGGATCCCCACCGAGCCAGAAACCCAAACCCAGGGACGCCCCAGACATCGCAGCAAATCCGTTCGACGACTGGTAGAGGGTGTCGGGGACACCTCGGAGATTCAGCGCGGGGGGCTGCTCGCTCACGACGAATATCGGCACGAGCTCCGCGGTGATGAAGTCGTAGACCTCGACCTCGAGCTCGAACCCGAGCCGTCCCTCCAGGAGCCAATTGAACGGATCGACGCGCACGGAGAACCCGGGCACCTCGAAGCCCTCCTCCGGGTTTGCCTGCGGGGGCGGTGGTTCCTGATAGGCGCCGCCCCCGTAAGGATCTCCTTGAGCATAGACAGTTCCCAAGGGCCCATTCATCCGTAGCTCCGGCGGCGAGACCCCAAGTGGTAGCGCCTGGGCAGGCTGTACATGCCCCAGCCAGGCCAATCCGACGGCAACGCCCAATGCGCCAATCTGAGCTCCTGAGGTTTGCAGCATGTGCTAACCATAGAGCGCGTGACCCCTCCTTGGCGAGGGGGGATCGTTGACGTCCTGCGTTCAGCAGCTTCGCGCCGCGCGATTCGGTTTCTGCCTGCCCGGGGCTGTGGGGATGTGCGACTGCCCTGGGCCGTGTGCCCGCCCTTCAAGGGCCAGGGCGTCCAGGAAGGGCGGACGCTTGCTTCAGGAGTGGTGCGCGCCTTGGCTCGTGCCATCAATCCGGGATGCGTCTTTCAGCCACATGGCGTCGCGGCCTCGCGAATTGCCCAGGGTGACTTGCCACGCCAGGCGTTGCCAGCTACGCCTCCGCATCGCAGTATGAAGTCCCGCGCGTGGTTCGACCGCGCGGCACGGACGCACCAACCCAAGCGCGATGAGGAGCGCCGGATGCCCATTTCCATCAGTCTGTCTGCTGCTGACGCCAGTGAGAAGCAGAGCGATGCTCTCGTCATTCCAGTCCCCGAAGGCGAGTTCTCTGAGAATCCTCGCCTAGAGGAAATAGACGCTCCCCTGGAAGGGCAGTTGTTTAGTCTAACGCAGCAGGCGAAGTTTCGTGCTGCCCCCGACCAGGTGTTGAACGTGCCGACGCTTGGCCAGCTTCCCGTGAATCGGCTCATTCTTGTCGGCATGGGCACGCCGGATGGCGACGATGAGCCCGCGCTGCGCAGAGCAGTTGCTGCCGGGGTACGAGAGAGCCTAGCCCATGAGCCGAAGTCTATCGCCATCGTTCTTCCCGATGGTGTTGGGGGAAAGACTCTGCGAGCCGTTGGTGAAGGAGTCGTCCTCGGTGCGTACCGCTTCACGAAGTACCGCACCGGAGAGCGCGCGCCCGTGGACCGCTTGGCGAAGGTGACGGTACACAAGCGGGGTCGGATTAGCGGGGAAGAGAAGGCTGCCCTTGCACTGGGGGAGGCGGTGGGGCAGGCCGTCTGCGTTGCTCGTGATGCCGTCAACGAGCCGCCCAATGAACTGACTCCGGCGGTCCTTGCCGAGCGCGCCAAGGAAATCGCTCGGCGTGGCAAGCTCAAAGTACGCGTCCTCGACAAGAAGGGGATCAAGGACGCCAAGATGCTCCTCCACTATGCCGTGGGTCAAGGAAGCGCGAACGAGCCGCGGTTCATTCACCTCACGTATTCGCCAGCATCTGGGAAGCGATCACGGAAGCGCATGGTCTTCGTCGGCAAGGGGCTTACCTTCGACTCGGGAGGGCTCTGCATCAAGCCGGCCTCGGGCATGTGGGAGATGAAGTCCGACATGGGAGGGGCGGCGGCAGTGTTGGCGCTCATGGCTGCGGTGGCCGAGGTAAAACCAGACGTCGAGGTGCACGGAATCATCGGTGCGGCCGAGAACATGCCGGACGGTTTGGCGTATCGTCCCGGTGACGTCTTTGGATCGCTGGATGGCAAGACGGTGGAGATCATCAATACTGACGCAGAGGGACGCCTCGTTCTGGCCGATGCGCTCACCTATGCTGCCAAGCTCAAGCCTGACGTCCTCGTCGACGCTGCAACGTTGACGGGCGCTTGTGTGGTGGCCCTCGGCAAGTCCTGCTCTGGCTACTACACGGCGGACGATACGCTTGGTGAGGCCCTGAGCGCAGCGGCGCTGGCGGCTGGTGAGAGAATGTGGCGGATGCCCCTTCTAGCCGAGCTCGGAGAGCAGCTCAAGAGCGACGTGGCCGACCTGAAGCACGTCGGCGACCGCTGGGGAGGTTCGATCACAGCTGCGCTGTTTCTCAAGGAGTTTACGAACGGCGTTCCCTGGATCCACTGCGACATAGCGGGACCGGCCCTGGCCGACCAAGCGAGAGGCATGTACCCGAAGGGCGGCACGGGGCATCCCGTGCTCACCTTCTTGCGCCTCGTCGAAGGCTTCGCGTGAGGTTTGGCGCGCAGTAAGCCAACTCTCCAGGTCATGGACCACTCCGAGGCGACGCGGTCACGCGCTTCCCGGGTCGTGGCTCCTCCCAAAGGGATGGCGGCAGCTGCCACACGGCGTTCGTGGACCGGCGTCCTCGACGTCGCGCTGCCAGGTTTCTACGCTTGGGGAGCCACTGTCGCCATTCCCCTGCTCCAGACCGACGGAGCGCTGGCTGCCTGGGGGACGGGACTCGCGTCTTTGTTTGTGCTTGGTTTGGCCTGCTCGAGCGCCTACCGAGAGGCGGGGGCCGCGAGCACGGTCCGTGGCCTCGCCTTCATCGGCTTCGCCGCAGCAACTTGGGTGCTCTTGGGAAGAGAGCGCCTTGAGGTTCTGGACCCTCTCGAAGCCGCGTTGGGGGGAGTCGGATGGATGCTTTGCGCGCTGGGCTGGGGCTCGTTGCGCAATCGAAAGCTTGTTCCGGAGGAGAATCTGCCAGCAGTGCAGGCGGCGCCGCCGCTCGTGGCAAGAGAGCACCTTCCGAAACGTGCCGCGTTGTATTTGGCATTGGCTGTGGCAGCAGCCGTGGCACTCATCGCGAGCGCGTGGACGATTGAGCGAACGGCCGTTTCTGCGCTGGGGCATCTCGGAGCCGTGATCGTCGGGTGCGCTGTTCTTATTGCCGGAGGGCGTCTGAGCCTCTTTCCCGGGCACAGCGTCGCCTGGAGCAGCCCGCGTTCACGGCTGATGGCTGCGTCCCGCCCCCTGGCGCTTGTTGCGTTCCTGGCGCTTCTGGCGCTTCTGGCGCAGATCATCCGGTGAATCGTTGGGCCTACCGGTTGCCGTGCCGCGGATGTGGCGCGGGTAAGAAATGGCTTCCTGCGGTGGTCGCGTGTAAGAAGGTGGCTGCTCGCGCATTCGCGGCGTGCGGTCGGCTCGGATAGCCAGGAGTTCCGGGCGAGCTCCGTCAATCGGTGGCAAGCCACGATCCTGCTTGCTTCCGGCCATCCCCGCGCAACACTCTATGCCGGTGGCTTGGCTGGTCGAAGGGCTTAGCGTCATAGCTCTTATCGGAGCGAGCATCGCGTTCATCTTGGGGGTCCGAGCGCTGGGCGCCGAAGAGGACGTTCGTGCTCTGTATTGGCTTGTCGTGGGCGCGTTGCTGCTGCGCGCCTGCACGGAGCTACTTCGGCCCAGAATGGGTCCGCGCCACTAAGGAAGAGGAAAGGGGAGCTTGGCAAGGTGAGACCGAGGATCTTCGGTGGAGTCCCGAGCTGCAGGTGGCAAGCGTTGGGGGCATGCTTGATGATCCGATGCACCGGTCCCGAGCCCGTGGACACGGCCTTGAGCTCGCTCGATAAAGGCGCCGTTGCGTCCGTCGGAACGGCTCACATCTCTGGAGCCGCGGTTGCGACCGCTGCGTCTGCCAGCGGAGTGCCCGCGGCCGAGGCGGCTCAGCGGCTCATCTCTGACGCACTCTTTGCTGCCCATGCGCGCGAATCGCTGCCTCGCTACCTCGTGGAAGCAGCGGAGCGCAGTGCTCTGGCGCGCCGGCTACTAGAAGAGTTGATGATTGATGCCGAGGCGATGGGTCTGCCGACGGAGGCGGAAATCGCGGACGAGACGGCTCGACGTTGGTGGGAGCTCGACCGGCCGTCAGCAGTGCGAACGGTTCATGTCGTCGTCCGCGCCGCCCACGGCAGCGCCGACCGAAAGGCGGCTCGCCGCCTGGCGGCGCTCCTTCACGAACGACTTGAGGGGCTATCCGACGCCGAGAGCTTCATGAAAGTGGCCAAGGCGGCCGACCCGGGCAAGCTGAAGGTGGTGGTGGAGCGCCTGCCGGCCGTCGCCCTAGACGGCCGAGTTGTCCCCGACCAGCCCCCACATCCTGGAGCTGAACCCCAAACACTGTCGCGTCGTTACTCCGAGGCAGCCCACGCACTCTCGAAGGTCGGGGACGTGAGCGGAGTCGTCGACACCGAGTTTGGCTGCCACGTCATCCTGCTCGTTGAGCGCGTGGCAGCGAAGCGCCGCAGCCTCGCTGAGCGGCGTCGGCTCGTCTCGGAGCAGGTTGTTGCGCGCCGGGCTGGCAAGGCCCAGGAAACCCTTCTCGATCGGTTGCGCGAGCGCAGCGCTGTCCGGGTATCGCGCTCCGCTCCAGACGCGATGAGCCA
>JAEWRL010000085.1:30000-51624 GCA_023398955.1 Pseudomonadota bacterium
GCCAGGACCCGATAGGGACAAACGGTGATTCAAGGCCGAGAGGTGATGAGGTCTGGCCCTAGGTCAGGATACCGGGTAATCCTCTACTTCCTAGAAAAGCCGCGTACTGAGCTACTCTGGTGTTCGTACCGCAAACCGACTCAGGTGGGCGGGGTGAATATCCCAAGGCGCGTGAGAGAACCCTGGTTAAGGAACTCGGCAAATTTGCACCGTAACTTCGGGAGAAGGTGTGCCGCTGGTGGTGAAGAGACTAGCTCTCTGAGCTGCTGGTGGTCGCAGTGAAATGGCGGTTGTGACTGTTTACTAAAAACACAGGACTCTGCGAACTCGTAAGAGGACGTATAGGGTCTGATGCCTGCCCGGTGCTGGAAGGTTAAGGGGATACGTCAGGGAAACCGAAGCGTTGAACCGAAGCCCCAGTAAACGGCGGCCGTAACTATAACGGTCCTAAGGTAGCGAAATTCCTTGTCGGGTAAGTTCCGACCTGCACGAATGGCATAACAACATCCGCACTGTCTCGACCAGGGACTCAGCGAAATTGCATTGGGGGTGAAGATGCCCTCTACCCGCGGCAAGACGGAAAGACCCCATGAACCTTTACTGCAACTTGGCAGTGATTTTCGGTTCATTCTGCGTAGGATAGGTGGGAGGCTTTGAAGCCGGGCTTCTGGGTTCGGTGGAGCCGTCCTTGAAATACCACCCTGAATGATCTGGGAATCTAACCTACACCCGTAATCCGGGTGAGGGACACTGCCTGGTGGGCAGTTTGACTGGGGCGGTCGCCTCCAAAATTGTAACGGAGGCGTGCGAAGGTTCCCTCAGGCTGATTGGAAACCAGCCGTAGAGTGCAAACGCATAAGGGAGCTTTACTGCGAGACTGACAGGTCGACCAGTTGCGAAAGCAGGTGTTAGTGATCCGGTGGTACCGAATGGAAGGGCCATCGCTCAACGGATAAAAGGTACTCTGGGGATAACAGGCTGATCGCGCCTGAGAGTTCATATCGGCGGCGCGGTTTGGCACCTCGATGTCGGCTCGTCGCATCCTGGGGCTGGAGCAGGTCCCAAGGGTTTGGCTGTTCGCCAATTAAAGCGGCACGCGAGCTGGGTTTAGAACGTCGTGAGACAGTTCGGTCCCTATCTGCCGTGGGCGTAGGACACTTGAGAGGATTTGCCCATAGTACGAGAGGACCTGGGTGAACGTGCCTCTGGTGATCCGGTTGTCAGGCCACTGGCATAGCCGGGTAGCCACGCGCGGAACGGATAACCGCTGAAAGCATATAAGCGGGAAGCCGGCCTCAAGACTAGGTGTCCCTGCCGAAAGGCACTAAAGGCCCCTTGTAGACTACGAGGTAATAGGCTGGGTGTGGAAGTGCAGCAATGTACGGAGCTAACCAGTACTAATCGGCCGTGAGGCTTGACCTTATACTAAGGCAAACATTGAAGTTGAAGCCCGGAGTCCGGGCGGCGAGCTCGACCGTCGTATGGCGGAAACCACTTTAGGTGGGCGAGCTTGGCCAATAGCAACAGCAAAGCAACCACTAGCTGCTGCGGACGCTCAAGAACTTTTCCGGTGGCTATATCGAAGAGGCCATACCCGATCCCATCCCGAACTCGGAAGTCAAGCTCTTCGGAGCCGATGGTACTGCATGGGCGACTGTGTGGGAGAGTAGGACGCTGCCGGGTTATCAATGAAGCCCCAAACCGATAGGTTTGGGGCTTCACTCTATTTTGTCTGGCGGATCTGGCCATCGCGCCGCAGTTGGCGGACGTGCTCCGGCGAGAACGGAGCTCACCAACCGTCCCGCAGACGTGACGGGCGGGCGGGCCTTTTAGGGCTCGCGGCATGCGCGGACGGCTCGTCGTTGCGAAATCTACGGGGTGGGAGTCGCAGTCGCCGTTATCTACCACTATTCTACCACCCATGATTTGGGGCCGAGTACTGGTTGCCGCTGGACTGGTGAGCGTTCTGGGGGCGTGCTGGAACGCTGAGACGAGACGCTGCCATGCGGAGATGACGGCGGCTCAGGAGATCGTGGCGCGCACGGAGGATGATTCGCTCGAGAGCGTGGGCGAAAGCATCAGCGCCGTGCAACGGGCGCTGGCTGCGTGCATCAAGGCGGATCGGGACCACGAGATCGAGGAGCTCACCAAGGCGAAGGAGCAACTCGAGCTCCATAGGGGCAGGCTAGCTGAGCGCGGGGCCAGGCGGTCACGCAAGGAGGTGAGCGCCGAGGAGCTGAAGCGGCTATTGGCTGAGGGAGATCCAAGCTGCCCTCGAGGACAGGCTTACGTCGAGCGCGGAAGCGGAAAGCAGGTGCGCTGCAGTGGTCGGCTGGTCATCGAGATGACCCGAGCCGAGCTAGCGGCGTACTACGAGCGACGAGGGTTCAAGGTTACCGTCGGGGACGTAACGCACCAGCTGAGAGCAGAGTACGGCGCGCAGCTGGAGGTTTTCAGTTTCAGTGGCGCCAACGCCGACGCGCGTGTCAAGTGCGTGGAGCTGTATCCAGCTCCGGGGGTTAGTTGGCAAGAGGCAGTCGCGCGTGCGACTGGCGTGCAGCCCGCCCGTTTGGAACCTGGAAAGGACGTCCGCACCACTCGCGGGGCTTTGAGACTCGAGGTCGAGGAGAGCTCAAAGAAGGTCGTCGCTAGAATTGGCGCGTGTTCGGGTTAGCGCGTGGGGCTCGCCGAGCGCGCCATCCGACGCTGACGCCGTCATGTGCCCAGCGCGAGAAGCGCCAGCGGATCGCTAATCCCTTCGAGGAGAGAATTCGGCCTCGATGAGTCGAGCCGCCCAGTCCACGGCGTTGAGGGGATCTGCGCCAATCGCAGTTTCGTCCGAGAGAATGATGCCCGCGTAGCCTCTGACAGCTAGCTCGGTCATGTGACAGAGTTCCGAGCGAGTCGGGTGACGATGCGCGGTCAAATGCTCGAGGACCTGACCTGCCATGTACATGGGACTCGCCACGGCTCGTGGGTCGATCGCTGCCACGGCACGTCCGAGCCTCACCTCGCCAACCTGGGCGCCCAAGTCTCCCCGGCACAGCCAAAGGGCATCAGCCTTATGTGCGATTGCCGTAACCCTAGCCAGCGCGTCAGGCGTCTCGAGCTTCGCTGTCACCCGCAGGTCGTCCCCGCGTCGACGGATCCAGTCGCACTCGGAGCCATCAAAGACGAACGACAGCGCGAACTCCGCGCAACCGTATGCGGTGGCCGTCGTGATCTGAGCTTGAGCTTCCATGCTCAGGTCTGTCAGCCGGATCGGGTGCACGCTGCGGTTGAAACCCTTCCGCGGATGCAGCGGACCGCTGTCGTGCATCCGGAGACGAAGAGCTCCCGGGCGGGCTGCGAGGACCGATGCGCGAAGGCGTCCTTCATCGATGCTGAGCCGGTCTCCGGGTCGGAGTGCCTCGAAGGCTTCTGGATGTGGCAGCGGCACCCCCAGGCCGGGCGCTGTTTCGCCGAGAAGCACATCGAGAATCTCGCCCGCATGCAGCTCCCGCGGTTCGAACCGTCCCAGCCGCATCTTGGCCCCCTGCAGATCGACAATGACAGGCACGTTTGGGGCGGCCGCTCGAGCTGCAGCAAGCAGGGCTTCCAGTCCCGGGCCGTCGACGTGAGACGCGTTGATCCGAAATGCCTCGGCGCCCGCTTGGACCATCTGGGACTCGAGCCCCCTTGTACTCGGTCCCAAGGTTGCAATTAGTCGAGGTGTCTTCGCGCTTCGATCACGGGTCATCTGCTGGACTGCGAGGACGTCGCGCGTAGGGACGTCGCGCGCCGTACATGCAACAGGACGAAAACCCCTAAACGAAAGTGGCCCGACCGAGATTTGGGTTTCGGTCGGGCCACTTCGGTCTGCGACGCTTCCCGCGGAGGGGAGGGGAGGGGAGGGGACGGGAAACGTCCTAAGACGAGGTGGAAGCTACCCGGCCACGACGGATGCTGCAAGTAAATTCGTTCGCCCGAACCCCGCCCTTGCTCCGCATTGGGCCTCGAGCGAGCCGCGCCGATGGAGGGTCCAGGTGGATTCCTGGGCCATCGAGCGTGGTCCGCGACCGACCCATTGTTACCCTACAGCAAGGAGGAGGCGAGGAGGTGCAGCCCCGTCGCGGTCATTACGGCGATGAGGACGCCAAAAATCAGGCGGTTTCCCTTCGCGATCGCCATCTTCGCTCCGATCCACGCTCCGAGCAGGTTTCCCACGCCCAGGATCAACCCGGGAACCCAGCTGACCTGGCCCTCGTAGGCAAACCAAACAACCACCGGCAGAGTCCACGCTGCAACCACCGCCTGCTTGAGTCCATTGGACCCAGCCAGGTCGCGCCCCAGGAACGCCGACATCGTGAGGAGCAGGAGCACGCCAACTCCTGCCTGCAGGAAACCGCCGTAGACGCCTACGAGGAAGAAGACGACAGTTCCGGCGACTGGAGCGCGCGCTTTGGCGGCAGGTGTTCGTAGTAGGCGCTTCCGGTTCAGCACGAGCAAGGCCGTGAAGAGCAGGAACAGGGCCCCGACGGCTCCCCGGAATGATTCCGGGGAAATGGTGCTCGCCAGATAGGCGCCAAGGAGCGCTCCGGGTAGCAGCGGCGCCAGGAGTAACGCGAGCGCACGTCGATCGAGGCGCGTATGGCGGTCGTAGAGCTGACTCGCGAATGCCGTCTGCATGAGGATTGCCACTCGATTGCTGCCATTGGCAACCTGCGCCGGAAGCCCGTACAGCATGAGGAGCGGCAAGGTCACGAAGGACCCTCCGCCCGCGATGGTGTTCACCACGCCAGCAAAAACCCCTGCCGGAAGCAACAACAGCAGGGAGACCCAATGCGGCATGGTTTCAGCGTCGGACCTGGCTACTGGTTTCGCTTGATCAAGTGGAAGCCGAACTCTGTCTCCACGATCTCGCTTACCTCGTTCACCCTTAGCCCGAAGGCGGCGTCGCTGAAGGGCTTCACCATCTTGTCACGGGTGAAGACACCAACGCTGCCTAGGCGCTGCTTGCTGGCCGGATCCTCGGAGAACTCGGAGACTAGGTCGGTGAAGGGCGCGCCCGCCGTTGCTTTCGCGCGTACCTCCCGGGCCAGGGCCATCGCTTCATCCTTGGACCGCCGGGTACCGGACGGAGCGTTCTTCGCTCCTCGGTAGGCGATGAGAATGTGCTGCGCGGCGACGCGTTCCGGAGGTTCAGCCACATTCTCCGCTGTTTGTGCTTCGGCCGGCGTCTGCGGGACTGGGTTGTTGCGGGCCGCGCCGCTGGTCCGATCGGGCTGGACGGATGCCGGCGCGGTCGGGGCCATGGCCCGTTCGGGCGGCTCCTCGCAAGAAAGGCAGCCACTTGCCAGAATAAGGAGGACCCAAACCGTTCCCTTGTCGCCTCGCATGAGTTCGTTCCGATGGACACGCTATCCGTCGGTGCGAAGCCGTCAATCCCCTTCCCGGCTGCAAGTGCGCACATTCACCTGGGGGGCAAGGTGGCGATGCGGTCGGCCGGTGCACATGGGGGCTCGCCGTGATGACTGCTCCAGAGATAATGCGGGGGAACTGCACCGCGCGTAGGGACATGGCAACTCCAGCCGTCCAAGATGCCCCTCCTCCGAAGAACCAGGTACTCGGACTACCCATCCAACGTGCTTCGTGAGCTCATCGCCATTCGTGTCAGCCTCGATCCCTCCCTTTCAGGGCCGCATCGTGCCGCTCCCGGCTCACTCGGATACCGTGAGAGCCGCTGAAGAGGCGTGGCCGTGAGCGAACTAGCTCCGGCGGTTAGGAAAGTGCGCGGAGGCGATCCCGAAGCGTTCCGGGTGATCGTCGAAGCCACTGCGGCACCGATGCTGCGCCTAGCCGCCCGGATAACTGGTAACCGGGCCGAAGGCGAGGACGTCCTGCAGGACGCCTACGTCAAGGCATACCGCGCCATCCTGGGCGGTGGTTTCGATGGGCGCTCGAAGGTGGAGACCTGGCTCTACCGGATCGTGGCCAACGCGGCGCTCGACTACGTACGCAGCCGTCGGGCTCAGCGCCTCACGTGCGCGGAGCCAGCGGTCATTGTGCAGGATCTACCCCGCGCGGAGAGCGCGCTTGCGCTGATGGAGCTCGGTGATTGGCTTTCAGTACTCCCTGCGGAGCAACGCACTGTCCTCGTGCTCAAGGCAGTCGAGGGAAGGACCTCGGCCGAGATCGCGGAGCTGCTGGGGTGTTCCGAGGGCGCCGTCGAACAGAGGCTCTTTCGGGCCAGGAGTGCACTGCGAGCAAAAGGGAAGCGAGTCGGCAATGATGGATGAAGGCTATACGGAACGACTGAATCGTCTCACGCGGCAGACGCGCCAGATTCGGCCCAGCCCAGGCTTCGCGGACCGAGTCATGCATGCCGTCCAGGTGGAGGCTGCCGGCGATTGGTGGGGCCACCTCCTACGGACGGCCCGCTGGGGCTTCCTGTTCGCCGCGCTCACCGCGGCGGCGTCGGGTGTCCTCGCGCTGCAAACGCAGTCCGCTACGCGGTCCCATGCTGCGAGCCTATTCGGAATGGTGCAGTACTCATGGTGAATGGGCGCCGGCTCAAGGCGGCACTGGCTCTCGCTGGCGTGTTCTTGCTTGGTGCCGCCACGGGAGGCCTCTCGATCTACGTCCTGGAACAGAGGGAGTACGCCCAGGAACTGACGCTCGGTCCGGGGCTGCGCCACGAGCGCCGGATTCTGCGTGCCTTTTCCGATGAACTCGAACTGACCGAGGAGCAGCGCGACGCCGTCGGCGCGATCTTGAGCGAGCATCGTCGGCGGCGGCAGCGCCTCATGGATGACCTGGACGAGGTTTGTGTGGCCCCCATTCGGACGGAGAAGGCGCGGATCGATGACGCAATTCGGGCGCTGCTGTCAGCCGACCAGCGGCGACGGTTCGACGCGCTCTTGGAACGTCAGGCCCAGCTGGCAGGGGGGCGTCGCGGCCCACGTTCGGGCGGGCCGGCGCATGGCTTCGGACCAAGACGAGGTGCCGGACCGCGCCGATCCTACGACTCGGGCGTTGAGGATGCAGTCTCCGACCCGCAGCGTTGACATTGGTTCCCGGTCCGTGGATCAATCACGTCAATGTGACGGCTCCGGACGCCCGCCCGTCCCGAGCCAGGGCCGGACTCGCCGGCCTGCAGGCTATCGACAGGAGGGGGTGGGGAGGCGGCTCGTGTGAGCTCATGCGGTACGGACACCACCGCGAGCGATCGCAGCAGCCGAAGTAGGGCTGCCCTTCAGCCTGGCCCTCCTCTCGTCGTTAGCTCCGTGGAGGCTTTCATGAACCGGCCAATTCATCTTCTTTGCGCATCGACACTATTCATTGCGTGTGGCGGTGGCGACTCGCGACCCAGGAACGACACGGGGGAGCTGGATCCCCGCACCGGCAATGACGGTGGTGCCGGCGACGAGGGCGGAGCTGGTGGGCACAGCGGGGTCGCTGGCGGCGGCGCTGAACACGCGGGTACCAGCGGGTGGGCAGGTTCCGGAGCTGGCGCGGGTGGTGAGGCTGGCGACGGGGCGGCGGGAGATGTATACGCCACGGCGGGAAGCGCAGGCATGACGGCGAATGACGGTGGCGCGGGCGGCGCGGCCCCGGATCTCGCGCCCCTCGTGAGAGTGGTATCGCCCGCGGAGGTGACGCGCCCGGATGCTGGCGGGTTGCTCGTGGATTCAGTCGAGGTTGTTTGTGAAGCGCTGGCAGTCGACAGCGCTGCCCCCGTCGACGTCATGAGCGTGACCGTCGAGCTGTTGGACAGCGCGGGTGACGTGCTGGACAGCGCGCCAGCGGAAGCAGCCGAGGAGGACGGTCTGTATTCCGTCGAGCTCGTCGTCGCGAACCTCCCGAGCGGGCCGATCGCCATCCAGTGCACGGCCTCGACTGTGGGAACAGACAGCTTCAGCGGGTCGGATTCGATTCACCACTTCATCGATCACGGTCCGCTAATCACGCCGCTGTTCCCCCGCGCCGGGGATGCCCTCGTGGCACGCGACACGGTCATGCAGTTTCAGATCGAGGGCGTGCCCCTCGCCGATTCCGATGCCGGTGCCGCAGTGTCGCAGGCGATGATAGAGGTGAATGGCGTCGAGCTGCCCCTGGAGCCCACAGCGACCGAGGACGTCTACGACGTCGTCGTCCCGTTCGAGGATACGGCGCTTTTCGATCCGATGCCCGTCGGTACGGTGCCGATTGCAGTCCACGCCTGGAACAGCCGAGAGCCGGCCCCGGTATCCGCCATTTTGCCTTATACCTTCGTTCTGGACGGCAGCGGACCAACCATCGACCTTGGGTCGCCGACGCCATTGTCCGTCGTCGGTGGTGAGGTGACCCTCGAGTTCACCATTGAGGATGATTTCAGCGGCGTCGACGCCGACACGATTCGTGTACTGATCAACGTGACCGATCCAGCTGATGCCGTGCGCTACTCGACCTCGAGTCCTGCGTGGAGTAACTCGGGCTCTACCTACCGGTACAGCTTCGACTCCGCGGCCATCAAGGGTTCGTCGGTACAAATGACAGTGAACATAGTGGTCTCCGACGAAGCCGGCAACGTCAGCGACACGGCAAGCGCGCTCTACTATATGGACAACGAGGCGCCGTACGTTTCCCTCGATCCCCCCACGGTGCGCGACCTCACCCGTCGAGACGAGAAGCCCTACTGTACGCAGCCGTTCGATCCCGTTGGCGCAGCCGTCAGTGATGCCGACACGATCCCCCTAATGCGCCACTTCCGCGCTTTCGTACTCGACCGCACCAGCACCGTGGCGGGACAACAGATTTTCTACTACGCGCTCACGGACTCGAGCCGAGTTCAACTGTACTTGCAGGCGGATCCGTCCGTTCCGCTCCTCGTGGACACGAAGGCCGACGGCATCTGCGACGCCGTGAACGACGCGGGAATGGATCTGCCGCAGCAGAGGCTCATGCCGATTACTCCAAAGGGGGACCTCCCTGCGACCCCGACGATCGACCTCCTGGACCCGACAAGTGAGCCCTCCATCGACCCGATCGAGGCCGAGGGCGACGCTGGGCTCTGCTATGCTGACGGCCGCGGGGCGTCCGGCTCGCTGTGCGGCGGCAATTCCGACATGTGGCGCGCGACTGCGCAGTACATCGGTGGCCAGACTCTCCCCGCCGTCTACGCCATTGGCGTCTCGGATGCTGGCGGAGGTGCAGCCTGCGCTGGGAGCCAGTGGGATCTGGATCCCTACGTCAGCATCGATGGCTGGGTCTGTCTCGCCGCGGTCGCTTACGACACCGTTGGGAATCGCGGCGTCTCCCGACCTCTCAGAGCATGCATCGACGATCCGTCGATTGCTGGAACTCCCGCCTGCGCGGACGGGTCCGAACCACCGCCCTCGTGCACGGATGGCTGCGCACTGCCAGCCGAGCTGAGCGCGGGTGAGCGCATCGTGAAGCTCTATTGACGGATGGGCGGGCGCGATCCTCGAATGTCTGCGATCCCGTGACGAGCGCCGGGAAGCGAGCCCCTCGCCTCATGGGTGACAGAAGCCCTTGGGGCCGCTGGTCAGGGCGTCGATCGAGGTGCAGCACCACCGCTCGGCTCGAGCAACAGATGGTCGCCTGAGAGTGTGGCTCGAACGCGGGTGCCTGCCTGGAAGTCTCCCGCGAGGAGTGCCTCTGCCAGGGGATCCTGAAGGTGCTTGAGGATGACCCGCTTCAGCGGCCGGGCCCCCAGGGCTGGCTCGTACCCGAGAGAGACTAAGTGACTGCGGGCCTCGGGACTCAGGGTCAAGTGTAGATCGCGCTCCACAAGCATTCGTTCCACCTTGCCGATCTCAAGGTCGAGGATTGCCTCGAGGTGCTCACGTCCCAGAGGCCGAAACACGCTCACCTCATCGATGCGGTTGAGAAACTCGGGACGAAAGAACGAGCGAAGCTCCTCCAGCAGCACGTCGCGCAGGGCCTCTCGACCTTCGGCCGAGTCGAAGAGCTTCGGCTCGCTCTCAAGGATTCGGGACGATCCGATGTTACTCGTCATTATCACGACGGTGTTCGAGAAGTCGGCGAGTCTGCCTCGTCCGTCGGTCAAACGACCATCGTCCAGTAGCTGAAGCAGCAAGTTGAAGACGTCTTGGTGGGCCTTTTCGACCTCGTCGAACAACAACACGGAGTACGGGCGCCGGCGCACTGCTTCCGTCAGGAAGCCCCCGCGCTCGCTGTCGGCGTAGCCTGGCGGCGCTCCCAGGAGGCGCTGGGCCATGTGCCTCTCCATGAACTCACTCATATCCAGGCGTGTCAGGGCCTGCTCGTCGTCGAACAACAACTCGGCGAGAGCTTTCGCGAGCTCCGTCTTACCCACTCCACTCGGACCCAAGAACAGGAACGAGCCTATGGGACGCTTGGGGTCGCGCAGTCCGACTCGTCCCCGGCGCACTGCGCGGGCGACGGCCCCGACTGCGTCGTGCTGACCCACCACGCGCTCCGTAAGCCTCTCCTCCATCTTGAGCAGCTTCTCAGCTTCGCCCTCGAGCATTCTCGCTACTGGGATTCCGGTCCATCGCGCGAGGGTCTCGGCGACGTCGTGCTCGTCGACATGGGCGCTATCTTCGCTCGCCCCCGCTCGTTCCGCCGCCTTCGTGGCCTCGTCGAGGCGCTGAGTGAGGCTCGGCAGCGTGACGTGCTCGAGCTCTCCTACCTTGGCGTAGTCCGCCTTCGCGCGCGCTTCGTCGCGCTGCCTCTCGGTGCTCAGGAGTTCTTCGCGCAGGCCGCGCAAGGCTACTATCGCGTTGCGTCGGGCTTCTAGCTCGCGGCGCATCTGTTGGACTCCGGGTTGGAGAGCGTCGAGTTCGGCGGAGAGCTGTCGCCGGACGCGCAGGGAGACGGGGTCCTCGGAGTCTGCAAGGGAGGCAATCTGCGCCTCCAGCGACTCGGTGCGGCGCACGGCTTCGTCCACGTGATCTGGCATGCTATCGAGGGTGACGCGTTTCGCTGCCGCGGACTCGTCGAGGAGGTCGAGCGCCGCGTCGGGGAGGAAACGATCCTGGACGTAGCGTCTCGCGAGACGCACGGCACAGCCGATGGCTCCCTCGCTGATCTCGACGCTGTGGTGCTGCTCGTAGCGGCTCGCAACGCCACGCAGGATCTGCAGCGCTTCCTCTTCACTGGGCTGTTCGACGGGCAGCTCTGTGAATGCCCGAAGCGCTTCGGGGTCCCGGTCCTCCAGGCGTCGTCGCCCATCTGGGCTGGTCGTCCCGAGGATTCGCAGTTCGCTCCGCTGCATCACGGGCTTCAGGATCTCTCCGGCGCCGCTCCCGGTCGCCCCCTGTCCAAAGAGGTTCTCGACGTTGCGAACGACGAGGATGCATTCGGAATGGTCAGCGGACAACTCATCCAACAGTCCGCGCAGCCGTTGCTCGATTTCCCCGCGAAGCTTGGCGCCTGCGAGGAGCGCACCGGTGTCCAGCTGCAGCACCTTGACCGAGACGAGCCTCGTTGGAACGTCCCCAGCTGCGAGTCGATGTGCGAGCGCCGCGACGATGGCGCCCTTTCCGACACCAGGTTCCCCCACGAGCAGGGGATGGCTCTTTTGGCGGCGCTCCAGAACCGTCAAGAGGCGACGGATCTCACTGCTGCGTCCAATCGGACGATCGAGCTTGCCCTCCCGCGCGAGCTGCACCAGATCGATTACGAGGCTCGTTCTACTGGGTCCGCCCTTGGAGAGGACCGAGAGAGTGTGACCTCGTAGCGCCGACAGGTGCGGGCGGAGTGCGCCGGGGACAACGCTATGAGCCTCGAGGATCTCGCCTGCGGGGCCGCGGATCTCCTGGCTGAGCGCGTTGAGCAGGTGTTCCCGCTGGATGTCCCGGGCGCGCTCACGTGCGGCTTCTCGCTCGGCACGCTCGAGCAGGTCGAGCATGGAGCTCGCGAGATAGGCCGGCTCTCGGCTGCGTGGCATGCGGCGCAGGGCACCTTCCACGGCGGACTGCAACGCCAACACATCGACGCCTGCGCTGCGGAAGACCTCGACGAATCCGGCATCCCTTTCGAGCCCGCGCGCGAGCAGATGCAGAGGCTGCACCTCGAGGTGCCCTGCCTCGTCTGCCAAGGCTTGTGCTCCTACGACGAGGGCACGAGCCTCCGCCGCATACCGGTCGAGGGACAGCGTCGTCGTCTCGCTCTTGGTCGTCATGCTCCGAACCGTACCGAATGTGTGCCCCCAGTGGGCCACGATATTCGTGCAGCCGGATCTTGTTCGACCTGTCTGCCGGCCTGCGTTCCGGTGAAAGCCATCGTCCAGCCCCCGAAGGCGGGCGAACCCGATCGCGTTGGGCGGCGGGTGCTCGGACACTGCTTTGGTGCGTGAAGGCATCGGGTTAGGCTTCCCCTTCGTGCCGACTCTGGACAGCTTCCCGTACTCCTTCTTAGTCCTGGTGGCGGTCTCGTTTGGCCTGCTCTTCGGGAGCTTCCTGAACGTGGTCATCTACCGATTGCCGCGTGGCGAGAGCCTCGCGGTTCCCGGGTCTCGCTGCCCCTTCTGTGCGACGCCCATTCGTGCGTGGAACAACGTGCCCGTCCTGAGTTGGGCTCTGCTCCGCGGGAGGGCGCCGTGTTGCCGGGCTCGCATCTCGCTGCGCTATCCGCTGGTCGAGCTGCTCGGGGCAGCTTTCGCCTGGGCCATCCTGAACGTGGTCGTGCTCGGCATGCCACCGTCGACCCCTTGGTGGCACTCCGCCGCAGTGTTCTTCCTGTATCTCGGCATGGCCCTCGGGCTTCTCGCCGCTTCCTGGATCGACTTCGAGCACATGATTCTGCCCGATCCGATCACTATCGGTGGCACCCTTCTCGGGCTTGCGACGGCGCCGCTCCGTCCGCACGTCGGACTCATGGATGGTCTGCTTGGAGCGTCGATCGGTTTCGCGATGATCTGGCTACCGTTCATCGTTCTCTATGGCCTCGTTCGGGGTCACCCGGGGATGGGTCTGGGCGACGCGAAGCTCACGATGCTCGCCGGTGCTTGGTTTGGCTGGCCCGGCGCAGTGTTTGCGCTCTGCGTTGGAGCCGTTCAGGGCACTCTCCTGACGCTGATCGTCCTGCTCGTGCGCGGGCGCATCGACGAGCCCGAGGCAGTGAAGCGCGAGCGTGCTGCGCTGCGCGCCGAGCTCGAAGCGGCGGACCCGGAGGAGCGCGCCCGCCTCGAGTCGATCGTAGCCGGGGACCCGCTAGCGGCGGAGCCTGGCGAGGGCCTTGGTCAGGTACGGATCCCTTTCGGCCCCTTCCTGGCGCTGGCCATCGTCGAGTACCTCCTCGTCGGTGAGCCATTCGTCAAGGCGTACCTGGCATGGACCGCTTGGTAGGTCATTGGTGGTGCCGTGGTGCACTCGGACGGATCGTCCGCGCCGCGACGAACGCTCACGCCATGCTCGCGACGCTGGCTGTTGGCTGTTCGGAGTCCCTGAGGGAGCCTCCCCGCGCGCCGCCCCCGACACACGCCGCCGAATCGATCGTCGTCGCATATCCTCCGCCCCCAGCGCAGATCGAGCGAGTGGTCGAGGACCCCGGAGAGCCTTGCGTGTGGATCGATGGTCATTGGTGGTGGAACGCGCGCAGATGGCGCTGGCAGTCCGGAGGCTGGGTACAGGCTCCAGCTCAGTGTTACTACTCGTGGCCCATGATGGTGTTCCTTCCCGGTGAGACGGAGAGCCCGCTCTACTATTGGCCACCGCGTTGGTATCCCTCGGCGGGGACATCGCAGAGCGGCTGCGCGCCCGTCACGCTCTGCCCACGAACTGCTGCGACTGAAACTGAGGCCGAATCGAAGTCTGCCCGATGAGCGGCCCCCCGTGGGGGGGCTTGCGGTGCCGGACGAGAGCGACCAAACTGGACGCTCGATGAATCGCGGATGGCGCCGGGGTCAGTACATCGTAGCGGCGGCCTGCAGCCTGGTGCTCGAGCTCGCAGCTTGCGATCGCGAAGAGCTCGTGACGGTGACCCTGACCGAGGCAGAGCTCCAGGAGCGCGTCGGTCGAGCTTTTCCGGTGACCATGACGCAGCTGATGGCTCGCGTGACGCTGGACGATCCAAAGGTGCGCCTTGCCGAAGAAAGCGAGCGCATCGCTGTCGATCTCCAGGTGACGTTCGCGCTCCCCCTGCTTGCCGCACATCGCGGACGGGTGACTGTCTCGGGCGTCCCCGATTACCGTCGCGCGGAGAGAGCCATCTACTTCACCCAGACCAGGCTCGAGCGGCTCTCCGTTCCCGGGCTGGCCCCCGAACAGCTGGTCCTAGCGGAAAGGGCGGTCGAGGGAGTGGCGCAGTCAGTGCTCGCGACGACGCCCGTCTATCGCCTCGGTGCCGTCGCCGATGAAAGGGTGGCGCAGAGGGTACTCACCGGAATGAGTGTGAGCCGGGGCGAGCTCATCCTGAAGCTCGGGGTTCCGCGCTAGCACTGCTTAACCATATTTCCGGGAGGCACGACAAGGCGCCTCACTTGTCGACAGCCAGCACATAGTGAAGGCGTAACGAGACGATGGATCACGAGCTGTGTACTGCTGGCAGAGTGATCCGGCGCGCCGTGTCATTACGCGGCGACCTTTTCTTCTTTCTGGCGAATTGTCTGTAGGAACGCAGAATGCGATCATCGTCAGTACAGTGTGGTGATGAAGGCCGAACCAAGAGCGTCCCTCGAAGTGGTGGAGGCCGAGTTCCTCTTTCATCTGCTGCTGCCCCATCTCGCAGGCCCAGCGAGCCTTGAGCGTCGCGATGATATTCTTGCGTGAGGTGGTGACAGGTAGGTTTGCGAGGTAGTACTTCCCATCTCCATTGGAAAGGCGTTCGCAGATTAGCCATGCCGGATCCGCTGGAAGGTGAACGGTACCTCTTTGTTGTGCACCGTCCGCTGGACGGACGCGAACGAGAGCGAAGTCGTCTTGCAGGGGACCCTTCGTTCCCTTTTTCCAAGTGACGCGAGTGAATTTCGCGTGCTCTTCGATGAATTGTGCCACGGAAACTGGGCGCTGCCCGGTCTTCGGGTGAACGCGGCGCCGACCAGTGGCGGGATTGGAGGGCATCCAGAGCTTGACGTTTTCTCGGTACATGTTCTGGGTCGAGAGGATTACCACAGCCCACGAGAGCCCTCGTTCGCTGAGCCCGCGGCGGAACTCTGCGCATGCGCCGTACCCCGCGTCTACGAGCACGCAGCCAAAGCGCACTCCGACTGTCCGGGTGCGGTCCAGCTCAGACAAAGCGATGTGCCACTTTGGCAAGTAGCATATCGAGTCTGGTACCTTCGCTCTGTTGCGGCGCTCGGCATCACTCGCCCAGCCTTTCGGAAGACAGAGGCGAACTCCGATGGGCATGAACACGTCATCGTGCGCCAAGGTCAGTGACACAAGACTCTGACAGTTGGCCTGCTTGCCAAGGGCGCCGCAGTACTGGTGAGTGACCCCAACCGACTTGTCGCCCCTCTTGGGAAGGGCGGTATCATCGACTATGAGGAAGGAAGCCTCCCCCCCGAGCAAAGCATCGGACTTCTTCCAAAGTACTCTCTCGAGAGGCTCAGGATCCCACCTCGACGTCGCGACGAAGTGATGGATCTGCTCCACGTCCTCGGGCGCCACCCGTGAACTGATCGGCTGCATGCTCTTGCGGTCACCAGGCAGCAGCACTCCGAGCGCGCCATATCGTGTTGCTGCCGGCTGGTAGGTCGTTCGGGCTCCACGGACCAATGAAGCCCCTCGACCTCGTGTCGATCTCGAAGACGCCCCTCAGGCCGTCCGCGAACCCCGCCTACGGCCGCCGTCGCAGAATCGCAGCCTCTCTAGTGTGCCCCTCAGTGCGTCGTCATCGCCCCGCGCGCTGGCAGCGGTTGCGCTTTCTCGCGCATTGTGCGAATCCCGGCCGAGGGTGCAGCAATGAAGATAGGCATTCCGAGAGAGACAAGGCCCGGTGAGCGTCGCGTTGCGGCAACGCCCGAGAGCGTCGCACGTCTTCGCCAGCTAGGGTTCGAGGTGCTCGTGCAAGCGGGCGCCGGACTCGCGGCCTCCTTCGACGATGCGACGTACAGTTCCGCGGGAGCGCTGATCGTCGAGGAAGCGCGCGAGCTCTGGCATGCTGCTGACATCGTGCTGAAGGTGCAGCCACCAGCTATGGAGGGGGCCACCGGAGTCAGCGAAGTGGATATGCTGCGCCCGGGAATGGTCCTGATTGGGTTTGTGTGGCCAGCCCAAAACGAGGCACTCCTGCGCAGGATGGGGGAGCGCCACGCGACGGTGATGGCCATGGACCAAATCCCCCGTATCACCCGCGCGCAAAAGTATGACGCCCTGAGCTCCATGGCGAACATCGCCGGGTATCGGGCCGTGATCGAGGCGGCGGCCTGCTACGGGAGCTTCTTCACCGGACAGATGACGGCAGCAGGGAAAGTCCCGCCCGCCAAGGTCTTGGTCATCGGTGCCGGTGTGGCGGGGCTCGCGGCGATCGGGGCTGCCCGTGGGCTCGGAGCCATCGTGCGCGCTTTCGATACACGTTCCGAGGTGCGCGAGCAGGTAAACAGCATGGGCGCCGACTTCCTGGACGTGGCGGTCGAAGAAGAGGGTGCTGGTGCGGGCGGCTACGCTCGTGTGATGAGTAAAGCGTTCGTCGAGGCAGAGATGGCGCTCTTCCTGGAGCAGGCCAAGGAGGTCGACATTATCATCACGACTGCCTTGGTCCCAGGCCATCCCGCGCCAAAGCTCATTACCGAAACAATGGTCAAGGCGATGCGCCCAGGCTCGGTCATCGTGGACCTGGCCGCAGAAACCGGGGGAAATTGTGAACTGACTCGACCTGGCGAAGCCGTGGTCGAGCATGGGGTCACGATTCTTGGCTACGTAGACCTCCCCAGCCGACTCGCGCGTACTTCTAGTCAACTATACAGCTCGAATCTAGTTCACCTCATCAAAGACATGGGCGGCGCGCAGTCCTGGCGAGTCGATACCGAGGATGCGGTGGTGCGAGGGGCCCTCGTTTTGAAGGACGGCGAGCTGATGTGGCCCCCGCCGAAGATCGCGGACCCGTCGCCCGCTCCGAGGCTTTCGGCTGGGACGCAACGGGTGCCTTCTCCGCTCACTCCGGGCGCTGATGTGGCTCGCGCCGCCGGCAAGCGCAGATCGCTGCTGAGGGCTGGTGGCACAGCCGTGCTCATCGCATTGCTGGTGCTTCTCGGGGCGGTCGCTCCGAGCGAGTTTCTCTCGCACTTGACCGTGTTCGTCTTGGCTTGCTTCGTCGGCTGGCAAGTCGTCTGGAATGTGACGCCAGCGTTGCACACCCCGCTGATGAGCGTAACGAACGCCATCAGTGGCATCATCATTCTCGGAGGCATGCTGCAGCTCACCACTGATGCTTCGGCTGCCGTCGTCATGATCGGTGCAGCCGCGGTTCTGCTGGCTTCCATCAATGTCGTGGGCGGATTCGTAGTCACCCAGCGCATGCTCAGGATGTTCCGCCGCTGAGGAAAAGGTCATGCCAGAAACTCTCACCACCGTTGCCTATATCGTCGCTGGCGTGCTCTTCATCTTGAGCTTGGGGGGCCTCAGCGCTCAGGAGTCCGCACGTCGCGGAAACGCCTTCGGGATTCTCGGAATGTGCCTCGCCGTCTTCGTGACGGCGATCGCCCACGTGTCCCTGTATCCGGTGTTGGCTGGTGCAGTGGCTGGCGGGGCGCTGATTGGCGCGGTGCTGGCTCTCCGGGTCGAGATGACCGGCATGCCGGAGCTCGTCGCCGTGCTGCACAGCTTTGTCGGGCTCGCGGCAGTATTGGTCGGGTTCGGGAGCCTCTTGACCCCACAGGAAGCGGAGGGTGCCGAGCTAGTGATTCACGAGCTCGAGGTCTTCATTGGCGTCTTCGTAGGAGCCATCACGTTTACGGGGTCCGTCGTGGCGTTTGGAAAGCTTCGGGGGAGCATCCGCAGCAAGCCGCTACTCCTACCGGGCCGGCATTTGCTCAACTTCTCGATGCTGACGGCTTGTGTCGTTCTCGGCGTGCTGTTCGTGGGTGCACCGACGGAGGAGGCCGCGCTTCTGCTCGGCTTTCAAGCTGCCATTGCCGGGATCATCGGTCTGCACCTCGTCATGGCCATTGGGGGCGCGGACATGCCCGTCGTCGTGTCGATGCTCAACAGCTACTCGGGTTGGGCGGCGGCAGCAGCCGGATTCATGCTCTCCAACGATCTGCTCATCATCACCGGCGCGCTCGTCGGGTCCAGCGGCGCGATCTTGAGCTACATCATGTGCCGGGCTATGAACCGTTCATTCGTCAGCGTTATCTTGGGGGGATTCGGCTCACAGGAGGGTGCTCAACCCGCTCGGGGCGATGGTACCGATCAGGGTGAGGTGACGGCGGTCACTGCCGAGGAGACGGCTGAGCTGTTGAGGGATGCGCGCAGCGTCGTCATCGTGCCAGGCTACGGTATGGCCGTCGCTCATGCACAGCACCCGTTGCATGAGGTGACCGAGTGGCTTCGCGGCAAAGGCAAGACCGTACGGTTCGCGATCCACCCCGTGGCGGGGCGCCTGCCGGGTCACATGAACGTCCTCCTGGCTGAAGCGAAGGTGCCCTACGACATCGTGTTGGAGATGGATGAGATCAACGGGGATCTTCCGCAGACAGACGTCGTGCTGGTCATTGGCGCCAACGACATCGTCAACCCCAGCGCTCTGGACGACCCGTCGAGCCCCATTGCTGGCATGCCCGTCCTCGAGGTCTGGAAGGCCAAGACGACAGTCGTCATGAAGCGGAGCATGGCAAGCGGATATGCTGGGGTAGAGAATCCTCTCTTCTTCCGCGAGAACACACGCATGCTCTTTGGGGACGCGAAAAAGAACGTCGATGCGGTGCTCACGCTCCTCCGGGCTTCTCAGCAGGGGGTCGCCGCCTGACCACGGCAGAGAACCCGCCCCGCGCGGGGTCAGTCCCACACGCCTGGTGCGAGAGCTGACCTCCCGCAGACCACGCCCAATCGTCCGCGTGGGCGCCCGTGCGTATCGCGCTAGCGACGAGCGGGCAATGGCTGGCAGCGGGCTGACGGCGCGTTCGTGACCGGCAGCATCCCCGGCGCCAAGGCCGATTAGCTGGCGTCCTGCGCTCGCGAGATCGCTCGCGCGTGGTCCACGCCGAGGCGTCGAGCGCCGTGGCGAGGTCCAGCCGTGTTTTCTGCACGATGCGTCCTCGAGTCCCATCCATTTCGGGAGCGTTAACTGCGTCCACAGGGTGTCGACAGCGTATCGAGTTCGGCTCCTGCCCGCTCGAGAGTCCGCAGAAACGTGCCGCCGAGGAACTCCGCGGAGCTGGCGTCTGCGTTACCCATAAGGAGTCGCTGCGAGCGGACTTCGCTGGATGAGTGACGCTTTGGGCGACGCGACCCACGGTCTTCTGTCGGAGGTATCGGTGACAGCTCAATCAACGGACAAAGCGACCAGGATAGATCTGCTGTCCATCAGTACGATCCAGATGCGAACCTTCCACCTCACGTGGATTGCATTCTTCATCTGCTTCTTTGGCTGGTTCTCTCACGCTCCGCTCCTGCCAGCGACGATTGGCCCGGACCTCGGGCTAAGCAAGGCGCAGAGGATTACTGCCTTCATCGCCTCAGTCGGCGTAACGATCTTCGCGCGACTCTTCATCGGCTACCTTTGTGATCGCATTGGGCCACGAAAGAGCTACGTGGGCCTGCTGGTGTTTGGTGGTGTGGCCGTCATCGCGTCCTCATTCGCCGAGACGTGGGAGGCCTACCTGGCTTCACGCCTCGCTATTGGTGTGATTGGGGCATCCTTCGTCATCACCCAGTATCATACCTCAGTGATGTTTGCTTCGAACGTCGTGGGGATGGCGAACGCCACCACCGCCGGCTGGGGTAACCTGGGCGGCGGGGTGACGCAGGCTGTCATGCCGATGATCGCTGCGGCCATGCTGTCGTTGGGCCTCGCCGGGAGTGAGCTCTCGAAGTGGAGGCCGGCGATGTGGGTCCCGGCGATGGCCATGTTTCTTGTCGCGTACCTATACTGGAAGTACACGGCCGACTGCCCCAAGGGAAACTACGCAGACCTGCCAGGCGAGAGACCCTGCAAGGCGGACGGGGGCAGCGGGCTCTTCGTGAGTGCACTCAAGGACTACCGCGTGTGGGTCCTTTTCGCTGTGTACGGCGGATGTTTCGGGATGGAGCTCTTCGTGAATGGGCGCGCGGCGGAGTACTACCAGGAGCGGTTCGGGCTGGCAGAGGCCAGCGCCGGCATCATCGCGTCGCTCTTCGGTTTGATGAACCTCTTCGCTCGCAGTATGGGTGGCTTTTTGGGGGATAGATTCGCTGGCAAGCTCGGACTCACGGGGCGTGTTCGTTGGCTGGTGATCATCATGATCGCGGAAGGTTTGTCCCTTATCCTGTTTAGTCGCATGGGTCTGCTGCCGTTGGCCATTGCCGCCATGATTGCCTTCAGCCTCTGCGTGCAGATGGCGGAGGGGGCCACGTATTCGGTCGTGCCCTTCATCAAGAAACGCTCTCTCGGCGCGGTGTCTGGCATCGTGGGCGCTGGTGGCAACGTTGGCGCCGTCGTCTACGCCCAATACCTGCTGCGAAGCGACACTGCTCTCGAGGACTGCTTCTTCTACTTCGGCTTCGCCGTTGCTGTCATCGGGCTGCTCGGCACCACGATACGCTTCTCCGAATCTGCCGAGTCGGAGGCGCGTCGCGAGTTCGAGGCAGGAGCTGCAGCGCGGCAGGCCCTGCGCGGTAGCTCGTGAGCGTGTCGTCGCTCCACCGGAGGGGCTCACCTCGAAGAGCGTGGCCGCTCGGGTCCAGCCCTGTGGTTTTCGAGGGTCCTCTCCCAGGGAGTGTCTTCAAAGGAAGGATTCGAGCCCGAGTTCGGAGCGGCTCATCGGCGAGTTCGAATACTGCGAGTGCGTCGATGATGACGGCGGATTCGGTCGCTGAGCGCCGCGCGAATCGGTAGACGCGCGTCTCGTTGGCAGCGGCGAGTTCGCCCGCTCCCTCCGCGATGTTCAGAGGGATGGAGCTGGCGGCTCGCCGAAGTTGGTCTGCCAGGTGCGCGCATCGGCTGAGCGGGGAGCAGACAGACGGGTCCATCCACGGTAGGTAGCGGTTGCTGAACTCGTTACCCCGCAGGAGGACCCGATGGCGATAGTCTATGCGAACAGCGCCGCGATGCAAAGCCCGGAGCCGCACGTCGAGGGAGCTTGTCGCTGCCTGGTCAAGGACCTGCACCGGCGCTCGCTGGTCCCTCGCGGGTGCAGAGGCCGTCCTGCGCCTCCGGGCGCTCTGCAGTAACCGTGATTTCGAGGAGTACTGGTGCTTCCACCTGGCGCAGGAGCAGGCGCAACCACAAGAGCTGCTACGTCAACGGTACGGTGCCCAATCCGCTACCCGGCGTGCGCGCTGCGAGGTCGAAACTTCGCAGGATCAAGTAGTCGAGGGACCTGCCGCAAAGGAGCCGCACCCAACTGTTTAGCTTGGCTAGCGAAGCGAGACGAGGATACAGCCAAGGAGCATGAACCTAGATTTCGCGCGCTCCCCCCATGAAAGGTTTGGATGGGCGGAGTTGGGGTTTTCGAGCGCATGGGGGGCCACTATCGTGGGTTGATCGGCCCCGTGGATAGACCTCCCCCTTTCCCCC
>JAEWRL010000098.1 GCA_023398955.1 Pseudomonadota bacterium
CACATCCGCACAATGGTGCTCCCGCAGATGCTGACGGCTGAGAACTGAAAGCTGATTGCCTGCACCAGTCGGCAACAGCCATCCAAGTCTTGCCAACCCCGCCATCAATCTGCCCGGTAAGGGACTATGGGCTGCACGACGACGATGGTGACGTCAACATCGTCGAGAACGACAACGTGCTCGATATCGACCCAGGGTCACGTATCACGTAGACCATCAGCGGCATCATTCCCAGAGCCCTGCTGCCGCTCGCGGACCACGTGTTACCCGCCAGCGTCGAAGTCCCGAGATGACGGCGGCCGTCGGTGACGCGACATCGATCGGGGTGCCCGAGACGCCAGGGACATACAGACTACTCGTGGTCGAGGCCTCGGGACGGGCCGTCGACGAGTCCGAAGCAATCCTGAGGGTCACCGGAGGCTGAGGATCGATCAGTTCTCGCCTCGCGGAGGTGCACAGGGATGGGAGGGCATACCCGCCCCCCTGTGGCATCGAGGACGGTTGACGCTCCGGTTCCCCCCGAGACCGCGAGCCAGAGCTGCCCAGGCCCTCCTCGTCGGGCCAGGTCTCTGGAGTGGGATGACGGTTTTGTCCCTCTCGATCAAGAGCCCGTTCGCGCTAGAGTCCACGCACCGAGTACGACTGCTGTCGGCGTTCTCCCGCTGCAGACGAGAGTGTCTATACAGTGCAATCTTCGGAGCGCACTGGAGAGCCTGAGCGCGAGTCGGCGGGCGCACTCGTTGTCCATCTTCAATCAGCAAGGCGACTTCCTCCATGAGATCACAACGACGTCTATCGATGCCTCACGCCGCGTGGGTCAGCCTCGCGGCTTGTCTTCTGGCCAGCTGCAGTAGCGATGGGGGCTCATCGAGCGAAGACCCTTCCACGGGCGGCTCCGCTACAGGGGTAGGTGGGGCTGGGTTGGCCAGCGGTGGCGCGTACTCTGGTGGCGCTGCGACAGGCGGAATGGGTACGGGCGGGGCGACGAGTGGCGGCGCTTCGACGGGCGGTGCGGCTGTCGGCGGCTCCACGAGCGCTGGCGGCGCCCCGGCGGGTGGCAGCTCTGCCACGACAGGGGGTAGCGTCGACGCTTCGGGTGGCAGCTCGGACGCGGCGGGCGGCAGCTCGGACGCGGCGGGCGGTCGTCTCGACGCGACGGGCGGTCGTCTCGACGCGGCGGGCGGCACGTCCGGGGCTGCAGGCGGCGCGTCGGATCCATCGGGGGGCAGGTTCGGCGGCGATACAGGCGGCAGGTTTGGCGGCATCGGCGGTGGCGCCAGCGGTGGCAGTTCGGCGGGTGGGGCTGGCCCTGAGGGCGGAGCGCCCTCGGAAGGAGGCAGCACCTCGGAGGGCGGAACCACCTCCGACGGCGGAACAGGTAATGGTGAATGTCAGATCGGCACGACTCGCGGGAACGAGGTGGTGATCATCGGCGAGTCGTTCATCGCCATGAGCAGCATCCCAGAGCACCTCGCCGAGCTGGCGAAAGCCCAAGGCTCTCTCCAGGGGAACGAGTCATACATCGACAACTCCGTCAGCGGCACGACCTTGGGCAACGACCAGATCCCGAGCCAGTACCGTCAGGCTCAGGCGAGCAACGACATCAGATTCGTCGTGATGGATGGTGGGGGAAACGATTGCTTGCAGTCCAATAACCCCGGCGGAGCCCTCGCGGCAGCGGAGGCCCTGTTCCAGACCATGGCCGAAGACGGTGTCGAGAAGGTGCAGTACTTCTTCTATCCAGATCCTCTCGGTGGTTTTGCCTCCGGTTCCCTGAAGAGCTGCCTCGACACGCTGCGTCCACAGATGCAGGCGCTGTGCGAGGGCCTGACGGCTCCCCAGTGCTACTTCTTGGATCTCCGTGATACGTGGAATGGACACAGCGAGTACACCTCGGACGGCATCCACCCCACCGAGGCAGGCAGTGTTGCTTCTGCCGATGCGATCTGGGAAGCCATGGTAGAGAACTGCGTCGCGCAGTGAGCCGAACCTTGGCGCCGTGACCCCGGGGGTCGCGAAGCGTCGAAAGCGGTCGGTCCTGTGGCCGACAGTCAAACGACTTGGGTGCTCGTGGGCGGTGCTCGCGCGGCTCTGCTGAGCGCCGCTCTCGAGAAAACCCGTGCGTTCTCGGAGGAAGCCCGGCACATTGGGAGCCATCGTGAAGGACCCATCCCGCCCGAGCCGCGTTCCTCCACCGCGCGCGGAACAGCGCCCTACAAGCACTCATCTCCATGGGATAACGCGCGAGGACCCCTACGCCTGGCTTCGTGACGACGCCTGGCAGGAGGTCATGCGGGATCCCAAGAAGCTGAGGCCGGACATCCGAGCTCACCTAGAGGCTGAGAATGCCTATACGGAGGCCGTCCTGAGCCCGGTGGCGGAGCTGCGGGGGCAGCTCTTCGAGGAGATGAAGGGGCGCATTCAGGAGGTCGACTCCTCGGTCCCTGTCAAGGATGGTCCGTGGGAGTACTTCGTCCGCTACGAAGCGGGAGCACAACACCCTCGCTACTGCCGGCGTCCGACCGGCGCCGAACGGGGGGAGCAGGTGCTCTTCGACGCCGACGCTGCCTCCAAGGCCTGTGCCTACTATCGCGTCGGTTCGGTCGCTCACTCGCCTGGGCACGACTTGCTCGCCTACGCAGTCGACATGACTGGTTCGGAGTTCTTCGAGGTGCGCTTCGAGCGGCTCGAGGGCGGGGGCGGACTCGACGATACACTGGCCGATACCGCGGGCCGCATGGTTTGGGCGCAGGATGGCAAGACGGTCTTCTACACCGCCGTGGACGAGCAGCACCGGCCCTGCAAGGTGTTTCGACACCACATCGGAACGCCCCAGGGCACCGACGAGCTCGTCTATGAGGAGAAAGACCCAGGGTTCTTCGTGGACGTAAGTCTCTCGGAGAACCGTCAGCATATCCTCATCCAAACGCACGACCATACGACGAGCGAGGCTTACCTTGTCGACGCAGGCGCTCCGGATTCGGCGCCGCGCCTCGTCGCGCCGCGGCAGCGGGACGTCGAGTACCAGGTGAGCCAGCAGCGCGACGTGCTCTTCATCCGCACGAACGCTGGGGGGGCCGAGGACTTCAAGATCCTGCGCGCTCCCGTGAGCTCCCCGGAGCCGGATCACTGGGTCGAGGAGGTCGCGCACCGCCCGGGCTGCCTGATCCTGAGGCTGCTCGCCTTCGACGACTACCTCGTCTGGCTCGAGCGTGAGAATGGTCTGCCGCGCATCGTCGTGCGCGCGCGGGATGGCAGTCAGCACTGCATCGAGTTCGCGGAAGAGGCTTACAGTCTGGGGTTGGTTCCGGGTTACGAACATGCCACAGACGTCCTCCGGTTCACCTACTCCTCTCCTACCACGCCGGAGCAAATATACGACTACTCCATGAGAGACCGCACCCGAGTGCTCAGGAAGCAGCAGGAGGTTCCGAGCGGTCACGATCCGGCGGAGTATCGAAGCAAGCGCGTCTTTGTTCGGAGTCACGATGGAGCGCTCGTGCCTGTGTCTCTGCTGTGGCATCGGGATACCCCTCTGGATGGGACGGCTCCCGTTCTGTTGTACGGTTATGGGTCATATGGCCTGACGATCCCAATGGGTTTCGTGACGAGCCGCCTGAGCCTCGTCGATAGAGGGTTCATTTGGGCTCTTGCTCACGTGCGGGGCGGAACCGATAAGGGATACGGCTGGTATCGGCACGGTAAGTTGATGGAGAAACGAAACACGTTTCTCGACTTTGTGGCCGCAGCCGAGCACCTCTGCAGCGAGGGGTGGTGCACCAGAGGTAACCTGACGATCCATGGTGGCAGCGCTGGCGGGATGCTCGTGGGGGCCTCCGCAAACCTGCGTCCCGAGCTGTTCAGGGCGGTGGTGGCAGAGGTCCCGTTCGTCGACGTGCTCTCCACGATGTGCGACGAGAGCCTGCCCCTCACCCCGCCGGAGTGGCCCGAGTGGGGGAACCCCATCGAGAGCGAAGCGGCGTACCACTACATTGCATCCTACTCGCCGTATGACAACGTCGAGAGAAAGCCATATCCCCACGTACTTGCCACGGCAGGTGTTACCGATCCAAGGGTCACGTACTGGGAGCCGGCGAAGTGGATCGCGCGCCTCCGTGAGCGCAGCACGGGCGATGGCCTGATGCTGCTCTGGACCTACCTGGAAGCTGGCCACGGCGGCTCCGCTGGCCGCTTTGCGAAGCTGGAGGAGGTGGCGCTCGTCTACGCCTTCGTGCTGCTGGTGAACGGCAAGGGCCAGCCAGCAGAGTGAAGCAGGCCACGGGCCGCTGGGTACACAATGAAGCGTCTCCTGCATTTCGCATTCTTCGACACAAAGCTGGGGCGCTGCGCCATCGTTTGGGGGGACCGCGGTGTGCGGGCCATCCTGCTCCCAGAGGCTGACGAAGCCGCCACGCGCGAGCGTCTAATAGGGCGGCATCCCGAGGCCGTCGAGAGCGAGCCCACCGGCGGCATCGCTCGAGCCATCGCCGCCCTCGTCGCCTCGGTCGACGGCTTGCCTGCGTCGCTGGACCTCATCATCCTCGACTACGCGGGGGTGCCGCCCTTTCATCGCCGGGTGTACGAAGCCGCCCGGCACCTCGGCCCTGGTGCGACAATCAGCTACGGCGAGCTGGCCGAGCGCGTCGGGGCGCCGGGGGCCGCGCGCGCCGTCGGGCAGGCGATGGCGAGGAACCCATTCCCTCTCGTGGTGCCCTGCCACCGCGTGGTCGCTGCAGGTGGGAAGCCGGGTGGCTTCTCCGCCCATGGCGGCGTCACGACGAAGCTCTGGCTCTTGCGGGCCGAGAGCGAAGCGGCAGGGTTTCAGCTGACGGCGAAGCGGTAGCGGCGGGCCTCGTCCGCATTGGGACGCGGGACACCGCCGCCGAGCGCGCCGCCCCTTCAGTGCTGAACCGATCTGCTGTCGTTCCGTTGCACTGAGCGCTGGCGCCGTCGCACCAAGGGCAGGGCACCGAGACCTAGTGCCAGCCACCATCCCGTCGAGCTCGTCCGGGGCGCCGTCGCCACTCGACAGGCGCAACCTCCGCCCCCCAGGGTCGTCGGCTCGCCCACGTCGGGCTCGAGGTAGTCGGGAACTCCGTTGTCATTGGCATCCGTGGCGTCGTCGGGGATGGAATCCCCGTCGCGGTCGGGGTTCTCCTCCGCAGTCGGGGTCCCGTCACCGTCGTCGTCCGGGTCCAGATAGTTGGGGATGCCATCACCATCGGTGTCGAGGGAGTCGGTTGGGTCACCGTCGTCGTTCGCGTCCGGCAGCTCTTCGCGCGTAGCGATGCCGTCACCGTCGTCATCCGGGTCCAAATAGTCTGGAATTCCATCGTTGTCCGTGTCCCTACCCGTGTCCACACCCTCTTGGTCGTCCGTGAGTCCATCGCCGTCTGTGTCGGGCGACTCGGTGGCCACAGTGAAGGTACTCGTCGTTGTCGCTGTGTTGCCGTTGACGTCCTGGATCCGAATCTCGACGTCGTATTCCGCGTCGTCGAGGTCACCGGGTGCCTCCAGGGACCAGTTCCCCTCGTCATCCGCGTCGGTGCTCCCGAGGACGGTGCCGTCCAGCACTACCCAGATTGTCCCGCCCGGTTCTGCAGTGCCGGAGAAGGTGGGCCGACTGTCGCTAATGGTGCCTGCCATTCCGTCGAGTGAGACGAAGGTCTCGGTGTCCAGGAGCCACTCGGCGCTGGTGCTCGCTTCATGGAGGCCGTCATTGGCGATCGCTTCCGCTGTGTACCTTCCGTCGTTCGCCGTCTCTAGCGCGCAACTCCAGTCGCCGTCGTCGCCGGCCGTGATCTCGCAGACGGACTCGCCGTTGAGCATCAGTGTGATCGCCGCGCCTGGCTCGGCCGTCCCGCTGACGTGCTCGGGGGACTCGGTCAGGGTTTCTGCGTCGACTTCGCCGACGGGACTCTCGATCGTGACCCAGGTCGAGGTGTTGATCGTGATGGTCAGCTCGTCCTCGAGCCCTGTGTCGGTGCTCATCGCTGTCACTGTCGCTGGTCCTTCTGGAAGGCCATCGATGAGGCACGACCAATCTCCCGCCGCGTCGACGGTAGCCGTGCAACCCTCGGCTTCAGCGACGCTCAGCGTCACGGACGTGCCCGGTTCGCCGACACCGTCGACAGTCAGCGCGGATTCCGCGATCTGGTCTCCGGGGGTCGGGCTCGTGATTTGGAAGGGATAGCAGTCGATCCCGCTCCCCGAGAAGCCTGGCGCGCAGGTGCAGCTGTAGGTTCCCGTCGTGTTCGCGCAGGTTGCGTTCTCGTCGCACTGATCCGCCTCGGTTCCGCATTCGTCGATGTCCGCGCACGCAGTGCCGTTGCCATTCGCGTCAGAGTACCCGCTGGGGCAAGGGCCACAGGAGAAGCCGCCCGCGGTGTTGGTGCAGGTAGCGAGGGGGTCGCAGTTATCGGTTCCGAGGGAGCACTCGTCGAAGTCGGAGCAGAGGGTCCCGTCGCCGTTGGCGTCGTCGTAGCCAGCGGGGCAAGCGCTGCAGGAGAAGCCGCCCG
Source organism: Pseudomonadota bacterium (assembly GCA_023398955.1). GTDB lineage: Bacteria > Myxococcota_A > Polyangia > Polyangiales > Polyangiaceae > JAEWRL01. Next base: position 6,519 of record JAEWRL010000098.1, read on the forward strand.
CGGTGTTGGAGCAGGCGGTTAGCGGGTCGCAGTTATCGGTCCCGAGAGAGCACTCGTCGATGTCGGAACAGAGGGTTCCGTTGCCGTTTGTGTCGTCGTAGCCGCTGGGGCACATCCCGCAAACGAATGCGCCGCCCGTGTTGAAGCAGGCGGTTAGCGGGTCGCAGTTGTCGGTCCCGAGAGAGCACTCGTCGACGTCGGAGCAGAGGGTCCCGTCGCCGTTTGTGTCGTCGTAGCCGCTGGGGCAGTCGCCGCAAGTGAAGGATCCGAGCGTATTCGTGCAAGTGACGAGCACGTCGCAGCCGTGAGTGCCGAGAGAGCACTCGTCGACGTCGGAGCAGAGGGTCCCGTCGCCGTTTGTGTCGTCGTAGCCGCTGGGGCAGTCGCCGCAAGTGAAGGATCCGAGCGTATTCGTGCAGGTGACGAGCTCGTCGCAGTTGTCCGAGCCGAGGGAGCATTCGTCTGCGTCGACCCCGAACGCTTGGGATCCCGAGCCCGTGTTGCCCGCTTCGTCAGTCAGCTCCGCCGAGACGGTGTGGCTCGAGCCCGGGTCGAGCGCGGTGCGGCTCCCTGGCCATGGGCAGCTGAATGCACCTCCCCCGTCGGCCTGCGTCACGCAGATGAGCTCGCCGTCGACGAAGACGTCGAGAGCCGTGTTGGGCTCCGTCGTGCCCGACACCGTCGGCGTTGTCTCGACGATGAAGGGGCCGAGATCGAAGGTCACAGTGGGCGGCGTCGTGTCGACGCGCACGTCTTGGCTGCCGTAGATGGTTCCGCCGGGATCGGCGACCTCGACGGTGATCGTGTGGACATCATCCGTCAGGTCGGTTGGGCCAGGCCACGGGCAGCTCCAATCGCCGCTACTGTCCACGGCTGCGTCGTCGCACCAGAGGGTGCCATCCACCCAGACATCAATCGTAATAGTGCTGAGGATACTGGCCGTCGTCTTGCCGGTGATCGTCGGCTGGCCCGTCGCGACAACGGCAGGGGTCGTTATGACGACGACAGTATCGCGCCAGTTCTCAACGCCGTCGCCGTCGTCGTCCCCGGGAGCCTCGTCGGCGTCAGGGATTCCATCGCCGTTCGAGTCGGTGTCGAGGACGTCCGGGATTCCATCGCCGTCGCTGTCGATGTACTCGGCGGGGCCCCCGTCCGGGGGCGTCGATTCGATGTCGTCGGGGATGCCGTCGCCGTCACTGTCTGCCGCGCCCGGGTCGGAGCCTGCAATGCACTCCTCGAAGACGTCGTTGAGATTGTCAGCGTCCGTGTCCGTGGTGCCATCGTCGATGGTGACGGTGATGCCAAAGACGTTACTCTGGTAGAGGCGGGTGTAAGTGTCGAGCCAGGCGGCGTTGCCCTTCGACGAGCCCGAGAAGTCGCCCCAGGCGCGTGCGTTGCCGCTCCACGCCGTTGGGATGCCGCCGCCATCATAGGCAGTGATCTGAGCGGGGACTGGCGAGGAACCGTAGAGGTCGGAGTCGAGGCCAGTAGGGGGCGAGTTGCGAGCCCCGGGAGCCGTATTGTAGGGCGCAGGTAGATTCACGGCGCGCCCGTCGTGCACGAACTCGTCGTTCCACCACATGCTGAGCGCCGTGCGACCGTATCCACCGAGCCCGTCCGGGAGCACCTCGTACATCCGGAAGCCCAAGAACGACGTTTCGACGTCTTGCGCCATGAAGTGTACGTCACCCACTGTGACTGTGAGCTCACACTCATATGTTCCGTTCGTCACTGTCGAGCCGTCATTGGCGCGGCCGTCCCAGAGTACGACGTTGAGGCCAGCCGCGGCGGTGCCGGAGCGCGAGGTGTCTTCGGAGCCAACGGGATTGAAGAGCCCGTCGCCATTGAGGTCGCACGTCAGCCAGTAGCCACCTTCGACGTTCGATGTGAACTCGAATCGTCCTGTGTTCACCGCAGGGTCGAGACTGGCGCAACTCTGGCCGTTCTGTCCGGCTTCGAAGGATTCGTCCCAGACGACGGGTACCAGTGCCGTGTACGTCGAGATGGTGGGGGGATTCAGATAGAGCTCGTAGAGCGGCTCGTCGAAGGTAACACCGCCCCCGTCCAGCTGGCTGCGGCCGTTGGCGTCGGTGATGCCCGTTTGGTTGGCGCGGAGGGCGTACACGTAGCCAGCAAAGCCGTCCGCCGCGATCTCGACGACACCCGTGTCCACCCCGTTCCCTCCCGGGACCGTGATGTACACGCTGGCGCTGAACCCATTGACGTAGTTCCCGGCGTTGAAGTTCCAGGCAGGAGCATGGACGCGCCCGGTCGTTGGCGTCCCGTTGACGCGAACGGCAATGTCCCAAGTGCCCCCGGCGGATTGGGGGGGAACCGCGAGACGGTAAGTCTCGGCCGTGAGAGGGATGTACTGCTCGCCGCTGGTGATGCTGCCGAGGGCGCTGTCAGCCGAGTCGTAGAGGGTTACCGTGCCCGAGCCCGTCCAGGCAATTGTCTCCGTGGCTGCGTCGAGCACGTCGACGTAGATATTGCCGCCGCCAAACGCTTGCGATGTGCCGAGGACGTCCGTACCCTCGGCCGCTGCGGGGATTGCCTGTGACACTACAGCAAACCCCATGGCGATTGCTGCGAGGGAGCTCGAAGGGCGCGCCCATCGACGACCCAGGGATGGCAGACGGGCGTCGTGATGATGGAGTTGGAACTGCTTCAAGGGATTGTTGATACTCACGGCGTTCCTCACTCGGTCTCGATGGTTGGGGTGCCTGCGTCCGCGCTCTCGTCGCTCTGGTTCTCGATCACGAACTGAACCCGTCGATTGTTCTGGCGCCCCTCGTCTGTATCGTTCGAGTCGACAGGGTTCTCCGCTCCGTAGCCTCTCGCATGCAGTCTCTCCGGGGCAATGCCGCGCTCGACGAGCCACTGGACCACGGCCTCGGCACGTTGCTGACTGAGACGGCGGTTGAACCACGCTGCGCCCTGGTCGTCTGTATGGCCCTGTACCTCGACGGCCTCGAGCTCCGGGTGCTCGGTGAGCGTCTTGAGGAGGGCTTGGAGGATGGGGTCGCTCTCCGCTCGCAGTGTTGCAGTTCCCTTGTCGAACTCGATGCGCTCGAAGAGACGGATTTCTCCCTGGTTGATGACAAGCTGGGGGCAACCGTCGCGAGCGGGATCTGCGCTCTTTACGCCGGGTTCCTGTGGGCAGGCGTCCTCCGCGTCTGGGAAGCCATCCCCATCGGCGTCGGGGGGCACGGGACATCCCCGCTTCGTCGGCTCGCTGCTCTCTGGGCCCGCGTCGTTCGGGCAAGCGTCGCCTTCGTCGGGGATGCCGTCGTCGTCGCTGTCGACGGGCACGGGGCAGCCGTTCCGGGCGGGGTCGCTGCTTGCAGGCCCTCGCTCCGTCGGACAGGCGTCCACCTCATCGACGGTGCCATCCCCGTCGGAGTCGGGTGGAGGCGGACAGCCGTTGCTTGCGGGATCCGTACTCGTGGGCCCCGCTTGGTCCGGACAGGCATCAGTCGTATCGAGCACTCCGTCCCCGTCGGTGTCTGGAGGCGGAGCCGGAGCCGCTGGCGCGACGTCTGGGGCCCACTCGATGCTCGCCAGCACCCGGGCCTGCGGCGTCCCGAGCCCACGGCTGAGGCCGGGCCCAATCCCCAGCCCAGCGCGCCAGTCCGGTGTGACCTCGTAGTGCGCGCCAACGATGGCTTCGAACGGGGTAGACTCCCTCTCGAGGAACCCGTCGAGGTCGTCCGAGACCACCGTCGAGGCCCAGATCTCCGGTCCGAGCAGGAGGCGCTCGTCCAGCAACAGCACGCCAGCGCTGCCCCCGAGCTGTACCTCGGAGCCGAAGGGCACGCTGCCGATGTTCTCGTTCTGTGTACGCAGATTGAAGGCAGCGCTCCCCGCATAGACGAAGATCCCGACGCGCCCAGCCGCCTGCACCCGAGGTGTCAGCCGCAGCTTCCCGTCACTGGCGAAGTCATCGCGCGACCCGACAGGAGCATGCAGCGTCAGACCCGCAGCCAAGGTAAACGGAGCACCATAGGTGCCCAAGACTCGCACGTCGGCGGCGAGTCGGGGATCGCCGATGCCCATGGCGCCGTCCTCGACGGAGTAGCGCTGCCCCTCGATCACCGCCGCTGCTCCGCGCTGGAAGGTGAGTACGGGGAGGTTCAATCCGAGCCGGACGCGATCGGCCAGGACGGCGCTCAGCCCAGGTGGGTGAAGGCCTGATGCCGCATGACGGCGGTACGCTCGTCACCGTCGCCATCATAGGTGACGAGGGGCTTGTAGGCCCAGTCGAGGACCGCCTTGGCGGCGAAGCGCTGGTCGCCGCGAAAATCGAGGGAGTCGCCAGCGAACCAGGCGCTGCCTGAGGAGGACGGTTCGAAGCGGTTGAGAGCAAAGCCAGACTCTCGATCCTGCGCCCAACCGTGACCAACAGCTGTCAGGGCGCCCAACAGGGCCCCCAATGCCAGAATTCTCGACCCACGTCGCATAGGAGGCCTTCTTCTCGGAGTCATTTCTGTCTTGGGTAGCGCGCAGGTGTCCATCACGGAGCAGCCGACGACGCGGGCCCGTCCGGAACACCTTGGCGAGTTGCGACGCTGGTTACGGCGGCGGATCCGCCCTCGATAGGCCTCTGTCTCGGATTATTCCCGCTCGCGCCGAGCCGCACCTTTGCTTACAGGCTGGTCGCTCCGTCTCCGGCCGAAGGCGGCGCTGCTCGCGAGGCGGCTCAGTGCACCACGCGTTGCCCGGTGGTCCCCTGAACGAGGTAGCTCTCGAGGGCTTCCGTGACGGCGCGAAGCCGCGTAACCGGGTTCGCGTCTTCGAGCCACCCCTGGCGCAACTGCGGATCGGTGTGGATGACCCCCGCGAGCGAATCAGCCACCTCGCCTGCGGATTGGAGTTCGGCTATTGCTGCGGACAAGGCCGCGGCCGCCTGGGGCTGGACCTGGTGGATGGCAAGCACGACGCGGCGGAGCGCCTCCACGGCGCGCTGATTCTCCTCGGGGCGCACGTCGAGGTCGAGCACGGGCCGGGCACGGACGACCCGATAGAGCCGGGCTGACGGCTTCTCTTCGACGATGCGCAGCCGCTGCTCTCCCAGGAGCTCGATGATGAAACGGCCATCGGGCAGCTCTTCCAACGTGTCGATGAAGCCCGCGCCGAGGACCGGGTGAACGGCTACGGCGTCCGCTGGACCTGGCCCCTTCCCTCGAATGTGCCCGATGGCGATCGGGAGCTCATCCCGCCGCGCATCCTGTACCATCTGCCGATAGCGCGGTTCGAAGATGTGGAGCGACATCCTCGTCTTCGGGAACAGGAGCGCCTCGGGCAGCGGAAAGAGCGGCAGGTGGTCCAGGTGTTCGGTGAGGGAGCGCTGCGCCATGGCCAATTGTAGCGCAACTCCAAGGGCAGCGTCGGGGCGCTCGCCCCGCCACCTCAGGGACTCAGGAGCGTGCTCGTACAGAAGGCGTTCTCGTTGAAGAAGGGATAATCGAGCCGCGTGCCCGTGGGGGGCGTCAGGATGCGCAAAAAGTACTGGGAATCCCGGTTGCCCCAGAACCCTGTCACGCCAGGCGGATAGGAGACGTCGTGTCCGAGATCGAGCCCGACGCTTTCGCCCGCGGCCAAGCTCCAGCTCGAGAGGCCCAGGTCGCTCGCGACGATGAACGCTTCGACGTCGTATCCAACGCTGGTAGGCACGGAAATGAAGGCACTGCTCGTCCAAGGCACTCCACTCTCGTTGATGACGAAGTGCTCGGCGCGCCGCGTTGGCGTCACGTCATCCGCTGGCGCTGCGATGACGAACTGCCGCGCGCCCGGATCGTCCCAGGAGTCGGCAGGCGGATACTGCCCATCGGAGTCGACGTAGATCTCCACTGCATCCCCCATCCACACTGCATCCCCGGGATCGGCGGGGTTGCGGTCAGGGTCGGTGACGTGGATGAAGAAGTACAGCCCATCGCTGCGCCACGCGGCGGCGTAGCTCATCGAGTAACCGTCGGGGATCGGGCCATCGCCGTCCCAGCCTACGGGCACCACCTCTCGCAACGTCAATGCCGGCTCGAGGACGCCGTCGATGGACGGAGCGCTCGCCAGGGTTGGGAGCTCCACGCAGTAGTCCGCGGAAGGCAATGGCCCCGACGTTGCTCCCGCGGCGCCAGAGGTGCCCGCCGTGGCGGCATCGCCACCGGCTCCGGGTGCGCCAGCGCTCGACTGTCCACCTTCCGGGAATCCAGCACTCCCGCCCGGGAGCGCGCCAGCGGCGCCCGCCTGGCCTCCGACGAGAGAGCCACCCGCCCCGCCGAAGCCGGCGCCCGCCAAGCCGCTGTAGCCACCGAAGCCGGCACCCGCCAAGCCGCTGTAGCCGCCGAAGTCCGAACCACCCGAGGCAACGTTGCCGCCGAAGGCGACGCCACCCGAAGCAACGCTCCCACCGAGGAGCGCGCCAGCAGAGCCCTGATTCCCTCCTCCAGAGGGTGCGTCGACAATCTCTCCAGTGCCTCCCGCGGGGCTCGCGCCGCCCGTGCCAAGGCTGCCGCCAACGAGCCCCGCCGCGTCGCCCGCGTCGCCCGCGTCGCCCGCGTCGCCCGGTGCGCCGCCGAGGGGGTGGCCGGGCATCACCGTTCCGTCGCCGCCCGGATTGCCGGCGCCGGCCCCGCCGCTGTTGCTAGCTAGGCTGAGCTCCTCGTACCCGATGCGACCGCAAGCGGGCAGGAGGAGAGCGCTCGCCCAGCAAAAGCAGCTCATGAGCATTGTCGAGCGGTGAATGGCCAATCTCGTCTCCTGACCCACCCATGAATCTAGCATTGGGCGTGCTCTCCCTCACGGTGCAGCCCCCCGATCTGCGGGTTGATGTGGTCGCTTCTCGCGGTTGGACCTCCCAATATTGGCGAGCTGACTTATCGTCGGTGCGGGCCGTGCCGTTATGGGCTGGATTTGGCGCCCCGGTGGCGCCAGGAGCGGACGCTGCCCCCGAGCAGGAGCAGAGCCAAGGCGCCGTACCAGGGGGCGTCTCCGTAGCGCACGGACGGCGTCATCGATGAGAGAAGTCGAACCTCATGAACCTAGATTTCGCGCGCCCCCCGGCAGATGGACGCTGAATCCTGCGGAATTCTCGGCTGTTCATCCCGCGGTCTGGCGCGCGTGGCTTCATCGATGAGGTGAGCGGCTACCCGCCGGAGCTCTCGATCGATCGTCCAATCTCTGCTCGCGAGAAATGACCCAGGCATGGCGCGTGCTTGGCAGAAGCGAACCACGCGATGGACGAGAGCTAACATTCTCGGCAGACGACCGTTGACGAGCTACGCCAGAATGGAGCGATTAATGTTCAGTCGAGGTTCGACGTTTGGAGTCCGGTGGCGCGTTGGCGCGCGTCAACAGCCGGCTACCCGGTGATGCGGCTGTTGATAGCGCACAACCTGGGACCGAGTTCGGGCGCCCCAGAGGAACGGGCACGCTCGAGAGTCAAAGCGCGGCCCTGGCGCAGACGCTCGGCGGACAGAGCCGTCGCGGCACCGCGCCTG
>JAEWRL010000115.1 GCA_023398955.1 Pseudomonadota bacterium
CCGCCGCCACCACCGCCACCACCGGAGCGTTCCCGCGCCACGTTCACCGTAATGGAGCGACCGTCGAGCTCCGCACCATCCAGAGCTTCAATCGCCTTTTCTGCAGATTCGGGAGACGCGAACTCCACGAAGCCGAAACCCCTCGACTGACCCGTCATGCGATCCAGCACAATGCTGGCAGACGTGACCTCGCCGAACTCGGCGAACGCGTCGCGCAATTGCTGCTCCATCGTGGAGTAGGAGAGATTTCCAACGAAAAGCCGATTGTTCATAGTTGCGATACCTGAGAATTTGAATTTGCGTCACTGACGGATACAGACTCGGACGAACGCTTGACGCTGCTGCTTTCACCGATGCCCCCACCCGCTGGAGGCCCCCGGAGCACAGCACGCCACCTGCGGCAAAGCCGAACCGGCACGGTCGCTGGGACCCGGAATGGCCGTAGGCTAGCACGAACCCACAAACAGCCACAAACTCGACCCTGATCCCCCTGTTCGGGAGTGGACCATCCCCTCGGCCGCCAAGCCCCGCTGCAGCCAGAGTGGCCACCCGACCTCGCAGGCTGGCGCTCCGGCTCGGTGACCTTGGCCGGCACACGCGGGGCAAACCACGGTCACGGCGAGCCCGAGCACCAGCGCCCAGGGAATCCGCCCCGGGACGCCTCGGCGCCGAGGTCGTCAAGCGTCACCGAAGGCACAGCCGGGGGGTCTGACGCTCAAAGCTGGTCCGAGCTGCTCCGCGAAGTGCTAGCTTGCTGTCCGAGCTCGTGACGCGCCTCCTCAAGCCCTGGACTCCGATCGCCGTAGGTCTGCTGACGGCAGTGGCGTGCGGTGGCCGCAGCCCCGCCGGGTGGCTCGATGGCGAAACCTCGGGCCGCTCCGTTTCTACAGCCGGCACTGCTGGAAGTGACCACGGTGCCGCTGGGGCGGCTGGCATGCGAGCGGGGAGCGGAGGGACCGGCGGCGTTGTCACCTGGTGCGGCGACGGTCGCTGCACGGAGGGAGAGTCCCCTGGTAGCTGCCAGGCCGACTGTCCTTCCGTGTGCGGCGACGAACTATGTACTCTGGGAGAATCCTTCGCCAACTGTCCAGAGGACTGCGTCACCTACTGTGGGGACCTGGTCTGCGCTGCGAACGAAAGCTGGCTCTCCTGCCCAACCGATTGTCGCTCGGTGTGCGGGGATCTCACCTGTTCGCCAGACGAATCGAACGCCACCTGCCCTGGCGATTGCGCCGTCGCCTGCGGGGATGGCCATTGCGCCATGCAGTACGGCGAGGAGGCTGCCAGCTGCCCCGCTGATTGCCCGGCCCTCTGCGGCGATGGGGCGTGCACGCACGAGGAAACATCAAGCGGTTGCGCCAGTGACTGCGGCATGATCTGCGGCGACGCACGCTGTAATCCCGCCAGGGGAGAGACCGTGACCACCTGCCCAGAGGACTGCCGGGCGACCTGCGGTGATGCACTCTGTACCCACAACGAGACAGTCCTGAGCTGCCGAGCAGATTGCGTCGGATCCTGTGGGGATGGGCTCTGCGACGCGGTTGGGGGGGAGAGCGCCGTGGCCTGCGCGGCGGACTGCCCTTCCATCTGTGGAGATGGCTCCTGTACCCACGACGAGGATCGCAGCCGTTGCGCGGCAGACTGCTGGGGCCTCTGCGGAGACGGCGTGTGCAGCCAACGGGAGACGTCGACGTCCTGTCCGGAGGACTGCGCTCCAATCTGCGGTGACGGCCTCTGCACGGCCGGGGAGAGCGAAGCGACCTGCACCGCCGACTGCGTCGCCCGATGCGGCGATGGCCACTGCTCCCGGTCCGAATACAACGGCGGCTGCCCCGCAGACTGCCCTGCACGCTGCGGAGACGGTCTGTGCAACGGCGACGAATCTGCGCAGACCTGTGTTCGCGACTGCCACGAGACGTGTGGAGACGGCTCGTGCAGCGGTGACGAGACGGCCCTGAGCTGTGGCCGCGATTGCTCCGCGAGCTGTGGTGACGGACAGTGTACGCACGAGGAGACCTCGAGCACGTGCCCTGGGGACTGCGTGAGCGTGTGCGGAGACGGCGCGTGTGGGCTCGGTGAGTCACAGAGCACCTGTCCGATCGATTGTCCCACTGGTATCTGCGGGAACTCCCTCTGTGAGCAGGAGGAAACCGCACTCTCCTGCGCCTTCGACTGCCCCGCCCTATGCGGAGACGGCTTCTGCACGCACAGGGAGTCGGTCGAGAGCTGTGCAGGGGATTGCCTCTCTCGCTGCGGCGATGGGGTCTGCTCGGGCGCGGAGAACACGGACATTTGCCCTATCGATTGCGGATCGATCTGCGGCGACGGTGTCTGTTCTGCGGGCGAGCAGGCTGGGAGTTGTCCCGAGGAGTGCCCGCCGCTCTGTGGAGACGGCAGCTGCACGCACGACGAGACCTCGCTCACCTGCGCCAGCGATTGCCAGCCCGTCTGTGGCGACGGCGTCTGCGAAGCAGCGGAGACGGGGGTCTGCGCTGCCGATTGCGGCTGCGAGGTCGGGTCTTGCTGCTACTCGACGGAAACCGTGCTCTCACTCCCCGCCCACGAGGTGCCCGGGCGACTCACGGCCAGCGACCCTCTCGGCCGCCCCGACGGCGCAAACCACTACGTCGACGACTACGAGTTCGTCTTGGAGACGCGCGGCACGGTCGTCGCTGAGGTGGTCGGAGGGACGTTCGACACGTACCTCCACCTGCTCGATCAGGACTGCCGGGTGTTGGCGAGCGACGACGACAGCGGCACGGGTCTGCTTTCGAAGCTCGTCGTCGAGGAGCTGTCCCCACAGGTCTACACCATCGTGGTCTCCTCCTACAGCGCCTATGTCACTGGCACCTACGTGCTGTCCGTCGACACCCAGAACTGACGCACCCCATACCGCATCCGCTTCATCCTGCCTCATCCTCCATCGCCGAACGCGGGCATCCGCCCAGGGGCCACGTGGTCGCCCGTATCGGCCGCGCCGACGCCATGGCGCGCCGCAGCGGGCGAGCAATGGGGCGACAAACGGGGGCGGGCAGGTGGATAGCGGACGAAACTCGCCGGCTCCGTGCCTCTGAGCCTTGATCTGAGACCAATTTTGGTTTCTGCTGCGTCTCACTCGGCTCCAATGCGGGAAGTTCACTTCTTCAAGCTGCCGCGCCCTATTCAAGACCGCTTCTTGGGTGCAACCCGGGGTGAGCTCCCTGCTCCCCTGCTCATGGCGCGCATTCGGTCACTGGGACAAGTGGCTTGGTTGGTCGCCGCCGGGGCGTGCGCCTTGGCGGAAGCGCTCGTCGTGGCGCTGGGCTACGGCGAGCTCCAGCACGCGCTCGCTCTGCAACCCCCCTCGATGGTCGCGCTCCACATCGTGCTCGCGGCCCTCATCGTCTTCTGCGTTGCGGCATGGCTACTTAGGGCGCGGTACGCCGCCCAGCTCCCCTTCCGCCGGCGGATCTACCTCTTCCCGGCGTCGGTCGTAGACGCCACGCGTCCCGTATTCCGCGTGTATGACGCTAGCGAGTACCGCGCCGTCGAGGTGTCCGGGGCTCGCGTGCTCGTCACCACCGAGGCCGGCAAACGCTTCGAATTCAAAGCTCGCACTGCCTCGGAAGCCGAAGCGATCGGTGTGGCGACCGAGAAGGGCCGCCAGCGGTTCGAGAGTGCGAAGGCGGAATCAAACCGAAGAGAGCTGGCGCTGCTGGACCCACTGGTGGACTCGGGTTTCAGCAGCCCGTTCTCCCCACAGACTCCGCTACGAAGCCCACGTCCCGTGCCGCTCTGGTTGGTGGGAGTGGGCGCGCTTGCCGTGGGGGCACTCCTCGGTGGAACCATTTGGAAGCTGCGCAACCAGCGCAGCGAGACAGCTCTCTACCGTGCTGCCGTCCTGCTGGACACGCCGGAGGGTTATCGCGCCTACCTCGCGCGCGGAGGGGTGCGTCAGGACGTGCGGGACCAGCTGCTACCTCGAGCACTGCTTAGAAAGGTGCACGCCAGCGGTGACCTGGAGGCGATGGAGCGTTACGAAGCCGCTCACCGTGGGTCGAAGATAGCCGCCGAAGTCGACGCCGTTCATCGGGATCTGCTCCTCAAGGAGCTGAATGCCCTGATGAAGATGCAATCCCCGAAGGCTCTGGCCCAGTTCGAGAAGACCCGAAAGCGGGTGGACCTGGTAGGAAAAGAGCTCGGCTATGCAAAGCGATCCGTCTACACGGCGGCGCACAAGAAGTACCTGGCGTCCGCCGCCGATCCCGGTGGTGAGGTGGCAGGCTTCATCGGCGCAGCGCTCGATTTTGCGCGTGAGCACAGCCCGACTGTCGAGCTTCGGTTCCGGCGACGCATGGCAGGGAGCCTTGTCGAGATTGAGAAGGCGGTCGTCAAGAGTCGCTACTATCTCGGCTCGAAGCTGCTCCCGCGCCAGTACTTCACCACTGAGGATGCGCGGCGCCGAGAGCAGCGCGTGGCTCAAGTCATCCTGTCTGCGCTGCAACAGGGGTTCTCCGAAGAGGTCCTCGACTTCGAGCTGGGCGCCCCAGTCGCGGACGACGAGGAATTGCCCCCGGTGAAGGTCCCGACCATCTTCGTCGACCGCCGCGTGCAGCTCAGCGGGCTATTCCCGAACCTGAACCCAAGAGGCATCTTCGTCGGAATGGGCGTGCTGTACGAGGTCAAGCTGCTCCTCCCCGGTCAGTCCGAAGTCGTCGAAATGAAGTTCTCGACCTGGAAGCAGCCCGACCGCAAAGCGCTCGAGGGACCGGATCCAGCCGTCGAGAAGGCCTACGAAGGACCCATGGCTGCCTCACTCGACCGCTTCGCTGAATGGCTGATGGAGAGGTTCTACGCTCCTACTCCGAAATCTGCCGCGAGGTAGGGCGCCTGCTCCGCGAACTGCGGCTACCCGATTGCCGCTGCTGCTGTAGCGCGCTCCCGTGCTTCTCTCAGGATCGCCACGGTGGCGGAGGTTCCAACGCGATGGGCACCAAGGCGCACGACACGCAAGAAATCGTCCAACGAACGAATCCCTCCGGATGCCTTGACGCGAGCGCGCGCTCCGACGGTGGCGACCATCAGCTTGATGTCGTCATCCGTAGCGCCAAACGGCTCATAGCTTCCCGTGGAAGTGCGAGTGAACCCAAAACCGGTCGATGTCTTGACGTACTGCGCACCGAGGTCTGCGCACATCTCACACAGACGGACCTTGAGCGGAGTGCTCGGCAAGTAGCCTGATTCAAGGATCACTTTGAGGGTGACGCGAAGATCCCGACACGCGGCGGTCAGCGCGGCGATCTCGGAGTGGAGGTACTCCCAGTCCTCGGAGAGGACCTTACCTATGTTGACGACCGCATCTATTTCTCGTGCTCCCCTCGCCGCGGCGTGCTCTGTCTCGAAACACTTCACCGCTATCGGATTGGCCCCATGAGGAAAGCCGACAACGGTGCCCACGACGGTGCGCGAGCCGGAAGCCAGGGCTTCGGCGGCCAAGGGGACGTGAAACGGCTTGACGCAGACGCAGGCGACCCCGGCCCGAACGGCCGCCGCACAGCCGTCTCGCAGCTCCGCATCCGTCAGCGTGGGATGCAGCAAGGCATGATCGATTCGATTCGCTATCGCTTCGAGTTCCATGGTGCTTTCTCGGTTCGTTCCAAGGGGGCCGTCTTGGCCGACCCCATGCAGCTACGCCCGGTATAGTCGCGAACTCTCCCTCGCTCCAGAGGTCGCGGCGTGCAGCAGGTTTCGTCAGGCATGACTCCGCGATCATAGTGCCAGCCAGGCTTCCTTGACTTACCCGCGTTCTACCTCACGCTTTTGTTCTCCTGAGCTAGACTGTGTCTTGCATGTCGAGAGCTTCCTTCGTCGTTCTTTCTCTGTCGCTGGCCTTCGGCTGCAGCGGCGCGAGCGACTCCAGCGCTGGCGCGCCGCCTAGCGATGATGCAGCGGGGAACGGCGCGGACGGCTGCTGTCCAGAACTCGTCGACGTGGGAGCTGGAGGCGAAGGGGGAACCGCCAGCCTCGATCTGGACGACGGGGAGGACGCGAGCGCCGGAGCCGCGGCAGGGCCGGGGTGCTCGGACGCGCTGTGGCGAGAGGCGCAGGCCACGTCGACTGCCGCCCAGGCGCTCGTCTACGCCGCCACCGAGCTCACTCAGCGTGTCAGGGTAGCGTGCGCAAGCCTCCACGAGGAGCTCTCGCCGGACTACCGGGGGTCGGCGGAGGGAGGAGGAACCGTGGCAGAGACCTGTGGGTCTGCTGCTAACGTGCTGGCGACACATCGCGGAGACAGCGAACCGTTGGCAGCTCTAGAAGGCGGACGGTGCCGCGTGATCACTGCCAGACAGACCGCGTGCGAGCAGGCCTGCAGCAATGGTTGTTCCCCATCCTCCACATTGGAACGTTGTGGAGAGCAGAACGTCGTGGCTCCGTGCAGCGGCCTCTGTTCCGAAGGGAGCGTGTGTGAAGGCACTGCAGCCGAACCCACCGAGTGCACCGGCGATTGCAGCGGCACCTGCCACGGAAGCTGCGAGGGAACATGCGTCGCGACGAGCAACCAAGCCGGGACGAGCGAGCCGTGTGACGGTTTCTGCAGCGGGCTGTGCACCGGGCTATGCACCGGGGACTGCAGGATCAGAGCAGAGGGCGCGGGTCAAAAGTGTGGTGACGGGATCTCGTGCCAGGGCGCCTGTTCCACGAGCTCGACTGCTGACGGTTGCCTCCAGCCACTTGGCTTGCCCCAAGCGATGGATTGTCAGCTCTCCGACACCTGTTATCAGGCATGTGCGGCCGTAGCGGCTCTCTCCGCGGAGTGCACCAGCCCAACGGTCACGCTGGTAGGCGGGTTCAGCGCGAACGTGGTGACCGCCCTGGAGGCGTACCTGGCACCCCTAGTTCACACAGCCAATGGGGACGGTCGCCTCGCAGCAGCAGCGGGCGACGGGCTCGTGCAAGCCATGGATCGCATCGACGCGACGCTTCGCACAGAGCCCGCATGCCTGGCACACTTGGGCATCGAGAACCTGGTAACGGCAGCAGATGTTCTGGATGCTCACGCCGCCATCGAGGAGGCCGTGCAGGCGGCTTCAGGCGTTGTGCAGACAGCCTTCGGAAAAGAACAATGGGAGAGTATGCGCTGAGCGCATCGGGGTGCTCCGCCCGCTGGGGAGTGTCTTCAGAGCCGAGCCAGCCCGACACATAGTCGGGCTCGGGTTCGACTTGAGTGGGTACGAACCTGCGGGGAGCTGTACTAAGGGGAAAGGGGAGCCGGCGTGCGCCTCAGGAGAGCCGGTTCTTGTAGTCCTCGAAGCCGAAGCGCCGCACCACCTGCACCTCTTGGGTCTCTGGCTCGAACAGGGCGATCGAGGGTAAGCGTACCCCGTTGAACGTGGTGTTCTTCACCATCGTATAATGTGCCATGTCGCCAAAAACGAGGCGCTGTCCGATCTCCAGGGGATGCTCGAAGGAATACTCGCCAATCACATCACCAGCGAGGCACGTCAGTCCACCAAGCCGGTAGGTGTGGGGCATCTCGCCGGGGGCGCCAGCGCCAGCAATGGCGGGGCGGTAGGGCATCTCCAGGACATCCGGCATGTGAGCCGTGGCTGAAATATCCAGCACCGCGATCGGCATATCAGCGTTGATGATGTCGAGCACACTAGCCACGAGCACGCCGGTGTCGAGGGCGATTGCCTCTCCCGGCTCGAGGTACACCTCGACGCCGTAGCGAGCTCTGAACTCCTTGACGAGCGTGATGAGCGCATCGACGTCATACCCGGGACGGGTCACGTGATGACCACCGCCGAAGTTGACCCATTTGGCCCTCTCGAGGTGCTCGGGGAAACCGCGCTCCACCGCGCCAAGGAGGCGTGCCAGGGCATCGGCCGAACTCTCACAAAGGCCGTGGAAGTGGAGCCCATCGAGGCCCTCCATGGCATCCGGGGGAAAGTGCCGCCTGCGCACACCCAGCCGCGAGCCCGCGGAGCAGGGATCGTAAAGCGGCACTGCGACCTCCGAATGCTCCGGGTTGATACGAATCGCCGGACTGACCGCACCTCGGCGCGCTTCGACGCTCGGGCGGTAGCGCCGCCACTGTTCCACGGAGTTGAAGACGAGGTGATCGGCCCACTGTACTAGTTCGAAGATGTCCCGCTCGGAGTAAGCAGGCGCATAGGCATGCACCTCACCCCCGAACTCCTCGCGTGCAAGCCTAGCCTCGTCCGATGAGCTGGCGGCCGCACCACTGAGGTATTGGCGCAGCAAGGGGAAGGTGCTCCACATCGCGAAGCCTTTGAGCGCGAGCAGGATCCTGCACGAAGCGCGCTGCTGAACCTGGCTGAGCAGCTCCGCATTCTGGCGTAGGTAACCCAGGTCACAAACGTAAGCCGGAGACTCAACCTGCGTCTCGTCGAATCGGTGCTTCTTCACGGATGGCTTGCTTCCAAAGACGAACAGCCCGGCGTCAGAGCTCCGTCACATGCCACGGAAGACCACTCTTCGCTAGTGCCTCGAGGAAAGGCAGTGGGGGCAGCTGCTCCATGTTGAAGACACCGGTACCCTTCCATTTTCCCGTCAACATCATCATGGCGCCGACCATGGCAGGAACACCGGTCGTATAGCTGATGGCTTGCGCATTCACCTCCCGGTACGCGGCTTCGTGGTCACACACGTTGTAGATGAAAGCGCGTCGCGGCCGGCCATCCTTGCTCCCTTCCAGCTCGCAACCGATGCAGGTCTTCCCCTTGTAGCTCTTCGCGAGACTCGCTGGGTCGGGCAAAAGGGCCTTCAAGAATTGGATGGGTACAATCTTCTGGCCCTGGAACTCCACCGGGTCAATCCTCGTGAGGCCCACGTTCTGGAGGACTCGCAAATGAGTCAGGTACTCTTCTCCAAAGGTCATCCAGAACCGGAGCCGCTCGAGCCCCCGGATATTGAGCGCCAGAGACTCCAGCTCTTCATGATAGAGGAGGAAGGCCTTGCGGACACCGACTTCAGGGAAATCATAGTCTCGGCTGACGCTCAGAGGGTCCGTCTCCTTCCACTCACCGCGTTCCCAGAAGCGGCCACGCTGGGTAATCTCCCTGATGTTTATCTCGGGGTTGAAATTCGTCGCGAAGGGATGTCCGTGGGAGCCCGCGTTGCAGTCCAGGATGTCGATCGTGCGGATCTCGTCGAAGAGCTCAGCCTGCGCATAGGCACAGAATACGTTCGTTACTCCAGGGTCGAAGCCGGACCCCAAGAGCGCCATGAGACCGGCGTCTCGAAACCTATCCTGATAGGCCCACTGCCATTTGTACTCGAAGCGAGCAGCCTCGGGTGGCTCGTAGTTTGCCGTATCCAGATAGTCGACCCCAGCCGCGAGACAGGCGTCCATGAGGGCCAGGTCCTGATACGGGAGCGCCACATTGATCAGCAGGTCGGGCTCGAACTCCCGCAGCAGGGCGATCGTGCTCGCGCGGTCGTCCGCGTCGAGCCCCGCCACGTCAATGCTGCGACCCTGCAGTCGCTGCACGTCGTCAGCCACCCTGCGACATCGCTCGAGCGTGCGACTCGCGAGCAGGATTTCTGAGAAGACCTCAGGGTGTTGAGCGCATTTGTGCGCGACGACGCTGCCCACACCGCCAGCGCCTACGATGATTACTCTGCTCATGGCTTCCTCGACATTGGGTCCCGTGAGGCTTGTTAGCGAAGGATGGCACCCGTCGCCACTGCATCTCGCGAGCCAAATCACGAGAGGGCGGCCAGCGGGCCTCTCGTGAGCGACCTCCAAATGCTCTGGTCACGCGGAGGTTTCCCCTTGATCTGACGTCCTTTTGGTACGAGGTGAGACAGCGTAGGCTTGCCACGGAGGCCCGGTGGCCCAGGATCTCGACTCCCTTCTTCACCAACACGACGAGCTAGAAGAGCTGTTCCTTTGCCACCAGGAGGCACTGCTCGCTCAGCAACCGCGCCTCGCGCTGCTATTCTTGCAGGTTTATGGGGAGCTCCTCGCCGTCCACATGGAGTTCGAGGACCACGTGCTCCTGCCGCGGTACGCGCAGAGTGGTCCCGCGGAGAGGGCACCCGTGGTCCTCTACAGCGGGCAGCACCGGAAGCTGTCCATGCTCCTCAGCGCTAGCAGGACGCTCACGCTCCAGTTGGTCGAGGGCGTCGAGCGTCCACGCCGGCACGTCCTCCGGACCCTGGACCTCGAGTCGACGCTCAAGCACCTCTGTGAGCACCACCACGTCGCCGAGAGCACCTGGCTCTTTCCACGGCTCGAGACCGTGCTCGTCGCCGCGGAACGCGAGGTGCTCACCCAACGCGGCTGGGCCGTCTGGAACGCGAAGCGACGCGAGCTGACAGACAGCTCGAGCGCGGCTCGAGCGGAGCTCGCCGTACTCTGAATCACGCGTCCGGCGGCGGGCTGCTTCGCTAGACGGGATCGCCTGCCGCCGCCGCACGGAGCGCTGTGACGTCCGCCACCACGACCGGCCGTGTCCCGGCAATGGCGCCCATTTTGCGCAGGCGCGCCAGGGTCCGCGACAGCGTCTCGGGGGTAATGGAGAGAGCTCGCGCCATGACCCGTTGGGAGACGTCGAGCGGCTGCGTGCCCGCGCCGTCGACACAGCGCAGGAGCAAGAACCTTGCGACCCGTGAGGTACAAGTGCCAGCCAGTGTTAGCTGTTCCGCGGTACGGCGCGTCGCCTCCTCGATGCCCAGCTTGAGCAGGGTTCCCAAGGGCGATTCTATCTGCCCCAGCCGGTCCGCGAGGGTCGTCGACGGCGTTGCGCACGTGGTGATGTCCGTGAGAGCGAGTGCGGTGAAGGGAGAAGGCCGGTCCAGGAGCACCTCCAAGCCGATGAGACTGCCAGCCCCCCGCACGGCGCACCCGACTTCCGTACCAGCGGCATCCGCGGAGCTCAAAGCCACCAAACCCTCCTTGATGAACCACACCGTCTCCGCTCGTTCCCCCTGCTCGAGGAGGACGCTCTGCTCCTCATGACGGACCTCCCGAAAGGGACAAGCACCGGCCCATGTGGCGCGCCCGAGAACGCAACTGCTGCACGCGGCCGTCTGCCGCGCGCCCACCTCGCGTCCTGGTTTCGCCGTGCTTCGGTCCGCCATAGTGGTCGTCTCCGACAAGTACCATGGTACTCGCGCGACGTCCCTGGAGCCCCCCGGCCGCGTAATCGGTCGAGCCGACAGCCCTGCCTGCGCCATTGCTCCCTCCGAATTCGTGCTGCCCCCGGCGAGTGGTCGGGGTAACACAGGCAAGCAATGACCAAGAAGCTTGTAACTTTACTCGGGCTCGCCCTGGCTGCCTCGTCAGGCTGCGGCGAGCAGCAGCCAGCAGCCAGCGCCACATCGGCGCGGCCTCCGCAGGGTGCTGCGGAGCGGGAGGATGGAGCCGCGGAGGACGCGGAGGACGCAGAGGACGGTAGCGGAGGGGGAGAAGAGATCGTGCCCCCACCCGACAGCCCCGACTACGCCCCGCTCGACTGAAGGTCGCCCTTTCGATGTCGCCGCACGCCGCCCTCGACGAGCTCTACCCTCCTTTCACTTGGTTGCGAAAGGCGCGCCCGCGGGAGGCTCGTGGAGCGGAAGAGTTGTGGCGCAGGTTTCGAGTGTTCAGTGACAGCGTCGCTGCACCAGCCGCACTCGAGCTCGACGATGTGGAGAGAGCGCACGAGCACGTCTTCGAGGAGCTACTGACGGCTGCCTGCCGCCATCGGCTCTTCAGCGCGACGATCCCGATCGTCTATGGCGGGCTAGGGCTGCCGCTCAGCGGGCTGCTTCCCGGTCTCGAGGAGCTCGCGCGCGGCTGCGCCGGGATCGCGAACCTACTCAGTGTCCACGGCCTGGGTCTCGCCGTCGTGGGTGCTACCGGCAACCTGAGAGTCCTTGGGGAGCTCTGCCGGAGTCTCGTCAGCAGTGAGGCACGCGGCGCGCCGGAGCTCGTCGCCACTGCCTTGACGGAGCCGAGCGCGGGAACGGATGCGGAGAGCATCGAGCTGCTCGGCATTGCCAAGGTGGCGAGCGAGGCAAGGCCCACTCAGGACGGGTTCCTCCTGAACGGCAGGAAGGTCTTCATCAGCAACGGCAACCTGGCGGAGCACATCATCGTCCTGATGCCAACGGATCGACGTGCTCCTGCTTCGACGCTGCATGCCTTCTTGGTGCGGCGTGGCAGCGCCGGGTTCGAGGTCGAGAACGTCGAGGCCAAGATGGGCCAGCGCGCCTGCCCCGCAGCCACGCTCTCCTTCTCCGACTGTTTCGTGCCCAACGAAGCGTGCGTCGGAGCCGTGGGCGGAAGGGAGCTCGACCTCGTCCTCGGAAGCACCCGCGGTGCAGTTGCTGCCTATGGAGCGGGCATCGCGCGCGCGGCGCTGGAGCTGTGCCTAGCTCATGCAAAGACGCTGAGCGACGGCCGGGGCACCCCGCTGATCGATTGTCAGTGGGCGAAGCTGCTGCTCGCCGAGCAGCAGAGCGCCGTCTGGCAGGCGCGCGGTGCCTATTGGACCGCATCGGTCGCCAACGAACGATTCGGAGCGGCCTCCCTGGTAGCGGGGAGTCCCACCGACGTGCAGCACTGGCTACCGCGCTTCCTCGTGGACAGTGGCCCAAGTCGCCAGCTGATGGAGAGCACGGCGGCACACGCGGCGACGCGGCTCGCGATGGCGAACCTGCCAGAGTGGAAGGTGGCGCTGGCGGCTGCTTGGGGCGCGGGTGCCAAGGTGAGCGCCAGCGACGCGGCAGTGCGTTCGTGCGAACTCGGGATGGAGCTCTTGGGAGCCATCGGCAGCCGACGCGAGGTGGGGCTCGAGAAGCTGCTACGGGACGCGAAGCTGCTGCAAATCTACGAGGGCACGAACGAGCTGAACCGGCTGGAGGTGTTCGCCAAGTCGACCGGCTATCCCTTGCTGTCGAGCCCACCCGAGGCGGCCGCTGCCGCCGGACCGAGCCTCGACGTTAGCATGGCTTGCGTCCCTGCCCGCTTGGAGGAGGACACGACCGAGGTGCTGCGGACGGTCGAGCGCTGGTTGTCCGAACGCGCCCTGGCGACCATGCCCGAACCGGAGAAGGGCTCCGACCGCCCCATCGAGGATGCCCTGTTGACCGAGCTAATGGACCTGGGGGTGGCGGACTTGGGCCGTCCCGAGGGCGATGGCGGAGGCGCGCTCGACCTTCCGCTGGCTGGCAATGTCTTGAGGGCCTGTGGCCGAAGGTTGCCCTCCTTGGGGGTCACGCTGCTGGCCCACTTCTGTGCCAGCGCCTTGCACCCCTACGGCCGCGTGGCGGCAGAACCGGAGGGGTGGCTGGGGTTTCCTCTCTTCGATGAGCTGTGGAATCCGGTTTACAGCCTTTCCGCGGATCCCGCTGGCCACCTCTTCAGCGGCCGGATTCCTCTGGTCGTCGGAGCTAGTACGGCAAAACACCTCGTGCTCCCAGCTCGGTACGCCGACGGGGGCGCGCGGGGTTGGTGCCGTGTGGCTCGCAACGCGGAGGGCGTACGCATTGGTGAAGCAGCACGACTCCACGGTCTGAGCGGTGCCGGTGCTTGCGACGTGGAGCTGAACCAAGTCAGTGGAGCGTGGCTCTTCGGCAGTCCCGAGGGGCGAACGCCCTCGTGGCGGGACGGGACCTTCGATGCGACGCGACCTTGGGCGCTCTCCGCGGCGCTGTGCCTGGGCATCCTTGAGGCCTCCGCAGCTCTATCTAGCGAGTACGCCAACGTCCGCGTCCAGGGAGGCCAAACGCTCTTGGAGCATGACGCTGTAATGGACATGTTGGCGCAGCTTGCCTCGGACATGGCGACGGCGTCGTCGGCCCTGAACAGCCTCTTGACCTCTGCCGAGCTCGCTACGGAGCTGGCCCTCGTGCTCACCGTGCGCGCGGCAACCCTGAGGGGCACCGAACTCGGCATCCGAATCCTTGGAGGCTACGGCTATTTGAGCCCGTACCAGCAGGAGCGCCGGCACAGGGAGGCACGACAGGCATGCATGCTCTGCGGCCGCTCGCCACTGCTTCGCCAACGCCTACGCGACGTGTTGCGAGGTCTCACATGAGCCTGCTGCCAGCCGTGGCGGCCGACAGCGCAGCGGAGGAGCTCGCGGGCCTCCTGCCCGTCCACTACGTCGGGGCAAAGCTCGTCTCGGTTGTCTACAGGGTAGACGCTCGTGACGCCGACGAGGCCATTGGCGACAGTCGGGTACGCGCGGTCCGCTTGCCCCTCGACAGTGCCCTGCTCACCGTCACGTGGTTTCACTACCCCGAGTCGAGCATTGGCGCCTACGAAGAGCTCGCGGTCTCGGTGATCGCAACGCGTGCTGGGCCCCCACGGAGGCTCCCTCTTCTTCGCGCCTTGATGGGAGATGCTGCCGTGGGAGGGTTCGTCCTGCACCTGCCGGTGACCTCGGAGCTAGCGTGCCGGGGAGGCCGTGAGCTCTTCGGCTTTCCGAAAACAGTCCAGGAGATTGATATCGCGTGGCTCCCGAACACCTTCGTTGGCAGTGTGCACGCAGGGCATGCGCGGGTGTTGAGCATGCACGTCCCCCTGGCTCGCGGTATTCCAGTGCACATCGGCGCCCTCTCGACGTTCTCCGTTCGCGAGGGCACCTTGCTGGCAGCACGGGTCTCTCTGCGCGGCGGCAGGGCCCAGCTGTTGCCAGCCACGAACGTCTCGCTCGACCTCGCTGCTCCCGCACTACCCATCGCGCGCACCCTGCGAGCCCTCGTTGGACGGCGCCGACCCTTGGCGGTGCTGCAGGTCAGCGGGTTCGATGCGGAGCTGGGGCGGGCAACGACGGTGGATGCTCCACAGTGGCACCCGGAGCCATGAGACCGTTGCGTTTCGCCGCGGGGGAGGTGCTCGCCGTCACCGCCCGCGGAGCCCTTCCATCATGCCCGAGCACGTTAGGGAAGGCTGGCTGGGTCCTAGGAGGGAGGACCTGCGCACGCCGCGCAAGGAGCCATCGTGGGCTGGCTGCGTGATCTGATGACTGCCGCGCCGGATCCCCCGGCAAGCTATGGGGATCTTGCACGACGCCTGCTCGCGCACGAGGACTGGCCGAACAGCACTCGAATGCAGGAGCGCTCTTTGGCTGCCCTCTTCAGCAAGCTGGACCGCGGCGAGGGGCTCGATTGGATCCTCGAGCGCCCTTCGGTACAACACTTGTTGTCGGAGACGCTCGGCTGCGGCGTAGCCCATGTCCGGAGAGCCATTGGGGGGCTCGCCCCGTCCCACGGCGAAGCTGTTCGCCTCGTTCGTCTCCAGGCGCTGCCGCGCGCCCGCACCCTTGATTTGCTCGAAGAAGGGCTCTTCCCAGGGATTCCCAGCACTGTCTTGCAGCCGGAAGGCTGGCGATTGTTATGGTGGGAGGCTCCCTCGGGTTCCGGGCGCAGCCTCGTAGGCAGTTGGCTCACGACCCGGCAACGAGCGCACACGCTGGGCGCCGAGGAGGACGTACCCCATCGAGGGATACCGTGCTTCATCGAGCTCCACAGCCATTCGCAGCTGAAGGGAGCGCTGAGCAATCCTCCGTCCGAACGCGTCCGGTGGTGCATCGCGGCGCCCTTCCCGCCGCCACCGACCTGGCTCACCGCTGTCAC
The DNA here is from genome assembly GCA_023398955.1 of Pseudomonadota bacterium. Lineage (GTDB taxonomy): Bacteria > Myxococcota_A > Polyangia > Polyangiales > Polyangiaceae > JAEWRL01. Next base: position 15,574 of record JAEWRL010000115.1, read on the forward strand.
TGAGATCGTGAGGACACCGCCTGCACGCGACTACCTCCCAACGCTGTTGGAATGGATCGCCGAGCGCTACCCCGAGGCGCACCCCTTCGATCGAGGGGAGGCGCTCCGTTGGCTTGCGAGTCCCCAGCTCCTCCCCCTTATCGACAGCCCCGGAGCCGTGCTCGAGCTGTGCGGCCTCCTGGATGAGTACGGCCGGGATGCGACGACTCGCCGCACCCCACGAGAGCTCGGCGAGTCGTGGCTCGCCGCACGGACCCGCGTGGCCCTCGATCGCGGCGACTCCGCGGTCGCACACCTCACGACTTCCGGCCTTGCTCTGATCGCTGGTATGCTGCGCCACGCCCTGGCGGATTCGGCGGAGGTTTGGGATGCTGCGCGGAGCTTCGACGAGTGGCTCGCGCTGGTGCCCGGGGAGTTCCAGAGAGGCGGTGACGTCGAATGGCTCGAGGTCACCCTGCATGATAGCGGCCTCCCGATTCGTCCCAGGGACATTCGGCGTGCTGCTCAGCGCGTGCCGCCTGGGGCTTTCCGCGCCGTTCGCGCCCTTTCCCAAGTGGGCATGCTGACGCCGGTATGGCCGGGCTCGGTCCTACTCGGGCTTGGGCCCCGCTGGCTCGCCAATGTAGCGCTCTCGGAGGCCCGGCGAATGCTGGCAGCATCCAGCGCTCTCGAATGGGGAGAGGTGCTTCTTGGTCCCAACGCGGTGCAGATGCACGAAGCCATCGCCGAGCAGCTACGCGACGAGCCGGCGCTCGTCGTCGAGGCAACCCTCGACGAAGCTGCTCCCGACGAGCCCGCCTACGCCTGCGCGATCGAGACCCTGATCCTCCATGTGGGACTCGGGCTAGTCCTGGACGGCACACAGGACGCAGCATCCCCGCTGTCTGACGAGATGCAGGAACTCGTGGAGGAACAGCTCACGCTGCTCGTGGAGCTGCCCGGCCTCCCCCCGGCGCCGCGCGCTTGGCCACAGTGGGCGGGAGGAACCCGCATCTGCCACGGGGCATGGCTCTTGGCGCTGCTCGCACTGACCGAGGCTGGGATGCCTGGGAGGAGGCAAGGCAGCTTCTTCGACGTCTGGCGCGCATCCAAGCTACCGCCCGAGTGGCGGACCACGCTCGATCTCATCGAGGAGGCGATAGCTCTCGACCGAGGAGCGGGCTGGGCGCGTGCCGCTTATGGCCTTGTGGACCGCGTACGCCACGCTGTGGGGAGCGTCGCCGAGGATGGTCAGGGCTGGCACGTGCTGGAGCGTCCCGGCCTGTTCATCGAGGAAGCGGTCCACGGTGCGCTGACATGGACTGCCGTGCTCGAGTTCAGCCGTTCGTCTCGCTGGTGGGACGCGATCCAGTGGTTGCGCGAGCAGCAGCACGTCGAAGCGGGCGAGTTCGCGGGAGCCATATGGCGCTGCTGGTGCGAGGCAGGGGGTCCGGCTCTCGATGGCTCAGTGCTCGATCCCGAGTCCGCGCAGGCAGGGGCCCTGTGGGCTCATTGCCCCCCGGCGGCGCTCGACCTGCTGGTGCGCCATCAGCGGCCCGTCGCCTACTCGGCGCTGTCGGCAAACCACTGGGCATACGTCATGAGCGGCTTGGAGGAGGGCAGGTCGACGCTGCTCGACGACACGCGGGCGTGGGCGTTCCTACCGCAAGACTGCAGCGAGCGGCTGCTGCGCGCTGGCGCACTGCTGCCGGCACGCGGCTGGGAGCAGCTCTGGCGGCACCATGCTCCAAGGACGGCACAGGCAGCGCGAGATCTGCAGCGTCAGAGCATCGACGCCTGCGCCCTCGCCGCAGCTCTGGCCCCACCGGACGCGGCCGCGCCCGCTCTCGAGCTACTGGAATCCCTCACGTTGCAGAACCTGAGTACCACGACGTGGCCGCCCCTGCGCGCCTGGTTGGCAGAGGTCGTCCGGCTCAAATGCCCCGAATGGCGGCGCGCCTACGCCCTCCTGATGGGCCTGGACCGGGCAATCGCAAGCCTTCGGCCGAGATAGCTTCCACCGTGTGTCCGGTGTCCTTCGTGACAGTTTGTCCTTGTCACCTCCTGGCGCTTGGCCAAAGGTGGCACCATGCTCGACCCCCGGAAGCTGAGAATCGTCGCCCGTTTCGAGCTATTGGAAGCCCTCCGGTCCAGACTCTTCCTCGTCGTGCTCGCCTTGTACGGAGCCGGTGCCGCCACGGGCAGCTTCGTCTTCCTCAAGGTGCTCGCGGCAGCGGAGAACGCAGCCCGGCGCGCGCTGGCGACGAGCGGCAGTATACCGGAATCCCATATCCCTGACGACCTCGTTCGCGCACATGCTCTACCGTTCGTAGGGCATCTGATCGAGGACGATGCTTTGCGGAGCGAGCTCTTGAGCATTCCACCTCTCGCGATCTTCTACGGCTACATGGCGCTCCTCCTCGTACCCCTCTTGGTCTTGGCCACCTCCGCGGGCGCCATCGCCTCCGACCTCTCGTCTGGGGCCGCTCGGTTCGCCCTCTTTCGCTGCGATCGGGCAACGTGGGCCACGGGCAAGCTGCTCGGTCAAGAGACCCTTCTCGCCGCCGGGCTTCTCGCTGGCGCCCTGCTTGCGGGGACCGTTGGAATGCTCATGACCTCCGAGTTCGATCTCGAGATCTGGGCGTGGCTCGTTCGCACCTCCTTTCGAGCGTGGCTGTATGGCAGCGGCTGGCTGGGTATCTTCCTCGGGTTCTCGTTCGTAGTGCGTAAGCCCATGGCCGCGCGGGCGCTGGCTTTGTTCACGCTCATCGGGTTTGCCGTCCTCCACGGCCTGCTCACCGCCGAGTTCATCAACGCGCACCTCCCAGGTGTGCGCTTCTTGGCAGTGCTCCTACCGACTCATCATCGGGATGCCCTGTGGTCCCCTCACCTGGGCACCTATCTGGTGAGCGTGGGCGCCGTCCTCGCGATCGGCACCGCCGCGTTCACAGCAGGGTTGTCGCTCTTTCGGAGGCGGGACGCATGACGCAAGAGCCGAGCGGCCCGAGCGCCGTCACCCTGGACCGTGTCGTGAAGCGCTATGGTCCGCGACTGGCGCTCGATGCGATCACCCTGGAGATCCCCCGGGGAGCCGTGTGCGCCCTCGTGGGGCCGAACGGCAGCGGCAAGACGACGACGATGGGCGTCATTGCTGGTCTGCTGCACTACGAGTCCGGTCGCGTCGACGTCCTCGGACGCGGCCCGTTCGCAGCACCTTCACATGCCGGTCTCGTCAGCGTCATGCCCCAAGACGCGGTGCCTAGCCAGCACCTCGCAATCGCGGACATTCTCCGCTACTACGCGGAGCTGCAAGGTCTCGGTGCGAGTACTGCGACGCAGGAAGCACAGCGTCGCCTCGAACAGGTTCACCTCGCCGACCGAGGGCGCGCCAGGTACGGCGAGCTATCCCACGGCATGCGGCGACGCTTCAGCGTCGCCCAGGCGCTGCTCGGACATCCCGAGTTGGTGCTGCTCGATGAGCCGACGAGCGGCTTGGATCCGGAGCTCGTCGTCCAAATCCGAGAGATCATCGCTAGTCTCGCCGGCAACGCCACTGTCCTGGTCAGCTCGCACGTCCTCAGCGAGCTGGAGGCCATGTGTGACCACGCAATTTTCATCGACGCGGGTCGTGTCGTCCACCAGGGACGAATGGACCAGCTGAAGGCGGCGAGCCGCCTCGTCCGGTACACATTGACGAGCATGCCCGACCTGCGCGCCCTCGAGCTCGGGTTGGAGGGCGCCGCGGTCTCCTGGGCGGCTCCCATCCTCAGCGTCGTCGCCCCGCAGTCGCAAAGCGTGGAGCGCACGAACGAGCTCTGCCTTTCGGCGCTCCTGCACCAGCAGGTCGGCATCCTGCGCGTCGACCCGGGGCAAGCGCTGGAGCAAACCTACCTGGAGCTGAAGCGGAAGGCGTGACTCAGCGCTGACCGTGGAACCTAGCCCGTGAGACCTGACGCTGTAACGACCACCAGCTGTTAGAGGAAACCCAAGCATGAACCCAAAGCCCGCCTTTTCCATCTCGGCAAGAGCTCGCGGCTTCGTGTTCGCGGGCCGCGGGCTCTTGGTGATGCTGAAGTCGCAGCACAACGCTTGGATCCATGCAGTGGCGAGCATCCTCGTCGTGGCGGCAGGACTATGGCTGGAGGTCTCGCGGCTCGAGTGGTGCGCGCTCGTGCTTGCCATCGCCGCGGTGTGGACGGCGGAATCCCTGAACACGGCGCTCGAACTTTTGTGTGATGTGGCTTCCCCGGCGTTTCACCCCCTCGTCAAGCAAGCCAAAGACGTCGCCGCCGCAGCGGTCTTGCTGAGTGCCGTTGGATCCCTCGCGGTCGGAGCGCTCGTCTTCTGGCCCTAGTGGGTCTTCAAAGCCGAGCCCGAGCCCGATCGGTTGGAGTGAAATTTCTTTGTTCAGCGGATGGACTTTCCATCGATCCCTCATGAGCCGCTCCGAACTCGCGCCCAAGGTCTTCTGCTGCGCATCGTCGCCATGCTCTCCGCCATGGTCTTGAAGATTTCGGGCTCGGGCTCTGGGCACCTCCGTGCCCTTGGGCTCGGGCTCGAATCCCTCCTTCGGTGACCCTCCCTAGCTCCGCCCGCCCCAAGTTGCCGACGGGCGCGGCGCCCACTATGCTCGCGCCATGGTAACGGTCCCGCTTTGGTCCTTCGATTCCCCGGATTTCGCAGCGCGGGTCGATGACCTGTGCAAGCGTCTGCACGCAGGCAACCTGGTGGCGGCGTCAACCAACCCTGTCGATGTTCCGGTCGTCGTTTCGGACATTCTGCGACAGGTCCGCGAAGGGGGCGACAGCGCAGCTGCGCGGCTGGCTTCGCAGCTGGATCGCGCCTCCGTGACCGCAGAGACACTGCGAGTCTCGGAGCGCTCGCTCGAGCTGGCCCATGCCGCGGCCGATCCCGAGTTTCTGTCGCTGATGCGGCGCGCCATCGAGAACATCCGCGAGTACCAGCAACACATTCTGCTCAAGGCGCCGCCTCCTCTGGTCCGCGGGGGCCGCAAGCTAGGCGTGCGCTATACGCCCGTCGAACGCGTCGCCGTCTATGTGCCCGGTGGACAAGCCTTGTATCCCTCCACGGTGCTCATGACTGTCGTGCCGGCGCAGGTCGCTGGGGTGCGTGAGATCGTGATGGTGTCTCCACCTACTGGGGGCGAGATCAACCCCATGGCGCTCGCCCTCGCTCACGAGCTGGGCATCCGGGAGGTGCTGCGCCTCGGTGGCGCGGTGGGGATCGCTGCAGTAGCTTTCGGGACCGAGACGATTCGCAAGGTCAGCAAGGTGGTCGGACCGGGCAACGCTTTCGTCGCCGAGGCGAAACGGCAGCTCTTCGGTCAGGTGGGCATCGATTCCATCGCGGGGCCCAGCGAGGTCTTCATTCTCGCGGACGAGAGCGCCGAGCCGGCCTGGATTGCCGCCGATCTGTTGGCGCAAGCCGAACACAACCCGGGCTCCGCTATCCTCGCCACGCCGTCGCGAGAGTTGGCAGTCGCCGTACGTCACAGCGTCGGCAAGCAAATGAGCCAGCTCGAGCGTGCCGAGGTGACGCGCCCATCCCTGGAACAGCACAGTGCGATCCTGGTCACCGAGAGCCTGGATGCGGCGTGCGAGCTGGCCAACCGCTTCGCCACCGAACACCTGCAGATCGTCACGGTGGACAACGCTTGTTGCCTGCAGCGCATCCAGCACGCTGGTGCCATCTTCCTGGGCAGTCACACGCCAGTTCCCGTTGGCGACTACTTCGCGGGGCCTTCTCACGTCTTGCCGACAGGAGGAACGGCGCGGTTCTTCGGCGCGCTGAGCTGCAACGACTTCCTCAAGGCCAGCAGCACACTCGAGTATAGCGCCGACGCGCTCGCGGAGGACGCCAGCGCCATCGCAGAATTTGCCACGCGTGAAGGGCTCACGGCCCACGCGCGGGCGACGCGCATCCGCCACACGCGGTAAGGAAGGAAAGCGATGCGAGCCTGGCAGGTCGTAGGGAGCTTCGGCGTCGAGAACCTGCGCGCGGGGGACATCAGGGAAAGGCCATTGGAGCCAGGCGAAGCACGCCTCGCGGTGTGCGCGACGGCCCTGAACTATCGCGACTTGATGATGGTGCGTGGCGAGTACGATCCGCGACTTCCATTGCCCTTCGTCCCGTGTTCCGATGCTGCTGCTCGGGTCATCGAGCTCGCCGAGCACTCTGCCGAGATCGCGACGGGTGACCGGGTCCTCGTCTCCGTGGCTACCGATTGGATTCGTGGGCCAATGCCGCCTAGAACGCACCGCCGTATGCTCGGCGGGCCGTTGGCGGGTACCCTGACGACCCAGCTGATCGTCCCCACTGCAGCGCTCGTCAGAGTTCCGAGCTCACTCAACGATGAGCAGGCCTGCACGCTCCCTTGCGCAGGCGTCACGGCCTTTGCGGCCCTCTTCGACTACGGCAAAGCGGCACCGGGCGATGTCGTGGTCACTCAGGGTAGCGGCGGCGTCGCGCTGTTCGCGCTGCAGCTCGCCAGGGCCGCTGGCATTCGCGTCATTGCAACGACCCGAAGTCGTGAGAAGGCGAGCCGTCTCTATGAGCTGGGAGCCTCGGAGGTGATCGACTCACGGCAAACGCCGAACTGGGGACGCCGCGTGCGAGATCTCACCGGCGGACGCGGCGCCGACCACGTCATCGAGGTCGGCGGAGGCGGGACGCTTGAGCAATCCCTCCTTGCCGTCCGCGACGGCGGAAGCATCGCCGTCATCGGTGTGCTTGGCGGAACGCGCACCCCCCTCGACGTTCGACCCCTCCTGATGCGCGCCATCCGACTCCAGGGCGTACTGGTTGGATCACGGGACACGCTGGCGGCTCTGGTCCGGTGCGTCGAGGTGACCGGGCTGACGCCCGTGGTCGACCGCGCCTTTGATTTCGGGGAGGCACCTGCCGCCCTCGAGCATCTGCAGTCCCAGAAACATGTCGGAAAGGTCATTGTTCGCTCTCCATGACCGACGGGTCATTCCTTCTTGACAGTGACTAGATTGGGGTTATGGCTTGTGCCTCCGAGAACCCCGATCCCCCTGACCCGACAGCCATTCACCGAACGACAGCTCGGCTCGCGTTGGCAGAGCCCGCTGCACATGCTGAACTCCCGCTCAAGCACCTGATCCAGCACGGAGACTAGCGGGCGACTCTTCGCCCCTCCGCGCCGCTCGTTCTTGCGAGCGAACGGCGTCCCCAACCCGCCCTCCGAAGGAGCTATTCCGTGAAGCCCTCGAATGCCGTCCTCCCTTTGGCTCTGCTCGTCCTTGCTAGCGCCTATGGGTGCAACAACTCCGAAGCCGCCACGACGGGTCTGCCAAAGCCCAGTGGGTCCGGCGCTCCAGAGCTGCCCCAACTTGCCACCCTCGACGACGAGGTAGCAGCCAACGCCGCGACAGCTGACGCAACGCTCCGGGCCACGGGGAGCACGTTCGCCATCGAACAAGCCGAACTCGGTCCAAAGAGCAGTGGAGTGCTCGCGTCCGTGAGGGTCGACGAGGGTGACAAGGTCAAGAAGGGGCAACTGTTGTTCACCCTGGATGCCGCGCAGCCGGCCCTCGCGGTGGAACAGGCAAAGGCGGCGTTGCAGGCCGCCGAGGTGGCACGTGCCCGAGCCCAGCTCGAGTTCGACCGCACCCAACCCCTTCACGAAAGGGGTGTCGTCTCGCCAGCGATTTATGACCAGGTGCGGATGGCGCTGGCTCAAGCAGATGTGGGCGTCGCGCAGGCAAAGGTTGCTGTGTCCACCGCCAAACGCTCACTGGCGGATACGGCCGTGGTATCCCCGCTCAACGGGGTCGTAGCGCAGCGCCTCAAGAGCCCGGGAGAAACCGTGACGATGATGCCGCCCACGACGGTGCTCGTCATCCAGGATCTCTCGAAGATAGAGGTGCGCGTCGACCTGCCCGAAAGGGCGCTGGGTCAGGTCAAGGCCGGGGATCCCATGTCGGTCCGCTTCCGGGCCCTGGACGAGACCATCCAGACCCCAGTGACGCGCATCAATCCCAGCGTCAACGCGAGATCCCGGACTATCGAAGTCATCTCCGAAATCGAGAATCCAGCGGGCAAGTACAGGGCCGGTATGCTCGTCGAATGCAGCTTCGAGAGCACAGCGGAGGAAGCGAGCGCTGCGACTGAAGCGACCAGCGCGGCCCCCGCGGGCTCAGCCCTCCCCGTAGCAAAGGCAGCGAAAGCTGCTCAGGAGCCTGCAGAGAAACCATGAACCTCGCCGCAGTCTCACTCCGCCGCCCCGTCTTCGCGACGATGCTGATCCTCGCGTTGATGGTGTTTGGCATGCTCAGCTATCCGAAGGTGGGCGTCGATCTCTTCCCCAACGTCGAGTTCCCCTTCGTGACGGTGACGGTCGTCTACCCGGGGACGGACCCCGCCACGATGGAGCGCGAGGTCGCCGAACCGATCGAGGAAGCAGTCAACACGTTGGGAGGCATCCGCACCCTCCGCTCCACCAACCAAGAAGGGGTCACCTTCGTCGTCCTGGAGTTCGAGCTGGAGGTATCCGCCGACCAGGCCGTTCAGGATGTCCGAGACCGCATAGCACGCATCCAATCCGAGCTGCCCGATGCCGCGGAGGCCCCCCTGGTCGACAAGTTCGACGTGGGCTCGGCCCCCGTGATGACGCTATCGCTCGCTGGCACGCTGCCGACTCGGGAGCTGACGCGCATCGCCGACAAAGTCGTCAAGGAACGCGTCCAGCGCGTCCGTGGCGTCGGGGGTGTCGACCTCGTGGGCGGACGCGAACGCGAGATCCACATCTACGTCGATCCCGACAAGCTCAGTGGCTACGGCATTACCGTCAACGACGTCAGCCAAGCGATCTCCGCTCAGAACATCGAGGTACCAGCTGGCAGCTTTGAGTCCGGCTCCCGGGAGCTGACTGTCAAGACAAAGGGCCAGCTGGACACCGCCGCGGAGCTCGCAGACCTGCTGATTCCCGCTTCGCCGGGCCTCAGGGTGCGCGATGTCGCTCGTGTCGTGGACGGAGTCGAAGAGGCCGAAAGCGCCTCGTTCCTCGACGGCGAACCGGCCATCTCGCTCGTCGTCAAGAAGCAGAGTGGCGCGAATACCGTCGCTCTCGCACACGCCGTTCACGACGCGGTGGCAGAGCTAGAGCCCCGGCTACAGAAGCTGGGAGCGAAGCTGACCGTGCCCACTGACAACTCGGTGTTCATCGAGCACTCCATCAAGGACGTTCAGTTCGACATCCTCTTCGGCGGCATCCTCGCCATCGTCGTCATCTTCTTCTTCCTGGTGAATTTCCGGGCCACGTTCATCAGCGCCGTCGCAATTCCCACGAGCCTCGTGGCGACCTTCGCCTTCGTGGACTGGATGGACTTCACCTTCAACAACATGACGATGCTGGCGCTCTCGCTCGCAATCGGCATCCTCATCGATGACGCCATCGTGGTGATGGAGAACATTCACCGCCACCTCGAGATGGGTAAGAGCGCCCTGCAAGCCGCCGCCGACGCCACCAGCGAGATCTTCCTGGCGGTCCTCGCGATGACCAGCACCATCTTGGCGGTGTTCGTGCCCGTCGCGGTGATGAAGGGCATCATCGGGCGCTTCTTCCTCCAGTTCGGGCTCACCGTCAGCTTCGCCGTCGCCGTATCGATGTTGGTCTCGTTCACCCTGACGCCGGTGATGTCAGCCAAGCTGCTCAGCATCGGGCACGGCAGCGGTCCCTTGAGCAGGACCGTCGACCGCTTCATGGGAGCCCTCGAGTCCATCTACGGGGCGACCATTGGCGCGGCTCTGCGGCACAAACTCATCACCGTAGGCATCGCCACCCTTCTGCTCGTCGCCTCGGGCATGCTCGTTTCCCGCGTCCCCGCAGAGTTCATGCCCCCCGAGGATCGCTCGCAGTTCTCGATTCACATAGAGCTACCCACCGGGACAAAGCTCGGAGAGACGTCCCTGGCTGCCGAGAAGATCGCGACCGATCTCCGTCGTCACGCGCCCGGCGTCATTCACACGCTGACTACGATTGGCGGCGGGAACCAAGGGCAGAGCAATAAAGGCGAGGTTCGTGTGAGCTTGGTGAGCTCGAAGGAACGCCCCTACCGCCAGCAAGAGCTGATGGCTTGGGCGCGCGAGCGCTACGGCACCGTGAAGGGGGCGCTCATCACAGTGGCGGACATCGGCATGTTCGAGGGCGGCGGACGCACTGAGCCCATCCAGTTCTCCATTCAGGGCGACGACCTGAATGAGATGGTGGCGGCGGCCGATGCCCTTGTCGCTCGCTTGAAGAAGGAGCCCGGCTTCGTCGACGTCGACCACGCCTTCCGCGGCGGCAAACCGGAGGTCGTCGTGCGCGTCGATCGGGAGCGCGCGGCATCCTTCGGAGTGCCCGTCGCTACGATAGCCACGACCGTGCGAGCCTTCATGGCGGGGGACCCGGTCAGTGAGCTGAAGGATGGCGCCGACGCTTTCGACATCACCGTTCGCCTTCCACCGAATCAACGCGAACGCATCGAGTCCCTGTCGAGCCTCCAGGTCCGGTCTGCAACGGGGCAGCTCGTCGATCTCTCCAACCTGGTCGCGGTCGACCGCGACGCGGGGCCGAGCGTGATCGAACGTCAGAATCGCCAACGACAGATCATGGTCTTCGCGAACCTCCAGGACTTGCCCCTGGGTACTGCGAAGGAGCGCCTCGACGCCATCGCCAAAGAGGTGATCCCAGCGAAGTTCGAGACTGACCACGAAGGGATGGCCAAGGTCATGACCGAGTCCTTCGGCTATATGATAGAAGCGCTATTCCTCGCGATCGTGCTCGTGTACATGATTCTCGCGGCTCAGTTCAACAGCTTCGTGCAACCGATCACCTTGATGGTGTCCCTACCCCTCTCGGTCATCGGCGCGTTCGGCGCTCTCTATCTCTCGGGCATGACCCTGAGCATCTTCTCGATGATTGGCATCATCATGCTGATGGGCATCGTCACCAAGAACGCCATCCTGCTCGTGGATTTCGCGAATCAAGAACGCGAGCGCGGGACGGCCATCAACGAAGCGCTGATCATGGCTGGCAAGCTGCGACTCAGACCCATCCTCATGACGAGTATCTCCATGATTTTCGGCATGCTTCCCGTGGCCATGGCGCTCGGGGAGGGCGGTGAGGTTCGCGCCCCGATGGCAGTCTGCGTCATCGGCGGTCTGATCACCTCGACCCTGTTGACCTTGGTCGTCGTGCCCGTCATCTACACCTATGCTGACCGGGTCGTGTCCAGCGGAGCCGTGCGCTGGATGAACAGCAAGATCTTCACCCACGGACCCACCGACCCCGCCTCCGGGACTCCGGCGAGGAGCAACGCGGAATGACCTATCGACGCACCCTGTCTGCATCGCTAACAAGTTTGTTGCTGGCCACCGTTGCCATGGCACAAGAGCCTCCCGCTACCCCCGCGGCACCCCCTGTCCCCGCGGCACCCCCTGTCCCCGCGGCACCCCCCGTCCCCGCGCCAACACCGCCAGCGCGGACCGCCGCCCCGGCGGAGCCGCCCGCTGCCGCACGACCACAGTCTGCAGCGGCTCCGAACCCCGGTGGAGTAGCACTGCCCGGTGAGAACCAGGAACCAACGGTGGAGCTCCGGAGTGCGCGTGCCTTCGAAGACCCCCTGGCGGACGCGATGCAGCCCGTTCCAGGAGGCCTGACGGCGAACGAGGTGGCTCGGCGCGCGCTCGCGACGAGTGACACGCTCGCCGTCAAACAGGCAGAAATCGAGGCGGCCGCCGCGCAAGTCGACCAAGCAATCGCGCGCTTCTTTCCTCAGCTGACCCTCACGGCGAGCTACACCCGGCTCTCGGACATCGACAACTCCCTTGGAGGCGGTGCAATCGTTGGGGCTGCGAACCCCGGCTTGATCCGAGTAGGCGCCTGTCCGGACCCGAACGACCCAGGCACCTGCGTCGTCGACAGCCAAGGGGAACCAGTGGGCGCCCAAGCCTTCAGCTTTCCCACCATCCTCGACAACTATTCGCTAAAGGCTTCGCTTTCCGTCCCTGTGAGCGACTACATCCTGCGCCTCTCCGACAGCATTGCGGCCACGAGGCACAATGAGGAGGCAGCAAGGATGAATGCGCAGGCCGAGAAGCGGAAGGTGCTGGCTGACTCACGCCTGACCTTCTATAACTGGAGCCGGGGAATCGGTCAGGTCGCCGTCGCGGGCAAGTCTCTCGAACGGATACAGGCTCGTCTCAAGGACGCGCAGATCGCATTCCAGCTGGGCTCAGCGACCCGCGCGGACGTCCTGCGTCTCGAGGCGCTGGTCGCCAGCACGGAGTCCGCCATCGTGGAGGCAGAAGCCTTCCGCGACCTTGTGGCGCAACAACTCGCCACGGTGATGAACGACGAGCGTGCCGACTACGCCCTCGGAGAGCCAGTCATGACCCCTCTGGCGCCCTTGGCAGGAACGGATGACCTTCAGGCGCTGATCGCTGAAGCAATGAGCGAGCGTCTGGAGATCCGAGCCCTGGGCTCTTCGTCCCAAGCACTCGAGCATAGCGCCACAGTAATGCGCCGCGGTCAGTGGCCCCGCCTGGACGCCTTTGGCGAGTACGACTACGCCAACCCGAATCCTCGCCGCTTCCCCTCGACGGAAGAATGGACAGGGACCTGGGCGGTCGGGGCCGCCCTAACTTGGCGCATCAACGATACGTTCGACAATGGCGCCATCGCGAGCGAGCTCGAAGCCCAGCGCCGCGGGGTCGTCGCCCAGCAACAGGCGCTGCGCGAAGGGGTGCGCTTGGAGGTGACGGGCGCGTACCTCGACGACCGCAAGGCGCGAGCAGCGCTTGAAGCTGCACACCGCGGTGCGGAGGCCGCGCGGGCGGCCTACGAGGTTGCCACGGAGCTCTACCGGGTGGGACGCGCCACGACGGCCGAGCTCATCGACGCGGAGGCAGAGCTGGTCGGCGCCCTGCTCGGCCTGGTCAATGCCTACATCGATCTCCGAGCCGCACGCACACGGCTTGTTTACGTCACGGGCCGAGACATCACACAGCTCAACTAAGCAAGTACAGCTCCCCGGAAGCTCGTACCCAGTCTCAAGTCGAGCGCGAGCCCCGGATCGTTGAGGCACGAGACCATGGCGGTCAGGATGGCGACCCTGCACAGGAGCAGCGTGCGACCCCAGGCTAGAAGCTCCAGATTCGCGAGATTGGTGACGCGCCCCACCCCCCGGCACTCCGTCTCGGGCGTGCGTCCGGATACTGCCCAGCCCTCTGCATGCTCCTAGGCAGCGGGCGTGTCACGCCGACTTGACCAATCCGGCGACGCGGGCCAGAGTGCGGCCGCTCGAAGCCCCCGTAGCTCAGTTGGATAGAGCAGACGCTTCCTAAGCGTAAGGTCGCAGGTTCGACTCCTGCCGGGGGCGCTGGAAGTGCGGCGGCAAGCGGGTGCTTCCCTGCCGCCGAGTGCCTCCGTAGCTCACTGCCCTCGAGCCGGCGCCCGGCATGGCTCGCCCCCAGGGATCTACGGGTGGGGGGAACGGAACCGAACACACTCGGAGAACTGCCCGGGGCTTCAGGAAACTGCCATCTAAGACAGTTAACCGACCGGGAACACTGTCGTATTAGACAGTTCTGCGACCAGTCTTGTGCCGGGGCCCCCGACCTTCCTGGCTCTCGCTCGGTGGGTGATGACGCACGTGCTTGTCTGAGCCATGGCCTGCCGTATGTGGCAGTTCGCTACTGTTACCATCGCCAGCGGGCATGCTGTCGCCCACGCCAGAGAATCCGCACCGCGCGCGGCTCACTGTCGGCGTCGATTCTCCAGCGAGCGACGAACGCCACGGACCGCGAGCAATCCCAGTGCCGTCCAAAGAGGCAGCTCCCATCCCGCGGACTGTTCACGAACGAGCAGTGTTGCGGACGCCATCGGGGCAGTCACCCTTCCCTCGACGAACCGGCAGGTGCCATCCACGTCGCGCACCTCGACGCGGTAGTATCCTTCACCGATCTGGAAGCGGTAGGGCGGCTTGGAGGCGAAATCCAGCGCACTGGGCGTCCGTAATGTCACCTCCCGCACCTCCTGCCGATTCCTGGGTACACGCACTTCGAGGAAACCCGCGCTCCCTTTGTGGTGCAGGGACTCAAACCGGCTCTCGATTCCTCGTGGTGACGACCGGCAGGCTTGCTGCGCAACGATGACAGACGCACTCCCAGCATCGAAGCGGCGATCTCCGCTATTGGGTGGTCCCTGGCCGCCCGCGCTCGCCACGGCGTCCAGACGGAGGCTCGTTTTGTCAGTGATCCAGCCGACGAGGTTCCGGACGTCAGCTGCCCAGCATGGGCCTGGCGCGCAGCCCTCTCCCAAGCTGTACGACAAGATGCCGGCGAGCCCCCACACCGTCTTACCGCGAGACATGGGAACGAACCAAGCTCCTCCAGAGTCCCCCGGACAGAGCGCAGCACCGTAGCGGGGCTCGAGTTTCCAGTCGAGCTCCCGCGCGAGACTAGACAGCGCGAACTCGTAGCGCCACCGCGGGCCAGGAGCAGCAGTTTCCTGCGGATACGCTACGCCGACACCATCGGCTGGGTCTTCCCCGAGCCGGGCGTTCAAGGCCAGGGCCGGCTGCGCAGGAGCCAGGAACTCGGTAGGAAATTCCAGGATGCAGAACGCAAAATCGAGCCCTGTGGCGGCCCCTCCATCGGGGTGCACGACGCAGTACGCGATTGGCCAGTCCACGGACACCGCGTCACCAACCTGGAATGACGCAAACGAGAACTGGTCACCGCAATGTGCCGTGTAGGCGATGACGAACGGGTGCACGAGCACCCCGGAGCACCGCTCGCCGAGCGCCACGACGCTCGCCCAGCGACCCTCGGTATCGGCTTGGCGACCACTCAGCGCACCGGCGTGAGCGCGCGGCGCGAGATGGAGAGCGAGCATAAGCCACAGGAATCGCGAGAACCTCCGCTGGACTCGCATCGCCGATGCTCCGCGGTGCACGAGGTGGCTCTAGAACTCCGAGTTTGCCGCGATGAAGGCGGCGACGTCGGTGGTAAGCCTACGTTCGCGACACTTGCCCCCGACCGGGGCCCGGGCATGGTTACCCGTGGAGCGGTAATCGTTGGCGATGTATTGCCAGAAGCCTCGTCCACTGTCGCCATCGCTGCAGTCTGCCGAGTGATCGATCACATAACCGGTGGCGCTGATGGTCGCGGCGCTCGTGCCCATCCCGCGGATCTGTGGGTAAGGACTGAGGGCGGGCACCCCGTACCCCCAACCAGAAGCAGACTGAATCTCGGCGTCCGTGAAAGCCCCCCAGCCGAGCCAACCAGCAATGTTGCCGGGCGCCGGCTGGCATTGATTCCGGAAATCGATGACGGCATGGTCGTACTGGAAATTGCCACCGCTTCCGACCCACGCTGCCGGGATATAGGCAACATAGCATCCGTAGGCTCCCGGGAACCCCGGGGGAAACATCGATGCATCTTGAGCGTCCGGCGCTGCACCCCACATGGCCAACTCACGCCAGTTGACGGAATCGTGGAAGCAGTGAGCAACCGACGTGGCCGTCGACGGACCAATGAGCTGCATGGTGCACTCGGAGTGGACGCCGCCAGTCCAGGAGTATGTCCCGCTGTCTGGGATTGCCATGGCAATGATCGTAGTAAACGGCCAAGTCGTATTGTTGCGCACGACAAGACGTCCGTCGCTCCCACAGCAGAAAGATTTGCCATGTGGGACCACGGGTTCTCCCGCCGGATTGTAGGAGCTCCCTGAGAACCCGCGCTTGCTCAGGGCGAGGGTGGCCGCCTCGTAGTCAGGGAACTCGAGCCGATACTCATGTCCATCGACGAGTGTCACGGGTCGCAGAGCCTCCGCGAGCTCATCGACGCTCAGCGCTTCCACGGGCATGTCGAAAACCCGAGCCAAGCTGCGCGAGGCTTTGTCGTCCTCCGACCCGAGGAGAACGCGTTCTGCTGCACTTTCGACAAGGACGAAACGACGTCCATCGTTGCTGAAGAACTGCGAAGCTGGCCCCAGCGGTTGCTGGAGCGAACTCGCGCCTTCGTCTGCTGTACCGCACCCCATTTGCCCTGCCGCCAAGATGGCCACAACTACCCCGTAACGCTTCCTCATCTTTGTTACCTCCAGTTTCAGACAGGTGAGAGCAGGTTCTCGGGATGGTGTCACTCGGGTGAACCAATGGCCGGCACCGGCATTGTCATCCCACAGGACTCCTCCCGTCGTTCCTACCATCCGAGTATGGCGGACCCGGAATGATCCAACCATATACCAGCACGTTCTTCCAGACCGCCTCCTCCTCAGATCATCGTCGAAGCGAGCCACCGGGCCCCATACGCCACAGCGCGTGACAAATTAAGAGGTAATCCGCCAGGTGGCCCTACAAAATGTGTCAACCGACACCCGAAGGGTCAGGGCACGCCCCGGGCCCGGGAGCGCCGTTGGTGAGAGAGCCTTGTGGGACTCGCGTCCGGCAGTCCATCGGGAGCTTCGGTCGGAAGAATTCCTCCAAGCTCGACCAGGTTCATCGTGATGAGCGCCACACACTGCTCAGGAGCGGACTTGGACACGACTTCGCGGATTTCCCTGAAGTAACTCCGATGAATGGCGGCGATCCGCGCGAGGTCGTCCAGCGACACGGAGACCAGGTTGTAAGAGTAGATCCCGGGCGCCCCTCGGTTCAAGCGCTCTACGGCCTGACCGGTCCAGTACTCCCTCAGACGCCGTGCAGCGTCGGGTCGCGCACCAGTATCGACGCTGGCGAGCGGGCGAACACGCCACCTACCGTCCTTCATCGAGATCTGGCCAGCCTGCTCTAGATGCAAGAGTCCATCCTGCTCCTGTTCGGCGGTGATGCCTACTCGCGCCGCGATCCATCCCGGGATGTGCTGCGGCAGGGAGCGATAGCTCTCGAGCTCGAGAGCACGTAGCACGGCATGGGACCACGGCGCGTCGTAGGCCACGCGGCGTGCCGACTCCAGGCTGCGCCAAGCGGCAGCCGCTGACGGGATCTCCATCGGATCCGCAAAACACGCGATGAAGTCGAGGGAACGCAGCGTGAGCGCTTCGACGAGTTGCAAGAGCTCCGGCAGCCTTGGCTCCGCCTTGCCCTGAAACCAGCGGCTCACAGTGAATCGCCCGCGGCCCATGCGTTCGGCGATGGCAGCTACCCGCCGACGTCCCCGAAGATCCAACAGCAGCGCGACGAGACCCGACGGGGTCGTCAGATCTGCATCGCGCAGCCAATCCTTCTCTCTTCCGTAGAAGCTCGAGAGCTTGGCTTCAGGGGCCCCGACCGTTCGTTCGATGATGCGAAAGAAGCGAGTCGCCGTGGGAAAGGCGCGCCCTGCCTCCCATGAGTAGCAGACGTTGCTCGAGTAACCGAGCCGCCGGCTGAAGGCCATCTGGGACCGCTTGCCCCGGAGGGCGCGCAGTAGCTCGGACGCAAGCTGTTCGGTCTGCACATATCGACGATTAGCACCTTGCGGAGCTATCTGGGCGACGGAAAGTGCTGATCATCACTATCGTCACTGGACGGAGCAGCTGAAGACTGGGATGGTTAAGATGGAGACTTGGCCACGTGGTAGACCGTCAGCGCAATCGCAGTAGCCTTTGGTGGCTCTTCGCCGTGGCTCACGGATTCCTCATCGGCTGCGGAAGCGCTCATGCTGGGGGACAGACAGGCGATGAGAACGGCGGGCGCGAGTGCACCATCTCCAGCATTGTCCCCCTGTCACCGAAGGTGACGGGCCCGGGAGGCTTCTCGGCCGAGGCCGCGCTCGAGGCAGTCCGCCTGTCTCACCCAACGTTCGTGACCACCGAACCAGGAGCAGAGCATCGCAGGCAGTCGGCATTCGTTGACGTCGCGCTGGACGCATTCGGCCTGCGGGTCATTGAGTATCATCCCATTGTTCTTGACCACCGAAGTGATGACGACTGTACGGCGAATCTGACGGCCAACGGGCAGTTGAAGGCGGCGGGAGCCCAAGGCGAGACATTGTTCGAGCTCCCGCTAACAGCCGAGTTCGTGAGCGAGAGCTATTTGCGGCTCCGGTCGACAGCGCCCCTCGAGGCGATCCGGGGCGAGCTGGGGGAGGAACTCGCACTGGCTGCGGAGAGCAGCGCCGTCGCATCCGTCGAGCTCGATGGTGGAGTGACGGCGCTGGGCTCATGGGGGCGAGTCCGGATGCTGCGCGGTGGGACCGACGGAGAAGCGCTCATCGCCTACTGGCCTCGAGCCATCAACTGCACCCACGGCGGTGTTCCCGTTGACGAAGACGCGGCACGCACCGCGCTCGCCGGCTTGCCTACGACATTCACCGTCGACGTGGTCGGACAAGGTGGCGCGGATGAGCGCCAAACAGCGTGGCGGTTGGAGGTGGACCACGCGACGTCGTGCATGGCCGTGGCCCTTGCACCCAACGAGAGGGACGCTTTGCTGGTCGAGGCGGATCTCCACGTCGAAGACCTTCATAACGCTCAGCGCAGCGTGCTGCGTGTCTTGTTGCGGGTTCCGCATGACACGGCGAACCCAATCATCGAGCACGGAATAGCCATTGGCGGCTGCGCAACGCCTGCGTCACCCGAAGCAGCCGGGCTCTTCCCGGACGCCTGCGGCGAGTGGGGAGTGGACCTTTCCGACTATCCCGGCGCGCATCTCGACCTCGAGGTCACCGCTTCCAACGATTCGGATCTCAGTGGTCGTTTAGCGCTCTATGGCGACACGAGCGCCGAGTGTCCAACAGCCGCGCACACGCCGGGCTCCGCCAACGGAGCACCAGGTGGCGGATCCTGCACCAATGTTCGATCGACAGTTGTTGGTCGATTCGAGATCTTCGCATCTTCCCTTCCCTAGCTACCGGCTCGATCACAGAACCGTCACGCCCCAGTGAGGTGACCTTGCAAGCATCTGACCAAGCGCCGGCGCCCACGGCGTTCGGAACACCCATGTTGCGTCACAGCCCCGGGTACGCCCGACCCGACATGGCATCGCTGATCGCCCAGCTCGCGACGCTCAAAGATCGCCGCACGATTCGCGTAGCGTACGAGATGGGAAAACTGGTCGCAAGTCGGGTGTATGGCGCAGACCCGAACTCCTATCGCGCGAGTGGTCAACAACACCCGCTGTACCGGGAGCTGATCAACCACCCGAGACTGGGAGTCAGCCCCGTCACCATCTGGCGTTCCCTTGGCGTGTACGAGCTTTGCTGCCGGCTCCCTCACGTGCTGCACAGCAATTCGCTCCGGCTCGGTCACGTCTATGCCGTTCTGGGGCTGCCTGGTGCCGTACAGGAGCAGCTCCTGCGTCATGCCAGCGAGAGCGGACTGTCCGTGAACGAGCTCGTACGAAGGACGAATTGTGCGCCGCGGCGTTCGTCCGCGGGTCGTCCGCGCCGCACTGCGTTGGATAGAGCGGTGACGTCACTGAGAGCGTTCGTAGAACTAGCGCGCGAAATCTCCGTGGAACCCGATGTCCGTGGCGCGCAGAGGGCCAGGGCGCTTGCATTGCTCCGCGAGACGCGCGTGCTTTGCGACCAGTTGACGAGTGCCCTCGACGGTGGCCCACCTCGGCCGCGTGGCGAAGGCGACGCTTTCAGCGAGGGCGCTCGATACCCGTCGGGGAGCAGGGACCGAAGCACCGCTCCTGCGGCGCTGCACAGGTTGGGCGCGCCGGACCAGTGCGCACCCGGGTGAGTGCGTCCACGAAGCGCCCCTTCAGAAGCCGAAGTCATGCACCGGCAGCTGTCGCGGCGCGCGACGCCTCGGGCGCGTCGGGCCCTGGCTCTTCACCTCGAGGCCGGGCGATGCCGGGTCACCACTGGCCGATCCATCAGCCCCTGGGGCATGGGACTCCGCGGGCCGCGCTGGCTCCTGCTCCGCCGCCTCCGACGTACTCCGCGGACGCGCCGGGCTATCGCCACGAGCGTGTACTGATCCGATTGGTTCCGCCACCGAGGGCGCCGCATTCGCAGCGGACTGGAGCGGCGCCGCCGCGCTAGCCAGGCTCCCGACGGAAGCTGCATGATCGGCATCACCGATGTCCGACTGTGGCGGTCTTACGACGAGCCAGTGTCCGACCACCACGGCGCCCAGAATGGCGGCCCCCATGAGCAGCAGACGCCCTCGGTGGTTGCGCCATTCCCCGAACCACCTTTCACGTATACCGAAGAGGCGCGAACTCGCCGACTCCGGCGGCAGAACCAGAGGTAGCTCGGCACACTCATCCGGACTGCCCGTATCCGGAGAAGCAAACGGCGCCGACTGGACACCCGACACCGTGCCATCGAGCCACAGCGCACGAACCGAGTTCCCGGACACATCCTCCTTGACGCCGCGCTCATAAAGCCAGAACGCTAGCGCCTCACCTAGCTCTGTCATCGAGCTCCAACGGTCGTCGGGCTCCTTCCTGAGGCCCCGAGAGATAACGCACCAGAGGCCTTCGTCACCCGCGTCGAGCAGGTGGGTCGGCGTGGGTTCGTCCCTCAAGATAGCCTGCATGAGGGCGTTGTAGTTGTCCTTCTGAAAGGGCACCACGCCGGTGAGCATCTCGTAAAGCATCACGCACGTCGACCAGACGTCGGTCCGCTCATCCACGTCCAGTTGTCCGCGCGCCTGCTCCGGCGACATGAACTCTGGGCTGCCCAGAACGGCGCCAGCCCGCGTCAGGCGCCCGTCGCTTGGCCGGTATTCGGTCGTCTTGGCGATGCCGAAGTCCAGGAGCTTGGGCTGCAGGCGCCCAAAGGGGTCGGTGGCGAGGAGAACATTCTCCGGCTTGACATCCCGGTGCACGACTCCCTTCTCGTGGGCGCAGCGCAGCCCGTCCACAAGGGGCAGCAGGATCTGCACGGCTCGCGTTGCTGCGACACGCACCTCCCGTTCCAACACGGAATCCAACGATTCACCCTGGACCAGCTCCATGACGAGAAACGGATCCGCGTGATCGGTCCATCCGAAGTCGAAAACGCGCACCAGTGCCGGATGTGCGACCCTCGCTGCAGCATGGGCCTCGCGCGCCATCCGTGAAGCCACGCTCGCCCCTGCAACGCTGGCTCGAATGAGCTTGAGCGCGACGTCAATGTCGAGCACGAGTGAGCGCGCGACCCACACGACCCCCATTCCGCCCTCACCGAGCTTCCGTTCTAGGCGGTAGCGGTCAGCAATGGCGTCACCAGCGAAGTAGTAGCGGTCTCCGGATGGCGAGACCCTGCTGTGTGGCGCCGTTTCCGCACTCCGTCCGTGCTCGAAATGGGTGAACTCTGCGTCCGACGACGGGCCCTCGCGATCTCTGCTCATGGCCGGGCGCTCGAATCGCAGCAGGGCGCTGCAGCGGTCAAGAGGAGACCCCAGTCCGACCCGCGGGCAAGAACACCCAGAACCCGCACCAGCAGCGCGAGCTCGAAACTCCTCGGAATTCTATACGCCTGGTGCACGGGCGTCTCGGTCAGCTTGGGTCAACTTCCCCCGATCATGAACCATTTTGCCGCGACAGCCAGGCTTCAGGAGCTGGGTGGCGGGGTGCTCCCCCTGCCTCCGCGCACCCCACCACGCCAACCCAAGCCTCCCTCTCGCCTGGCCGGGACCAGTGCTATGACCCCGGCGATGCATACGTTGACGAGGCTCCTGCTCCTACTTGGCCTATGCTGTCACGGTTGCTCGAGGACCGATGAGGCACCACGCGCGTCGGATTCAGCACCCGCCGCCGCTTCCATACGGGCTGCGAGCTCGGTGCCAGCCAGGCCCGCGGCGCCGACCCCAGCCCCTGCTCGGCCCTACAACGTCATTCTTCTGGTGGTCGATGCGATGCGAGCCGACATGCCGTGGGCAGGGTACCCCCGCAGCATTGCTCCGCGTATGACGGAGTTCGCGAAACGCTCCGTGCTGTACACGCGAGGTTACTCGCTTTCGAGTTACACGGCCAAGAGCGTCGCCCCGATGCTCGTTGGTCGTTATCCGAGTCAGATGGCCCGCGATGGGTACTTCTTCACCGTCTGGCTGAAGGAGAACGTCTTTCTCACGGAACGGCTTCAAGACGCCGGTCACCGTTCCGTGGCGGGCAATGGGCACGGGTATTTTCTGCCCGCAATGGGACTCAACCAGGGGTTCGACGACTACCGCCTGCTGCCAGGCACCTTCCTCGATACGACGGGCGTCCACGATGTCACCAGCCCACGACTCAACCAGCTTGCCAAGGATGTCTTGAGCGATCCCGACAACGTGTCGCTGCCAGATGGCAAGCGATTCTTTGCATATTTTCATTTCCTGGATCCGCACTACACCTACATCAAGCACAAGGGGCACCCCGACTTCGGGAACGGCCGCAGGGATCTCTACGACAACGAGATTCACTTCACCGACAAGTGGGTCGGGGATCTCCTGGATTGGGTCGCCAAGCAACCATGGGCGAGCCGCACCGCTGTCATCATCACGGGCGATCACGGCGAGGGCTTCGGAGAACACGGGCAGTACCGGCACGCATACGAGCTCTGGGAGTCCCTCGTGCGAGTACCGCTCATCATCCACGTACCCGGCGCAAGGCCAAGAACCATCGCGGACCCGAGGAGCCACATCGACATGGCACCGACGGTTCTCGATCTCATGGGGTTGCCTATCCCGGCGGACATGCCCGGAAAGAGCCTTGTCCCAGAGGTATTCGGCGCTCCCACCGAACCACGAGATGTGCTGATCGACTTACCTCGATGCGACCTCATGGACCGGCGGCGGGCCCTCGTGCACGGGGATCACAAGCTCATCAGCTTCGGGGACGACTCGAAGTTCGAGCTGTATGACGTGGGTCGCGACTACGCTGAGGAGCGCGAGCTCTCCAGGTCCCACCCCGAGCTTCTCCAGAAGCTGAGGCAAAGGTACGACCGACTCAGTGGCGCCGTGGAGACACTCCCGGTGGCGGGCGCTGCGCCAGCGCTCAAGGGAGCTCCACCGGGACGCCGCTGGTGAGCACCAGCCGAGGAACTGCTCTGACGGCATCCCTGATGAGCGAGATCAGCGATGACTCATAGCAAAGCGCCCGGCTGATAGTTGGCAGCCTCCGGATATTGTCTCGCCAGGTCCTCAGTTCGCGCCACGAACGCAGCGACCTGCGCGGGGGCGGCCCCTACGAATAGCAATGGCTCACCGATCAGCTGCTCCAGCTCATCGAGGCCGAATGGGAGTCGCACGTCGCCCGCGAGCCGTACCATCAGGTCGTTCTGTGTCAGGCCTTGCTCACGCATCTCCAGCGCGACGGCGACTGCATGCTCCTTGATTACTTCATGCGCAACCTCCCTGCCGATGCCCCTTCGCACGCACGCCATCAAGACCTTCGTCGTGGCGAGGAACGGCAGGTAACGGTCGAGCTCTCTGGCAACGACTGCCGGGTAGGCACCGAAGTCGTCCAGAACGTGAAGGAAGGTCTCAAACAGACCATCCACGGCGAAGAACGCATCTGGCAACGCTACACGCCGCACGACCGAGCAGCTCACGTCACCCTCATTCCACTGATCACCTGCGAGGCCGCTCACCATAGTCAGGTGTCCCGTGAGGATGCCGAGGAATCCGTTGATGCGCTCACACGACCGCGCGTTCATCTTGTGAGGCATTGCCGACGAGCCGACCTGCCCTGGCTTGAACCCCTCCGTCGCCAGCTCTTGCCCAGCCATCAGCCTCAGAGTTTTTGCGAAGCCAGCGGGTCCGGAGGCAACCTGCAAGAGGGCAGACACGACGTCCAAGTCCAGTGAACGCGGATAGATCTGACCCACGTTCTGCAACGTCGTGCGGAAGCCGAGGTGGTGCGCGACGGCAGATTCCAGCTCCGCTAGCTTGCTCTGGTCCCCACCGAACAGGTCAAGCATATCCTGCTGAGTGCCGACCGGCCCCTTTATACCACGCAGCGGATAGCGCTCGAGAAGCCCGTCGATGCGCGCCAAGGCGCTGAGGAGCTCCTCGCCAGCATTCGCGCAACGCTTGCCGATCGTCGTCGCCTGAGCCGGCACATTGTGAGTCCGCCCTGTCACGACGAGCGTCGACAGGTCGGCAGCGCGGCGCCCTAGGCGGACGAGGGCCGAGACGGTCCGACTCCGAACGAGCTCAAGGCCTGCGCGGATCTGCATCTGCTCGACGTTTTCGGTCAGGTCGCGCGAGGTCATCCCCTTATGGGCATGCTCGTAGCCGGCCAGTGCGCAGAACTCTTCGATGCGTGCCTTCACGTCATGACGAGTGACGCGCTCCCGTGCCTCGATGCTCCCCAAGGAAACATCCTCTGCGACCTGCTCGTAGGCCTCAATGGCGGCATCCGGAATATCGATTCCCAGCCGCTGCTGCGCGCGCATCACGGCAATCCACAGCCTGCGCTCGAGGACGACGCGCTGGGAAGGCGACCAAAGCGCGCGCATCGCGCGACTTGCGTAGCGGGCGGCTAATACGTTCGGAATGAGCTCCGGCATGTCCGGACGGTTAGCGCCCCAGCATGTCGTTTGCAACTCTCGGGGCGGCGGGGTGTGTCCTCCAAGGAGCGATTGGCCCCGAGCCCAAGCCCACAGCGCGAGTGAACCGGAGCCCAAACCCGACGCCCTCGGGACCACCACGCTACGAGGCGAAGCAGTAATCCGAACGCAGAGGCGCCCCTAGCCTCGGGCGCGGCGCCGACGCAGCCCGAAAGCAAGGCCCAATCCGGCAGCTCCCAGGGCCGCCACTGCGCCGAGCGGTCCTGGGGAAGCACCGCGCTGCATAGCACACGATGCACTGGCCTCCGCCGTTGCCTCGCCCTCCGCGCGACAACTCCCGTTCTCACACTCGGCGGAGCCACTAGCCCGAAAGTCACCGTCGACGTGCTCCTTGATGGACATGATGCACGCCTCGAGGTGCCCGCCGTGATCGACCCACTGGCCGTCACAGAAGATAGCACCGTCCGGCCTCTCGCACTCTGCCTCGCAGCCACCGGTGCACGCTAGATAGCCATCGGACTGGCACTCCGTTTGACAGTCCATATTTGCCCGGGCGGTACAGCTGCCCTCGCACGCGGCATCGCACTTCGTCTCGCAGTTCGGCAACTCCACATCACAGTGTGCGTCGCACTCCCCCTGGCAGGTTGCCTCACAGCTGCCTTCGCACCGAGCCTGGCACTCTGCGGAATTGCCGTCGGCTTCGCACTGGGCCTCGCAATCGGCACCGCACGTAGCGCCGCAATCCGCTTGACAGCTCGCCGAGCAGTCGAAGCTTCCCCGCTCACATTTGGTGACGCAACCGTCGAAGTCGCACTCTGCCGTGCAAGACGCTTCTGCCTGGAGGTCACACGAGCCGCTGCATTCGACATAGAGCGTCGCGGAGCATGCCAATGGGGTGCACATCACATCGCACCCTCCTTCGACTTCCATGGTACACTCGGCCTCCGCATCGACATGAATGTTGCCGCAATCAGCGAGGGAAATGGCCCAGGCGTGTGGAGCGATGAACAGCAGCGCGAGCGCGGGGATTGCTGAGAGTCGGCGTGCTTGTCGTGGGGTCATGAGAGAATCCTCCTCGGAAGGGGCAGGAGCGACCGGCTCGGACTGCGACCGGTCACCGAATCCGGCACCAGCTTAGACCGGCGCGCGGGGAAAAGCTTCAGCCGGTGGCGGGGATTTCCGACAGCCCCTCGACCCATGAGGCCGGACCGTCTCGAAGAGCTGATGTCGGGGGCCGCGCCCAGCGGTCGGCTCGGCGCCACACTGCGGAGCTTCCAGGCACGAGTTGGGACAGCGACCGACACGGCAGACGGGGACCAGCAAGCTTGACGGCGACCTGTTCCCGGAACGATTGTTTGAGGCATGCGCCGCCTCGCCCTCTCGTTATCGTTCCTGACCGTGTTTCCCGCGTGCGAGGCCGCACGCGAGCTCTTCGGCAGCGAACCGGAGATACAAATCGACAGCAGGGGTGAGGTCGTTCTGCCCGTATCCAGGAGCGTTGGGCGAGTTCCTGCAGATGGTCGCGCTCGTCATCTGGCGCTCGACGTAGGTCAATGGACCCGATACGCGGTGCGGCACGCAGACGGATCGGTGACGGAGATCTACCGGCAAGTGGTGGCAGAGGAGCCTCGTGGGTTCTGGGTCGAGGTAGTCAACGGGCGTCCCGATGCTGGCACGGTGACCCAACTGCTCGTCGCCAAAGAGCCGGGCGGCACCCCACAGGGCCCGCGTGTTCTCGCGGCGCGGGTCCGCATGCCGAACAGCGTCATCAAGGAGATCGAGGGGGTTAGCATGAGAGCGACACATGGCGGATATCAGCAGCTACTCTCCGACATGCGGCTGACCGCGCAACCCTCTGGGGAGGAGCAAACCGCAGAGGTCCCTGCGGGATCGTTCGAGGGGTGCAGAACCGCCGATCTCGACATCACCTTCGCTGGCGTCGAGACGATCACAGCAGGGTGTTTTCACCCGCGAGTTCCGCTCGGCGGGCTCGTGCGAGCGACGAACGCGGCGGGGAGTCCAAGCGTCGTCCTCACGGGGTTCGGCATCGAAGGTGCACGGTCCGTTCTCGAACGCAGGAAGCCCGCGAGGACCCGTCGCTGACCCGCCGCCAGCGGCAGGCATTCTCTAGCCGACAGCGCCGACAGCACCCTCGGTAGGTTCCGACACGCGAAGGCGCACAGCGGATTGGACCGTTGGTCGCTCGAAATCGACGCTGACGGACACCCGCGCAACAGCTAGCTCGTCGCAAAGGGCCGCAACGAGCCCCATCAACTCATGACGCCGTGGATCGTTGGCTTCGAACGAGGCCGTAATCCGCAAGTCCGCGCCTGCCACGCCGCGCATTGCATGAATACATGCGCGCGCCACGCGAAACCTGCAGCCGTAGACTTGAGCGGTTGCCTCACTATTCCAAGCGAGCACCGCCACCTGCAGCGATCCGGGCGCCACACCTTCCGCTATTCGAGGCACAACCCTGTTCGCGAAGGCCCGGTGAGATTCATCATGCATTTGCGCGTGGACCGCGCTGCTCTCCTGACCGCTCATGGGGTTGCCGAGCCATGTAGGCCACGTCGTGCCCCTTTCCATGAGGATGATGGTGCTCCGCGCCTCTTGCGCACCCGTCTGTTGACCATTCCAAGTGGCCTCAGTCTCGTGATCAGAGTGTTCCATATAGACCGCCTGCTTCCGCTTGGTTCGCGGGTGACCACCGTGAACCGGACCCCCCAGAGACAGCTCCGTAGCACTACCTCTGGCAACTCATTCGCCGTCCGCGCTGCCCATGCCCGCCCCGGGCAGAATCAACGCGGACCTTGAATGTCCCCGCTCTCTCCGGAATGGTCAACCCCAAACAGGCAGTTGTCGAAAGAAGAGCGCCATGGGCGGACGGTGCTCGCGCCGCCCGCACGATCACGTCGCCTAACAGTCGCAGAAAAAGCCCGACAAGCAAAAACGTGCCCAGAGACCGTGCGGTAGTTGACCTACCCCCACCAGGTCAGCCGGTTGCCTCACGACCAGCCGTGCTGCCAGACCGGACCCCACCAGTCACCATTCCTCATCATATGTGAATACTCCCGTCGCCGAGCCCGAGCGCAGCTTCACGGAGACACTCGGCGAGCGTCGGATGGGCATGCGACGTGCGCGCAATGTCTTCAGCCGTAGCAGCAAACTCGATAGCGGCTGTTGCCTCCGCAATGAGATCACCCGCGCGCGGGCCAATCACGT
The DNA here is from genome assembly GCA_023398955.1 of Pseudomonadota bacterium. Taxonomy (GTDB): domain Bacteria; phylum Myxococcota_A; class Polyangia; order Polyangiales; family Polyangiaceae; genus JAEWRL01. The sequence continues at coordinate 43,219 of JAEWRL010000115.1, forward strand.
GCACCCCAAGGACTCGATCGGTCTCGGCGTGCGCCAACATCTTGACGCGCCCCTCAGTGGAACCGAGTGCCTTGGCCCGACCATTCGCCAGGAATGGAAAGCTCGCTTTCTTGTAAGGAGTACCTTGCGCCTTGAGCTGCTCCTCGGTTCGCCCCACGCTCGCGATCTCCGGGTGCGTGTAGACGACGCCAGGGATGGCGTCGTAGTTCACGTGGCAGTACCGTCCAGCGATGCCGTCCACACAGGCCAACCCCTCATCCTCCGCCTTATGCGCGAGCATGGGACCACGAATGACATCTCCGATGGCGTAGACGGACTCAGCGGATGTCCGAAACATGTCGTCGACCACGATGCGGCCGCCTTCGTCGAGGGCAATCCCGAGCTCCTCCAGTCCTAGCCCCGCCGTGTTCGGGCGTCGACCGACGGCAACGAGCACCCGGTCAGCGGCAATCGGCTCCGCGCCGTCGATCCGCACCTCGCATTCGTGACCGCTGGCCAGCGCCGAGGTAACGCGAGCCCCGAGCCGAAACTCGAGCCCCTGCTTGGCAAGGAGCCGTTGGGCCTCGCCTGCGATCTCGGAATCCATCCCAGGCAGGATTCGGTCCAAATACTCGACGACGGTAACCTTGGCTCCAAGGCGCATCCACACCGAGCCAAGCTCCAAGCCTATGTATCCAGCACCTATGACCACGAGACGGCGAGGCACCTCCGAGTACGACAACGCCTCCGTACTTCCGGCGATTCTCTCCCCATCGATCTCCACGCCTGGAAGCTCTGCCGGAACGCTGCCGGTCGCCACGATTGCGTTCTTCCAGGAAAGCTCCGTGGGCCCCTCCGTACCTTCTACGACGAGACGCCCTGGCGCCGCGAACCGCGCGTGCCCGCGGTAGCGAGCAACGCCCTTCTTCTTTAGCAGATGCGCCACCCCTTGGGTTAGCGCGCGCACTACCGAGTCCTTGTGAGCGAGCATCCCAGGCAGATCCAGGCTCACATTCTCCGCGCGCACCCCAAACCGCTCCAGGCCCGAGCGCGCCTGCTTGTAGTGTTCACTCGCTTCCAGCAGGGCTTTGCTCGGTATGCATCCCACGCGCAAGCACGTTCCTCCGGGTGCATCCTCCTTGTCGACGCACGCAACACGCATTCCGAGCTGTGCCGCTCGAATCGCAGCAACATAGCCCCCTGGGCCGGCGCCTACCACTATCAGGTCGTACTTCTCGCTCACGTCACGCTCCGCCTCGCCCTGATCCATGATCGCTTCAAGTCGGCGAGAGTCACTGCCTCGGGTTTCTTTGTCATATTTCCAGGAGAATGCGGGTAGGCCGTTCGACGCAATCCTTGATTCGCCCGAGGAAGGTCACCGCTTCGCGGCCGTCCACGAGACGATGATCGTAGGTGAGCGCCACATACATCATAGGACGGATCACCACGCTTCCCTCGAGAGCGACTGGACGCTCCTGAATCGCATGCAGACCAAGAATTCCGCTCTGCGGGGGATTGACGATGGGAGTAGAGAGGAGAGACCCATAAACGCCTCCATTACTGATCGTGAAGGTTCCTCCTTGGAGCTCATCGAGCCGCAGGTCGTTACGCTTGGCTCGCGCGGCGAAATCGGCGATGGTCTGCTCCACCTCCGCGAAGCCGAGCCTCTCGGCGCTTCGAATCACCGGCACCACCAGTCCCTTGCCACCACCCACCGCGACACCGATATCGTAGTAGTTCCTATATACGACATCATTCCCACGGATCATCGCATTGACAGCGGGGCTCTCCTTCAACGCTTCGACCGCCGCCTTGACGAAGAACGACATGAAGCCAAGCTTCACCCCATATTTCTTCTGAAACTGCTCCTGATGCACCTTGCGCAGCTCCATGACCGCAGACATGTCTACTTCATTGAAGGTTGTGAGCAGAGCCGCCGTTTGCTGTGCCGCGACGAGTCTCTCCGCGATGCGCCGCCTAAACGGGCTCATCGGAAGCACTTCCTCTTCCCGGGCGTTCACCTGGGGGCCGGCATCATCCTTACTGGGGGCTGGGCCGACCGCGCTCGGTCCTGCAGGTCCCTTGTCATCGCCTGCTGGCGGAGCTCCTCCAGCCCTCCCTTCGGCTGCCGCGTGGACATCCTCTTTGAGAATCCGCCCTCCTGGGCCCGTTCCGGTGACTTCGGAGACGGCAACGCCCGTTTCATGAAGGACGCGTTTCGCAGCAGGCATAACGCGGGACTCTGCGCCGCTGGATTCCCGCGCGTCTCCGGTCGAGGTGCCGCTGTCAGCCGGCGCGGCACGCCCGTGCTGCGTCGGGGTGCCACTGCCCGCCTGCGGTGCCCGCCTGGGTTGAGGCTGCGTGGCAGCATCCGGCGCAGCCGCATCCCGCGTTGCCTGAGCCGCCCTGGGCGTCTCGCCTGCTCCCACGTCAGCATCCGACCGTGAGGACGAAGCGTCCGAACCAGGCTCGGCTCCAGGGCGTTGCTCGGCCGCGCCCTCCGGCACTGCCGGCTGCTCGCCGGGCTCGATGAGTCCAATGACATCACCAACGCTGGCGCTAGCTCCCTTCCGGACGCGGATTTCGGAGATAGTACCGTTCACCGGGGCAGAAACCTCGACAGTAACCTTGTCCGTTTCGATCATGGCGACCGGCTCGTCCTGCCGCACACGATCCCCAACGTCTTTGAGCCACTCCCCCAGCTCGACCTCGGTCACCGACTCTCCGACCGCGGGGATTTTCAGTTCAACCGCCATACCCATGCTCCTATATGGCCTTGCAACAAGGCGCCTCTGCCCGCTCTACTCAGAGCCATCAAAGGCTCTCATTAGTATTTCGTCCTGTTCAATGCGATGACTGTTCGCTGAACCGGTCGCCGGGCTTGCGGATTCCGATCTGGAAATACACGAAAAGGGAAACCGCGAGAGCAACTGCGGGCCAAACCGGGCTCGCAAGTGACGCCACGCCCCCATGTTCTCCGGTTCGTCCTGAACCCACACCACCGCCGTGCCGCTCTCGAAAGGCTCCAGCGCCGAAACGAGATAAGCATCGGGCAAGGGATACAACTGCTCGATACGCAGTATCGCCACGTCCCGGAGACCTAGCTCTTTGCGCCGCTGTTCGAGCGTATAGTAGATCTTCCCCGTACACAGCAGGACGCGACGCGCTGCGGAGAGCTCCTGCGAATCAAGCTCTACGTCCCCGATCACGCGGCGAAAGCACCCACGAGCACACTCGTCAATGCTGCTCGTCGCGAGCGGGTGCCGCAACAGGCTCTTAGGGGTGAAGACGATCAGCGGCTTCCTCCAGCGGCGCAGCACCTGCCGCCGAAGCAGGTGAAAATACTGTGCGGGCGTCGTCGGTTGTGCCAGCTGGATGTTCTCTTCGGCAGCCAGCATCAGGAATCTCTCCATGCGGGCGCTTGAGTGCTCCGGCCCCATGCCCTCGAAGCCGTGCGGCAGCAGTAACACTAGTCCACTGAGGCGCTTCCACTTGTCCTCGGCGCTGACAAGGAACTGGTCGATGATCACCTGGGCGGCATTGACGAAGTCCCCGAACTGAGCCTCCCAGAGTATAAGTCCGTTCGGTGTATCCAAGCTGTACCCATATTCAAACCCCACCACCGCGGCTTCACTGAGCGGGCTGTTCGCGATCTCACAGGCGGCCTGATTCGTCGACAGGTTCTGGAGTGGTACGTAAGCACGCCCCTGCTCGACGTCATGCAAAACAGCGTGCCGTTGGCTGAAGGTACCACGCTCGCTGTCCTGGCCCGTCATACGCACGCGCATGCCATCGGTCACGAGCGAGGCAAATGCGAGATGCTCGGCTGCGCCCCAGTCCAGTGGACGCTCCCCCGTCGCCATTTCTCGGCGGACCTGAAGAAGTCGCTCGACCTTCTTGTGCGGATGAAACCCCGGTGGGAGCTCGGTCAACCGCAGCTGGAGGTCGCGCAACCGGTCCGCGCAGACCGCCGTATCCACCTCAGGCACCTCCGCCTCGGCCCCCCCGTGGTAGCCTTGCCAGTGCCCACCGAGCCAGTCTGGCAGTCTCACGAAGTCCTTGCGGCGCGCCTCCGTCAGCTCTCGGTCTAGCGAGGCACGGCGTTCGACGGCGATTTGGTCCGCCTCCTCACGCGTGACGCCACCAAGGCGAAGCAGATGGGCGAGATAGCCGTCCCGCACGCTAGAACGGGCTCCGATGGCGGCATACATCAGCGGCTGGGTGAAGGCTGGCTCGTCTCCCTCGTTGTGCCCGTGGCGCCGATAGCCGTACATGTCGATGACGACGTCACGCTGAAAGGTCTCGCGAAAGTCCATTGCGAAGATGATGACCCTGGCGACCGCCTCCGGGTCTTCGCCATTGACGTGGAAGATGGGGATCTGGAGCATCTTGGCGACGTCTGTCGCGTAAGTGCTCGATCGCCCCTGCTCCGGCGGTGTCGTGAACCCGATCTGGTTATTTACGACCACGTGGATGGCTCCGCCAATGCGGTACGCACCGAGCTCGCTGAGGTTCAGCGTCTCCTGGATGATGCCCTCTCCGGCGAAGGCAGCGTCACCGTGAATCAACAGCGTCAACTTGCGACGACGCTCCACATCAGCGCCCAGGTCCTGCTTGGCGCGGGTGCGGCCCAACGCGACGGGATTGACGAACTCCAGGTGACTTGGATTGAAGCACAACGAGAGGTGAACATTGCGACCACTGGCCGTCGCAAAGTTCGAGCTATATCCCAAATGGTACTTCACATCACCGCTGCCAATATAAAGCTCCGGGTCGGAATCTTCGAACTCCCGGAATATCTCTCGCGCTCCCTTACCCATGATGTTAGCGAGAACATTCAACCGCCCCCGGTGTGCCATACCTAGAACTATCTCATCAACACCATAGTCGGACGCCCGCTCGATGGCGAAGGCGAGGAGCGGGATGAGGCTCTCGGAACCTTCTAGGGAAAAGCTCTTTGCTCCTAAGAATTTCTTCTGAACGAACTCCTCGAATATCACAGCGTCGGTCAGCTTTGTCAGGATGCGCAACTGCTTGTCCCTGCTGAGCCTCACGCGAAATGATGGATTCTCGAGGCGATCTTGGATCCAGTTCTTGACGCCGAGATCGTCGATGTGCATGTACTGCACGCCGATGGATTGACAGTATGTCTCACGTAGGCGCGTCAGGATCTGCCTGAGCGTCAGCACCTCCGCCCCAGCGATGGTGCGGGCCGAGAACTTGCGGTCGAGGTCTCCTTCGTAAAGGTCGTAGAACTCGGGCTCCAGCTCGGGCTGCGGCGCCCGCGGCAATCCCAAGGGATCGAGCTGGGCGACCATATGACCCCTGACCCGGTAAGCCCTGACGAGCTGATCCACGCGATCCTGCCGAACAGCTTCGTCCGAGATGCCGGCCACCTCCCTGACAGACTGAGCCGTTGGCGGTGGAGATCCCGCACGTAAGGCGCCGCTCGGGCGCAACGCCGGCCCCGCGTCGAACAGCCGCGGTGGCGTGAAGCTCGGCCCGAGCTGCGAGCCGTATCCGTTCCCGGATTGCGCCTGCACGGACCGGAAGTACTCCCGCCATTCTGGCGAGACGCTCTCGGGATTCGCTAGGAAGTTGGCGTAGAGGTCCTCGACGAAGTCGAGGCTGAGGCACCCGGGCAGATGTTCTGGTTCAGCCATATCGTCACGCCGTCGTGATGAATCTCGCAGCCTGCCGCGAGCACAGCGCAAGGTAGCACTTAACCCTCGGTCAGTGACCGTCAACCGAGATACCACCATATCCGCGCAGCTTCCGCGCTGGCAACGCCGTGGCGAAACGGCTCGCTATCCCGGCCGCGGGCGCTTGGGCCAAAGAGCGCCTCCGCGAGGGGCGGAAACCTAAGGTCACCTCACCCCGGCCTGACAGCCAGTAGACGCTTCCTCGGCGACAGCGCCCCCGACTCTGCTGCAGCCGGCCGCGCGCCATTCCAACCTAACCCGGCGGAGCCGGAACCAAACAGGGGAACTGGCAACGCCAAATGCAACCGGAGGGCAGGCTATCAGGTGTCAGCCGTCAGGCGTCAGCTTCTGCATGAAGCTGGCGAGCATCGTGCGCA